>CAKZPN010000064.1 GCA_937139335.1 uncultured Roseicyclus sp. | reverse complement strand
TCGATCAGGCCCGCATCGCGCTGGACGGACCGGACGTAGGCCACGATGTCGGCGACGTCCTGGTCGCTGAGGCCCGGTCGAGGCGGCATGGGACCGAAGTCCCAGTGATGTGGCTGGACGCCGTTGCGCACGGCCAGCAGGAAGGCCCCGTCGGCGTGGTGGGAGGGGACGTAGACGTCGTGGACGAACGGCGGTCCCTGATCGGTACCGGTCGCATCGGTGCCGTGGCACTGGGCACAGTTCGCCGCGTACAGGTCGGCGCCGAGCGCGACGTCACCGGCTCCCTCGAGGACCGGGTTGTCCCCGGACGCAGGATCCGAGGCGCTGGCGCACCCAGCAAGGGTGACGATGGCGATCACTGCGGCTGCCACCAGCCGGCAGCGGCGACCCGACCGTCCTGCCTGCCCCCTCGAATAGCCGAGATGGACGCGCGATTGCGTGTGTGCTGTCACGAGGTGATTCTCCTTGACTGCCGACCCTCGTCGAGGGTGCTCGCGGGTGACGAGCACGGCTGGTGGTTCGGGCGACATCGCCAGGGGTCATCATCGCCCTGGAGCACTCGGGCTGGCGACCGCGAACCCGGTCATCGAGGAACAGGAGCCTACGACCCACGGCCGCGATGGCCGCTAGGGTCGCGGGGATGGCCGACGACACCCACCACACCCACGAGAACCGGCCGGGACTCCAGCGCGGTGAACGGGCACCCGACATGGTGCTGCCGACCCCGCAGGGCACCCCGACGCACTACTACGCCCACGCGGGTGGCCGGCCGGCGCTGCTGGTCCACACCCGTGACGACGGGCTGGCCGCGGTCCGCGACCTGACGGCTGCGCTGTCGACGGACCACGAGCGCCTCACCGTCCACGTGATCGGGCCGCAGACGGTCGCCGATGCCCTCGACGGTCCCGAGGACCCCGCCGTGCTGGTGGACCGCAACGGCCGCGCCGCCGCGGCCTACCGCACCGACGGGCGCACGGTGGCGTTCCTGCTCGACCCCTCCCTGCGGGTGCTGGAGGGCTGGGCGGTCCCCGACGGGGTCGCGGTGGCCGCCGACGTGGCCTCGGCGGTCCGCCAGCAGCTGGACGCCATCGACGCTGCCACCCCCGCACCGCAGGTCGTGGGGATGCAGGCCCCCGTGCTGATCGTCCCCGACGTGCTGTCGCCAGCGGAGTGCGACGACCTCATCGCGCTGTGGCACACCGACCACACCGAGACGGGCGTGGAGACCAACGAGGGCAGCACCCGCGGGGAACGGCTGGAGGCCAAGCTCAAGCGCCGCGCCGACCACATCGTGCGCGACCCCGACCGCATGCAGGCGCTCGCAACCGCGATCGGCCGGCGGCTGTTCGTCGAGGTCGCCCGCTGCTTCAACTACCGGCCCAAGCGGTTCGAGGGCTTCAAGATCGGCCGCTACACCGCCGAGGACCGCGGGTTCTTCAGCCTGCACCGCGACAACCTCAGCCCGACCACCGCACACCGTCGGTTCGCGCTGACCCTGAACCTGTCGGAGGACTACGAGGGCGGCGAGCTGCGCTTCCCCGAGTACGGCCCGAACCTGTACCGACCCCCTCGCGGGGCGGCCCTCGTGTTCAGCGGCTCGCTGCTGCACGAGGTCGCTGACGTCACCGCCGGCGAACGGTTCGTGCTGCTGTCGTTCCTGTTCGCCGACGAGACGGTGCGGCAGCCCGGCTGAGTCAGTGGGTGACGAAGGCCGGCAGGTCGGGGCCGAGGGGCTGGGCCTGGGCGACCGTCGTCAGGGCGGTCACGGTGACCCAGCCATCCGCCAGCAAGCGGTGGTCGCTGGTGGGGGAGCGGTCCTCGACGTCACCGTGCACGCCGAACTCGACCCGGCGGCCGGCGTGGTCGGCGCTGGCCACGCGGATGTGGCCGAACGCCTCCAGCTCGGTCCAGCGGAACCCGCGGATCGCGGCCGTCGGCACCGACGGCACGTTGACGTTGAGGACGACGTCGTCACGGCCCAGCCGGATGATCCAGCGGCACATCTCACCAGCCACCTCCTCGGCGGTGTCCCAGCGCCACGGCTCGTCGTCGCGGGGTGGGGCGAGGCTGACCGCAAGGCCGCTGCACCCGAACGTCCGGCCGGTCAGCGCCGCCCCGACCGTGCCCGAGTGGATGACGGAGTGCCCGGTGTTGGCACCGGCGTTGATGCCGGAGACGACCAGGTCGGGCGCGTCGCCGAAGGCGCCGAGCGCGGCGCTCAGGACGGCCAGGCCCGGCGGTCCGGCCAGCGCATGGGCGTCCATGCCCTCGCGCTCGACCGTGCGGAACGCCACCCCCTCGTGGACGTCGAGCTGGCCGATGCCGGTCCCTGCCCCGCTGACGTTGCGGTCGGGCGCGACGACGAGCGGTGCCAGGCCGGCCCGCCGGACCGCACGGGCAAGGCACAGCAGCCCGGGGCTGTCGATCCCGTCGTCGTTGGTGACCAGCGCACGACCAGACAGGTGGCCGGGCTGCCGGTGCGGGACCTCGACGTCGGACGGGTCGTGGTCGATCCTTCGTGCGTGCTGTTCGTCGCTCACGGGCCCTCCTTCGATGGCCGGTCGGATGGGGTCGGGTGCTCGGTCACCTGGACCAGCTCCGCCAGCCGGTCGACCAGCGACGGGGCGACCGTGGTCAGGCCGTGCCGGGTGACGTTGGCCGCCCCCGCAGCGCAGGCCAGCCGCAGCGCATCGGCGGGCTCCAACGACTCCAGCGTTGCGCGTACGAGCGCGGCGGTCATGGAGTCCCCGGCCCCGTGGTGGTCGGCCTCGCTCAGCCGCGGCGGGCTGGCCGCGAGCAGGCGACCGCCGACCAGGGCGAGCGTCGGGCGGTGGACACGGCTGACCACGACCATGTCGACGCCGCGATCGGCCAGCGACGACATCGCGGTGCGCAGGCCGGCGTCGGTGGGGTCGTCGAGGTCGCGTTCGGTGATCATGCCGTCGGCCAGGAGGTCCTCGTCGGAGACCTTCAGCACCTGCAGCCGGCCCTCCTCGAGGAACGCATCGAGCTCCTCGCCGTGCAGGTCACCGATCACCGCGACGCCGGTCGTGCCAAGGTCGGCACCCAGCCGGCGGTAGAAGCCGGTCTCGATCGCGGCGGGGGTGGGCCGCCCGGTCAGCACGCAGACGCCGGTGGTGATGGCCGACTCCAGCGTTGCGCCGTACAGGTCGTCGCGTTCGTGGCGGGACAGGCCGGGGTCACCCGTGCGGACGACCTCCTGTCGGTCGCCACAGCGTCGATCGTGCACGTAGGCGGCGGTGGCGCCCTCGACGGTCACGAGGTCGACGGCCAGGCCCTCTGCGGCCAGCAGGCCACGGATGACCGCCCCGGTCTCGCCGCCCAGCGACGTGCAGAGGATGGGACGGTGTCCGAGGCCGCACAGCAGCCGGGTCAACCAGTACCCCTGGCCGCCGGCGTGCACGTGCACCTCGCCAGGGCCCTCCTCGTCGGATCCGGTGGCCTCCACGGTGACCGTGAGCAGCATCGACGGGGCGAACACGCACACGTCGGCGACCGGGGCCACGTCCGGCGGAGCGCCCTCGGTGAGGTCGACCGTGGGGTCGGGCGGGGGTGGGATGGGCTGCGGGACTGCGCTGACCGTCGACATGCGTGCCTCCGATGACGCTGGTGTCGACAGGTGATACCCCTCGCCAGTGCTCGGGAACCCGTCCATCCAGACGCCGTCTCGTGCCCCCGCGCGGCGGGTGAGGCGAAAAGTTCGCCATACGGCTTGCCGTGTAACTACAGGCATGTAGTACGCTTGTGCCCACAGCCGATGGGCTCCTCAGGGAGTTCGGCGGCTAGTCTCAAGCCTCCGAGGTGCGCTGAGGGAGGGGAAGCCTTCAGCCGCCTCGGACAACCTCGACGGCCCGTTCCACCCAGGTGGGGCGGGCCGTCGGCGTTGGCCGACGCCAGCCCACGACCGCTCAGCTGCCGGCGCCGAACCCCAGGGCCCGGACGAGGCCATCCGGGTCGGCCACGGTCACCGTGAGGCCCCGGTGCGACCACGGACCGATGACGCGGCCCACCTTCTCGTGGAAGGTGACGCACACGCCGCTGGCACCGGTGGTGCCCATGGTCAGCCCGCTGTCGGCCATGGACATCCGCAGGCCCACGGACTTCAGCGGGTTGTACGGCCCGGTGTTCTCCGCCGAGGCGATGTTGCTGATCGGCGTGCGCAGCACGAAGCGGCCGTAGGTCGCTTCGAAGGTGTCGGCGCTGACGGTCACCCCGTCGCGCCCTTCTCGGGCGCCGAGGGGCCACCAGATGGGGGCGAAGCGGCGATCGAAGTCGTAGGGGAAGACGAGGGGCACGCCTCGACCCTACCGGCCGGGTGGTCCCACCCTCCGGCCTTCGGTACCATCGGCGGCAGAACTACAGACGTGTGATTCGATCGTGGCCCTGCCAGGCCCGTTCGAGGCACCGCCAGCCCGAGGTGCGCGTGCGGTGGGGAAGCCGTCCGCCGCCTCGGACCGCTGGACGCGGCGGTCCTGCTCCGTACTCCTGAGCGGGCCGCCGCGTCCCGGCTGGCGTCTAGCATCGCCGGCCATGGGCTCCTATCCGATCACCCGTGCCGCCGTCGACGATGCGGTCCGCTACGCCGACCGCTGGTTGGCGTTCCGCCAGCGCGCCACCCCCGTCCCCGGAGTGCAGGCCGCCGTCTGGTTCGACGGCGAGCTCGTCCTCTCGACCGCGCACGGCGTCGCCGACGAGGCGTCGGGGGAGGCGCTGACCGCGGCGCATCGCTTCCGGATCGCCTCGCACTCCAAGACGATGACCGCGACGGTCTTGGCCCAGATGGTGGAGGAGGGGCATCTCCGCCTCGACGACCCGGTCGGTACCCGCCTGGACTGGCTGCACGACAGCGACTCGCCGGTGGCCGACCTGACCCTCTTCCAGCTGCTCGCCCACGCCGGCGGCATCCCGCGGGACTCCGCGAGCAGCGCGCACTGGCAGCACGAGGCGCCCTTTCTGGACGCCGACACGCTGGCGGAGCGGGTGCTCGATCTGACCTGGCCCGAAGCGGCGCCGCTTCGAAGTCTCCTCACCGGCGGCGATCGATTGCGACGACCGCCCCGGCCCGGCCTGCCCCTCGTGCGGGCAATACGACATGCGGATGGTCGAAGGCTGCCTGACCTGCGCCTCCTGCGGTCATTCGAAATGCGGCTGACGGCCTCCGGCCGTTGCTCTGACGGGCAGTAGCCACGAAAGACCGCCCTCGCAGGCCACCTTCTTTGTGCGTCGGCGAAACCGATGGAACAACACCCGTCGTGCGGCCGTTCCCTTCGCGAACCGCAATCGCGAAAGGAATAAGAAGATGACCCATGTATTGATCGCCGGCGCCACCGGCAAAACCGGCCGACTGCTGGCCGCTGAAATTCTCGAAAAAGGCCACACTCCCATTGCGCTGGTGCGCGACAGCTCGGACACGAGCGTCTTGCCCGTCGGCACCAAGACACGGGTGGCTGACCTGACCGATCTCCCAGCGGACGTCTGCGCGGAGGCTGACGTTGTTGTCTTTGCCGCCGGATCGGGCGGCTCCACCGGGCCCGAGATGACCGACAAGGTCGACCGTGACGGCGCCATCGCGCTGATCGACGCTGCAAGACGTGCCGGGGTCGAGCGTTTCGTGATGCTCAGCTCGTACGGGGCGGACCAGAGCGATCCGTCCGGGGATCTTGCGCATTACCTCAAGGCGAAGCACGACGCCGACGAGCATCTGAAAGCATCGGGGGTCACCTACGCGATCCTGCGTCCCATCGCGCTGACCGACGATGCGAAGACCGGCGACATCCGCCTTGGTGAGGGTGTTGACCCGTCCGGCGAAGCGCGTCGCGCCGACGTGGCGGCCGTGCTGGCCGATGCCGCATTGAAAGGCCGTCTCGACGGCAACGTGGCCGAGATGCAGACCAACTGAATCTCGGTTTCGACGAAATCATGCAGTCGTCACCATCCGTGGCGGCTGCACTTGGTCTTCCTTGGGTGTCGCAGATAAGCCGCATACGGCGCTGCGATTGTTCACAAATCTCAGAAAATCCGGCGCATTCCCCGCCAATGCACTAATTTCGCCACAAATCATCGGCAGGAAATGCCGAAACAGGCGAGCATTGAGCAGGACTTATGAACGGAATCCCCCTCCGGGCCGCGGCCCTTATCGCAGCATGTGCGGCGACGCCGCTGGCCGCGCAGACCAGTGCCTATGAATACCAGGGCGTGGTCGAGATCTTCACCAACGATTGGTTCGGCATGCCGGTTGGCGACCGATACGACCGCTGGCGCACCGGCGGATTTCAGGTCAGCGCCTTCTGGGCACCCGATTGGACCGGCACGTTGCCGACGCGACCCTTCGAACTGATCGAAGCACGCGCCAGGGCCGAGATCATCGCCCCGGACAACCTTGCCAATCCCGCTCCCGATGACCGCCGCTATGCCCCCGCGCTCTATTTCGGTGCCACGACGCATTTCGATTTCCGCGGTCTGGAAGTGGCGCTTGGGGCCGACGTCGCCGTTCTCGGCGAACAGACCGGGCTTATGGGCCTGCACGACTCGATCCATCGCACCTTCGGCGGCTCTGACGTCGACCTCTCGAACTTCATGATCGAGGATGGAATCTACCTCAACGTCACCGGCGAAGCGGCGCGCAGCTACGATCTCGGCACTTCGAGCCTGCGTCCCTTTGCGGAGGTGCAGGCCGGTGTGGAAACCCTCGCCCGCGTCGGCGCGGACATTCGCTTCGGTGCATTCGACCCGGAATCCTTCCTGATCCGCGACCCGATCACCGGCCAGCGCGTCGTGGCGATCGCAGGCGGCACCGTCGGCGGATGGAGCTTCGCGGCTGGCGCCGACGTGGCCTATGTCCATGACACCGAGCTGCTGCCGTCGATCGGGCCGGACCACGAAGACATGCGCTACCGTGTGCGCGGGGCGGCCCATTACGGGATCGGACCGGCCGATTTTTCCTACGGCGTCACGTATTTGTCCGAGGAATTCGTCGGTCAGGATCAAGGCCAGCTTGTCGGCTCGATTTCCCTGATGCTGCGCTTCTGACACAGCCCGCGAATCTGTTTCGAGGGTAATCGAATCAGAGACTTGCCTGAAACGAATCACCTCTGCTAGCCTCCTGAGCAAGGTCGGGGACAAACCATCGGCCAAACACGTCAAAAACTCCGAGGCGGGGCAAATCAACATGGCTACGGGCTTTCAGGGCGCGTTCGTGATCGCATGGGCGCAGACCTGCATCGAAGGGTTTCCGGCAGAACCACAACAAGAATTGGCCGAAGGAATGAACTGGAGCTGGCATGGGACGCTCCAACCGCTGGACGGAGATCCCGCGGCGCTTCTTCTGACCGCCAGCCGAGACCAGGATGAGCTTCGTCGCCGTGCGGCCCGCGTTGTGCGCAAATTGTTGCAGCACCCGGCGCCGAGCCCCGCCGAATTTGCCGCAACCGAAGCCGATCCCCTTTACCGTGGGGCGTTCATCGTTTCCGACGGTGCGCGGTTCTTCACCATCGTGCCGATCCTGCTGGATGATGCGACGCCACCGCTTCTGATGTTTGCCGGCGATCCGCCGCCGCCGGGCCGCGAACTGACCATCGTGCATCGTAACGAGGAAACGCTGAAACCGATGCCGGCCGAGGATCCGGCGGTGATCTGTTTCACGCCCGGCACCCGCATCCGCACCGAAGACGGCGACATCGCCATCGAGGAGCTGGGGCAGGGCGACCGCGTGCTGACCCGTGACAATGGCCCGCAAGAGGTCCTGTGGTCCGGCCATCGTCGCATGTCCGGCGCGCGTCTCTTCGCGATGCCCGACCAGCGCCCGATCCGGATGCGTGCAGGTGCGCTCGGCATCGACCGCCCTGACGGCGACCTGATCGTCAGTCCCGAACACCGCGTTCTGGTGACCGGCCGCGCCGCGCTCGACCTCTGGGGCGAACACGAGGTTCTGGTGCGCGCTGCCGATCTGGTGGGCGATAGCCGCGTGACCGTCGACCATTCCCTGCGCGAGACCTTCTACATTCACCTCATGCTGGACCGGCACGAGGTGGTCTGGGCCAATGGCCTCGAAGTCGAAACCTTCCATCCCGGCTTCATGGGGCTTGAGCATCTGTCCAACATCCAGCGCTCCAGCCTGCTGGAGATGCGCCCCGAACTGGCCGACAGCCCCCATGCCTACGGTGCCCCCGCGCGCCGCATGCTCAGCCGGGCCGAAGCCGCCATCCTGATCGAGGGCGCGCCGACCAGGCCGATTGTTGGCGCCGCGCATTGACAGCCCCCTGATCCGACCCTAAAAGCCCGCCAATCCCGGACCGCAAGGCTCCGGGGTTTTCATTTGGTGTTGGTGGCCCCCGCAAGGGGATGCCTGTCGAAGCTCCGGCTTAGAGGACAACGCCCTTTTACATCGGCACGAGGCCTCCGGGCGGGTTTGCACATCGGGTGAAGCGGAGACGCGATTTCAGCCCGAAAAGTGGGAACCGGTTTTCGGATCAGGCTGAAGTGCCTCAAAAAAGGAGATCAGCCGTGACCAAACGCACGTCTGCCAAGTACAAGATCGACCGCCGCATGGGCGAAAACATCTGGGGCCGCCCGAAATCCCCGGTCAACCGCCGCGAATACGGCCCCGGCCAGCACGGCCAGCGCCGCAAGGGCAAGCTTTCCGATTTCGGCCTGCAGCTTCGCGCCAAGCAGAAGCTCAAGGGCTACTACGGCGACCTGACCGAGAAGCAATTCCGCCGCATCTACGCAGAAGCCGAGCGTCTGCGCGGTGACACCGGTGAATTCCTCATCGGCCTGCTCGAGCGCCGCCTCGACGCCGTCGTCTACCGCGCCAAGTTCGTGCCCACCGTTTTCGCGGCCCGCCAGTTCGTGAACCACGGCCACGTCAAGGTGAATGGCCAGAAGGTCAACATCCCCTCTTACCGCGTGCAGGAAGGTGACGTGATCGAGGTCCGCGACCGGTCCAAGCAACTCGCCGTCGTGCTCGAAGCCGCTCAACTGGCCGAACGTGACGTCCCCGATTACATCGAGGCCGACCATTCCAAGATGACCGCGAAGTTCGTGCGTACCCCCGGCCTGGCCGATGTGCCGTACCCGGTCGTGATGGAACCGAACCTCGTCGTGGAATTCTACGCGAAGAACTGATCTTCGCCTTCCCCGGAATTACGAAAGGCCGCCCCGATCCGGGCGGCCTTTTTCTTTTGTCGGGTGAGTCCGTGGACTATTCGGTCTCTTCTTCGAAACGGCACGCAGGCCCGGTCGCGGCGCAGGCATCCAGCGCCTCCAGCAACCCGGCCTCTCCCTCACCGATATCGAACCCCATCCCGGTCAGCTGCGTGCCATAGAATTCGTAGGCCCGCTCGGACTCCTCGTATTCCTCGATGACCCGACGAAAGGCGGCGGATGCGCCTTCGGTATCGTTCAGCCCGGCGCGGATATGGGCGACCGTGTCCCAGATATGGCCCTGTGTGTCGCGCCCCTCCGCGATTTCATTTTCCGCCCAGGCAGCCCAGGCCTCCATCACCTCCGACGCTTCTTCCAGCCGTCCGTCGAGGAACAGTGCCCACCCGACCACGTTGCGCGTGCCCCAATCCTCCGCCTGCTCATCCAGCAGATCGGCATGGCTGCGCACCACGTCCAGCGCGCCGTCGAGATCGCCCAAGTCGACCAGCGAATAGACCAGCGTGTCGGCATCGTAGAGCGACCGTCCCCCCAGTTCGAGCGCGCGGGTCGCATGCTCCGCCCCTAGGTCGGCGCGCCCAAGACGGAAATAGGCGACGTAGGACAGGTTCGAATAGAGCCAGGCCGTGTCCAGCCCCTGGGCTTCGGCGGCGCGGTAGGCCTGAAGCGCAAGTTCGTCTCGCCCGAGTGTCTGCATGCAGTAGCCGAGATTGCCCATGAGATGTTCGTCGCGCGCCGCCATGAAAGGCCAGTCGACGGGATGCGGCAGAAGGGCCATCACCTGCCCGGCAAGATCCTCGCAAAGCGCCGGCTCGTCCCCGTCCACCAGCGCGAACAGCATCTCGCCGTAAGCGCGCGGGTTCTCCGGCTCGGCGTCGATGGCAGCCTGCGCCCATTGAAGATGCGCCTCCGTATCGCCGAGTGTGAAGGCAAGGCTCGCCGCGTTCGAATAGCCCCGAAACCAATCGGGGCGGTAGTCGCCGACACGAACCTGATCCTCGATGGCAGCGTCCAGATCCCCCAGTTCCTCGTGGGCAATTGCCCGGTGGAGGACGTAGCGTCCCTGTTCGGCCGGATCATCACTTGCGGCAATCGCGTCTGTGCAGGCCTCGATGACCTCGGTCCAGTTTTCTTCCTGGAACAGGCAAATCTCGTCCGGCGTGGCCTGGGCTTGGGCGATGCCGGTGGAAAACAGAACGGCGGCGGCTGAG
>CAKZPN010000063.1 GCA_937139335.1 uncultured Roseicyclus sp. | reverse complement strand
ACTTGAACGGTGCCGCCCGCCCATGCGCGGACCAGCGCGGATCGAAGCGCGCTTGTGCGACACCCCGTGCGCGAGCCCACCGAGCCGCGATCATCTCCGCCCCGTGCTTGCCACCCTTGTGGCAGAGGAAGATCTCCTGATTGCGGTTCTGCTTGATCCGTTCGCGAACCTTGTCGAGCGTGTTGAAGATCACATCGACATCGGTCCAGTCGGTGGCGCCTGAGACGATCAGGGGCACCCCCTCGACTTTCGACTTCTCGGCGGTTTCGCGGTCGTGCTGCTCCAGGAGCTGCCGCGCCTCGAAGACAGCACCTGTCTCTTGCGCCCGGACGCTTGCGCGCGACCCGGCTACCGGGATGAAGGCGTGACCGGTCTCGATCTCGTAGCATTCCGCCGCAGCCTCGCTCATCATCTCGATGGCGCCGACAATCTCGCGCAGCTGCAGGAAGCGCGCCTGCGCCTCTTCGAGCGCGGTCTCGGCGATTTCCGATCCGTCGTGGGATTTTGCCAGCGCGCCGATCTTGTCGGCGGTGCGGTCGACCTCCTTGCCAAGCGCCACCTTGCGGCGCTGCAGGATCGTCGCGAGCCCATGGGCCAGCGGTTCGATCTCTGCTTCAAGCCCGGTCCCGCGCAGCTGACCGAGCAAAGCCTCGAAGCTCTCGCGGATGATGCGGTCGGTCAGGATGTGATCTTCCGGGATCGGCAGCTGCGCGTCCTTCTCGGTCAGCCCGAAAAGTTCGATCGTCTCGTAGGTGTTTGCGGTGTCGTAAGCCATGTCTGGTCTCCAGTGTTCGGTTCCTAGGCCACCACGTGAGTGTGGGGGCATGGCCGAATGCCTGGTTTCCGAATCTGCCCGGGTCAGGGACGGCGCAGCCGCCGGCTTGCCGGGCGCAAAAGTTTTCCGCGCGCAGCACGGGACACATGCGCGCGCTCACGCACAGGACCACCCCATGCCACTCGCCCCGCCCTCGCCGAAAAGTTTTGCGATCCTTGACGCGGGCTGATTTGGGGGCCATCCGGAGGATATGCTTCCGCACTCATGTGTGTGTGTTTTGACGGTAGGTTTGCCCGACCCGAGCAGGCAAACGGCCCGACCGGACGCGGGAGACGGATGGAGCGGCGGGATCGTTTTGGCCTCGGGCCAAAACAGACCAGAGCGCAATCCGGCGGAGCGGCCGGGGAGGGACGTGCTCGCGAGGCGGGCAAACCGGGATGCCGGGTGCGACGCCGCGGTGAGGCCGCATGGCCGAATGCGCGACGGACCGAAGGGCCGTTCTCCCCTGCGACACGCGAAGCCGAGCTGGGGAGGCCGCAAGGCATCGGGCGGTATGTTCAAAACCGCGAAATTCGTAAGTCTGCAAGCCCCATAATGTTTCAGTTGCTCAATCCGTCGACAAGGAACAAGATGGGAACAAACAGGAGACCGAGCAATGGTTGATGACATCGAAATGCCCCCTGAACTGTCGGAAGCACTTCAACGGCAAAATGAGATAGACCGGGCGGAGGCCGGGCAGAAGGCACCAGTGTCTGGCTTCACCTACAAGGGAGTGCAGCTTGAGAGCAGATGGGCGGTCCTTCGTGAGCTGGAGGATATGAAACGCATTGTCGATGCCATGCCCGAGCTTGTGTCGCGGCGCATAGAAACCATCTGGTGCGACTCCAAAGCCGGTGCGACCTACATCGTGACCGTGAAAGACAGACTCTGGGTTCCCGATATGAAATTGACGATCTCGGACACGGTCGGCGGGCACAACGGAATTTACATTGACGGTGACGCGCCCGCCGGAATGGACGTTGACCCGTATTGGCCGGGCAACTACCCTTGGGATCGGGATCCAACGGGCGAGAAGAGCGCAAAACCTGCCACCTCACGTTGACAGGTTTTCCACCCTACGGGTAGGGTGGCTTTCCATACCCACCTGTGGCGGGATATCGTGCACCTAAGCACCGTGTTCCAATAACCACGAGTCCGGGAGTAGCGGAGTACCGATATTCGGGTGGGGTGGAAATTCCACCATCCGAAGGCCCGGCCAAGCCATTGAGAAGACGCCCAAGCCTCCGTAAATCGAATGACAAGGAGGCCCGCAATGGCAAAGACAATCAGAACAAGCAAGGCGCGCAAGAAGGCGCCGGAAAAATCCTCGACCGAACGCATCTTCGGACCGAAGGTCTATTCGCATGGGTATACCGGCGTTCCAAATATCCTGCTGCGCGCGCAAAACCGGCTGGGGATCACCCCGACCCAGCTGACCATCATCGTCCAGCTTCTCGGTTACTACTACGATCCGCTCCGTCCGCCTTTCCCGACGAAGCGCGATCTTGCAAAGCGCATCGGCATCACCGAGCAGACGATCAGGATCAACATTAAGGCGCTCGAAGAAGCCGGGCTCGTCACGCGCGAACAGTGGAAGACGAGCGCCGGTGACTACGGGCCGAACCGGTACCACCTGACCGGGCTGATCAACAAGCTGAAGAAGCTCGAACCGGATTTCGAGGAGGAACGGAAGGAGCGGGAGGAAGCTCGGGCCCTGACCGAGACGCCGCGTGCCAGGGCAAGCGCCCGCGCCAGAAAGGCCAAGGGCGATGGCGGCACAGAATAAGCGCATCCTTTGTTTCATCGACGAATGCGGAACCGCCGGCGAACCCGGCTTCGCGCTCGGATGCGTGATGGCTTGGGCGCGGGAGTGCGGACGCGCGGATAAATCCTTGAGCGATTTGCTGGAGCCGAATGCGAACGAACTGCATGCGGCGAATCTGAGTCGTGAATACCTGCAAAGTCTTCTGGCGCGCTTCGCACAGACTGACCGGCCCGAGGGCATGATTCTGATGAATAGGCTGGGAACGGTCACCGAGGGCACTGCGCCAGCGATCTACGCCGGAAATGTCATCGAGACCGTAAAGGTCGCCGTCGGGCAATTCCGGAAGCTGAACCGGATTCGCGGCCAGGGTGTCGGCAATGTGGAACTCATCCTCGATCTGAACCACCACAACACGGACCCCGAATGCCAGCGGATGATTTCGGAGGCGTGCCAGCATGACGGGCGATTCAAGGCGGTGAATCGCATCAGCCAGATCGATTCCGCAGCATCGCGCCTTCTCCAACTCGCTGACGTAATCGCCTATGCGCGCACGTGGATTCACAAGGGCGAAGAGAATGCAAAGGGTCTACATGAGAACTACGGGATCCGGGTCCTTTGAATCAGAAAAACCGCCCTGAGGGCGGTTTTTAGGAGCGGCTTGCAACCGAACCATCTGCGGTTCGGGTCACCGCGACGCTCGCCCTGCACACAGCATGACGGGTCGCCGACAGGTTTCTGTCTGAGATGTAGATAGCATGTGTGGCGTAAAATTTCAACTACTCCCATCCTAACGACCCATCCAGAGACGCATTGGAAAATATTCGTCATCTGAATATTTTTTGAATATTTTCTGGACAGGGCGCTTGGGGTGTGTGATGTAAGGTGCGAGGCGCAAAGAATCAAACAGCAAAAGGCATAGAAACTTGAACCGAGACAACGCACTGCAGGCAGCGCGCGACCA
>CAKZPN010000062.1 GCA_937139335.1 uncultured Roseicyclus sp. | reverse complement strand
ACTCAATAACTTCCCAAGACGATGTGCTTGGGTCAGCGCCTGCATCTGTTAACCTTGTTCCCTGAACAGAAGTGCTTGCAGGCAATGTCACTGTCTCGCTGACACGCTGGCAGGAACAGCACGAAATCCTCGAACAGCATGAGGGCGGTCTGGGCCTGCGCCTGAGTGGTGATGATCCGCTGGAAGAAGTAGTGCCGGACCTGGCGCGCTTTTCGCTGATTGTGCTGATTTTCCCGCAGTTTACCGATGGCCGTTGCTATTCCTTCGCCCGTCTGCTGCGTGATCGCTATGACTTTAAAGGCGAAATCCGTGCCCAGGGCGATGTGCTGCAGGATCAGCAGGCCCCCGTCGCCGATCTCGAACGCCGACGATCCGGTGGGCAGCCCCAGTTCCTCGGTGATCATCTGCTTGGGCTCGCCGCCGAAGACGAACTCGCCGAAGCCGACCAGGAAATAGGTGAGCCCGATGGTCGACATCAGCAGGATGATGTCGGGCTGGTTGACCAGCGGCCGCATCACGAAGCGCTCGACGGCGAGCGCCAGCAGCCCCATCACCCCGATGGTCAGGATCAGCGCCAGATAGGCCGGCACACCCTTCTCGTGCAGGCCGACCAGCGTCAGCCCCGCGAACACCACCATGATGCCCTGGGCGAAGTTGAACACGCCCGAGGCCTTGTAGATCAGCACGAAGCCGAGCGCGATCAGCGCGTAGAGCACGCCGGCGACGAAGCCCTCCCACAGAACCTGCAGCAGGAAATCGGGCATCTCGACCATCTGCACGAAGGGATCGACCAGTACGGAATAGAGAACGTCCATCAGTGCGACACTCCCAGATAGGCGTCGATGACGTCCTGGTTGTTCTTGACTTCGTCCGGCGTGCCGTCGCCGATCTTGCGACCGTAGTCGAGCACGACCACCCGGTCGGAGATGTCCATCACCACGCCCATGTCGTGTTCGATCAGCGCAATCGTCGTGCCCATCTGGCTGTTCACGTCGAGGATGAAGCGGCTCATGTCCTCCTTCTCCTCGACGTTCATCCCCGCCATCGGCTCGTCCAGCAGCAGGATCTGCGGCTCGGCCACCAGCGCCCGGGCCAGTTCGACCCGCTTCTTCAAGCCGTAGGGAAGCCGGCCCACAGGCGTCTTGCGGATGTTCTGGATTTCGAGGAAGTCTATGATTTCCTCTGCTTTCTGGCGGTTCGCGACCTCTTCGCGCTGCGCCCGCCCCCACCAGAGCGCCTGGTCCAGCACGCTCGCCTTCATGTGGTTCAGCCGGCCGGTCATGATGTTGTCGAGCACGCTCATCCCGTCGAAGAGCGCGATGTTCTGGAACGTCCGCGCGATCCCCTGGCGGGCGACCTGATAGGGCCGCATCGGAGGGCGCTTGTGACCGCGATAGATCACCTCGCCGTCCTGCGGATTGTAGAAACCCGACATCACGTTCAGCATCGAAGACTTCCCGGCGCCGTTCGGTCCGATGATCGCGCGGATCTCGCCCTCGCGGATGTCGAAGCTGATGTCCTTGATCGCCACCACCCCGCCGAAGCGCAGCGTGATGTTGCGCATCTCCATCACCACGCCGCCGATCGTGCGGCCATCCGGCGTGGTGTGGCCTTGGTCCATGGAATCAAGCATTTACCGTGCCCCCTCACGCTGCATCTGACCCGAGCGGAACAGGATCGCGCCGATGATGCCGTAGACCAGCAGCGCCCCCAGCGCCCAGTAGACCGAGATCGCGACCAGCCCGGTCATGCCGTAGAAGAATGCCGCCAGCCCGCAGAGCGTTACCGCCCCGATCTGGATCAGGCTCGCGCCCTTTTCCACGAAACGCCCCGCAACCCAGGAGGCGGCAAGGCCGAGCAACAGGAGCAGCGCGCCGAAGACGGTCATTCCGCCGCCACCCGCGTGGTGTCCGCATCACCCACCGTCGCCGCGTCGCGCAGTTCCAGCGTCGCGGTGATCTTGCCCTTGCGGCCGTCCTCGTAGGTCACTTCCGTCTCGGTGTATTGCTCCGACTTGCCGGCATAGAGCGCCTCGAGCAGGTCGGCGAACTTCTCCTCGATGATCCGGCGGCGGACCTTGCGGGTGCGCGTCAACTCGCCGTCGTCGGCGTCCAGTTCCTTGTGCAGGATCAGGAAGCGGTGGACCTGGCAGCCCGACAGCATGTCGTCGACCGCGACTGAGCGATTCACCTCCTCCACGTGGCTCTGGATCATGTCCATCACGCGGGGGTGGCCGGCCAGTTCCTGGTAGGAGCCATAGGCGATGTTGTTGCGCTCGGCCCAGTTTCCGACTGCCGTGAGGTCGATGTTGATGAAGGCGGTGCAGAAGTCGCGGGAATTGCCGAAGACCACCGCCTCGAGGATGTTGGGGAAGAACTTCAGCTTGTTCTCGACGTATTTCGGCGCGAAGAGCCGCCCGTCGGCCATCTTGCCCACGTCCTTCGCCCGGTCGATGATCCTGAGATGCCCGCTGCCTTCCTCGATGAAGCCAGCGTCACCCGTGGCGACCCAGCCCTCGGCATCCTTGGTCGAGGCGGTGCTTTCGGGGTTCTTGTAGTATTCCACGAAGGTGCCCGGCGAGCGGTAGAAGACCTCGCCGCTTTCGGCGATGCGGATCTCGACGCCGGGCGAGGGCACGCCGACGGTATCGGGTCGCACCTCGTGATCGGGCTGCTGGGTGATGAACACCGACGCCTCGGTCTGGCCGTAGAGCTGTTTGAGGTTGATCCCGAGCGCACGGTAGAAATCGAAGATCTCGGGGCCGATCGCCTCGCCGGCCGTGTAGCCGACGCGGATGCGGCTCATGCCGAGCGTGTTCTTGAGCGGGCCGATCACCAGCAGGTTGCCGAGCTGATATTTCAGCTTGTCCATCGCGCCCACGGTCTTGCCGTCCAGCAGCCTTGGCCCGATCACCTTGGCGTGGTTCAGGAAGTGGTGGAACATCCGCCGTTTCAGCGCGCCGGCATCCTCCATCCGGATCATCACCGAGGTCAGCAGCGTCTCGAACACGCGGGGCGGGGCGAAATAGTAAGTCGGCCCGATCTCGCGCAGGTCGGTCAGCAGCGTCTCGGCGGATTCGGGGCAGTTCACGCAGAACCCGGTCCAGTAGGCCTGGCCGATGGAAAAGATGAAATCGCCCACCCAGGCCATCGGCAGATAGGCCAGCACCTCGTCATGCGGATCGAGGCGGTCGAACTCGGACGAGGCCTTGGCGGTCATGATGATGTTGCGGTTCGACAGCACCACGCCCTTGGGCTTGCCGGTCGTGCCCGAGGTGTAGAGCATCACGCAGGTCGAATCGAAATCCAGCTCCGCCTCGCGCCCGGCCAGCTCGCGCTCGAACCGCTCGCGCGCCGCGCGGCCCTCGGCCTGGATGGTCGCCAGCGAATGCAGCTTGGAGTGATCGTATTTCCTGAGGCCGCGCGGGTCCTGGTAGATGATGTGTTCGATCTGCGGCACGCGGTCCTGCACCTCGATCACCTTGTCGACCTGTTCCTGGTCGCCGCAGATCACGAAGCGGGCAAAGCAGTGTTCCAGCACATAGGCCATCTCTTCGGCGACGGCGTCCTGGTAGAGCGGCACGGGCACCGCGCCGACCTTCTGAGCCGCCACCATCGACCAGTAGAGCGCCGGGCGGTTGCGGCCGATGACGGCGACATGGTCGCCCCGGTTCACGCCAAGCGCCAGCAGGCCGTTGGCGATGGCGTCGATCTCTTCCGCCACCTCGGACCAGCTCCAGCTTTGCCAGATGCCGAATTCCTTTTCCCGGTAGGCGGGTTTCGAGCCGAGCTGCCGCGCGTTCCGCGTCAGCAACGCAGGCACGGATTGCGGAACACCCTTGGGCGCGTCTGTCTGAACCAAAGCCAATCCTCCCTGCGCCGGGCTCCTCTTCCCGGCGTTCACGGTGCGCCCCCTCCCCGGGGTGCAGGCGCATCCGCGCCATGACCGTGACACACAATGGGTCGCGGTCAAGTTTTGCCCCAGTTTTGCGCAAACCTTTCGAATTGTAACAAGATGGTGGCAATGCTTGACGGGGCCACGGACTGGGGGCAGCGATGATGAGGGGAGGACAGGACATGGCCCAACGTGCGGGCACCGATCACCTGACGCGCGCCGGGCTGAACCTGATCCAGCAGGCGCTGACGATCTACGACGCGGACCTTCGCCTGGCCGTCTGCAACCGCCCGTTCCAGGCGATGTTCGGCCTGCCCGAATGGCTGGTCACGCCCGGCGCCAGCTTCGAGGACACGATCCGCTACCTGGTCGAAACCGGCGAGTATGGCGATCTGGACGACCCCGAGGGGTTCATCCGCACCCGCGTCGAGCAGTCCCGCGCGTTCGAGCCGCACTACATGGAGCGCCGCCGGTCCAACGGTCGCATGATCAGCGTCGAGGGCTCGCCCCTGCCCGAGGGCGGATGGGTCACGGTCTACACCGACATCACGGCGATCAAGCGGCAGGAGGAATTGCTGCGCGCAAGGTCCGAGGAGCTGTCCGACCAGCTCCTGACCCATGCCGAGGAACTGGCCGCCACCAACCGCGCGCTGGAGGCCACGATTGCGCAGCTGGAAGAGGCCAAGGCCGAGCTGACCGAGATGGAGGCGCGCATCCGCCTCACCACCGAGATGATGCCGGCCCATATCGCCCGCGTCGACCGCGACGGCGTCTATACCTACACCAACCGCCGCCTGTCCTCGCTGCTGCCGGGGCGGCAAAGTGACATCGTCGGCCTCAGCTTCGAGGAGGCGCTGGGGCCGCGCACCGCCGCGCGCCTGCGGCCGGCGCTGGAGCGTGTGCTGCTGGGTGACGCCAGCGTGCTCGAGTTCACCGAGGACGACACCGGCCGCCGCATTCGCACGGCGCTGACGCCCGATCAATCGGGTCCGGGCGAACCGATTACCGGCGTCTACCTGCTGTCCACCGACCTGACGGAAGAGGCGCAGGCGCGCGCGGCTCTGGCGCAGACCGGCAAGCGCGAACTGGCGGCGCAACTGACCAGCGGGCTGGCGCATGATTTCGCGAACCTGCTGACGATCATCCTCGGCCTGCAGGGGCGGCTCGACCGGATGCCGCTTCCGATGGGCGCGCATGAACTGACCGGCGCGACCAAGGCGGCGGCGCGGCGTGGCGGCGACCTTCTGGACAAGATCGCGCGCATGTCCGGCCCGCACGACATGCGCGAGGCACCGACGGTTCTGGCCGATTTCCTCGCCACGCTCGCGCCACTCGCCCGCGCGACCCTGCCGCCCGAGATCACCCTGACGCTGGACAACCACGTGGCCGAGCCTGCGCTGATGCTCGACACCGGCAGCCTGCAGGACAGCTTGCTGAACCTCGTGCTGAACGCACGCGATGCCATCGGCGCGGGGCCGGGGCAGATCGCGATCGTGCTGACGGCAGTGCAGGAAACCTGGCTCGAGATCGCGGTGACGGACACCGGCCCCGGCTTCACCGAGGAGGCGCTGGCCCGCGCGCTCGACCCGTTTTTCACCACCAAGGGCAAGGAGGGGTCGGGCCTGGGCCTGTCGATGGTCTATGACCTGACCAAGCTGTCGGGGGGGCAGGTGCGACTGGGCAACCAGCCGGGCGGCGGCGCCTCGGTCAGCCTGCGCCTGCCGCTCCGCCCGGCCGAGGCCGAGGCGCGGCCGCGCCTGATCCTTCTCGTGGAAGACACACCCGAGATCCGCGCCACAGTGCGCGACGCCCTCACCGGGCTGGGCCACCAGGTGATCGAGGCGGCGACTGCCGATGAGGCGCTGTCGCTGGCCGACATTCCCGGCATCGACTGGGTCTTGTCGGACATCCGGCTTGGCCCGGCCGACGGCGTCGACCTTCTGGGCCGCATCGCGCGCAAGCAGCCGGCGCTGAAACTGGCGCTGATGACGTCACTGCCCGACAGCGACACCCGCCGCGCGGCAGGCGCGCAGCGCTGGCCGGTGCTGCCAAAGCCGGTGGACGCCGCGACGCTGCACGCGCTGCTTGCGCAGGAGGCGGCGGCATGACCCTGCCGCTGGTCGCGATTCTGGATGACGAGCCGCAGATCCGCGCGCTCCTGTCGGACACGCTGACCGAGGCCGGGTTTCGCACCGCCACCTATGGCCGGGCGGCGGATTTCGAGGCGGCGCTGGCGCGCTCCACCCCCGATGTCTGCCTTGTCGACCTGGGCCTGCCCGACCGCGATGGCCTGGCGCTGGTGCATCGCCTCGCGCTCGAATCAGGTGCCGCGATCATCATCATCTCGGGGCGCGCGCAGGTGCAGGACCGGGTGACCGGGCTGGAACTGGGCGCCGACGACTACATCATCAAGCCCTTCGATCCATCCGAGGTCGTGGCCCGCATCCGCGCGCGCCTGCGCTCGCCCAAGGCGGCGGGGCATGCCCATGACACCGCGCGGTTCAACGGCTGGACGGCGCATTTCGACCGATACATCCTCAGTGCCGAGGACGGCAGCGAGACGAGCTTTTCCCATGCCGAAGGCGAAGTGCTGCGCCTGTTCCTCGATGCGCCGAAACGGCTGATCTCGCGCCAGCAGATGCAGGAAAGCCTGGGCGGTGCTGCCGGCGAAAGTTTCGACCGCGCGATGGACGTGCGGATTTCCCGCCTGCGCACAAAGCTGCGCGAAGACCCGAAAAACCCGCGCCTGATCAAGACGATCTACGGCGCGGGCTACATTTTCCTGGGGGATGTCGACTGGTCCTAGGAGGCGATGCGGCGCGCCTCGTCCAGCAGGCCGGCAAGCCGCTGGCGCATGCGGACCAGTTCGTCATGCGCGTGGCCCGAGCGGTAGACCTCCTCGGCGTCGTCGAAGGCGTCGAGCACGTTCTGCTCGCCGTCCACGACCCGCTCAAGCGCGTCGTCGTCGATGTCGTCGAAGATCGCGCGGATCGACACGACGGCCTTGTTCACGGTCGACATCATCGACCCCTCGGTGTCGGGCTCCGCACCCTCGGCGACCAGCAGCGTCGAGACTTCACCGATCGCTTCGTGGTGATCCTCGCGGATCTTGCGCAAGATGCCTTCGACGTTCCAGTCGGCGCGGTCGAGCATGGCGTCCAGCCCTTCGCGGGCATCGACGAGCCGGGTCATCAGGGCCTGAAGCGCGTCGCGCTTGCGCTCGCTGTTCACGTGGTCGTTGACGGGTGGCACGGGAACGGTCGGGTTTGAACTGGGCATGGAAAACCTCCTGTCCATGAACGGTCAGGGGTCAACGCAGCGCCGGTTGCCGAGGTTCCGACGGACCGGGGTTAGCGCGTGATCAGCGACGCGGCCTTTGCCAGCACGTCAAGCCCGGTGACGAGGTCCGCCTCGTCGGTGTCTTCCTCGAAGGCATGGGAAATCCCGCCGATCGAGGGCACGAAGAGCATGCCGACAGGCATCAGCCCGGCCAGGTTCGACGCGTCATGGAGCGCCCCCGAAGGCATCGCGCGCCAGCGGCCCGGAGCCACCGCCTCGGCAGCCTGCGACAGCGCCGCCTGAAGCCCGGCGTCCATCGGCATCGGCGCCAGATCGTGGCGCAGCCGGTCGACGGAAATCTCGCAGCCTGTGTCGGCCGCGGTGTCGCGAAGCAACGCCATGATCGCCGCCTCCATCCGGTCGAGCCGGTCGGGATCGATGTCGCGCCATTGCAACGAGAACTCGGCCCGTCCCGGCACCACCGACTGCGAGCCGGGATGCAGGCGGATGTGCCCGATGGTCCAGACCGACTGCGGCGTGACGATGTTGGCGAAGCGGTCTGGCAGCGCGGTCGCGATGCGCGCAGCGACCGTGAAGGCGTCGCGGCGATGCGCCATCGGCGTGGTGCCGGCGTGGTTCTGCTGCCCCTGGACTGTTACCTGCAACTGGCGCAGCCCGACGATGCCGGTGACGACGCCCGCCGCCTCGCCCGCCATGTGCAGGACCGGGCCCTGTTCGATGTGCATCTCGAGAAAGCCGGTGAAGCGGGTCGGGTCGACGAAGTCGCCCGCCCGCGCACCCAGTTGCCCCCGCGCCTCGGCAAAGCCGGTGCCATCGATCGCCGTGAGCCTGTCGGCCGCGTCGAGCGGCAGCTTGCCTGACCAGACCGAACTGCCGGTCAGCGCGCCGAAGCGGCCCTCCTCGTCCTGGAAGCTCACCGCCGAGATCGCCGGGCCGCCCGCCTCGCGCGCCGCCCGCGCAATCTCCAGCGCGGCGATGACACCCAGCGCACCGTCGAGCCAGCCGCCTTCGGGCTGCGTGTCGGAATGCGACCCGATCAGCAGCGACGGGCCGTCGACCAGCCCGAAAAGATTGCCCACCGGGTCGAACTGCGGCGTCAACCCGGCCTCGGCCATGCGTCCGGCAAGCCAGTCGCGCGCGGCGATGTCGGCCTCGGTCAGCGCCCGGCGGCGCACGCCCTTGCTGGCTGTATCGCCACCGAACTGGCGCAGCGTGTGAAGGTCGGAAAGAAATCGGGTGGGATCTACGGGGATGCTTTGCATGATCGCCTTGATAACGCGGGATGTGCTAGGGTCCAATCCATGGATGTCCCGGCGATGATTTTCTACGCCTGCGTGTGCGCGCTGCTCAGCGCCGCCTCCCCCCGCCTCGGGGCGCCGTTGCTGCGGCTTGGCGTGGGCGCGGGCGTGGGGCTCATCGCCGCCGCCCTCCTGCCGACGATCCGTACCGCCCTTGCGCTTTGAGGCCTGATCGCCCATCACGCCCGCGACAATCCGATGGGGGCAAAGATGGGCGAACTGGTACTGGTGCGTCACGGGCAGGCGAACTCTGCCGCGCAGGACGAACATGGCTATGACCGCCTGTCCGACCTCGGCCACCAGCAGGCGCGCTGGCTGGGCGACTGGCTGCGCGGTAATGACCAGCCGTTCGATCGCGTGCTGACCGGGTCGCTGCGCCGCCACCGCGAGACGATGGCCGCTATGGGCGACATGGGCGCGGAGCCCGAGGTGGACGCGCGGTTGAACGAACTGGATTACTTCAATCTGTCCAAGGCCCATGCCGCGCGCAGCGGCACGCCGCTGGCGACGCCGGAAACCTTCGTCAACCATATCTCCGACGTGATGCTCGCCTGGCACCGGGCCGAGATCCAGGGCGATGAAAGCTATGCCGATTTCGAGGCGCGCGTGGCCGAGATGTTGACGCTCGCCGCCCGCCCCGGCCGCCGCGTGCTCTGCGTCACCTCGGGCGGCGTGATCGGCATGATGGCGCGCCACCTGCTCGACCTCGACCCGGCGCGGATGGCGCATCTGTTGGTGCCGATCCGCAATTGCTCGATCCACCGGGTGATGGTGCTGCCCGAAGCGCAGATCCTGGCCGGGTTCAACGCGACCCCGCACCTGGACACGCCCGACCGGCTGCACGCGCGGACGGAATACTGATCGGGCGCACCGCTACAGCAGGTCTTCCTCCTCGTCGGTGATATCGAAGCCCATGGCTTCGATCCCGGATTCGAGGTGGTCGGCGAAATGCGGGCTGCCCAGCAGGTAATCGGCGGTCGGCGTTGTCGCCTCGGCGCGGGCGGTATCGACAGCTTCCTCCCAGTCATCGGGGTCGAAACTGCCGCGCCCGATCCAGTAGATCGCCGTCAGCTCGGCCTGCTCGTCCTCGTTCATCTGCTCGATGAAGCCGCGCAGTTCCGCCTCCGCGCGCTCAAGCTCGTGACCCATCAAGATCACCTGAGCCACTTTCCTTACCGAAATCTCCATCCCATGACCCCTTCCGTTCGCGTCGCGTGATCCAGTGCGATCATTGCATATGGCCACGACCCGGTCGTCCTTGATCTACCGCAAGACGAACACCGTCAGAAGAACAGCCGCCGGTAGAGCCCGTGGGGCAGGAACACGCTCAACCGGAACGCGAGGCTGAACAGCGTCGGGAAACTGCGGGCGAACCCGCCGCCGGTCATGTGCTCGAAATACCTGTCTGCCGCCGCCTCGGGCTCCATGATGAAAGGCATGTTGAAATCGTTCTTTTCGGTCAGGCGGGTCTTGATGAAACCGGGGTTCACCAGCTGAACCTCGACATTGGTGTCCTTGAGGTCGCCGTCGATGGATTCCGCCAGCGAAAAGAGCCCGGCCTTGGACGCGGAATACCCGATGGCGCCGGGCAATCCGCGAAACCCGGACAGGCTGCCGGTCAGCACGATATGGCCTTTGTCGCGGGCCACGAATTCGGGGACGACATGGCCCAACACGCGGACCGCGCCGGTGAGATTGATGTCGAACATCGTCTCGATCGCCTCGGCGTCCCAGTCCTTGGCCGAGTGCGGCCAGTAGACGCCGGCCAGAAAGACCATCCCGTCAATCTCGCCCACCTCTTCCCAGGCCTCATGCACGCTGTCGCGGTCGGAAATGTCCATCGTCACGACGCGGGCGCGTCCGGGCAGGCTTTCGGCCAGCTCGCGCAGCCGGTCGCCCGAGCGTGCCGACAAGATCAGCTCCGCGCCCGAGCGGCTCATCTTCATCGCCAGCGCCCGGCCCAGCCCTTCAGAGGCGCCGACCAGCCAATAGCGTTTCCCGTTCCACTCGCGCATGTCCTGTCCTTTCAGATCGTGGTCTGCCGCCCGCCTTCGGGCAGCGGCGTTGTCGCCAGCACCGCCATCGCCCCCAGTTTGAGGACACAGGGCACCAGTGCATAGAGATAGGTAAGGAGGTTCCGCGCCGCTTGCGAGTTTTCCGCGCCCGAGCGGAAGCCTGCCGCCTCGAGCGTCGGCAGGAGGGCGACGGCGGCGATGGCGAGCGTGAGCTTGGACACGAAGGCCCAGAGGCCGAAGCCGGCGGCGGCCTCTGGCGCGATAGCTTCCATCCGCCGGGCGAAGAGCGCGGGCAGCAGTGCGAAATCGGCGCCCAAAGCCGCCCCCGAGGCGAAGCAGATGAGCGCGAAACCGACGGTGTCGCCGGGGCCGAGCGTGAGGACCAGCGAGAAGGACGCGATGGCGAGCGCCATGGCGACGAGCAGCATCGCCCGCGCGCCATGGTGGTGCGCCAGCCGCGTCCAGAGCGGTGCGGTGCCGGCGGCGGCGAGGAAGAACAGGAGGAGCAGCGGCCCCTCCCACCCCGGCGCCTCCAGCACGCTTTCGACGTAGAACAGGAACAGGGTCGAGGAGACGGCGACGGGGGCGGCGTTCATCAACGCGACGATCAGTAACCGGCGCGCGATGGCGTCCGACAGCACGGCGCGAAAGCCGGTGTCGGAGGGCGCGCTGCCGGCGCCGGTCCAGTCGCGGCGCATCAGCCACATGGCCACGAGGCAAAGTGCCGCGAAGCCGAGCGCGAAATTGCCGTAGGGATCGCCGGTGGCGTCGAGCGCCGTGGGGGCTACTGCCGCGACGCAGACCCCCAGCAGCGCGCCGGTCTCGCGCCAGGCGGCGAGGCTCAGGTAGCCTTGTGGTCCCAGACGCGGCGCGGCGGCGACGCCTTGGGCATACATGCAGATCGTGAGGAAGGAGAAGGCCGAGAACAGGCCCGTCATCATCAGCGCGAACCACCAGAGCGGCGCGATGGGGGGCGTGATCGCGAAAAGGCCCAGCATCGAGCCGGCCAAGACCAGAACGCCGACCAGCACCGCCAGCCCCCGCCGCGCGCGCAGCCGCTGCGCCAGCCATCCCAGGCCCGGGTCCTGCACCACGTCGAAAAGACGCAGCGCAAAGAGCACGCCGGCCAGCGCCGTCAGACCGACTCCGTGGTTGTCGACGTAGACTTTTGGCGCGTGGATGTAGATCGGCAGGCCTGCGGCGGCGAGCATCGCGGCGAAGACCGCGTAGCCCGCGCGCGAGGGGGCTTGCGGCATCTCAGGAAACCTCGTGCTCCGGCGGCTCGGGGCGCACGCGGTAAGGCGCGCCCTTCCACCAGAGTTTGAGCGCCTGCCAGTGGATGAGCGCAAGCACCCGCCGCGCGCCGAAAGGCCGGCGGAAGGCGGAGCGCAGGATGCCACCTGTGGTCAGCGGCGCGCGCTTGCCGGTGAGCGTGGCCAGAACACCCTCGTTGCCGATGGAAAACTCAATCCACACGCCGACGCGATCCTCGCGGATGTCGAAACGGAAACTGTAGCCGCCGCCGATGGGTTGGAACGGCGAGACGTGAAAGATCTTCTGCGCACTCAGCGTATCCTCGCGCGTGATCGGTTGCCGATCCTCGCGCGCGCAGAAGTAGGAATGGCGGTCGCCAAAGGTGTTCGACACCTCGGCGATCACCGCGCGCATCCGTCCATTGCCGTCATGGGCGAGCCAGAAGCTGACCGGGTTGAACACATGCCCCAGCATCCGCGGTTGCGCGAGCAGCAGGAGCGTGCCGGCGGTGATGTCTGCCAGTCCGTGCGCCGCCAGCACCTCCCGCGCCCAGGGCGCGCCGCGCCCCTGCTTGGGCGGGCCGCCATGGTCGCGGTCCTGAATCGAGGTCAGCCCGGCGCGATTGCGTCCAAAGAGCCAGGGCGCGCGCGGCCGCGGCGCCTCCGCATCCAGCATCACGTAGTCGATGGAATAGGTGAAGGCGTTGTCCACCGACCCGCGCCGCCCGTGAAAGGTCGAGCCCGCGATATGGTCGACACCCTTCATGCCGCGACGGCCGCCCCGTCGCGCGCACCCATCGCCTCGACCACGTCGATGGCGCTGGCGTATCCGTCCTCGTGAAACCCGTTCTTCATCCACGCCCCGCAATACCACGTCTTGTTGTCGCCGTTCATCTCGCGCACGGCGCCTTGCGCAGCCAGTGCCGCCAGATCGTAGACCGGATGGCGGAATTCGGCGGTGTCATGGATCAACCGCTCGTCGATGGGCGCGCGGCTGTTCAGCGTCACGAACAGCGGGTCGCTTTCGGGGATCGGCTGCAGGCAGTTCATCCAGTAGGTCAGGTCGATCGGCCCGCCGTCGAACCCCGGCCGCTCGGTATAGTTCCACGACGACCAGGTCGCGCGACGCTTCGGCATCGCGCTCGCGTCGGCGTGCAGAACGGCGGTGTTGGGCTGGTAGTGCACGGCGCCTAGCGCCGCGGTCTCCCGCGGCGTCGGGTCGGCCAGCATCGACAAGGTGTCGTCGGAATGGGTGGCGAAGACGACCTCGTCGAACCGCTCCCAGTGACCTTGCCGCAATATCTCCACGCCGATCGGGCCGCGCTTCACCGCGGTGATGGGGGCCGCCAGCCGGATGTCGACGCCCTTGCCACGCATCGCGCGCTCCAGCCGCTTCACGTATTCGATGGAGCCGCCCTGCACCGTCCACCACTGGTGCTGGCCGGTCGCCTGCAACAGGTTGTGGTTGCGGAAGAACCGCACCAGCGCCTGCGCGGGGAAATCCATGATCTCCTCCTTGGGGGTCGACCAGATCGCGCCGGAAATCGGGGTCAGGTAATAGTCGCGGAACCAGCGGCCCATCCGCATTTCGTCCATCAGCGCGCCGAGCGTGACGGTCGCGTCCGTCGCCACGCTCTCGGCCAGCGCGTTGAAGCGCGCGAGGTCGCGCACCATCCGCAGGAAGCCGGGGCGGGCGAGGTTGGTTTTCTGCGCGAAGAGTGCACCGACGGTCCGCAAACCATACTCGATCTGCCCGCCGCCGAGGGAGGCCGCGAAGCTCATGTCGGATTTCGCCACCGGCACGTCGAGCGCCTCGAAGAGCCGGGTCAGGTGCGGGTAGTTCACGTGGTTGAACACGATGAAACCGGTATCCACCGGCTGGTCGCCGTTCCGGCCCGCCATGACCGTCCGCGCATGCCCGCCCAGCCGCGCTTCCGCCTCGAACAGCGTCACCACATGGGTGTCGGCCAGATGGTAGGCCGCCGCCATGCCGGAAATTCCTGCGCCGATCACGGCAATGCGTTTCGGCGCGGCAGCCGGCTGTTCGAATGGCATCTACGGGGTCCCTCCGAGGGTTTCTTATCTGCTTGGTCCCGGGGGATACGCGCGCCAACCTGCCGCAGATCAAAGATTTGTTTTTGATCCGGCCTAGGCCAACCGGCGTACGACGGAGTATGTTGATCTGCGATGACCACGCGAGCCAGACCCTTCCCGCCAGGCGGGGTGCCGTTCCGGTGCCCTTCGCCCTCCGCATGCACCGGGGGACGGGTAGGGTCGTGACCGGGCCGGCCGACAGCGAAGGTCAATGGGCTGCCCGCATCGCCGCCATCGCGACCACCCGCGACCAAGCCGCCTTTGCCGAGGTGTTTCGCCATTTCGCGCCGCGGGTGAAGGCCTTCCTGATGAAGTCCGGGGCCGATGCGGCGCTGGCCGAGGAATGCACGCAAGACGTGATGGCGACGCTCTGGCACAAGGCGCATCTCTACGATCCGTCGCGCGCCGCGGTCTCGACCTGGATCTTCACCGTCGCACGCAACCGCAAGATCGACCTGCTGCGCCGCTACGCGCGCCCCGAGCCCGAAGACCTGCCCTGGGGCCCCGTGGACGCGCCGGACCAGGCCGACGCGCTCGCGATGCAACAAGAGACCACAAAGCTGGCGGAAGCGATCCGCTCGCTTCCCGAGAAGCAGCGGCTGCTGATCGAACGCGCCTATTTCGGCGACCTCACCCATAGCGAGATCGCCGCCGAGACGGGCCTGCCCCTTGGCACGATCAAGTCGCGGATTAGGTTGGCGCTGGAACGGTTGCGCCACGCAATGATGTAGGAAAGGCGACGGATGAACAACATTCGCCATACGGTCCCCGACGACCTCCTGATGGGCTACGCCGCAGGCGCCCTGCCGCAGCCGTTCGACCTGGTCGTGGCCACGCATGTATCGCTCAGCGACGATGCCCGCGCCCGCCTGGCCGGGTTCGAAGCCGTGGGCGGCGCGGTACTGGAGGAGATGGAGGGGGCCGCACTGGCTGACGACAGTTTCGACCGCACGCTCGCGCGCATTGCGGGCAAGGCGCCGGAGCCCTACCGTGCGCCATCGCGCGGCATCTTCCCCACGCCGCTGCAACGGGTCGTTGGCGGCGACGAGGGTGCGGTGAAGTGGAAAAGCATCGGAATGGGTGCCCGGCAGGCGCTGCTGTGTTCCGAAGGCGAGGCGACGGCGCGGCTCATCTTCATTCCCGCCGGCCAGGCGATGCCGCAGCACAGCCACCGAGGGATGGAGCTGACCCTCGTGCTGAAAGGCGCGTTCCGCGACGACGGCGGCCTCTATGCGCGCGGCGATCTCGAGGTCGCCAACGAGGAGGTGGACCACACGCCCACAGCCGAGCCGGGCGAGGATTGCATCTGCCTGATCGCCACCGACGGACGGCTGAAGTTCACCCGCCTCCTGCCCCGCATCGCGCAGCCGTTCTTCGGGATCTGACCGCCCCAGCCTGCCTGAACGCGCCGCGTCGTACCCCCGACGCGGCGTTTCGCGTTCGGGGGGAACCGCCTCTAACGTTGTATTTGCAACGACTCTGTGGCATGTCAGGGCAATCCGACCCGGAGGCCCGTGATGACAGATCAAAGCACCCCCCGCCCGATGGTTCAGGCGACGAGCCTGCCCGGTGTGCACGAGGGCTACATGCCCGGCTTCGGCAATGATTTCGAGACCGAGGCGCTGCCCGGCGCGCTGCCGCAGGGCATGAACAGCCCGCAGAAGTGCAACTACGGCCTCTATGGCGAGCAGCTCTCCGGCACCGCCTTCACCGCGCACCCGCCGGAGCGGACCTGGACCTACCGCATCCGGCCCTCGGTCAAGCATTCCACCCGCTACACGAAGATCGACCTGCCGTACTGGAAGAGCGCGCCGAACGTGGTGGAGGATGTCACCAGCCTCGGCCAGTACCGCTGGGACCCGGTACCGCATACCGAAGAACCGCTGACCTGGCTGACCGGCATGCGCACGATGACCACGGCAGGCGACGTCAACACCCAGGTGGGCATGGCGAGCCATATCTATCTGGTGACCGAATCGATGGTGGACGCCTATTTCTACTCGGCTGACAGCGAATTGCTGATCGTGCCGCAGGAGGGCCGGCTGCGTTTCGCGACCGAGCTCGGGATCATCGACCTGGCGCCCAAAGAGATCGCGATCATCCCGCGCGGCCTGCTCTACCGTGTCGAGGTTCTGGAAGGCCCCGCTCGCGGTTTCGTCTGCGAGAACTACGGACAGAAATTCGCCCTGCCCGGCCGCGGCCCCATCGGCGCCAACTGCATGGCCAACCGGCGCGACTTCAAGACGCCGGTCGCGGCCTACGAGGATCGCGACGCGCCCTCGACCGTGACCATCAAGTGGTGCGGCCAGTTCCACGTGACCGAGATCGGCCACTCGCCGCTGGACGTGGTCGCGTGGCATGGCAACTATGCGCCCTGCAAGTACGACCTGGAAACCTATTGCCCCGTGGGCTCCATCCTGTTCGACCATCCCGATCCATCGATCTTCACCGTCCTGACCGCGCCAAGTGGTGTCGAGGGGACCGCGAATATCGACTTCGTGCTGTTCCGCGAGCGCTGGATGGTGGCCGAAAACACCTTCCGGCCGCCCTGGTACCACAAGAACATCATGTCCGAGCTGATGGGCAACATCTATGGCCAGTACGACGCCAAACCGCAGGGTTTCGTCCCCGGCGGCATGTCGCTGCACAACATGATGCTGCCGCACGGTCCCGACAGGAACGCTTTCGAAGGCGCATCGAATGCCAACCTCGGCCCCGACAAGCTGGACAACACCATGTCCTTCATGTTCGAAACGCGGTTCCCGCAGCACCTGACGCGGTTCGCCGCCACCGAGGCGCCGCTGCAGGACGACTATATCGACTGCTGGAGCGATATCGAGAAGAAATTCGACGGCACTCCGGGGGCCAAATGACGACCGTTCCATGCAATGGCCGGACTTCGGCACCCCCCAGACACGTCCGGCCGCGCCGATGAGCGGCGCCACCGGAGATCTGCTGTTCTGGATCGTTCTCTTCGTCGTACTCGGCGTCGTGATCCGGTATCTGCAGCGCAAAAAACAGGACAAGGACTAGGCGCTCCCGGCGCCGGACAGGAAATGCAATGCCCCTGATGACAAGCTGGGTCGAAAGCGCCAATACGCCCGACACCGACTTCCCCCTGAACAACCTGCCCTATGGCGTCTTCGATGCCGGGGACGGGTCGATGCCGCGCTGCGGCGTGGCCATCGGCGACGCGATCCTGGATGTCACGGCGATGGAGGACCAGGGTCACCTGGTCGCGGATCCGTCGCAGGACCCGGTCTTCGACCAGGGTGAATGGAACAGCTTCATGAGCCTCGGGCCGGATATCTGGCAGGCTTTGCCGCGGAACGGCATCACATGAGCGTGCGCGACGGGCTGGAGGCCAACAAAGACGACAAGGACCTTTTGATCCGCAATCTGATCAAGAGCACCATCAAGAAACCAAACCCGCGGGTCGATCGATACAGAACCGACACGACCGGCATCCACTACCGGCGCATTCTGCTTCCGGTCTGGATTTTGCACTACAGCTACCGTGGCACTGCAAAGAAAGTCGTAGTGTCAGGGATCGATGGTCGCACCTTTGGTGAACGTCCGTTCTCTCCATGGAAGCTGGCGGCCTATTCCGCGATTCTGACAGCATTGACGATGGCGCTGGGATTGATCTGGGGCGCTACCGGCATCTTGTGAAGGTGAGTCGCCACTGCACCGTTCCGCAACGGATTGCGCCCGTTCACGCATCTGGCGTTGCAACCCGCAGCGTCTATGCGCATAGCTGATCAAAAGCATGCAAGAGCAGAAACATGGCACACATCATAGTTGTCGGAAACGAAAAGGGCGGCGCGGGGAAATCCACCGTGTCGATGCACGTTGCGACGGCGCTGGCACGCATGGGGCACAAGATCGGCGCGCTGGATCTTGACCTGCGCCAGAAAACCATGGGGCGCTACATCACCAACCGGATGAAGACGCTGGAGACCGACGATCTGGATCTGCCCAGCCCGCGCTATCTCGAGCTGCCCGAGATCGACCCCGACACGCTGCAACC
>CAKZPN010000061.1 GCA_937139335.1 uncultured Roseicyclus sp. | reverse complement strand
TGGCAGGCGGGCGCGGTAGCCGCCTCATGCAGCTCACCGACAAACGCGCCAAGCCTGCGGTCTATTTCGGCGGCAAGAGCCGGATCATCGACTTCGCGCTGTCCAACGCGCTGAACTCCGGCATCCGCAAGATGGCCATCGCCACGCAATACAAGGCCCATAGCCTGATCCGGCACTGCCAGCGCGGCTGGAACTTCTTTCGCGCCGAGCGCAACGAATACCTCGACATCCTGCCTGCCTCGCAGCGGGTGGACGAGGTGCACTGGTACCAAGGCACCGCCGACGCGGTGTTTCAGAATATCGACATCGTCGACAGCTATGACGTGGATTACGTCGTCATCCTGGCGGGCGATCACATCTACAAGATGGATTACGAGATCATGCTGCGGCAGCACGTCGATACCGGCGCGGATGTCACCGTGGGCTGCCTGACCGTGCCCCGGTCCGAGGCCTCGGCCTTCGGCGTTCTGGCCATCGACACCAAGGACCGCATCACCAGCTTTCTCGAGAAACCCAAGGACCCGCCCGGCACGCCGGACGACCCGAACATCACGCTGGCCTCGATGGGGATCTACGTCTTTTCCTGGCCGTTCCTGCGCGACCTGCTGACCCGCGACGCCGAGAACCCGGACTCCAAGCACGATTTCGGCGGCGACCTGATCCCGCAGATCGTCGCGAACGGCACCGCGATGGCGCACCGGTTCGAGGCGTCCTGCGTGCGCCACACCCCCGGCGCGCCTGCCTACTGGCGCGATGTCGGCACGGTCGACGCCTACTGGAAGGCCAACATCGACCTCACCAGCTTCGTGCCCGAGCTCGACCTCTGGGACACCAACTGGCCGATCTGGACCTATTCCGAAAGCGTGCCGCCCGCGAAATTCATCCATGACGAGGACGACCGGCGCGGCAGCGCGATCTCCTCGATGGTCTCGGGCGGCTGCATCATCTCGGGCACCGAAGTGCGCGAGTCGCTGCTCTTCACCCGCGTCCACACCAATTCCTATTCGCAACTGGTGCGCGCGGTGGTGCTGCCCGACGTGGTGGTCGAACGCCATGCCCGCCTGCGCAACGTGGTGATCGACCGTGGCGTGGTGATCCCGCGCGGGCTGGTGGTGGGCGAGGACCCGGAGGAGGACGCCAAGTGGTTCCACGTCACCCCCACCGGCGTGACGCTCATCACGCAGGAGATGATCGAAAGGCGGCACGCGGCGCAATGATCCGGGTTCTTTCCGTCACCTCGGAATGCGCGCCGCTGGTCAAGACCGGCGGGCTGGCGGACGTGGCCGGCGCGCTTCCCGGCGCGCTGGCGCCGCTGGGGGTGGAGATGCGCACGCTCCTGCCCGGCTACCCCAAGGTCATGGCGGCGCTGAAGAAACCCAACACCGTGCTGGAGGATCCCGATCTTTTCGGCGGCCCCGCGCGCGTGGTCGCGGCCAAGGTGGCGGGGCTCGACCTGCTGGTGCTCGACGCGCCGCATCTCTACGCGCGCGACGGTGCGCCCTACAACCGCCCCGACGGGCAGGACTGGCCCGACAACCCGGAACGCTTCGCAGCCCTCGGCTGGATCGCGGCGCAGATCGCGGGGGGCGGGCTGGCGGGCTGGCACCCCGAGATCCTGCACTGTCACGACTGGCAGGCGGCGCTCGCGCCCTACTACCTGCGCGCGCATCACCCCGACGCCCGCGTCGGCACGATCATGACGATCCACAACATCGCCTTCCAGGGCCTCGCGCCGGTCGCCAAACTGCCCTCGCTGCGCCTGTCGGCCGCGGACATGACGCAGGAAGGCTTCGAGTTCTGGGGCAATATCAGCACCCTGAAGGCCGGGCTGGTCAGCGCCGACCGCATCACCACCGTCAGCCCGACCTATGCCGACGAGCTCTTGACCCCCGCCTTCGGCATGGGTCTCGACGGCGTGCTGCGCGCGCGGCAAGGCGTGCTCTCGGGCATCCTGAACGGCGTCGATCTCGGGGTCTGGGCGCCGCCGTACCGGACCCCCACCGGCAAGCGCCGCTACAAGGCCCGGCTGCGGCAGACGCTGGACCTGCCCGAGGCTGACGGCCCGCTTTGCGTCGTGGTCTCGCGGCTGACCTATCAAAAGGGGCTCGACCTGCTGCTCGACGCCCTGCCCCGCCTGCTCGACCAGGGTGGACAACTGGCGCTTCTGGGCTCGGGCGAGCCGGAGCTTGAACAGGCGTTCCGCCGCGCCACGGCGCATGCCAACGTGGCCGTCACGCTCGGCTATGACGAGGCGCTGGCGCGGCTGCTGATCGAAGGCGGCGACGCCATCCTCGTCCCCTCCCGGTTCGAGCCCTGCGGCCTCACGCAGCTCTACGGGTTGCGTTACGGCACCCTGCCGCTGGTCGCCTATACCGGCGGGCTGGTCGACACCGTCATCGACGCCTCGCCCGCGGGCCTGCGCGCCGGCGTGGCCACCGGCCTCCAGTTCCATCCCACGACCGCCGAGGCGCTGTCGCGCGCGTTCGACCGGCTCTGCGGTCTTTACTCCCACCCCGATCTGTGGCTCAGGATGCAGCGAAACGCCATGCGCCACCCGGTCGGCTGGGATCAGTCCGCGGCCGACTACAAGGCGCTCTACGACGGCCTGACCGGACGCTGATGACCATGACACATGCTATTTCCGCCGGCCGCGCCGCGCCGCTCGGCGCGTGCTTCGATGGCGAGGGCGTGAATTTCGCCGTGTTCTCCGCCCATGCCACGCGGATGGTGCTGTGCCTGTTTTCGGAGGACGGCAAGACCGAGGTGCAGCGCCTCGACCTGCCCGAGCGCGACGGCGATGTCTGGCACGGACATATCTCCGGGCTGCGCCCCGGCCAGCTCTACGGCTACCGCGCCCACGGCCCCTATGCCCCGCAGGAGGGGCACCGCTTCAACCCGAACAAGCTGCTGGTCGACCCCTATGCCCGCCGCCTGACCGGCCACCCGGTCTGGAACGACGCGCTCTACGGCTACGACCCGGCGAAGGGGCCCGACAGTTTCTCGACCCTCGACAGCGCGCCCTGGATGCCGCGCTCCGTGGTGGTCGACCCCGCCTTCAGCTGGGGCCACGACCGCCCGCCCGAGACACCTATCGACGAGACGGTGATCTACGAGGCGCATGTGAAGGGCCTGACCCGCCTGCATCCCACTGCGTCGCCCAAGGGCACCTTCCTCGGCCTCGCCTCGGACCCGATGCTCGACCACCTGACCGGGCTTGGCGTCACGGCGGTGGAACTGTTGCCGATCCACGCCTTCGTCGACGACAGATTCCTGCACGACAAGGGCCTGACGAACTACTGGGGCTACCAGAGCCTCGGATTCTTCGCCCCCGACCCGCGCTACCTTCAGGCGGGCGACATCGCCGAGTTCCAGCAGATGGTCGCCCGCCTGCATGGCGCCGGCATCGAGGTGATCCTCGACGTCGTCTACAACCACACCTGCGAGGGCGATCACCGCGGCCCGACGCTGGCCTTTCGCGGCCTCGACAACCGCAGTTACTACCGGCTGGACGGCGACAAGCGCCACTACATCAACGACACCGGCACCGGGAACACCGTGAACGTCGATCACCCGATGGTGCTCAGGATGATCATGGACAGCCTGCGCTACTGGGTGGAGGAGATGCATGTCGACGGCTTCCGCTTCGACCTCTGCGCCACGCTAGGACGCACGCCCACCGGCTTCGACCAGGGCGCGGCCTTTTTCGACGCGATACGGCAGGACCCGGTCCTGACCCGCGTGAAGCTGATCGCGGAGCCCTGGGACATCGGGCCGGGCGGCTACCAGCTTGGCGCATTCCCGCCGCCGTTCCTGGAATGGAACGACCGCTACAGGGATACCGTGCGCCAGTTCTGGCGCGGCGACGACGGACAGGTGCCGCGCCTGGCCGACCGCCTCACCGGATCGGCGCGGCAGTTCGACCATTCCGGCCGTCCCGCGACCAGTTCGGTAAACCTGCTGACGGCGCATGACGGCTACACCCTCACCGATGTCGTCAGCTACGCCGAGCGGCACAACGAGGCCAACGGCGAGGGCAACCGCGACGGGCACAACGCCAACTGGTCCGACAACATGGGCGTCGAGGGGCCGACGGCGGATGCCGCGATCCGCGCCGCCCGCGCCCGGCGCAAGCGCAACATGCTGGCCACGCTGCTGCTGTCGCAAGGCACGCCGATGATCCTCGCGGGCGACGAGATCGGCAATTCGCAATCCGGCAACAACAACGCCTATGCCCAGGACAACGAGATCGGCTGGATCGGCTGGGACAGCGCCGAGGAGGATCTGCTCGCCTTCACCCAAGCCATGGTCGCCTTCCGCCGCACGCACCCGATCCTGCGGCAAAAGCGGTTCCTGCACGCGCGCGAACGCGCCGTCGACGGCCTGCCGGACCTGTTCTGGTGGCGCGCGGACGGGCATGAGATGACGGATGCCGACTGGACCGACGACAGCCGCCGCCTGCTCTGCGTCGAAAAGCGGACGGCCGCCGGCACGCCGCGCTACGCCGCGCAGCAATCGGCGATCCTGCTGATCTTCAACGCCGGCAAGGCGGCGCGGGTGGTCCTGCCCGACGCGCCCGAGGGCCAGCGCTGGGTCTGCCGCATCGACACCACGGCCGAGCCTGCGGATGTCGAGCGCGAGGAGACGGGCACCCTCGACTGCCCGGCCGAGGCGGTGCTGGCGCTGGTGCTGGAACCCTCGGCATGAGGGGCGCGATCGCGGAGCTTGCCGCGGCGCTCGGGATCTTGCCGCGCTACACCGACCAGATGGCCGGCATCCGCGAGACCGGCCGCGACACCGCGCTCGCGCTCATGGCCGCGATGGGGGAGGCGGTTTCTTCCGAGGCCGACGCCGCCGCGCGATTGGCCGATCGCCGCGCTGCCGAAGCCACGCGGCCCCTGCCGCACCACATCATCACGCGACCCGGCGCCCCCACCCGCCTGCCCGCCGATCCCGGCCCCTGGGTGATCCGCACCGAGGAGGGGGAGGAGATCGAGGGCCGTGGCCGTGACCTGCCGCCCCTGCCCCTCGGCCTTCACGTCCTCGGCACCGGGCCACACGAGACGACGCTCCTCACTGCGCCCCCGCACCTGCCCCTGCCGCCGCGCGGCTGGGGCCTCACCGCGCCGCTCTGGGGTCTGCGGGAACCCGCGCGCAAAGGCTACGGCGACTATGCCGACCTGAAGCGCACCGGCGTGGCGCTGGCAAGCACCGGCGCGGCTTTCCTCGGCATCAACCCGATCCACGCAGGTTTCCCGACCGAACCGACGTGGTCGAGCCCCTATTCGCCCTCCCACCGCCGGCGCCTGAACCCGCTCCACATCGCCACAGGCGAAGGCGTGGCCTCCGGCCCGCTGGTCGACTACGCCACCGAGATCCCCGCCAAGCGCGCCGCCCTGCATGCCGCCTACGCGCAATTCGCCGGCGACCCCGATTTCGACGCCTTTTGCGCCGCCGAGGGCGAGAGCCTCACCCGCTTCGGCGCGCATCAGGCGCTGTCCGACCGCCACGGCGCGCTCTGGACGAACTGGCCCACCCGGCTTCAAGACCCCGCCACCGCGCCGCTCGACGACCTCGCGCCCGAAATCCGCTACCACCAGTGGCTGCAATGGCAGGCGCATCGTCAGCTCACCGACGCGCAACGGGCGCTCACCGGCGCGGGGATGCGCTATGGCCTTTACCTCGACCTCGCCGTCGGCACGCACCCGGCGGGGGCCGAGACCTGGGCCGACCGACCCTGGTTCGCGCAGGGCGTCTCGCTCGGCGCACCGCCAGATCCCTTCGCGCCGCATGGCCAGCGCTGGAGCCTCGCGCCGCTGAACCCGCACGCGCTGCAGCGCGGCCATTTCGCGCTCCTCGCCGACACGTTGCGCCAGCAGCTGCGCTACGCCAAGCTGCTGCGTATCGACCACATCCTCGGCTTTGACCGCGCCTTCTGGGTGCCGGATGCGCCCGGCCTGCCCGGCGCCTATGTCGCGATGCCGCGCGCGGCGATGCTGGCCGTGATCAGGATCGAGGCCGCGCGCGCCGGTGCGACTGTGATCGGCGAAGATCTCGGAAATATCCCCGACGGCTTGCAGGAGGCGCTGGCGGACAGCGGCATCCTCGGCTGCCGCCTGCTGCAATTCGAGCACGAGACCAAGCCCGACGCCTACCCGGCCCCGACGCTCGCCGCCTTCGGCACCCATGACCTGCCGACCTTCGGCGGTTGGGCCGGGGGCGCCGACATCCGCGCGCGCCACGCCATCGGCAGCATCGGCGACGACACGCTGGCCAAAGGCGTCACGGCGCGCAGCGCCGACGCGCAAACCTTCGCCGGGACCATGGGCGGCACGGACGCGGCGGCGATGCACGGGTTTCTGGCGCAGACCGGCTCGGAGCTGGTGGTGGTGCAGGCGGAGGATGTTCTCGACGTGACCGATCAGGCCAACCTGCCCGGCACGATCGACACCTACCCCAACTGGCGCCGCAAGCTGCCCGTCGCGGGCGTGGACCTGGCGCAAGACCCGCGCCTGACAGCGGTCGCCGCCAGAATGCGGGCCGCCGGACGTTAGCCCGGCGACATGCCGCGCAGCCGTTCGGACCGGCGGCGCAGCAATTCCACCGCCGTCAGCAGGCAGATCGACACCGCGACCAGGATCGTCGCCACCGCCAGGATCGTCGGGCTGATCTGTTCGCGCAAGCCGATGAACATCTGCCAGGGCAGCGTCTGCTGGCCGGCGGAGCCGACGAAGATCACCACCACGACCTCGTCGAAACTGGTGATGAAGGCGAACAGCCCGCCCGAGATCACGCCGGGCAGGATCAGCGGCATCTGCACCTTGAAGAAGGTCGTCACCGGGTTCGCCCCCAGGCTCGCCGCCGCCCGCGTCAGCGACCGGTCAAAGCCCACCAGCGTCGCCGTCACCGTGATGATCACAAAGGGAATGCCCAGCGCCGCATGCGCCAGCACCACGCCCCAGTAGGTGCCTTGCAACCCCACGCGGGAGTAGAAGAAATACATCCCCGCTGCCGAGATGATCAGCGGCACGATCATCGGCGAGATCAGGACCGCCATGATCGTGCCCTTGAACGGCACGTGGGACTGCGACAGGCCAATGGCCGCCAGAGTGCCCAGGCTGACCGAGATCAGCGTCGCCACGGGGGCGATCATCAGCGAGTTGCGCAGCGCCTGCTGCCAGCCCGGATTGGTGAAGAAATCCTGGTAATGGCGGAGGCTGTAGGCATCGGGGTCGAAGGCCAGCATGCCGGGCGTGAAGGTGAAGAAGTTCTCGGCATTGAAGCTGAGCGGGATGATCACGAGGATCGGCGCCATCAGGAAGAAGAAGATCAGCCCGCAGATGACGCGGAACCCGTAGAACCAGATCCGCTGCCCGGTCGTGGCATAGGGGGGAAGCTTGTAGTCCATGTGTCGTTACCCCAGCTTCACGTTGTCGATGCCGACGATCCGGTCGTAGAGCCAGTAGAGCACCAGCACGAGCACCAGCAGGATGGTGCCGAGTGCCGCCGCCAGACCCCAGTTCAGGCTGTCGGAGATGTGGAAGGCGATCCGGTTCGAGATGAAGATGCCGGTGCGGCCGCCCACCAGTTCGGGCGTGATGTAATAGCCGATCGACAGAATGAAGACGAGGATGCAGCCCGCCCCGATGCCCGGCACCGATTGCGGGAAATAGACCCGCCAGAACGCCGTCCAGTTCGTGGCACCCAGCGATTTCGCCGCGCGCACGTAACTGGGCGGGATGGTCTTCATCACCGAATAGAGCGGCAGGATCATGAAGGGCAGCAGGATATGCGTCATCGCGATCACCGTGCCGAGCTGGTTGTTGATCAGCGCCAGTCGCGCGCCGTCCGACACGATACCCATCCAGACCAGCACGTCGTTGATCACGCCCTGCTGCTGCAACAGCACCTTCCACGCGCTGGTGCGCACCAGGAGCGAGGTCCAGAACGGCAGCAGCACCAGGATCAACAGCAGGTTCGAGGTGCGCATCGGCAGGTTCGACAGCAGGAAGGCGATCGGGTAGCCGAGGATCACGCACAGCCCCATGATGCTGAGCGACAGGACGATCGTGCGCTGGAACAGCAGCAGGTAGATGCGCTGGTTCTCGTCCACCGGCTCTATCCCCTGCGGCGTCAGGCGCAGATCGACCGAGGCGAGGAAATAGCCGGCGGTATAGGGGTCCGAAAAGGTCTCGATGGTGCCCCAGACCGGCATCTCGACCCAACCCTCCTCGATCTCGGCGAAGGTCTCGCGCAGGTTCACGGTCTCGAAGCCCGAAACGGCATCGGCGGCCTCGCGCAGCAGCGCCTCTTCAGGGCCGGAATAGCCGGTGATCGCGCTGGCCGGCGCCGCCGCGAGGTCGCGGTAAAGCGCGAGGTAGACCGTGTTCCAGGGTTCCTCCTCGACCGGGCTGTCGGGGTTGCGCGCCTCGGCCTGGATCGCGCGGGCAAAGGACCGGTAGGCGTCCGCGGTCTCGGGCAGGACGTTCTCGATCCCCGTCGCAAGGCGAAAGCTCGGCTCGCGAGCCTCGGTGTCCTCGGTCGCGGCCCATTCTGCCTGCGCGGCGATCCAGTCGGGGTCGCCCATCAGCGCGACCCAGGTCGCGGGTTCTTCCCATGCGGCGTTCAGCGCGATGAACTGGTCGGCATAGACCTCGCCCACATCGTCGATCCCGCGGCCGGAGCGGCGGAAGATCGAGCTGAGGCCGGTCTGTTCGTAATTGAGGCGCGAGCCGAGGCGCGTGTGACGGCGCCGCTCCGCGGCCTCGCGGAAATCATAGGCAAGGGCTGCGTAGGTATCCTCGGACGGCAGGTCGGTCTCGTCCCAGTCCTCCAGCGCCATCACAGTGCGCGGCAGGGTCTCGGACACGATCTGGTTCTCGACGGAACGGAACAGCATGTCGACGATGGGCGCGACGAAGGTGACCAGCAGGAACAGCAGCAGCGGCGCGATCAGCGCCAGCGCGCGCAGCTTCTGTGCCCGCAGCGCGCGGTTCAAGCTCTGCTTCAGCGGCCTGCCGTCGGCGGCCAGCATCGGTCCGGTCTGTTCGGCGTCGGTCCGACGGGACTCGGCGGCGGCCTGGCTCAGGTTGCCTGCGGTGGCGTCGCTCATGCGCGGATGTCCTCGGGCAGATCGGGAAAGGGGGACCGGGGCGGCGTCACCGCCCCGGCCAGTGTCAGCTCGGCGGGCTTACTGCGCCAGCCACGCCTGGAACCGTGCGTCCAGGTCGTCGCGGTAATCGGCCCACCAGAGGTAGTTGAACACGATCACCCGCTCGGAGTTGGCCGGGTTCGTCGGCATGTGCGGCGCCATCTCCACGCCCAGCTCGGCATGCGTACCAACCATCGGCGCCGAAGACGCGCGGGCCGGACCATAGGAGATGTAGGCGGCCTGATCGGCAAGACGCTGCGTGTCGGTGGCGAAGACCAGGAAGTCCTCGACACGCGCCAGGCGGTCGTCGGGCAGGTCGGCGGGGACGACCCAGCCGTCGATGTCGAACACCTGCGCATCCCACAGCATCTCGATCGGCTGGTCCTGCTCCACGATCGCCGAGAACAGGCGGCCGTTGTAGGTGGAGCCCATCACGGCCTCGCCATCGGCGAGGAACTGGATCGCCTCGGCGGCCGAGGTCCACCAGATGGTGTCTTCCTTGATCGTGTCGAGCATCGCGAAGGCGCGGTCGATGCCTTCCTCGGTCTCGAGCGTGTCGTAGATGTCTTCCATCGCGACGCCGTCACACAGAAGCGCCCATTCGAGGTTGTTGATCGGGCGGCGTTCCAGCGTGCGCGTGCCGGGGAAGTTCTCGAGATCGAACAGCGCGCAGACATCCTCGGGCGTGCGGCCTTCCCATTCGGCCACGTCGGTGCGGTAGCCGTTGGTGGTCGAGTAGACGATTTGCGGGATGAAGCAGTCCGAGACGATCAGCTCGCCGAAATCCTCGCTGGCGGGCGTGCCGTCATCTGCGGGGGCCAGCATCTCGTCGTGGTCGACCTCCATCGCCAGGCCCTCGTCGCAGAGGCGGATGGCATCCGCCGCCACCACGTCGACCAGGTCCCAGGTCACGTTGCCGGCCTCTTCCATCGCGCGCATGCGGGCGACGGCCTCGGGGCTGCTTTCGTCCCAGACGATTTCCACGTCCGGGTTCATCTCCTGGTAGGGGTCGGAATAGGCGTTGATCTGGCTGGACTGGTAGGCCCCGCCCCAGCTGACGATGGTCATGCTGTCGGCCATGTCCTGTGCCGCGACGGCGGTGGCCGCAAGGGCCGCGCCAGTGCTCATAAGCAATAGGCTCTTGAGTTTCATCGGTGTCTTTCTCCTTGTTTTGGCACGTGGGTGCCCTCGATCTCGTTTCTTGATTGTTATTGGGCCGCCATGCCCGCGCGGTTGCGGGGCACGGCCAAGAGGCCGGAAATTCAGGCGTCGAGCGCGCGGCAATCCTGCGGGCGCCAGCCGATCTCGATCTGTTCGCCGGGTTTGAGCCGGCGTTGGTCCGGGGCGTTGCGGGTCTTGACCACGAAATTGTCGTGGCCGCCGACGCGCAGCCGGGTGCGGTAGATGTCGCCCATGTAGATGAACTCGGCCACTTCGGCCTTCAGCGTGTGGGCGTCGGGCGCCAGGCGGTCCTTGTTCATCTCGACCCGCTCGGGGCGGATCGACACCTTGGTGCGCTCGCCGACGCCCGACACGTTCACCGGCACCGCGTCGATCAGCTCGCCATCGTCGAGCCGCACCACGCACATGTCATCGGTGATCTCGGCCACCGTGCCCTCCAGCGTGTTGTTCTCGCCGATGAACTGCGCGACGAAGCTGTTCTGCGGCTGTTCATAGAGCACATCGGGCGCGTCGAGCTGCTGGATGCGGCCGTCGTCGAACACCGCCACGCGGTCCGACATGGTCAGCGCCTCGGTCTGGTCGTGGGTCACGTAGACCACGGTGATGCCCAGCCGGTGGGCGAGGTTGGTGATCTCGAACTGCATCGTTTCGCGCAGCTGCTTGTCGAGCGCGCCGAGCGGTTCGTCCATCAAGACCAACTCGGGCTCGAACACCAGCGCGCGGGCCAGCGCGATGCGCTGCTGCTGGCCGCCCGACAGCTGCGCCGGACGCCGGCCGCCGAAATCGCCCATCTGCACCATGTCGAGCGCGCGCGTCACCTTGCCCTCGCGCTCGGACTTGCCCATGCCGCGCACTTCCAGCGGGAACGACAGGTTCTCGGCCACCGTCATGTGCGGGAACAGCGCGTAATTCTGGAACACCATGCCGATGCCGCGCTTGTGCGGCGGGATGTTGTTGATCGGGTTGCCGCCCAGCGTGATCTCGCCGTGGGTGGCGGTCTCGAAGCCCGCAAGCATCATCAGGCAGGTCGTCTTGCCCGACCCCGACGGCCCGAGCATCGTCAGAAATTCGCCCCTGCCGATCCGGAGGTTCAGGTCCTTCACGACGAGCGTTTCGCCGTCATAACTCTTCTGAACGCGGTCGAAAGCGACGAACGCGTCTTGCGTGTCTGAGGACAAATCCTCACCCCCTGTTCTGCGTCCGATGTCGTTCCCGGACTATGTGCCTTTAAAGCAAGACTGGTGGCGAGACGCAACCAATCTAGGGACGGCCTCGGCGCACGGCCGGCAGCATGCCTTAAAAACAAGCGAAAATCCAAGGAATTTAGACGTCCGTGACGCTCAAGGCAGCATCGGATCCGGTTTCTTCGGCCACCACGGCCACGCAATCGCCCGGTTGAAGAAGCCCGGGATGATGTCGCGAAATGACAAGTCCGGCCCGGGCAGAAGCCACCTCTTTCGGGGTCTGACCGGTGCGCCCCAAGGGGTAGATCAGCGCCAGCACCTGCCCCTCCGCCACCCTGTCGCCGAGGTCGACGAGGAAGCGGATCAGCCCACCCTCCTCCGCGACGTGAAAGCAGCGCGCATCGGGCATGTCGAGCCAGCGGGTCGGCCGGGGCTCGGGCTGCCCCGCCACGACGCCAGCCGCGATCAGCATGTCGCGGCAACCACGCCGCGCGATCTCGACCGTGCGCGCTGACGCCGTGCCGCCGCCGCCCAACTCGGTCGTGACGAAGACCTTGCCCATCGCCTCGGCGGCGGTGTCGAACATGCCCACCGCGTCGATCTCGCGCATCCGCACCGAATAGGGCGCGCCGAAGGCCGCGACCAGCGCCAGCGCGCGCGCCTCCTGCGCCTTGGCATCGGGACTGTCGTCCAGCACATGCGCCGCGCAGAATGGCAGGAAATCCAGTGTCTTGCCCCCGGAATGGAAATCCAGCACCACGTCCGACATCGGCAGCAGCACCCGCTGCACGTAATCCGCGATCTTCTGCGTCACGCTGCCGTCGGGCCGCCCCGGAAAGCTGCGATTGAGGTTTCCGCCGTCGATGGGCGAGGTGCGCCGCGCGGCGGCGAAAGCCGGCTGGTTCAGCGCGGGCAGGATGATGACCCGCCCCGTCACCTCCTCCAGCCGCAGCGTCAGCGCGAGATCGTAAAGCGCGATCGGCCCCTCGAATTCATCGCCGTGATTGCCCCCGGTCAGCAGCGCCGTCGGCCCTTCCCCGCCCCGGATCACCGCGACGGGGATCATCACCGAACCCCAGGCGGACTCGTCCCGGCTGTGCGGCAGAACCAGGTGCCCGTGCTGCGCACCCATGGCGTCGAAATCGACCGTGGCGCGGATCGGCGAAGGGGCAAGGTCTGCCACCGTTCAGTCCTTGATCAGCAGCTTGCGCGGCACCTTGGCCAGACATTCCACGCCGGTTTCCGTGATCAGGATCGATTCGGTGATCTCCAGCCCCATGTCCTCGAGCCAGAGCCCGGTCATGAAGTGAAACGTCATCCCCGGCTCAAGCACCGTCCGGTCGCCGGCACGCAGGCTCATCGTCCGCTCGCCCCAGTCGGGCGGGTAGCTGACGCCGATGCCGTAGCCGGTGCGATTGTCCTTGATGATGCCGTGCCGCGCCAGCACGCCGAAAAAAGCCAGCGCGATATCCTCGCAGGTGTTGCCGGGCTTGGCGGCGGCCAGCCCCGCCTCCATCCCCTCCAGCGTCGCGGCCTCGGCGTCGAGAAACGCCTGCGTCGGCTTACCAAGGTAGATCGTCCGGGACAGCGGGCAGTGGTAGCGGTTGTAGCAGCCAGCGATCTCGAAGAACGTCCCCTCGCCCGCGCGCATCGGCCGGTCGTCCCAGGTCAGGTGCGGCGCGCTTGCATCGCGCCCCGAGGGCAGCAGCGGCACGATGGCCGGGTAATCGCCCGCCGGCCCGTTGCCGCCGCGGATCCCGGCATCGTAGATTTCCGCCACCAGGTCGGCCTTGCGCATCCCCACCTCGACCACGTCGAAGATGCGCGCGTGCATCCGCTCCACGATGAAGGCCGCCTTGCGCATGTAGTCGATCTCGGCCTCGGACTTCACCGCACGCTGCCAGTTCACCAGCGCCGTCGCGTCGACCAGCGTCGCGTTCGGCAGGTTGCGGATCAGGCTCACGTAGGCCGCGGCCGAGAAATAGTAGTTGTCCATCTCGACGCCGATCCGCAGGCCGCCCCAGCCGCGGTCGCGAAGGATACCGGACAGGTAGTCCATCGGGTGCCGGTCGGTGCTCTGCACGTAATGGTCGGGGTAGCTCAGGATGTTGTTCTCGGTCAGGCACGAGGTCAGCCGCGCGCCGTTGGCGTCCTGATCGCGCCCGAACCAGATCGGCTGGCCATGCGGCGGCACGATCACGCATTGATGCACGTAGAAGGACCAGCCGTCATAGCCCGTGAGCCAGTTCATGTTCGACGGGTCGGTGACGATCAGCAGGTCGCAGCCTTTCGCCTCCATCGCCACGCGGGTCTTGGCGAGACGGCTGGCGAACTCATCGGGCGTGAAGCGCAGGACGGGGGCGGTCATCGGCGCGGACCTTTGCACTGGTGCTGGGCATCCCGGCGGCCGCGCAGACCTATGCTCTGCGCGGACAGGGATGGTTCCAGCGTCGCAGAGACGGGTCAGTCCTCATGTCCCGTCGCGACCCATGGGGGCGCAGTCGCGACATGACGGCGCCCGGACCTATGCACTCCAGAGCTGGAACAGCAGCCCCGCGGCAAAGGCGCCGGTGAGCGACAGCGTGAGGTAAAGCGCGAAGACCTGCGGCCGTGCCAGCGCCCAGACCGCCATCGCGGCGGGGATCGAGGTGACGCCACCGGCCACCAAGAAGGCCATGCCGGCGCCGGGCGACATGCCCTGCCCGATCAGCCCGCCGACCAGCGGCAGCGCGGCGTAACCGTTGAGGTAGGCGGGCACCCCCACCAGCGTCGCGATCGCGATCGGCAGCAGCCCCTCGCCACCCAGGGCTCCGGTCACGGTTTCCGCAGGGATCCAGACCAGCATCAGGCTTTCGAGGATGAAGGCCAGCGTCAGCCATTTGGCGAGGAAGAGCGTCGTTGTCCACGCCGTCTTGCCGAACTTCGCGCGGCGCTCGGTGTCTTCCCAGAACCGCCAGACCACCGGCTTCGGCGCGCGGATCTTCGAGCCGCCGCAGCCGCCGTTGCCGATGCCGTCGCGCAGCGGGTCGGTCAGGGCCCCGCCCCGCGCCAGCAGATGTACGACCGTGCCGCCGAAGACACCCAGCCCCACGGCAGCCAATGTCTTGGCCACGGCGAATTCCAGGTCCAGCACCCCTGCCGTCAGCACGAACATCGACGGGTCCATGATCGGCGAGGCGAGCCAGAACGCCATGACCGCCGACAGGGGCACCCCCATCGCCAGCAGCGCCGCGATCAGCGGGATCACCCCGCAGGAGCAGAAGGGCGAGATGCCGCCCGCCAGCGCTCCCAGCGCGATCATCAGAAGCGGCGCGCCAGTGAAGGCCTTGGCGATCAGGTTGTCGGCCCCGGTCGCATTGGCCCAGGCCGCGATGGCGATGGACAGGATCAGGTAGGGCGCGGTGTGCAGCAGCGCCCCGCCGGCGAAGAGCGCCGAGTCGCGCGCCTGCAGCGGGTCGAAGACGGCCAGCGCCGCGAGGATCAGCGCCGAGGCGAGCCAGACCCGCTGGTCGCGCCAGACGGACCGGAGGGTGGACCAAAGGTTCGGTCCGGCCAGTGTCGCGTCACTCATGTCGATATCTCCGGGTTTGTCGATATGTTTGGCGATAAAAAAGCGGCGGCGCGCGTCATGCGGCGTCCTCCGCAGGCGACAGGCTGACCCCGGCACAGCATTCCGAAGTCAGGAACCCCAGAATCCGCTGCATCGCCGGGTAATCGACGCGGTTGATCACCTCGCGCCCCTGCTTCTCCTGCAGGACCAGCCCCGCATCGACCAGCGTGGAAAGATGATGGGCCAGCGTCGAGGGCGCCAGCCCCAGATGCGCGCCGATCTCGCCGACCCGCAACCCCTCCTGCCCCGCCTTCACCAGAAGGCGGAAGATCGACAGACGGGCATCATGGCCAAGAGCGGCCAGCGCGCGGGCATGGGGGGAGGTCATGGTCATTCCGCCAACATAACCACAATTCCGGTTTTGTAAAGCTGTTCCCTGCGCCGGCCCTCTCAGCCCTGCGCCAGCCAGACATAGCCGCCGTAGCCCGCCAGCATCGCCAGTCCGACCCAGCGCCCGATCACCGGGCGCATCAGCAGCAACCCGGTCAGCAGCACCGAGACGCCGATCAGAACCGGCAGGTCGAAGCGCAGGAACCGCTCCGCCACCGGGATCGGCGTGATCACGGCGGTAACGCCCAGGATGCCCAGCACGTTGAAGATGTTGGAGCCGACGATGTTGCCGATGGCGATTTCCGACTGTCGGCGCAGCGCCGCGATGAGCGAGGTCGCAAGTTCGGGCAGCGAGGTGCCGACCGCGACGATGGTCAGGCCGATGAAGGCCTCCGAGATCCCGAAATCGCGCGCGATGGCGACCGCCCCGTCGACCAGGAACCGCGCGCCCAGCATCAGCGCCACCAGCCCGCCCAGCACCCACAGCCCCGACACCAGCATCGAGGCCGGCGCCGGCACGTCGGCTTCCTCGGGCGCGGCGTCACCCGGCTGGCGATAGGCCCAGACGAGATAGCCCGCCAGCCCCGCGACCAGCGCGAGCCCCGGCAGCCGCCCGATCTGCCCCAGCGCGAACAGCGGCAGCAGCACCAGCGTCGCCGCCATCATCACGCCCGTGTCCCGCCGCAGCGTGCCGCCCGACACCGTGATCGGCCAGACCAGGGCCGAGACCCCGACGATCAGCAGGATGTTGGCGATGTTCGACCCGATGATGTTGCCGATGGCGATATCCGGCACACCCCTCAGCGCCGCGTCGGCCGAGACAAGAAGCTCGGGCGTGGAGGTGCCGAAGCCCACCACCGTAAGCCCGATCAGCAGCGGCGCGATGGCCAGCCGCCGCGCGATCCCGACGCTGCCGCGCACCAGCGCCTCGCCGCCGAAGAACAAACCGATCAGCCCGGCGACGATATAGAGGTAGTCCAAGATTGCGGTCTCCCAGGGGCAGGTGATCCGCCCTCGCGCGGATTTGTTAACTCTCGAGGGTGCCCGCAAGGCGCGCCGAAAATTAAACCGGCGCCGTGTGTTGCGCTGACGGGAAATCTCGCACCGGGCCTTGTCAACCGACCCCGCAGACAGCACATCGTGAAGGTGCCGGCGGGCTGCGACCCCGCCCGCGAAGTCAGGCGGCTCGGCCGCCTCGGGACGCGTCGCTCTCGGCAAGGAGCCGGTGGATCGCCGCATGATTACGTCACCCCCCCTTTCGTCGCGACCCGCGGATTGCGACGCCGCCTTCAGCGCGTGGATCGCCGCGCGCCGTGTGCGCGTGGACGGGTTCGTGGCGCGGCACTTCACTTGGCCGGGCACGCTCCGCCTGCATCGCTCGGCGCTCGGCTGGGACATTCTGCGCGCCCCCCTCAACGCCGCCCTCTCGCCTGCGCTCGTGCTGACCCGGATCGGGGGCTTCCTGTCCCGCCGCGCGGGCTGGACCCGCACGGCGCGCTGGCTCGACGGCCGCCGCATCCTGCTGCGCACCGCTGTCGCGCGGCGGCTCGAGGCTCTGATCGTCACCGACCTGCTCGACCTGCCACTGGAGGGCCCCGGCCGCGACCCCGGCGCGCTTGAGCGCGCCATCCTCGCCGCGCCGCAACTGCGCGAGACGATCCGAAGGCAGGACAGCGCCGCCGAAGCCCGCGCCCTCGCCCGGCGCGTCGCATCCACGCTCGGCGAATACGCCGGAACCCGCTCCGCCGTGGCCGAGATGACGACCGCACTCTGCGCCCTCGTCCTGGGTTTCACGGTGTTCCACGCGCTGACGCCCGGCGTGATCTCGATGGCCCCGGGCGTGGCGGGCGCCGTGGCTCGCAACTCCGCCATCGCCGATTTTCCCTTGGGCGCGCAGTTGGGCGGCCTCTGGTACGGCGTCTTCCGCCCCGACGCCTCGCCGCTGCTGTTGGCCGTCACTCTGGCGGGCCTGGTGATGATCGGCTCGGTCGTCGCCGCCTTCGCGGGCGTGCTGGCCGACCCGGTGCAGAGCCGTCTCGGCATCCACCGCCGCCGTCTCGGCCGCCTCCTCGACACGCTCGAGGTCGAGATGCTGGGCTCCGGCCACCGCCCCTTCGTCGCGCGCGAACACTTCCTCGCCCGGATGATGGACCTCTGGGACGCGCTGGTGAGCGCGCTGCGCCTGTTCCGAACCTGACGGCCCGTGCAGGCCTTCAAGGCAAGCCTGCTAACCTGTAGACAAGTCCGAACACCAGAAGCCGGACCACCCGGCAAGAGTTGGAGACCATGTATCTCGAGATCGCGATCGTCATTCTGCTGACGCTCATCAACGGCCTGCTGGCGATGTCCGAACTGGCCATCGTATCGGCACGTCCTGCCCGGCTGAAGCTCCTGTCCGACAAGGGCAGCAGCGGCGCCGCAACCGCGATCCGGCTCGCCGAGGATCCGGGCCGCTTCCTGTCGAGTGTCCAGATCGGCATCACGTTGGTCGGCATTCTGGCCGGCGCCTTCTCCGGCGCCACGCTCGGCACGCGCCTCGCTGGCACGCTCGGTGACCTGGGATTGGCCCCGGCCGTCGCGCAGACTGTTGGCGTTGGGTCGGTGGTGGTGGCGATCACCTATCTTTCGTTGATCGTGGGGGAACTGGTCCCCAAGCAGATCGCGCTGCGTGCACCGGAACAGGTGGCGACCCGGGTTGCCCCGATGATGCGCATCGTCGCCCGCGTCGCAGCCCCGCTGATCTGGGTGCTGGACCGCTCGGGGAAACTGGTGCTCGGACTGCTCGGACAAACGGGCGGCAAGACGCACGGGGTCAGCGACGAGGAGGTGCGCCTGATCATCGCCGAGGCGGAAAGTTCGGGCGCCATGAAGCGCGCCGAAAGCGCGATGATCGCCGGTGTCATGCGCATCGCCGACCGGACCGCGCGCGGCCTGATGACGCCGCGCCTTGATGTCGGGACGCTGGAGGTCACCAGCGACCGGGCCAAGGTGCTTCGGCAGTTCGACGCGGTCGGACGATCGCGCCTTCCGGTCTGGGACGGCGATATGGACAATGTCATCGGCGTTCTGACCACGCTCGACCTGCTGTCCGTCGCGTTCGGCGATGCGGCGTTCGACCTGCGCGCGTTGCTGCGCGGGGCGCCCGTCGTCCGGGACGGTCAAAGCGCCCTCGATGTCGTTGACCGACTGCGCACGGCGCCCGCGCACATGGTGCTCGTCTACGACGAATACGGGCATTTCGAGGGGATCATCACGCCGATGGACGTGCTGGAGGCCATCGCGGGCGAATTCCCCGACGATCCTACCGAGGAGCCCAAGGTTGTCACCCGCGCCGACGGCTCCTACCTCGTCGCCGGCTGGATGCCGGTGGACGAGTTCGCCGCCCTGCTTTCCCTGGGGCTCGAGGATGACCGCGACTACGAAACCGTCGCAGGCCTGATTCTCGATCAGGCAGGGCATTTGCCCGCCGTCGGCCAGACCCTCACCTTGCAAGGCTGGACCATCGAGGTCGTCGACCTCGACGGTCGGCGGATCGACAAGATCCTGGTGTCGCGCATTTCGTAAGGCGAGATGCGCGCACCATGTGAAACACTTTCCCCCTCTCCCTCGTGCCTTCCCCACAACGCGCCAGTTCCGGCGCAATAGGGAGACCACGTCATGAAAGTTTCACTTCACGCTGCCCTGCTCGGCGCGACCGTTCTGGTCGCCTCGCCGGTCGTGGCACAGACCACCGAGAACCCGATGGTGGGCGGCGCGGCCATGTTCGCCGACCGCAATATCGTCGAGAACGCGGTCAATTCCGCCGATCACACCACGCTGGTCGCCGCCGTTCAGGCCGCGGGCCTGGTCGACACGCTCCAGACCGCAGGCCCCTTCACCGTCTTCGCGCCGACCAACGACGCCTTCGCGGCGCTGCCCGCCGGCACCGTCGAGACGCTCCTGATGCCCGAGAACATCGACACGCTGACCGAGGTGCTGACCTGCCACGTGCTCGGCGCCAACGCGATGTCGGACGCCATTGCCGGCATGGTCGCCGATGACGGCGGCGTGCACATGGTCGAGACGCTGGGCGGTTGCATGCTCGAGGTCCGCTCCGAGGGCGGCATGATCACCCTCACCGACGAGACCGGCGGCACCGCCACCGTCACCATCGCCGATGTGGTCCAGTCGAACGGCGTCATCCACGTCATCGACGCCGTGCTGCTCCCCGCCGCCGACGAGGCCGCGATGGAGAGCGACATGGACAGCGAGATGGCCGCGGGCGACAACCCGATGGTCGGCGGCGCACCCATGTTTGCCAACCGCAACATCATCGAGAACGCGGTGAACTCGGCCGATCACACCACGCTCGTCGCCGCCGTTCAGGCCGCGGGGCTCGTGGAAACGCTGCAGGGCGAAGGTCCGTTCACCGTCTTCGCCCCCACCAACGCGGCCTTCGACGCGCTGCCGGCCGGCACCGTCGAGACGCTTCTGATGGAAGAAAACCGCGACACGCTGACGAGGATCCTCACCAGCCATGTCGTCGCCGGCAACATCTCGGCAGCCGAGTTGATGTCGCAGGCGCGCAACTCATCCGACGGGTTCTACCACTTCGACACCGTGTCGGGCGCCTCGCTGTCGGCGCAGGTGTACGGGTCGGGAACCCTCTACATCTACGACGAAAGCGGCAACGCCTGGCGGGTCACCATCGCCGACGTGAACCAGTCGAACGGCGTGATCCACGTGGTTGACGGCGTGTTGCTCCCGCGCTGAAGACTGCGCGGGCAAGGCGGGGGCATCCCGCCTTGCCCGGCCTCATCCGGCGCGTGCCGGGTGACACGGGCACCCACGCCAGCTCCGCGTGGACCAGCCAGGAGACGACCATGAGCCCCCGCCTGCCCCATCTCGCCCTGCTGACCGCCCGCCTTCTGATCGCCGCCCTGTTCATGGCCGGTGCGGCCCAGAAGCTGCTCGCACCCACCGGCGCGATGACGCTGCTCGCGATGCGCAATCTTCCCACGGCGCTCATCTGGCCGGCCCTCGCGTTCAACGCGATCGCGGCCCTCCTGCTGGTCCTCGGCCTCCGCACCCGGCCCGTCGCTGTCGTGCTCGCGGGCTATTGCGCCGTCACCAGCATCTTCCACCTCGTGCCCTCCGACCCGTGGCAGATGTCGATCTTCGTCAAGAACTGGGCCATCGCCGGGGGCTGCCTTGCGCTCGCCGTTGCCGGGTCCGGCCGCTACGCGCTGCGCCCCGACAGGCCATTGCTGTGAACGAGGGGCGAGTGATTTCATCCGTTGGCAAATGCAATTGTTAGTCATTAGCACAATTTCATTCTCAAGCGTTATTTGCCCATTCGACCTGAAACCCACAACCACAGGACGAATATCGTTCCTTTCCAGCCCCCTAGAATAGCCGCATGACAGCCACACTCCGTTCATAGTTCCGAAGTCTTATTACCGATATGACTAGGGGCAACGAAAGTTTCGCAGTAGACATGACCGGATCAGGCAATGGTCTGGATCATGGATGGAGGAGATTGATGTACATATCATTCGGAGTTTCTCTGTTTCTGACCAGCGCCATCGTCGGGGCCTTGAAGACCGCGCTTGTCCTGCGCTACCTGCTTGCGCCCATGCCGGTGACTGTCCCGGTCACCGCCCTGGTGATGGTCGTGGCCACGGCTCTGACCTTCGCCGTCCTGTCCTTTGCCGTGAACCTTCTGACCCCGACGGACCGCCGCCCCAAAAGCGCCGGAACCGGCGTTGACGGGGCGCCCAGCAAGGAACGCATCGTTGCCGCCTGCGCCGCCGAATGGGGGCTGTCCGAGGCTGAAACGGACGTCGCCCTCTTCGTCGTCAAGGGTTTTTCCAACGCCGAGATCGCCGAGCTTCGCGGCTGCGCGGTCGGCACCGTGAAGGCCCAGCTCGGCGCGCTGTTCCGCAAATCCGGGCTGGATAACCGCGTGCAGCTCATCGCCCTCGTCTCCGACGAGATGTGCGAACAGGTGCTCGACTTCGCCAGTTCCAGCAAGCCCGGCCCGGCAGAGGCCCCGGCAGAGGCCCGCGGCGCGGGATGGGCCGGCAAGCGTCCGACATCCGCGGATTTCGGCCTGCCTGTCGGCGCCGCCCGGCTGGCCGCAACCTCAGAGGCCCTCGAATGATCGCAGGACAGCGGCGAACACATCCATGGACGTTCCGGCCACGAGCAGCCCCGCAAACAGCGCGCCCACCAGTAGCCTGCGCTTGAACGCAGGCGACCGGGCACGGCGGCGATAATTCAGGTGTTCGATGGGCATGCCAGTGTCGCATTTCGGGCGGTTCGGACAGGGGCGGCGCAGGGCGCGGCGCCCTGCAGCACTAGATTTCATCATCTGCCGTTTGGCTTTAGGTCCAAAGTACTATTCCACCCCCGGTATGACGCGGCGTATCAGGCGGATCATCCCCCCATTCCGGATCTTACAGTAACCATGTGTTCTTTCTCGAAAACCCTGCGCCCTCCCCCGCAGCGCGTCCGTCGGATGGCGCTTCTGGCGCCTGCCCTCGCTCTGGCGCTCGCCGCGACCGGCGACCCCGCCTGGGCCCAGGGCCCGCGTCCCGGCGACGTCACCATCACCGTCGATGAACTGCCCGAGAACCGGTATATCGACGTGGTGCAGATGCTGGATCAAAGCGGCTATCGCATAATCTCGATCAATCGGACCTTTCTCAACCGCATCCGAATCCGCGCCGAGAGCGCAGAACATCTGCGGGAAATCATCTTCAGCCCATCCTCGGGCGAGATCATGCGCGACGTGATCATCGAGACCTACATGGTCGGGAGGGCGCATCGGTGACCATGCGGCCTTCGATCCGGCAGCGGCGCCCCCCCTGCCCGCCGACTGAAAGGACGACCGCATGAGGCGGACGGGCGCAAGCCATGCCTTCAGCGGGCTTCCGATCACGCTCGCGATCGCGCCACTTCTGGCGGTCCAGATCGTTGCTGCAAGTTTCTTTGTCTTCCGCACCCTGGCCGATGTTTTCGCCTGGACCTCACCGATCATTCCCTGGGCCTATTTCGAGCTGTTCGAGGTTCTGGCCAGCCTCGGCATGGTGTTCGGCGTCGTCGCGACGGTCCTGCTGCTGCTGCCCAACCTGCAGCGCATGAACCGCGTCCAGGCCCAGCTCGACGCCGCGGCGGGGCAACTGCAGGTCCATGTCGAGGAACTGTTCGACCAGTGGGGCCTGACCGAGTCCGAGCGCAACGTCGCGCTCCTCGTGGTCAAGGGCTTCAGCAACGCCGAGATCTCCGCCTATCGCAACACCAGCGAATCGACCACCAAGAGCCAGGTCAGCGCGATCTTCCGCAAATCCGGCCTGTCGAACCGGCAACAGCTCGTCTCGCTGGTCGTCGAAGACCTGTTCGACGCGATCCGACCCTGATTGCCGCAGGGGTCCTGACCTCCGCCGCTTTGCACCCCCCGCAGGACGCCGCTGCAGCCCGGTTGCCCCTTTTTTGCCGTATTTTCCGGCGCGTCGCGGGCATCGTCCTTTGTGATGAGACGGCCGATCTCAACCCGCAGACCGATGGGAAGACTCACCGACTGGAGCCATTCTGAATGGGTACCGGATGCGGCTGAAGCCACCTGTGGCAGGCAATATCCCCAGTTGAGCATGTGCAGGGCCTTGATTCATCCCGAGGCCAACGGGCCAAGCCGCATCCGGACACCAGATTGGCGTGGGGGCGTTCAGTCTCATTAGGAGTATTACAAATGGGCATTGAGGAAAGATACAGACCGACCCGCTGGGCAACCTCCGTTCCGGCGGTAGCTGCCACGCGCCCGACGTCCAAACCCGATTGCGCCTATCGTGCCGAAACGGCCATAGACCGCCTCGACCGGCGCGGCATCCAGATCGACGCCAGCCGCGAACGCCTGGGGACATTGGTCTCGCAACAGGCGCAGAACTGTTCCTTCCTCGTGGTCGCCCACGAAGACTCGCCCTTGTCGCAGCATTTCGACTGGCTCGGGCAATGCTCCCGTCTGTGCGTGACGATGGACGATCTTTCGGTGGCCGAGCAATTCGTGGCGGCTCATACCGATGCGCCCTTCCTCCTGATCGTCGATATCGACATGTTCCCGAACCTGTCGACCGCGATCGACCGGATGATCGCGTTCCGCATGCGCACCCCGAATGTCGCCGTCGTCATCGCATCGGCCGAGATCTCGGGCCATGATTTCTCGGTCGAACGCGCCCCCGTTGCGGATGTCTCGCTCAAGCTGCCCGTACCTCGCGCAGCCTTGGGCCTCGGCCTGGGCGTGGCGTTGACGAACATGGCAGCACGCCCCGCCTTCCACTTTCCCGGCTGAGACTTCAGGGAACAATCCGCCAAACTTGTGGTGCCGGTCTTTGACCGCGCACCACTTTTTTTTCGGCACTCGGACCGGCGCGTCTGTTTCCGATGCCACGGACCCGCGCCGACAAGGGCACGCAGCCGGCCCCCCGGTGGGCAAATCGCGTGAGGGTGCTCAAGGGCGGGGGCCCAACGTCCCGTTCGGGACGGTGGCCCACGCAGCACGATGTCAAAGGTGAAGGCGCACCCCGCCCCTGAGCCTCTTCATTTTAAAAGATGATACCGGGCGTTGACATGCCTCCGGGGGTGGAAGACGCCGCCCTCGCCCGAAAGTGTGATGCCTTTCGTGCTCTGGTGGGCATGGCCCTTGACGCGGACACGTCCCCCGCAGACCCCCGCCCGAAGCGCCTGCCGCCGCGTCCTGCGGGCACCGATTTTCGCTCGGCCGCTCACTACGACTTTGGTCGGATAGTACCCTGGTATGATGGCCAAGCCAGGATGTCGCACCGTAGGCTTTGTTCACTACAGCAGTTCAGATGTCACAATGTTATCAATCGTTAATCACGCGGCGCGCCCACCGGGCGCGGGGCGGCAGCCAGTAACCCAGCTGCAGGAAAGAACGTATTGCCCGTCGGGGGCGCGGGGTATGCGGCAAGCGGACCACGACTTGTCCGCCGCTGTGTGGCGTTGGACTGCCTTTGAAGGGGCGGGAAACACGTGCGTCTCGGCGCATGAGCTTCCGGCCAAAGGAACCTGACGACATCCACGGAGGTGCATGATGCCCAAACTTGATTTCACACGCGCGAACAAGCGCAAACGCAGCGGGATGACCCGCGTTCTCTTGATGACCGGCACGGCCGCCCTCTTCGGTCTCGGCTTCGCGGCCGGTCCGGGCCAGGCGGATCTGCTTGGCGGTCTCGGTGACGCCGTGAACGACGTCGGCGGTGCTGTCGGAGACGCCCTCGGCGGCGGCGTCGGTGGCGCGGTCAGCGAAGTCGGCAACGCCGTCGGTGGCGGCCTCGGCGGCGCGGTCAGCGAAGTCGGCGGTGCCGTGTCGGGCGTCGGCAATACCGTGTCCGGTCTCGGCGGCGGCCTTGGCGCGGGGACCGGTGGTCTCGGTGGTGCCGTTGGCGGCACTGTCGCCGGCGTCGGCGGCGTGTTGGGCGGCACCTCGGGAACGAGCGGCACGTCCGGCACCAGTGGCACGTCCGGAACCTCCGGCACTTCGGGAACCAGCGGCACGTCCGGGACATCGGGCACCTCTGGCACCAGCGGCACGTCGGGAACCAGCGGCACGTCCGGAACATCGGGCACCTCTGGCACCAGCGGCACGTCGGGAACCTCTGGAACCTCCGGCACGTCCGGCAGCCTCTCCGCGCCGATCACGCGCGTCGGTGCCAACCCGGCCTGCGCCAACAACGGCAACTCGACCGCCTTCAACGGCTTCGCCGTGTTCGACACCAACGGCACGCCGGTCGGCGTTGTCCATGACGCGGTCATCGGCAGCGATCTCTCCATCGCGAGCATCCGCTTCCAGACCACGACCAGCGTGATGTCGCGCGGCGTCTGCGTGTCGGTCGGCGGCCCGGTCGAGGTTGGCCAGGGCGCGGTGCGCATCGCCACCACGCAAGCGGCCATCGTCAACGCCGCAATGCGTTGATCCGGACGCGATACAGTCTGTATGACTGAAGCCGGGCCGCCTCTGGGCGGCCCGGCCTTCGGCGTGTCGGCACCGCTCGTGCCCGCGCCACCATGGGGAAGGACCGCACAAGATGATGCCGGACGTCGCAGCACGGCCCGAGACCGCCGACGCGGAGGCGGAGCCGACGATCCGCAACGCGCAACCCGCGCTGACCGGCTATGTCGGCCTGGCCGTCCTGATCGGCTGCTTCGCCGTCGCCCGCTCCGGCAACGCCTTCAGCGGGGCCGAGGGGTTCCTCCAGGCCTGCGCGCTCATGTTCCTGACGATGGCCGCCTGCGACATCCTGCTCTACCGCGTCTACCGCCAGCCTGATGTCGGCGGGCTTTCGTTTCAGCGCGTGTCGCCCGCCACCCTGACGCTGCTCGGACACAAGGCCGTGGGCCTCGCCGTCAGCCTCGGTCTCGTGCTGGGCGCCTACATGACCTTCCCGCTCTACCAGGATGCGTGGTACCAGGGCACCTTCGCGATCCTCGCCGGCTGGCTGCCCGTCTTCGTCCCGATCGTGCTGCTCTACCTCATAGGCTTCCACCTCGTGACCGAGGAGAAGGACGACAGCCTGGCCCAATTCGGCCGCTTCTGCCTCAGCCTCGGCCGGTCCGGCGACCGCAGCCGGGTCCGCGACCACCTGCTCGCGCTGGCGATCAAGGGCTTCTTCATCCCGCTGATGGTGGGCTTCGGCCTTGGCGACTGGGGCCGGCTGACCAGCATTCCGTTCCAGATCGTCGATTTCCGCAGCTTCTACGAAATCGGCTACCAGATGCTTTTGCTGACCGATGTCTGTTTCGGCGTCATCGGCTACATCTGCTGCTTCCGTATCCTCGGCGCGCATGTGCGCTGGCCCGAGCGGACGGCGGGCGGGTGGCTCTTCTGCCTGATGTGCTACGTGCCGTTCTGGCAGATCATCAACCGCAACTACCTGAACTACAGCGACGGCATCGTCTGGGGCACCGTCTTTGCCGAGGGCAGCCTGATCTACGTCCTCTGGGGCAGCACGATCCTGCTGCTCATGTCGGTCTACGCGCTCAGCACGGTGTCCTTCGGCTACCGCTTTTCCAACCTCACCTACCGCGGCGTTGTCTGTTCCGGCCCCTACCGCTTCGCGCGGCACCCGGCCTACCTCTCCAAGAACCTGTCCTACTGGCTGGTCGAGATGCCGGTGTTGGGCTCGAGCTTCGGCAGCGCGGTCGCGGGCACCCTGGCGCTGCTGCTGGTCAACGGAATTTACCTGATGCGCGCGCGCTACGAGGAACGCTGCTGCCTCCAGCACGAGGATTATCGGATCTACTACGCAAGGTTCGAGCGCGCCTGAGGACGCTACCGCGCCCTGAGCGCGGCGGCGGCGGCCCGCGCGCAGGCCAGCGCATCTTCGGACAGCGGCGACTTTGCGGCAGCCACGGCGTCCTGCACCGCGGCGATCCCCTGCGCCAGCTCCGCCCCCTCGGGAAAGCCCAGCTCGGCCATGGTCCGCGCCACCTCGCGCACCTCCTCGGCCCGGCGCTTGCCATGCGTCGTCACCCGCTCGAAGGCGTAGGCCCCCTGTTTCGGCATCTCGAGACCGGGGTAGGACGCGGCGAGCGAGGCCATGACCCGCTCGCCACAACCCGCGGTCACGGCCGCCGACAGGCATTGCACGGTGATCGCCTCCAGCCCCTTCACGAAGAGCGAGCGCACCATCTTGACCGATGTCGCCGCTCCGGCCTCATCCTCCAGGTCTTCGAAGCGGAACCCGTGCGCCTGCAGGAACGGCAGCACCGCGCCGGTATCGCCCGCCAGCAGCAGCGCCGTGCGGTGCCCCGCCGGATGCACCGGCGCCATCACCGCCATGTCGACATAGGCGGCCCCCGCGCCCCGGACCCGCGCGGCATTGGCCTGCTTCACCCCGGCGCTGACCGAGTTGATGTCGCACAGCACATGCGGCGCGACAGGATCGGCATAGGCCGTAACCAGCGCCTCCCCGGCGCTGCCGGCGGTGACGGCGGAAAACACCACCTCCGCCCCCGCGATCGCGCTGCGCGCATCGGGGCAGAGCGTGACGCCCCGCGCCGCGGCGGCCTCGCGCATCGCGGCATCGTCCCGGATGTCATAGGCACGCACGTCCAGCGCCACGACCTCGCGCAGAGTGTCGACGAAGGCGCGCGCGGCCTCCCCGAAGCCAATGAAGGCGATGCTGGTCATGGCCGCCCCCGTCAGGCCAGGACGCGGGCGAAGAACGCGGCGGTCCGCTCATGCGCCAGTTCCGCCGCCTCGGCCACGTAGGACGGGCGCGCGTCGTTGGCAAAGGCATGGCCGGCCTCGTAGAGATGCATCTCCATTTCGGGCAGGTAGGCCTTGGCCTCGGCCCGCATCTCGGGCGGAACGTGGTCGTCCTTGCTGCCGAAATGCGCCAGCAGCGGCGCCTTCAGCGGCCGGTCAAGGTATTGCGGCAGCCGTGTGCCGTAGAAGGCGACCGCGCCGTCGATGTCCAGCACCTGCGCCGCGCGCAGCGCCAGCCCGCCGCCCCAGCAAAAGCCGATGACGCCGACCTTGCCGCCCTGCGCCTTCAGCGCCTGCACCGCCGCGTCGATGTCGCTCATCGTCTGCTCGAGGTCGGCGGCCAGCATCAGGTCGCGTCCGCGCGGCCCCTGGTCGAACGGGATCAACGCGCCCTTCTCGTTCCGGTCGAACAGCGCCGGGATCGCCACCTCGTAGCCCTGCGCCGCATACTGACGCGCGACGCCCTTGAGCTGCTCGGTCACGCCGAAGATCTCCTGCAAGATCACGATGCCGCCCTTGCGCGCGCCCTCGGCGGGTTCCATCCAGCACTCGAGTGTGTGGCCGTCGGCGGCCGTCAGCTCAGTCATCATCGCGCGTTTCCCGTTCCTGTGTCCTGAAAAAGCGAGGCCCCGCTGTCGCGGCGGGGCCCCTCCTTGCTTACCGACCGACCGACATGCCGATCTCGTCATAGTAGCGGATCGCGCCCGGATGGTAGGGCATCGCGTTTTCCGGCGCCATGGCCGAGAAATCGGCGGTGTTGAACGAGCCGAAGGCCGCCCCCAGCGCCTCCTGGTTCTGGTGGATGACGCTGATCAGGTCATAGACCACCTGCTCGTCCACCTCGGCATTGGCCATCAGCATCCACGGCACCGCCACGATGCTGGCGCCCCAGGTCTGCAACCCGTTGATGTTCTCGTTCTGCGGCAGCGTCCGGATCGTGCCCGAGGGCAGCACCTCGGTATAGGCGGCAAAGGCCTCGTCGCTGTCGTTCATCGAGATGTAGCACAGCCCGCCCCGGTTCTGCAGCTGCACCGCCGCCTGCTGACCCGCGCCCGCGTTCAGGCTGACCAGCGCCATGTCGACCAGACCGCCGCCCAGCGCGTTGATCCCGTCCACGAAGCTCGACACCGGCACCTGCTCGAAATCGTCGTAGCTCAGGCCGGCCGTCGCCAGCGTGCCCTCGATGTAATACGGAATGATCGTGGACGAGGTGTATTCCGACGCGATCCGCAGGTCGCTGCGCCCCACCAGGTCGTCCACCGTCCGCAGCTCCAGGTCGCAGGGCGCCATGATGCCGGTCGTCAGGTTGAACATCGTGCCGACCAGCCGCACCTCCGGGTGCTCGCGGTCGAAATTGCCGGTGCCGGTATAGGCAAAGGCCGCCTCGGCGCCGTTGGCGTAGCCGAAAGCGACCTCGCCCGAATTGAGCAGCGGCATGTAGCCGACCAGCGGCTGCGTGCGCACCGTCAGCCCGTTGTCGTTGGCCACCACCGCGACCGCCTGGCCGGAGTTGTAGGCGAGCGAGCCCTGCGCGCCGGTCGCCATCGAGATGACCTGCGCCTGTGCCGCCCCGGCCAGTGCCAGGGCACCCAGCCCCGCAGCCGCGAATACAGTGTAGTTCATGGTATTATCCTCCCATCGGATAGCTGCGACCGCCTCAAGTGAGCCGGTCAGTTTCGGCCCTTGCGGACCCGAGTACGAGAAATGCGGTGGCAAGCGCGATCAGCGCCACCGCCGCGCCGACATGAACGAAGGCGCCGATGTCGATGAAGCCCAGCGGCAGCGCCAGCGCGCCCAGCGCGACGAAACCGAGCCGCGCAATCGGGCCCAGCGCCCGGCCCCACTGGCCGACGATCCCCGCCGTCACGCCCGTGACCCCCACGGCGGTCAGCGCGGCCGCCGTCAGCACCTCGGGCACGGTGCCCTGGAACAGCAGCGCCGGCGTCGCCACGAAGGCGAAGGGCAGGATGAACGCGGCCCAGCCGATCCGCATCGCCGCCAGCCCCGTGCGCATCGGGCTCGCCTTGGAAATCGCCGCCGCCGCGAAGGCCGCCAGCGCCACCGGCGGCGTGATCATCGACATCATGCCGAAGTAGAGAATGAACAGATGCGCCGCGATCGGCGTCACCCCCGCCTCGACCAGCGACGGCGCGACGAGGCTTGCCAGCAGCACGTAAACCCCCGAGGTCGGCATCCCCATGCCGAGGATGATGCAGACCACTGCCGAGATCATCAGAAGCAGGAACAGGCTCGACCCCACCGCGTCGACCAGCACCAGCGTCAGTGCAAAGCCGAGGCCGGTGACGTTCAGCACCCCGATGACGAAACCCGCCGCCGCAACCACGAGGATCAGGTCCACCATCGACGTGCCGGTGTCCACGAACACCGCGCCCAGCGTCTTCAGGCTCAGCCGCGTGCCGTCATAGCCGCGCAGGAACCCCGCCGCGGCGATGGCCAGCGATGCCAGCAGCGCCGCATCCTCCGGGTCCAGCCGCATCCCGAAGAGCGCGTAGAGCAGCACCGCGAAGGGGATCAGGAAATGCCAGCCCTTCGCCAGCACCCGGCGCACCGTCAGGTCCGCATTCTCGGGCGCCGCGATGTTGTCGCGGGCGGCGATCAGGTCCACCTGCATGAAGGCGCCGAGGTAGAACAGCGCCGCCGGCACCAGCGCGGCGGCGGCGACCGTGGCATAGGGAATGTCGAGGAACTCGGCCATCAGGAAGGCCGCGGCCCCCATGATCGGCGGCGTCAGCTGCCCGCCGGTCGAAGCGACCGCTTCGATCGCGCCGGCGTCCTCCTTCTTGTAGCCGCCGCGCTGCATCAGCGGGATTGTGATGACGCCCGTCGTGGCCACGTTCGACACCGCCGAGCCCGAGATCGACCCGAACAGCGCCGAGCCGACGACCGCGATCTTGGCCGACCCGCCGCGCGCCCGCCCCGTCGCCGCCATCGCGAGGTCGGTGAAGAACGCCCCGCCGCCCGCCGCGAACAGCAACTGGCCGAAGAAGACGAAGAGCAGAACGGTGATCGTGCCGACGGCCAGCGGCGAGGAAAACACCGCCGAGCTGTCGAAGCCCACGTAATCCACCAGCCGCTGCGGCGACAGTTCCTGCCCGATCAGCCGCCCCGGCACCCGGTCCGCTACCAGCGCGTAGACGAGGAACACCGCGACGATCGAAAACAGCATCATGCCCGCGCGGCGGCGAATGCCCTCCATCACGCCCAGCACCACGACCGCGCCCACCAGCGTGATCTGCCACGGCCTGTAGAATTGCTCGCGAAGCAGCCAGACGAAATCCCACGCCGCGTAGAGCAGGACGCAAAGGCAGGTCACGGCGAAGGCGAAGTCGAGGATGTTCGGCCGCGCCACCACGCCGCCCCCCGGCCCGTAGCGCAAAAAGGCGATGGCCAGCGTCAGGCCCAGTTGCAGCGCCATGTATTGCTGGCGCAACAACGCAAAGCCCAGCCGCGTGTGCACCTCGAGGTTCCACAAGATGCAGGCCACGCACATCAGCGTGGCGAGCCCGGCGATGGTCCATCCGACCAGGCGCGACGGCAGGGTGGCCTCGCTCATGCCCCCTCCTCCTCCGGCCAGTAGAGCCGCATCGGGTTGTCGATCAGCAACCGGCGCTGCAGGTCCTCGGTCGGCGCGATCAGCGGGATCATGTCGACCAGATGCCCCTCGTCGGGCACGTGGCTCTTCATGTTCGGATGTGGCCAGTCGGTGCCCCAGAGCACGCGGTCGGGAAAGCTCTCGACCAGCCGCCGCGCAAAGGGCACCACGTCGTCGTAAGGCGGCCCCGCCACGGTCAGCCGCTCGGGACAGGAGACCTTGATCCAGAACCGCGGGTCAGACGCCATCAACCGCTGCACGGCGGCAAACCCCGCGCCGTCCAGCCCGTCTTCCACCTCGGGCCGGCCCATGTGGTCGATCACGATGGTGCCCGGCAGGCTGGTGATGAACGGCTCCAGGTCGGCCAACTCGTGGCTCTCGAAATAGACCACGATGTGCCAGCCCAGCGCCGCGATCCGCTCGGCGATGCGGATGTAGTCGCCCTTGGGCGCATCCCCCACCAGCCGCTTGAGAAAGTTGAACCGCACGCCGCGCACGCCGCCCGCGTGCAGGCGTTCAAGCTCCGCCTCCGACGTGTCGACATCGATCACGGCAACACCCCGCGCCCGCCCGCCCGACCGCGCGATGGCGTCCAGCATCGCGCTGTTGTCCGACCCGTGGCAGGTCGCCTGCACGATCACGTTGCGCGACAACCCAAGGTGGTCGCGAAGCGCGAACAGCGTCTCCGCCGGCGCATCGACCGGCGTGTATTTCCGCCGCGGCGAGAACGGGAAGGTCGCGACCGGCCCGAAGACATGGCAATGCGCGTCGACCGCACCCTCGGGCGGCCGGAAGGCAGGCTTCGACGGCGCCGGGTGAAACGGCAGGTAGTCCGGATCGGCGGCCGTCATGGCCACGGACAGGTCCCGAGCGGTCCCGGTATCGGTCATTCTGGTCCCTCCCTTTTTCTCCCATCCCGAAGATTGACCCATCCAAATTCATTTGTGAAATGGATACTCGTGTTCTAGACAATCATTCCAAATGATGAAGGCCCTGAAATGCTTCTGAATTTCGACCTGAATCTTCTGGTCATCCTCCACGTTCTGCTGGAAGAACGCAGCGTGACCCGCACCGGCGAGCGACTCGGCCGCACCCAGTCCGCGATCTCCAACGCGCTGAAACGCCTGCGCGACCACCTCGACGACCCACTTCTCGTGCGCACGCCCGAGGGGCTGAGCCCCACGCCCCGCGCCGCCGAGCTTGCGCCGCTGGTGGGCCAGATCGTGCAGGATGCCGGCGCCTGCATCGCGCGGCCCGGCGACTTCGACGCCGCCACCGCCAAGGCGCAGTTCGCCATCGGCGCGCCCGACCGATTCAACCTGCCGGTGTTCCTGCCACTGCTCGAACATCTCGGCCGCGTCGCGCCCGGTATCGTCATCAACCTGCGCACCACCGACCGCGCCTATGCCATCCGCCTGATCGAGGCCGAGGAGATCGACCTTGCCATCGGCTGGTTCGACGCCACGCCGCCGCATGTCGCGCGCAGCTTCGCCTTCGAGGATCGTTTCGTCTGCCTCTGCCGCGCCGATCACCCGCTGGTCGATGGCAACCCCACCCCGGCGCTCGCCGACATCCTCGGCTACTCGCATCTCGTGGTCAGTTCCACCGGCGACCGCCGCGCCGCCTTCGATGCGGTGCTGGAACGTCACGGCCACCGCCGCAACATCGCGGCCACGCTGATGAGCTTCACCATCGTGCCCGAACTGCTGCTGCAATCCGACCTCGTCGGCGTCTTCACCCACCGCACCGCCGATTATTTCCTCGACCGCTTCCCGCTGGTGACGGCCCCCGTCCCGCTCGAGGTCGCGCCGATCGCCAATCACCTAATCTGGCACCGACGGTTCGAGCGGGATCAGGCCCATGCCTGGCTCCGCGACCAGATCGCGCTGGCCTGCACCGGCGAGGGCTTCGGCCGCCCGCCGGGGCCAAAGCGGCGCGCGCCGCGACGGGCCGGCTAGTCGCGCGGCGGTGCCGGGAACACCAGCCCGTCCATCAGCTTGCGCGCCGTCCGTACCGTGCCCGCGGCGACCACGCGGCCGTCGTCCCCCTGCTCGATCATCACCTCGGCGGCGCCGGACGGATGCTCCACGCGAAAGATCCCGTCCCCCGGCAACACCGCCAGCCGTGCCGCCGGCCCCTCGGGCAGCACGCAGGCCGAGGCGACACTGACGGCGGCGAAGACGCCGATGGTGGCGTGGCAGCGGTGCGGAATGAAGCTTCGGGTCGAGATCACGCCACCCGCCTGCGGGGGCGAGACCAGCGTCATCTTCGGCACGCTCTTGTCGGTCACATCGCCCAGGTTCATCAGCACCCCGGCCTTCAGCCGGATCGCCTCCAGCCGCGCCTTCAGGGCGGCATCACCATCCAGCGCCTCGCGCGTCTCGGTCCCGGTGATCCCCAGCTCGGCCGCATCCAACACCACGATCGGCATTCCCATGTCGATGAGCGTGCAGGCGACGCCCTCGATCTCGTCCACCGTGTTCCCGGTCGGCAGCATGGCGCCGCCGGTCATCGACCCTTCGAGGCCCGAGAACATCAGCGGCACGGCGGCGTGATGCCCCGGCACCCCGTCGATCCGCGCCGGCCCGTCGTAACTCACGCGGCCGCCCGGCGTCGCCACGCGCGCCACCGCGACCTCGCCGGTGTTCACCATGTGGATGCGCACCGCCGTCTCGCCCTCCACCGCCGCCACCATCCCGCGCTCGATCGCGGCGGGGCCGACGCCCGCCAGGATGTTGCCGCAGCCTTGCGCATCGCTCACCAGCGCCTGGTCGACATAGACCTGCAGGAACAGGTAATCGACATCCGCGTCCGCCCGCGTCGACGGCGACAGGATCGCGACCTTCGACGTCAGCGGGTCCGCGCCCCCGATCCCGTCGATCTGGCGCGGGTCGGGCGCGCCCATGATCCTGAGCAGCAGGTCGTCGATGGCCGCGCGGTCGCCGGGCAGGTCGGAGGCACGGAAATAAGCCCCCTTCGAGGTGCCGCCGCGCATCCAGAGACAGGGAATGCCCTCAGACATCGGCGCGCGTCCCTGTGTACGGGCTGTGTACGCACTGTGTACCGCCTGTGCCCGCCCCGGTCCGATAAGTTTCAGACATAGCGCAGCCCCTTCTTCGCCAGCGCCTCGCGCATCCCGGACATGTCGATGCCCAGCTCTCCCGCCGCCAGCCGCGCGCGCTTGTCCTCTTCCGAGGCGAGCCGTTTCTGCGCGGCGGCCAGCACCATGTCCGCCTCCGCACGCGGCACGACGCAGACGCCGTCGTCATCGGCCAGGATGATGTCGCCGGGGTTCACCGCCGCGCCCGCGCAGACCACCGGCACGTTCACGCTGCCCAGCGTCTCCTTGATCGTGCCCTGCGCGCTGACGGCCGTGGACCAGACCAGAAAGCCCATCGCCCGCAGGTCGCGCAGATCGCGCACGCCCGCGTCGATCACCAGCGCCCGGCAGCCCCGCGCCATCGCCGAGGTCGCCAGCAGGTCGCCGAAATAGCCCATGTCGCAAGGCGCGGTGGGCGCCACCACGAGGATATCGCCCTCGTGCAACTGCTCGATGGCGACATGGATCATCCAATTGTCGCCGGGTGTCGCCGAGACCGTCACCGCGCTTCCGGCGATGGCCGCATCCATCTGGATCGGCCGCATCTTCGCCGACATCAGCCCGCTCCGCCCCTGAGCTTCGTGCACCGTGGCGACGCCCGCCGCACCCAGTTCGGCAATTACTTTCGGGTCGGCCCGTTCGATCTTCTGCACGACGACGCTCATGCGCTATCCTCCCTTTCGGCGGTCATAGTTCATCTACGGTGCGGGGGAAGACCGACTGGAATCCTTCCGCATATTTGCAATCGCGCCCGCCGGACTGCCCGCCGGAGTTGCGTTTGAAGTGGTTGGCGCGCTGCTGCGCCACTCTTGTATAATAATCCCAAAGATGCACCTGCCCGTTCATGTGCTCCATCGCGGCGCGCTTCTTGTCCCAGACCGGCGTGATGTCGAGGAACAGGTCCGGCTTCCAGCCCATCTGCTCGGTCTGGTGCGGTTCGAAGAGGTAGAGCTGCGGCGCGCCCAGCACCTTCTCGCCGGGGTTGTGACCCCAGGCCTGCGCGATCATCCGCGCCTCCAGCGCAACCTCGGTCATGTACATGTGGTCGGTGTTGTAGGGGTCATACTTGCTGTGGCTCATCATCCAGCAAGGCTGCACCGCCCGCAGCAGGTCGACGAGGCGATACTTGTCCTCGCGCTCCAGGTGCAGCGGGTAATCGCCCAGGTCGAAGCACTCCAGCCGGTGCACGCCCAGCACCTCGGCCGCCGCCTCGGCCTCGGCCCGCCGCAGCGCCTTGACCTCGTCCAGCGTCTTGCCTTCCTTCCACAGCCTCGCGCTTTCGCCCCGCTCACCGAAGGACATGCAGGCGACGGTGACCTCGTAGCCCATCTCGGCATGCAGCGCGATCGCACCGCCGCAGCGCCAGACGAAATCGGCGGCGTGGGCAGAGATGATCAGGGCGGTCTTGGGGGCGGTCATGGCAAGGTCTCCTCCGGAAATGTCCGGCGCATCCTCTCACGCGGGCGGTGTCCCCGCAAATTTGAAGCGCGGCAGTTTCAATAAGTTCTGGCTACAGTCGCCCTCAAAGCGCACTCACCCCACCCCAGATCAACCGCACCGCAATCACCACCAAAAGCACATCCAGAACGCCCTTGAAATTGGTGTCGGTCAGCCGGTTCAGGATAAGTCCGCCGGCCCAGGTGCCCAGCAATCCGGCGAGGATCATCGCCGCAATCGCGGCGAGCCACGGTCCGAAGGCAAAGCCCAGCAGCCCGAAGACCACGATCTTCAGACAGTGCTGCACCGTCATCAGCGCGGCATGGGTCGCGACATGGCCGTGGCGCGGGAGGGCGAGCGACTTGGTGAAGCTTGCCACGAAAAGCCCGGTCGCCCCGAAAAACATGGTGAGGAAGCTCGACACCAGCCCGCCGATCACCGGCCAGCGGCTGAGCCACTTCGGCGGGCGCGCAAGAACCGTGTAGATGACGAAGCCGCCCACGCCGATCTGCACGAACTGCGGCGGCAGCTCCACAACCAGCGCGCCGCCGAGCGCCGCCCCGACGACCGAGCCGGCGGCGAACCACGGCAGCGCCTTCCAGAACACCGACCGGATCAGCAGCGCCATGCGCCCGGCATTCGAGCCGAACTGCACCACGCCATGTACCGGGATGAGGGCGGCGGGCGGCAGCAGGATCGCCATGATGGCCAGCATCACCGCGCCCCCGCCGATCCCGAAGGCGGCGGTGATGAAGGAGGCGACGAAGCTGCCGGCGACCACCGCCCAGAAGGCGGCGAGCGACAGGCCCTCGGGCAGGAGCTCCATCATCGCGCGGCCCAGCATTCTGGCCGTGACAGGGCGCGGCGGGCGTGCCACGCTCGCACTTCTTGGACAAGAATGAGCATCCCATGACCCCGACCTGCGATCTTTACGACGACTTCGGCGAGGTGCTGCACGTGCTGCCGGCCACGCTCCGGCACTACGGCAGCATCCGCGCCTTTCACGGGCCGGCCCTCACCATCAAGACCTTCGAGGTGAACAGCCGCGTGAAGGAGCTGGCCAACAGGCCCGGCGAAGGCCGCGTGATGGTGGTCGACGGCGGGGGGTCGCTGCGCCGCGCGCTCTGCGGCGACATGATCGCGGCCGAAGCGGCGGCGCATGGCTGGGCGGGCATGATCATCTGGGGTGCGGTGCGCGACGTGGACCAGTTGGCCGAAACGCCCATCGGCATCATGGCGAGCGGGCACACGCCGCGCCGCTGCGTGCGCAAGGCCGAGGGCGAGGTCGGCGCCGACCTGCTGGTCGACGGCGTGCCGGTGGCGACGGGCGACTACATCGTCGCGGATGCCGACGGGGCGCTGGTCTTTGCCAAGGACGGCCCGCAGCCCGCGTTTCGCTGAAACGGCCGTCCGGGCGCGGGTCGCGCGGACCGGGCCTTGGTCAGGAAAAGCAGCCGTCATGCGCGGGAACCCGTTCTGTATACTGTCGCATACAACACGCCCGCGGGCCTGTCCAGACCGGCCTAGTGCGGTGGATGGGCCCGGCGGATGACCGGCGAGATGACCCGGTCGGATACCGGCACGTCCCAGACCGCCGCCCCGCCGGTTTGCGCGAAACCGGCGATCAGACGGGGCAGGTCCGCGAGGTCGGTGATCGTCTCGCCCCCGATGCCGAAGCCCCGCGCGATGGCCGCCAGATCGGTGCGCCCGAAGACCGCGCCGGCGTCCGACAGCCCCTCGGCCCGCAGCTTGTGGATCTCCGAGCCGTAGGCGCCATCGTTGAGCACCACGATCAGGATGTTCAGCCCGTGGCGCTTGATCGTCTCCAGCTCCTGCACATGCATCAGCAGGCTGCCGTCGCCGTCGAACAGCACCACCGTGTCGCCCGGACGTGCCGCGGCGACGCCCATCGCGAAGGAGATGCCGTTGCCGATCGCCCCGAACTCGCGGATCGTGAGAAACCGCTCGTAGGGGCGCGAGGGCATCTGCGCGAAGAAGAAGGAACAATGCCCGGAGGAATTCACCATTTGCCAGTCCGCCGGCAGATGCGCCTCGAAGCCCGCGACCGCATCGCGCGGGTCGTGCAGGCCCGGCTCCGGCGGGAATTCCATGCTGTCGGCGGGCGCTATCCTGATGCGCTCGGCCAGACGCGCGCTGCGCCAGTCCGCGGCGCGGGGCGGCAGAGCCTCGGCCAGAGCCTCGACCGACAGCCGTGCGTCGCCGCGCAGGTGGGCGTCGGCAGCGAGCCGTCCCTGGCTCAGGCTCACCGGGTCGGTGTCTAGTTGCAGCAGCCGCGCCTTGGGCCAGAGCTTGCCGCCGTCGGAATTGTGATGCGCCAGCGAGGCGCCGACGGCGATCACGAGATCCGCCTCGGCGAGGCAGTCGCGCGCGACTTCGGTCGAGAACCCGCCCGCGATGCCGAGGCTGAACGGGTCGTCGTGGAACAGCCCCCGCGCCGGCAGCGTGGTGGTCAACAGCGCGTCGCAGCGCTCCGCCAGCGCGCGGCACGCCGCCCCTGCGCCGGCCTCCACCGCGCCGAGACCGGCCATCACGACCACCCGGCGCGCGCCCGAGATCAACTCGACCGCATGTGCCAGATCCTCGGGATGCGGCGGCACCGGCGACAGCGCCGGCAGTACCTCGCGCGAGGGCGCAGGCAGGTCGGCGGACCCGGTCCAGTCGAGGTTCTGCAGGTCGAAGGGCACGCCCAGCACCACCGGCCGCCGTTCGCGCCGCGCCTGCAGAAACGCGTCGCGGATCGCCACGGGCATCCGGGCGGCGTGGTGCATGCTGTGATAGGCCGCGCCGGTCGCGACGACGAAGGGCGCCTGGTCAATCGCCTGGTTGTACCAGCCCGATTTCAGCGGCGCCTCGCCCGCGAAGATCACCAGCGGCAGGCGCGCGCGCACCGCCGCGGGCAGCGCCGTCATGATCTGCGTCAGCCCAGGCCCGCAGGTCACGGTCGCCACGCCAATCTCGCCCGACTTGCGGGCGTAGGCCATCGCGGCGGCGACGGCGCAATGTTCGTGCCGGACGTAGATCATGCCGCAGCCACCCTCAGCCAGCCGCGTTGCCCAGTTCATGTTGGCGTCACCCATGAGCGCGAAACAGGTGCTCACACCCTCGTTCAGGAAGCTCTGCGCGAGGATGTCGAAGACCTTGCCCCCGGTGGGAGCCTTGGTGTCACCGCTCATGCCTGCTGCCCCTTCGGATCGCTCACCAGAACCTCGCCCCGCGCGATCAGCCGCGCGGTGCGGACGACGCCCGCCGAGATGAATTGAAACCCGCCGCCGTCGCGGGAGAAGTTCACCGTGACTTCCATAGTCCCCACAGGATGGTCGATCAAGATGACCGAAGGCGCGCTATCAACCGGGCGCGCGAGGCCATCGGCCACGGTTCCGGGTGCCAGCGCACAGGCAGCGAGGCATTGCGAGCCGGTGACGGCCATCGTCGGGTGCGTCTTCCACGGCATGAAATACCGCGCCGTCAGATGCGCGCCGGAGGTGGCGGGCGCGATCAGCCCGATCTTGGGCGTCACCGACTTCGACACGTCGCCAAAGCCCATGCGCCGCCCGGCCTCCAGCCTGAGCGCCTCCATCCGTGCGAAAAGCGCCTCGTTCGCGTCCAGTTCGTCCTTGGTCTCGTGGCCGGTGATGCCGAGGTCGGCGGCGCGCGCGATCATCATCGGCATGGCGACGTCGATGCAGGTCACCTCCACCCCATCGATCACGTCGATGGCGTTGCCGGTCGGGAACATCGCCCCGGATTTGGAGCCCACCACATCCATGAAGTTCAGGCCCACCGGCGCCGCCGTTCCCGGCACGCCGTCGATGGCGACGCTGCCCTCGTAGCTGACCCTGCCACCAGGCGTCTGCACCACCGCCTCGACCAGCGCGCCGGTGTTCACGGCCCGGATGCGGACGCGAGTTTCCTCGCCCGTCACCGGCACCAGCCCCATCTCCAGCGCGGCGGGGCCGACACCCACAAGGATATTGCCGCAGGTCGGGCCATAGTCGACCAGCCGCTCCGTCACCGCGACCTGGGCGAAGAAATAGTCGACGTCGACGCCCGGTTCCTCCGACCGGCTCAGCATCGCGACCTTGGTCGTCACCGCGTCGCCGCCACCCAGCCCGTCGATGTTGCGCGGGTTGCCCGCGCCCATGACCTGCATCAGCACCTCGCTGAGCTGGTCGCGATCCTCGGGCAGATCGGCGCGGTTGAAATAGGGCCCTCGCGACGTGCCGCCGCGCAGGAAGTGAAAGGGGATCGCGGTCTGGGTCATGTGAAGGGCCATGGGAGGTTGAAGAAACTCTGCAGGATGCCGGGCGGGAAATCGCGGCCGAGCACGCCCGCCAGGAACATGATGAAGGCGATGCCGGCCGCGGCGAGCAGCAGCGACAGGAGCCAGCCGAACCCGCCGCGCACCCGGAAGAAGGCGACGAGGAAGAGCCCCAGCGCGATGATGAGGCCGAAGATGCCCGACAGCACCAGAAGCCCCAGGAACCACGCCAGCGTCGACCAGAGCCCGTGCGGCGCCTTTGCGTCGTCGCCGCCGGATTCGAGGTCCACGAACATCTCGTGCGTCTCGGGCGCGCGCCGCATCTGGATCAGGAGCGTGAAGCAGGCCAGCAGGGTCACCGTGCCGATGGTCAGCGGGAAGATCTTGTCGCCCATCCGCGTGATCGTGAACGCGTCGACCCAGGCGACCATCAGGTAAGCGGTGATACAGATCAGGAAGATGAAGGGCGCACGCTTGCTTCCGGTCGGGGCGTCGATGTTCTCGCGGATGTTCTTGGCTTGCCGGATGCCGACGTAGATCGACAGGATCGTGAGAAAAAGCAGCCCGATGGACAGCGGCGTGAAGATATATTCGAAACCCGCCTCCCACCCACGGCGGAACCGCGAGCCGGCGATCTGGTTGGCCATGTTGGCAAAGGCCTCGGCCTGGTTCGACAGCACGAAGCCGATCAGGAAGGCCGGGCGCGAATAGTCGAAGCGCCGCAGCAGGATGCCGAGAAAGCCGATCGCGACCAGCGCCGCGAGGTCACCCAGCGATTGCCGCGACTGGAACGCGGCGAAGGCGATGATCATGAAGAGGTAGGGCGCGAGGATGGTGAAGCGGATCGTCGTCAGCCGCGCGATCTGCTTCGACAGGAGGATGCACAGGCCCGCGCCGACGACATTGGCCAGCGCCAGCGACCAGACGATGGTGTAGGTGATTTCCAGATCCTGGCGAACCATGTGCGGCCCCGGCGACAGGCCCAAGAGCGCGAGGCCGCCGAGGAACACCGCCATCGACCCCGATCCGGGGATGCCAAAGATCAGCGTCGGCACCAGCCCGCCACCTTCCTTGGCGTTGTTGGAGCTTTCGGGCGCGATCACGCCGCGGATGTCGCCTTGCCCGAACTTCTCGCGGTTCTTGCTCGACTGCACGGCATAGCCATAGGCGAGCCAGTCCACCACCGAGCCGCCGAGGCCGGGGATCACGCCGACCGTGACGCCGATCACCGCGCATTTGGTCGAGAGCCACTTGTTGGCCCACCAGTCCCGCACGCCCTGCCCCCAGCCCGACCCGAGCGAACCGCCGGTGGCGATGGCCCGGTCCTGGCGCAGCAACGACACGATCTCGGGGATGGCGTAGATGCCGAGTCCGACGATGACCAGTTGCAGCCCGTCGACGAGATAGGGAATGTCGTAGGTCGCCATGCGCAGGCTGCCGCCCGCGCCGGCCGCCCCGATGGTGCCCGCCATCAGACCGAGGCCCGCCGCGACGATGCCCTTCAGCGGCACCCGGCCGGCAAGGATGGCGACCATCGACAGGCCCAGCACCGTGATCATCAGCATCTCGGGCAGGCCGAACGCGAGGATCAGGGGGCGCGCGATGAAGATGAACCCGGTCAGCACCAGCGCGCCCAGAAGCCCGCCGTAAAGGCTGGAGGAGAAAGCCGCCGACAGCGCCTGCGCGGCGTGTCCCTTGCGCGACAGCGGGAAGCCGTCAAGCACCGTGGCCTGACTCGAGGACGAGCCCGGAATCCCCAGCAGCACCGAGGAAAACGTGTCGGACGTGGGGATCACCGCGATCAAGCCCACCATCAAAGCGAGGCCCGAGACCGGCTCCATCCCGAACATGAAGGGCAGCACCAGCGACAAGCCGGCGATGCCACCAAGGCCCGGCAGGACGCCGATGGACAGGCCAAGAAGCACGCCGGCCACCATGTACATGAGCTGTTCGGGCTGCAGCACCAGCAACAGCGCGTTGCCCATCGCGGGAAACGCGGTGGTCAGAATATCCATACGGTTGTCCTCGGGGTCACTGGAACATGCCCCGCCCGACGCGTGCCGGGCGGGGCGAGATCAGGTCAGGTCGCTCAGTTCAGCGACACGCCGTAGGATTCCATCAGCCAGTTCAGCACGAATTCCCGCGCCTCGTCGCTGACGATGGTGGCCTGGTCGCTGGCGCTCTGCGCGCCCGCGCCGGTCAGCTGCGGGTAGACGCCCAATTCGGCCTCGGCCATCTCGGCGAAATCGTCGCGCGCGAGGATCGCGTTGAAAGCCTCGGTATAGGCGTTCACGACCTCGTCCGGGGTTGAACCCGGAAGGTACACCAGCTTCTGCGCGGCGAAGCCCGAGATGAAGAACGCTTTCCACGCGTCCCAGGCGGTGCCTTCGGTCTCGCAGCCCGCCGTCGCCTCGCAAACCTCGCGGAAGCTCGGCAGGTCGGGGAAGGTCGGGTCGCGCACGATGTTGCCATCCGCGTCCAGCGCGCCGTAGCTGAAGGCCGGGACCGCGAGGCCCTGATCGACCAGCGGCTGTACGCTCTGGATGTAGGCGGACGAGGTCTGGTAGTCGATATTGGCCTCGCCGCGCTCGAACATCAGGCGACCGTCACCGCGCCCCTCGATCCCGAAAACGGCATCAACGTCGAGACCCAGCATCTGGAACGCCAGCAGCGGCACGAGATCGAGCGTGGTGGCGCCCTGCGATCCGTAGAGGAAGACCTCGTCCTGAAGGTCGTCGAAATCGCCGTCGAACCGCGCACCCAGATCGGGCGGCAGGTAGACCACGCCGCCAGTGCCCGAGGCGAGCACGGGCTGCCAGTCCTGGTATTCGTAGCGGACGCGGGGATCGCCCAGCAGATACGGGAACTGCGTGGAGCCCGAGGTGCCGAAGATCAGCGTGCCGTCATCGGTGGTCTGCTGCTGGAACCAGTTGGCGCCTTCGGTCGAGCCCGCACCGGGGCGGTAGCGCACGACGACGGTCGGGTTGCCGGGCAGCGCTTCGCTCAGCAGCGGGGCAAAGAAATTCGCCCAGCGTGCCGAGCCGCCCGATTCCGCGAAGGGGATCACGAACTCGACGGTCTCGCCGCTGAGATCGACGCCTTGCGCGGTGGCCGCCGTGCCGCTGATCGCGGTCGTGGCTGCCAGCACGGCAGCCGTAAGGGCCCACTGGCGCGTGGTTGCATTCGTCATTCAGTCTTCCTCCCTTTTGCGCGCACGGCCCTCCTGAACCGAAGCACGCATCCCACAAACCGGGGCTCTCCCCGCTTGATCCGGTCACGATGACCTGCGAACCTTGCGACAAGCTTGCGGGGAGACAGGTTTTTGCGCATCGTTCTTGTAGAAGATAACGAGAGCCTCGCCGCCGGCATCACCTACCGGCTGGAGGACCTTGGCCATGCCGTCGACCGGCTGGACGACGGCGACCATGCCGACGCCTACCTGCGCGGTGACGGCGCGGACATGGTCATCCTCGACATCAACCTGCCCGGCACCGACGGATTGCGCATCCTGTCGCGGATGCGCGAGCGTGGCGACGAGCGCCCGGTCCTGCTGCTGACCGCGCGCGGCGACACCGACGACCTCGTGCGCGGGCTGGATGCCGGCGCCGACGACTACCTCATCAAGCCCTTCAAGATGGCCGAGTTGGAGGCGCGCGTGCGCGCCCTGTCGCGCCGCCGTCCCCGCGCCCTGCGCGAGACGCTGTCCTTCGGGCCGCTGGTTCTGGACCTCGGCGCGCGGCAGGTCGAGATCGACGGGCAGGTGCAGAACATCCCGCGGCGCGAGGTCAGCCTGCTGGAACGGCTGATGGCCTCGACCGGGCGCACGGTCGCGAAATCCGATCTGCTGGATCACACCTACGGCACCGGCGCGGATTTCGAGGAAGCGGCGATCGAGGCGCACCTGTCGCGGCTGCGCAAGCGCCTGCGTCCACATGGCATCGCGATCCAGGTCCAGCGCGGGCTTGGCTACCGCCTGACACTGGAAGGATCTGCGTGACATCGACGTCGCTGCGGCTTCGGCTGATCGTCATCATCTTGCTGCCGCTGCTGCTGATCGCCGCCGTCGTCGGCGCCTGGCAGGTGCGCGAGGCGCGCGATACCGCCGCCTACATCTTCGACCGTAGCCTCCTGACCACCGCGCTGGCCGTCGCGGGCGACATCGCGCGGTCCGGCGGCGATGCCCTGTCGATCGAGACGCGCGACCGCCTCGCGGATACCTCGGGCGGGCCGGTCTACTATCATGCCTTCGCCCCCGACGGCATCTTCGTCACCGGCTTTTCCACCCCTCCCGTCCCGGTCGGCCTCACCCGCGTTCCCGAGGGCGAGATCGTCTACTACGACGCGATCTACCATGGTCGCATCGTCCGCGCCGTCCGGGTCCACGACGTGACCACGATTGGCCCGATTTCCGGCGTCTTCACCCACACGGTGTGGCAGGACGTAGCGCTGCGCAATGCCTTTGTCCGCGACCTGGTCGCGCGCAGCTTCATCGTCATAGCGGTCCTCATCGGCACCGTCGGGTTGGTGGTCTGGTTCGGCGTCAGCCTTGGCCTGCGCCCCCTGTTGACGCTGGAAGACGCGATCTCCAAGCGCAGTTCCGACGACCTGAGCCCGATCCAGCGCCCTGTCCCGCCCGAGGCGCGCGGCCTCGTGCGCCGGCTCAACAGCCTGTTCTCGCAGGTTGAAAGCGCGCTGACCAACCAGACCAACCTGATCTCGAACGCCGCGCACCAGTTGCGCAATCCGCTCGCAGGCGTGCTGGCGATGGCCGAGGCCGTGGCCAGCGCGCCCACCCCCGCCGCCGCCCGCGCCCGCACCGGCGAGTTGCTGTCGGCCGCGCGGCGGGCCAGCGACCTCGCCAACAAGCTCCTGACCCTCGAACGCGTCCACGCCGCGCCGCCGGACGCGTTGAACCGCTCGGTCGATCTGACGCAAATCGTGGCCGATGTGGGCGATGATTTCCGCGCCGCTGCGCAGGCCGCGGGCGTGTGCCTCACCTGCACCATCCCCGACGCGCCCGTCCTCGCCATCGCCGACGAGGTGATGATCCGCGAGGCAATCGCCAACCTGGTCGACAACGCGCTGAAGCATGGCGGCGACGGGTTGAGCGCGATCGACGTCACCCTCGACCGGGACGAGGGCGACGCGGTCATCACCGTCGTCGATGATGGCGTGGGCCTGGACCCCGCCGATGTGGCGATCGTGCTCGCCCGCTTCGGCCAGGCCCGCGGCGGACAGGGCAGCGGTCTCGGCCTTTCCATCGCCGACGCCGTCGCCGACCGTCACGGCGGCGCGCTCAGCGTCGACACCAGCGGCCAGGGCCTGCGCGTGGTGTTCCGCGTGCCGCTGGCCTGAGCACCGAAGAACCGCCCGAACGCCGATTGTCGGAGATGAATCAGCGCCCGCTGCCGACCCGGCCTCGGCCCGACCGGCCGCGGAGGCAGAACCCCAAAACCTGTCTAAAAGGACAGGTGGAGAGGATTCAGGACCGGCATCGTCCTTAAGTGCGATGGGCGCTCCGCCGCATGGCACTGGCGATGGATAGCCCCCACCGGCGATCGGGGGCATTCCGAGCCTCGGCGCGCCGCGAGCGGGCCCGGAACGAGCAAGTGTGAGACAGGCAATGAACATTCCAGACCTAGCCGAGCGTCGCGACGCAGCGCGCCTTTTGCTGCCCGGCGGATTGCTGCTGGCTTCTCATCAACTTGCCGCAGCTATGGAGAGACAAATGGCGCTTGATACATCTGACACGAACCCGACTCCCTCGCAGGGGGACCCGCTCGGGTTGGGTGACGGCCTGCCCGATATCGGCGGTCTCGTGACCGGCCTGCTCGGCGATGGCCTGCCCCTGCTGGGCGACCTGACCGGCGGCGATCTGCCCCTCGTCGGCGACCTGCTGGGGGGCGACCTGCTGGGCGACCTGCCGCTGGTCGGCGACCTCACCGGCGGATTGCTGGGCGACGGCGGCCTGCCCCTCGTCGGCGATCTTGGCGATCTCGGTGGCCTGACCGACGGCCTGCTGGGCGGCGGCGACGACCTTCCGCTCCTCGGCGACCTGATCGACCTGGAAGACGGTGTCGGCGGTCTCGTCGGCCGTGTCCTCGACGTTGTCCTTGGTGAGGACGGCGTCGTGCCGAACGTGCTCGAACTGGTTCTCGGAGAAGACGGCATCCTCGGCAGCCTTCTCGGTGAGGATGGCCTTCTCGGTGACGGCGGCCTGCCGTTGCTCGGCGATCTCGACGGCCTGCTCGGCGACGGCGGTCTGCCGCTCCTTGGCGAGCTTGGCGATCTCGGTGGTCTGACCGATGGCCTCCTCGGCGATGGCGGCCTGCCGCTGGTTGGCGATCTCGGCGGCCTGACCGACGGACTGCTCGGCGATGGCGGCCTGCCGCTGGTCGGCGACCTCGGCGGCCTCACCGACGGTCTGCTCGGCGACGGCGGCCTGCCGCTGGTCGGCAATCTCGGCGGCCTGACCGACGGACTGCTCGGCGATGGCGGCCTGCCGCTGGTCGGCGATCTCGGCGGCCTCACCGACGGACTGCTCGGCGACGGCGGCCTGCCGCTGGTCGGCGATCTGCTTGGTTCGGACGGTCTGCTGTCGCTCGCCTGAGCCACCGCACAGCCCTGAATTGCGACAGGCGGCCTGATGGCCGCCTGTCGTGCTTGGTCTGATGGAACAAGGACCGCATGTTCAAGTGACCGCCCCGCTCCCCGCTGCCCCCCTGCCGATGCGCCCGCCGCATGCGGATTTCCAAAGCGCGCGCAAGCGCCTCGCGGTCTGGCTGACATGGGTGCTGGGCTTCAGCTTCTTCCTGAACCTGCTGACCTTCGTCGGGCCGCTCTACATGCTGCAGGTCTACGAGCGCGTTCTGACCAGCCGCAGCCTCGAAACCCTCTTCGCCCTCACCCTCATCGCGGTTTTCCTGCTGATGGCCTATGCCGCGCTCGAGGTCGTGCGCTTTCGCATCCTCGTCCGCGCCGGGCTGGAGTTCGACGCCACCCTGGCGGAACCCCTGTTCAACCGCGTCATGCGGCTGCGGCTGGCCGAGCCCGAGAGCAACCCCGAACCGCTGATGCGCGACCTTGAACGGGTCCGCGATTTCCTGTCCGGGCCGGGGCTGCTGGCCCTGCTCGACGCGCCCTGGATCCCGATTTTCCTGCTCGCGTGCTTCCTGTTCCATCCCTGGCTTGGCGTCGTGGCGCTGGTCGGCACGCTGGCGATCTTCATCCTCGCGATCCTGAACGAAATGGTGACGCGCAAACCGATCGCCGAGGCACACGGCTCGGCCCGGCAGGCCAGCGATCTGGCCGTGTCCGCGTTGGTCCATGCCGAGTTGCTGCAGTCGCTGGGCATGGAACGCGCGATGCGCACGCGCTGGTCCGAGGCGCGCCGCGCGCTGCTGCGCGGGCAATCGCTGGCCAATGATCGCTCCGGCACCGTGCTTGCGCTGTCGCGGTTCCTCAGGATGGCACTTCAGATCGCGATGCTGGGCGTCGGTGCCCTGCTGGTGCTCGACCAGCAGATCACGCCCGGCATCATGATCGTGGCCTCGATCATGATGGGCCGGGCGCTGGCGCCGGTGGAACAGGCGGTGGGTCAGTGGAGCGTGTTCACCCGCGCGCGCCAATCCTATCAGCGCCTCGGCGCGCTGTTCCTGCGCCTGCCCGAGCAAAGCGCCCGCACCGCGCTGCCGAAGCCAAAGGGGCGGCTGGAGGTGAGCCAGCTGAGCGCGCGGGTGCCCGGCTCGGCGGCGCTTGCGCTGCGCAACGTCTCGGCCACGCTGGCGCCGGGCGACTGCCTGGCAGTGCTGGGCGCCAGCGGCTCGGGCAAGACGACGCTGCTGCGCCACCTCGCGGGGACGGTGCCGCCGGCGGCCGGCGCGATCCGGCTGGACGGGACCGAGCTATCGCACTGGCCGCCCGACCAGCTGGGCGCGTTGCTGGGCTACATGCCGCAGGTCAGCACGCTGTTTCCCGGCACGGTGGCGCAGAACATCGCCCGGTTCCATCCCGCGGCGACCGACAAGGACGTGATCTCGGCCGCCTATCTCTCCGGCGCCTTCGACATGATCAAGAGCCTGCCGAACGGATTCGAGACCGAGGTCGGCCCCGGCGGCGACCGTCTGTCGGGCGGGCAGCGACAGCGCGTCGCGCTGGCCCGCGCGGTGTTCGGGGTGCCGCGGCTGCTGATCCTCGACGAGCCGAACTCCAACCTCGACAGCAGCGGCGAAGAGGCGTTGATCCGCTGCATCCTCGCGCTCCGCCAGATGCAATCGTCGGTGGTGCTGGCCACGCATCGCAACAACCTCGTCGCGACATCGACCAAGGTCATGGTGCTGGAGAACGGCGCCGTGCAGAAGCTCATCGACACCGTCGACGCGGTGAAGCCGCAGGCGGCCGAGAAACTGCCGCGCGCAGCTGCCACGGGAAAGCTGTCATGACCGGGGACCGGAGCGACCTGTTCAGCCGACCCTCCACCTTCGCGGTGATCGGCATGGTGATCGTCGCCGTTACCTTCGCCGGCCTCGGCGGCTGGGCGGCGATCGCGCGCATCGACGCCGCCGTGATCGCGCCCGGTCTCGTGACGACGGTTGAACGCGGCCAGCGTCTCCAGCACCTCGAGGGCGGTATCGTCGACGCGGTACTGGTCACCGAGGGCGACGTGGTCGAGGCCGGCAACGTGCTGGTGCGGCTCAACACGCTGCAACTTTTCTCCGACCGCAGCGTGCTGCGCGAGCGGGTGGCGGTGGGCGAGGCGCGCGTGGCGCGGCTGTCCGCCGAACGGACCGGCGCGGAGACTGTGGAGTTTCCGGACGGGGTGCCCGACGACATCGCGGACCGCGAGTTGCGCCAATTCGAGGACCGCCACAGCGTCCTGCTGTCGTCGCTCGAAATCTTCGATCAACGCTCGATCCAAGTCGACGACGAAATCGCCGGACTGCGCGATCAGGCGGACGCGCTGCGCGAACGCCTGATCCTCCAGAGCGAGATGCTGTCGCGGATGGAGGACGGCAGCGAGCGCGGCGTGGTCGAGGCGAACCGGGTGGTCGTGCAACGCGACCTCGCGATCCAGATCCGCGCCTCGCTCGGGCAGATCGCCTCGGATATCGCCGCCGCGCAAAGCGACGCGCTGTCCATCGTCGCCGAGGCCGCGCGGCTGCGCCGGGAATACAGCGAGCGTGCCGCCGCCGAGCTGAGCGAGGTGCAGGAGACGCTGAACACCCACCGAAACGAGCTGGTCGTGATCGAGGATGCGCTGTCGCGCGCCGACATGCGTGCGCCAGTCAGCGGCCGCGTGCAGGAGGTCGCGGTGGCGGCGGGCGACGTGATCCAGCCGGGCCAGGTGCTGATGGAGATCACGCCGCGGACGCTCGATTTCGTCGTCACCGCCCGGATCTCGCCGCTCGACATCGAGTCCGTCCACATCGACCAGCGCGTCGAGCTGCGCTTTTCCAGCTACAACGTGCGCCGCATGACGCCGGCCTTCGGCAACGTGCTGACGGTCTCCGACAGCGCCGTGCCCGCCACGCGCGAAGGCGAGGAGCCGCATTACATCGCCCGGATCGAGGTCGACGCCGCCACCCTGCCGGACGAGATCGCCAGCAGCGTGTCCTACGGGATGCCGGTCGAGGTCTTCTTGCTCCGCGGCGAACGCAGCGTGCTGCGCTACCTCGCCGACCCGGTGCTCGACGCCCTGACCCGCAGCCTGCGCGAGAGCGACTAGGAACCGAGGGTCGCCCGCCGGGTCGGTCCGTGGTTACATGGGCGCGGGAGACGCGAGGGAGCAGGCGCGATGACAGATGACGACAGGTCCGGCGGGTCCGGACCATGCTTCGCCCACGACATCGTCGCCGGCCACCCGGTCGACGCCGACACCTGGCGCGATGTGCAAAGGTTTCGCCGGGCCGAACGCGCCCGGCTGGTTGCGGCGCGCGCGCTGTCGGCCGGGGACCGGCAGGCGGCGACGGATGCCCTGATCCGCGCGCTGTCGGAGGTGGTGCCGTTCAGCCCCGGCACCAGCCTCGCCGTCTACTGGCCAATCCGGGGCGAGCCGGATCTGCGCGCCTGGATGACCAAGGCGCACGAGGCCGGGGTGCGGGTTCTTCTGCCGGTCGTGGTGGAAAAGGACGCCCCGCTCGAGTTTCACGGCTGGGCGCCCGGTTGCGCGATGAAGCGCGGCATCTGGAACATCCTCGTCCCGGCGGAAAGCGCGCCCGCGACCCCCGATACCGTCGTTTCGCCGCTGGTCGGGGTGGATGCGCAGCTCTTCCGGCTGGGCAACGGCGGCGGCTATTATGATCGGACGCTGGCCGCCTTCGCGCCTCGTCCACGGGTGATCGGCGTCGGCTTCGCCGATTGCGCGATCGAGACGATCTTCCCGATGCCGTGGGATGTGCCGATGGATACGGTCGTGCTGTCGGACGGCACCGTGCGCCGCCGCGCCTGACAGGGCACCCTTGCGGCGCCGGGTCAGTCGCCGTCGGGCAGGCCCGGATAGCTCTGCGCCTTGAGCAGCCGCGCGAGATGGGCGGCGTTCGACGCCGCCGTGGACAGCATCAGCTCCAGAGGTTCGGGGATCGTCTCAACATCGACGTAATCCTTCCCCTGCATCGCCTCGCCGACCCAGTAGACGCCGCTGTTGGCCGGGATGGTGAACCCCACGTCGTTCAGCGCCTGAAAGCAGGTCGCGTGGCTGGCATGAGCGCCGTCCTCGTTGCCGACGACGGCCACCAGCGCGACCTTGCCCGTGGGCGGCATCCGGCTCTGGTCGTCCATCTCGGACAGGAAGGCGTCCATCCGTTCCAGCACCCGGCGCGCGAGGCTGGACGGATGCCCGAGCCAGATCGGCGTACCGAGGATGAAGATGTCGGCCTCCAGCACCCGTTTGCGCAGCGCCGGCCAAGCGTCGCCCTCGCCCATGTCGGACAGCACGCCCGGCTTCACGTCGAAATCCGCCACCCGCTCGGTCGTGCCGGTGACGCCATGCGGTGCCATCGCGGCAAGAAGGTCGGCGATCATCTTGTCCGTGGAACTCGGCCGGTCGGAGCTGGACGGGCGCAGGGAACAGTTGAGCGCGAAGGCTTTCAGCGGCGTATCGTCAGGCATCTGTGGCGTCTCCTTGAGGGCTTGGGGGACCAACCGGCCGCACGGGGTCTTGTTCCCGCCTCTCGACGAGACGTGAGCGCCCTTGGGGGTCAGTGCATGCGCCCAGCAAGGTTGGCGAGGATGAAGATCGTCCCGCCGGCCATCAGGCTCAGGATCAGCGCGGTGAAGAGGATGAGCTGCAGATCCTCCCGCGCCTGCCCGCGCAAACCGATGTGCAGGAACCAGCGGAACTGCGCCGCGATCTGCAACAGCGCCGTCACGCCCAGAATGACGAACACCGCCCCCTGCCCGCCGAGGTCCCAGATGACGGCGGCAAAGGCGACCAGGGTCAGCGCCAGCGACACCGCGAAGCCCATGAGGTACGACCGCTTTTCGCGCGCTGCGTCCTCGGGCGTGGTTCCGGCCTCGTCTTCGCGGCTGTCTCGGGTCATGCGAGCCCTCCCAGATAGACGACGGTGAAGATCGCGACCCAGATGATGTCGAGGAAATGCCACAGCACCCCCAGCCGCAGCAGCGCCGTCTTCACCGCCGCGTCCTGCCCGAAGATCAGGATCTGGGCCGCGATGACGATGAGCCAGAGCGCGGCGGCGGACACGTGCAGACCGTGCAGCGGCACCAGCGCCCAGAAGGACGACAGCCAGCCCGACCGCGTGGGCACCCCGCCCTTGTCGATCATCGCGGCAAGCTCGTGCCCCGCGAGGCCGAGAAAAACCAGCCCGAGCACCAGCGTCACCCCGAGCCAGCCGATCAGCCGGGCGTCGTGACGCTCGTGTTTCATCGACAGCGACGCCATGCCCATCGTCAGGCTCGAAAGCAGCAGGACGAGGGTCTCGGCAAAGACGATCCGCAGCTCGAACAGGTCCTGCGGCCCAGGCCCGCCGGCCAGCCCGTCGCGCATCGAGACATAGGTTGCAAAGAGCAGGCCGAAGATGATGGCGTCGCTCATCATGAAGACCCAGAACCCGAAGACCAGCACCACGGCATGGTCATGGGCGGGGGCATGGCTTGCGTCGAGGTTGAGGCCGGGGTGACGGGTCATCGGTGTTCCCCCGCAAGCGGCACGGCACGGCCGGTGTTCTGTCGGCCCGTCTCATCGGCGCGCGTCGTCCGGGGCAAGGCGCGCACCGCCTCGACCCAGGCGATGTGATCGGCGCGGACCTGGCTGGACGAAATCGTCACGGTGGTATCGCGCACGAAGCTTCGCCCGATGATCGCGCCCAGCGCCGCGAGCGCCGACAGCGCCACCAGCCACCACATGTACCAGACCAGCCCGAAGGCGCCTAGAAACCCGGCAAGTCCCAGCACCGGGCCAAGCACCGAATTGCGCGGCATCTCGACATCCTCCCACTCGGCCGGGATCTGGAAGGCGGTCCCGTTCAGTTTCTCGTAGGCAAATGCGTCGCGGCTCAGGATCTCGGGAATGACCGCGAAGTTGTAGGCGGGCGGCGGCGCGGAAACGGCCCATTCCAGCGTGCGCCCGTCCCAGGGGTCGCCGGCCCAGACATCCGTCTTGCGCCGGTCGCGGATGCTGACGCAAAGCTGGATGCACAGGCAGATGAAGGCGCCGAGCACCAGCAGTGCCCCCGCGAGAGCCACCAGCACGAAGGGCAGATAGGCGGGTTCGACAAAGGAATGGGCGCGGCGCGGCATGCCCAGCAGCCCGAGACCGTAGAGCGGGAAGAAGGCCAGTATGAACCCTGCGATCCAGCCAAGCGCCGCGCGCCGCCCCCAGGTCTCGTCCAGCCGAAAGCCGAAGGCCTTGGGAAACCACATCGTGTAGCCCGCGAGCATCCCGAAAAGCGTGCCGGGGATCAGCATGTTGTGGAAATGGGCGACCAGAAACAGGGTGTTGTGAACCTGGTAGTCGACGCTGGGGTTGGCCAGCACGATGCCCGAGGTGCCGCCGATCACGAACAACATGACAAAGCCCAGCGCATAGATCATCGGCACCGTCAGCCGCACCTGCCCGCGATACATGGTCAGCATCCAGTCGAAGATCTTCACCCCCGTCGGAATTCCGATCAGCATTGTGGAGATGCCGAAGACGGCGTTGAGCGCGGCCGACTGGCCCATGGTGAAGAAATGGTGGACCCAGACCGTGAAGCTCAACACCGCGATGCACATGGTTGCCAGCACCAGCGTCCGGTAGCCGTAGAGCGTCTTGCCCGAGAAGGTCGTGAAGACCTCGGAATAGATCCCGAAGGCGGGCAGGATCAGGATGTAGACCTCGGGGTGGCCGAACAGCCAGAACAGGTTGGCGTAATTCATCATGTTGCCGCCGAGGTCGTTGGTGAAGAAATGGAACCCGGCATAGCGGTCCAGCGCGAGCAGGCCGGTGGCGACGGTCAGCGGCGGCATCGCGAAGATCATCAGGATCGCGGTGCAAAGCGCCGTCCAGCAAAACAGCGGCATGCGGAAGAACCCCATGCCCTCGGCCCGCTCCTTGTAGATCGTCACGGTGAAGTTTATGCCGCTGAGCATCGAGCCGAGCGAGGACAGCGTGACCGCCCAGATCCAGTAGTCGGGGCCGGCGCCGGGGCTGAAGGCGCGGCCGGTGTAGGGGGGGTAGCCCGTCCAGCCGCCGGTCGAGAACGGCATCACAACGAGCGAGACCATCACCAGCGCCGCCCCCGCCGCCGTCAGGCCCAGCGACACCGCGTTCAGGACCGGAAAGGACATGTCCCGCGCCCCGATCTGCAGCGGCATGGCGAAATTGATGAGGCCGGTGAGAAACGGCATCGCCACGAAGAAGATCATGATCGTGCCGTGGGTGGTGAAGAACTCGCCGAAATGCTCGGGGCTGAGGAAGCCGCCGGTCAGGCCCGCCGCCTGATGGGCCCGCATCAGCGTCGCCTCCACGATCCCGCGCGCGAGCATGACCAGCGCCAACACCACGTACATGATGCCGATCTTCTTGTGATCGACGCTGGTCAGCCACTCCGACCAGAGCACCCGCCACCAGCCGCGCCGCGTGATGATCCAGGCCAGCACCAGCGCGCCCAGCACGACGAAAGCCGCGGCGGCCGTCGCGATGGCCCCGTTCATGACCGCTCGTGGATCGTCCGGGGCGACCACGATCTCCCAGAACGGCAGCGCCTCCGGCCCAAGACGGCCGAGGATCGTGTCGAGAAACCCGCCCGGCGTCATTGCCCTGCCCCCTCGGCGGTCTCGGACACGATGCGGGCAAACAACCCCTCGTGGACCGCGCCGAACCGCAGCGGCAGGGTGCGGCCCAGCGCCTCGGCCGCCGCGCCCGCCGTGCCCGCCCGCGCGAGGACCGCGTAGGCTTCCGCATCGAGGGGCGCGGCCGCCCGTGCCTCCGCCAGCCAGGCGGCGAAATCGCCCTCGCCCAGGGCAACGGCCTCGAACCTCTGGGTATGGAACCCGAGCCCGTTGTATTGCGTGTTCCGCCCCCGAAACCGCCCCGGCGCATCGGCGGCCAGGTGCAGCCGCGTGACCATGCCGCCCATGGCGTAGATCTGGCTGCCCAGCGCGGGAATGAAGAACGCCTGCATCACCGTGTCGGAGGTCAGGTGCAGCGCGATCTGCCGCTCCGCCGGGAAGACCAGCGCATCGACCGAGGCGATGCCGAGATCGGGATAGATGAAAAGCCATTTCCAGTCCGTCGCCACGGCCTGCACGCGCAGCGGCTCTCCGGGCAGGTCGAGCGGCCTGTAGGGGTCGAGCGCAAGCGTGTTGCGCCAGAGGAAGACGGCAAGAACGGTGACGATCACCGCGGGAATGCTCCACAGCACGATCTCCCAGGTCCAGGCGAAGTTCCATTCGGGCTTGTATTCCTGATGCTTGCCGTAGCGGTAGCGCCAGGCGAGCCAGGGGGTCAGCACGAGAACCGGCAGGACGACGACCAGCATCAGGCCCAGGATGATCAGGAAATGCGTGCGCTGCTGCGCCGCGACCGGTCCCTGCGGGTCTAGGAAGGTGATGTGGACGCCATCGCAGCCGGGCATCAGGATGAGCGCGACAAGGGCGGCGATCCACGCGGCCCGTCGCGGACCCTGCCGGATGGCGCCCGATGGTCTCACGCCAGGATGCGCACCGGGGCGCCTTTAGACGCCGGCGTCTGGGACGTCTTGTCGTGGTAGGACAACGGGATGAGGACGTTCAGCTCGGGGTAGTAACCCGCGACGCAGCCGTCGGGCAGGTCGAAGGGCGTGACGGTCAGGCCCGGCACCCTGCGGTCCACCCTGTCGTCCAGATCGGACACCAGCGTGACCTCCTGCCCTTCCCTGAGGTTCAGGCGGGCCATGTCCGCGCGGTTGATGAGGACGATGTCGCGCGAGCCGGAGAGACCCCGAAGCCGGTCGCTGAACCCGTAGATCGTGGTATTGAACTGGTCGTTCGAGCGCAGCGTGACGAGCGTCATCCGACCCTCGGCCTCTTCGGCGCCGATCGCGGTCAGGACCGTGGGCGCGGTGAAATTCGCCTTGCCGCTGTCGGTCTGCCAGTCGCGGTCACGGGCGGAGTTGCCGCGATAGAACCCGCCCGGCTCGAACATGCGCGCGTTGAAATCACGGAAGCTTTCGGGGTAGCTGCGTTCGATCAGGTCCCGCACCAGGCCATAGTCGGCGGTCCATTCGTCCCACAACACCTTCGGGTTTGGCGCCAGTGTCGCCTTGGCCAGTCCGGCGACGATGGCCACTTCGGATTTCAACTGGTCCGAGATCGGATCCGCCTTGCCGATCGAGCCATAGATGTGGCTGAGCGAGCATTCGATCGTCACCGCCTGCGGGCCGGTGGCCTGCACATCTTCCTCCAGCCGCCCGAGGCAGGGCAGAAGATAGCTTGCTTTGCCAGGTGTCAGATGCGTCCGGTTCAGCTTTGTCGCGATCGACACCGTCAGGTCCATCGACGGCCAGGCCGCTTCCATCCGCTCGCGGTCGGGCAGCGCACGCACCAGATTGCCGCCCATCAGGATCATCGCCTTGACCGAGCCATCCAGCAGCCCTTCGCAGGCGTGGACGGCGTTCAGCCCCTCGTCGCGCGGACAGGTGAAGCCGAACATCTCCTCGAGTTTGTCCACTGGCACCAGCTTCGGCTTTTCCGCGATGCCGACGGTGCGCTGCCCCTGCACGTTGGAATGGCCGCGCACCGGGCTGATCCCCGCGCCGGGGCGGCCGATGTTGCCGCGCAGGAGCAGCAGGTTCACCAGCATGGCGAGGTTCTGGAAGCCGTGGACATGCTGGGTGAGGCCCATGCCGTAGATGCCGATGACCTTCCGCGCGCCGAGGTAGATGTCGGCGGCCCGCCCGATCATCTCGCGCGTCAGGCCCGAGGCGTGTTCGATCTCGGGCCAGGTGACAGTCGAGACCGCCTGCTTCATTGCCTCGAACCCATCCGTCTCGGCGTCGATGAAAGCGCGGTCCAGCACGTGGCCCGGCGCGGCCGTCTCGGCGTCGAGAACCAGCTTGATCATCCCGATCATCGCCGCGATGTCGCCGCCGGGGCGGACCTGGAAATATTCCGTCGAGATCTTCGTCGATTTGCCCACCGTCATCTGCACCGGGTTCTGCGGGTCTTTGAACTCGATCAGTCCGCGCTCGCGCACCGGGTTGAAGGTGACGATCTTGCAGCCCCGCTCCACCGCGCGCTTCAGCGTGTGCAGGAAGCGCGGGCTGTTCGACCCGGTGTTCTGCCCGAAGAAGAAGATCGCGTCGCATTGGTCGAAATCATCGAGCGTGCAGGTGCCGACCGGGGTGCCAATGATCTTGTTCAGGCCCACGCTGGTGGTCTCGTGGCACATGTTCGAGGATTGCGGCAGGTTGTTGTGCCCGTAGAGCCGGGCGAAAAGGCCGTAGAGATAGGACGCCTCCAGCCCGGCGTGACCGGAAGAGTAGAACACGGTCGATTTCGGATCGAGGCGCTGGAGGTGGCGGCCGATGCCGGCAAACGCCTCGTCCCAGGACACCGGCAGATACCTGTCGCTTGCCGCGTCGTAGCGCAGCGGGCGGGTCAGGCGCCCCTGCCGCTCGAGGTCGTAGTCATGCCAGTCGCGCAGCTCGCTCAGACTGTGCTTTTCGAAGAAATCCGGCCCGCAGCGGCGCTTCGTCAGTTCCCAGAGCGTCGCCTTGGCGCCGTTCTCGCAAAACTCCGCGGTGTGCGGTTCGGCGGGCTTGGCCCAGGCGCAGGCGGTGCACATCACCCCTCCGGGCTTGTTCTGCCGCGCCAGCGCGCGCAGGGCGGAGCCCCCCGGCGCCTCCTTTCCGGCGATGCGCAGGAGGCTGCCCAGCGACCCCCAGCCGCCGGTCGGATGGGTGTATTCCGGCGTATCAGGATCATGCCCAGTTGCGCTGTGGGCGTGTTTTTCCGTATCCGACATGTGACGCTCCCGCGGGGTCTGACGATCGAGGCCGGCACAGCCGACCGGGGCCCGTGATCAGGGCGGCATGCCACGGCAGACGGCGGGCGCTCCGGGGCAGGAACAGCATCAACCGCGGATTGTTCCCTCGGACGCAAAGTCCCCGGCGAAAGTCGCGGGCAAACGATCATCCGGCGGAACGGGAGTGCAGCCGCAGACGTTCCATGTTCTAATGTTTCACGTTCGCGTGACGGAGGGCCCATGACCAAAAGAGATGCAGATGTGGTCAAATCCCTCCAGAGCATCGTTCCCATCTGCGCCATCGGCGCGTCCGCGGGCGGCGTGGGTGCCTTGCGGAACCTGTTCCGGCAGCTGCCCGACGACCTGGGCCTCGCCTATGTCGTGATCGTCCATCTCTCGCCGGAGCACCCCAGCGCGCTGGCCGAAATCCTTGCGACCTGCACCAAGATGCCGGTCCGCCAGGTCGAGGACGGCCCGAAACTTCTGCCCAACTGCGTCTACGTGATCCCGCCCGACCGCGAGCTGGTGATCGAGGGCGACACCGTCACCGCCCGCGAGTTCACCGCGCCAAGGGGACACCGGGCGCCGGTGGACATGTTCTTTCGCTCGGTGGCGGCCGCGCGGGGCGACGGGCTCGCCGTCATCCTCAGCGGCTCGGGTGCCGACGGCTCCAACGGCGTGCGCGCGATGCACGAGGCCGGCGGCGTCGTCTTCGCGCAGGAGCCCGCCGAGGCCGAGTTCGCCGCCATGCCGCAGAACGCCATCGCCACCGGCGTCGTCAGCTTCATCGGGCCGACCAGCCGCCTGGCCGAGCGCATCACCGACGTGTCGCGCAGCAAGGAGGCGGTCCGCTCGCTGGACGAGGACGCCATGGCCAACGACCTGCGCCGGATCGTTGGGTTCCTCAGGTCGCAGACCGGGCACGATTTCACCAGCTACAAGCGCGCCACGGTGATGCGCCGGGTGTTGCGGCGGATGCAGGTCTGCCGCTCCGTCAGTCTTGGCGCCTATGCGGAATACGTCAGGACCACGCCGGAAGAGGCGCATGAGCTGTTCAACGACCTGCTGATTTCGGTCACGCAGTTCTTCCGCGACGAAGCCGCCTTCGACATGCTGGCGACGAACGCGGTCGCGCCGCTGTTCGAGCAAGTGGGCGAAGACGGCATCCGCGCCTGGTGCGTCGGCTGCGCCACCGGTGAGGAAGCCTACAGCCTCGCCATCGTCATGCTCGAGGAGGCGGCGCGCCGGAAGGTGAAACTGCCGATCCAGATCTTCGCCAGCGACCTCGACGAAGGCGCGCTGGCGACCGCGCGCGAGGGTCGCTTTCCGCGCTCGATCGAGGCCGATGTCAGCGAGGAGCGGCTGGCGCGGTTCTTCGTCGACGAGGGCACGCATTACCGCATCCGCAAGCAGGTGCGCGAGGTTGTCCTGTTCGCGTCGCACAGCGTGCTGAAGGATCCGCCGTTCCTGCGGCTCGATCTCATCTCCTGCCGGAACCTGATGATCTACCTGGAGCGCAGCCTTCAGGAGCAGCTGCTGAACCTGTTCCACTACAGCCTGCGGCCCTCCGGCTACCTGTTCCTGGGCTCCGCCGAAACCGCCGAGTCCCGGTCCGAGCTGTTCGCGCAGCTTGACCGCGAGGCGCGGATCTACCAGGCCAAGCCGAGCAGCCACCGCCACATGCCGACCCTGCCGCACGCCGGGTCCGAGCGCATCATCGCGCCCACGGCCCGTCGCGCTGGCCAGCCGCAGGATCGCGGCACCGCGCCCGCCGAGCAGCACGCCGCGGCGCTGGAACGGGTCGCGCCGCCCAGCGTGCTGGTGGACGAGAACCATCATATCCTCCACCTCTCGCCCGGCGCGGGGCGCTACATCCTGCATTCCGGCGGCACGTTCTCGGCCCGCCTGCCCGCCGTGGTCCGGGGCGAGTTGCGGCTGGATCTTAAGGTCGCGCTGGACCGGGTCTTCGACGGCAAGGCGTCGACGATGACGCTTCCGGCCCAAGTGGATTTCGACGAGGGGTCGCGGCGCATCGCGCTCCACGTCTCGCCCGCGCCGACCGAGCCGAAGGACAGTGGCGGCCTGCGCGCGCTTGTCATCTTTCTCGACGCCGGTCCGGTCCCGGAGGAGACGGACGCGCCGGTGGAGGCCACGCCCGCACCCGACGAGGTGCGACGGCTCCATGCCGAGCTGAAGGCCGCACAGGAGGCGCTGGTCGCCAGCCGCGCCGAGCACGAGATGGCGATCGAGGATCTGCGCGCCGCGAACGAGGAGTTGCAGTCGATCAACGAGGAATATCGCTCGACCTCGGAGGAACTGGAGACCTCGAAGGAGGAGCTTCAGTCGATGAACGAGGAGCTTCAGACCGTGAACTCGGAACTGAAAGGCAAGCTCGAAAGCATCTCGACCGCGCACAGCGACCTGCGCAACCTCACCTCGGCGACGGAAATCGGCACGCTGTTTCTGGACAGCGATCTGCGCATCCGCATGTTCACGCCGCCGATGGCCGCGCTGTTCAACATCACCGATCTGGACGTGGGGCGACAGATCACCGACTTCACCCACAGGCTGCGCTACGACGGGATCGAGGAGGACGCCCGGCGCGTTCTGCGCGACCTGTCGCCGGCCGAGGGCGAGGTGCAAAGCCGCGAAGGGCGCTGGTTCATGATGCGGATCAGGCCCTACCGCACCGTCGAGGACCGGATCGAGGGCGTGGTGCTGACCTTCGTCGACATCTCCTCGCGCCGCGACACCGAGCGGGAGTTGCTGGAAAGCCAGCGGCGCTACGAGACCCTGTTCGATTCCATCGACGAGGGCTTCTGCATCATCGAGGTCATCCCGGCGCAGAACGGCACGCCGGCCGATTACCGCTTCATCGACGTGAACGCGGCCTTCGAGCGCCAGACCGGGCTGAAGGACGTCCTCGGCAAATCCGCGCGCGAGATGATCCCCGGTCACGAGGAGCATTGGTACGAGCGCTACGCGAACATTGCCGCGACTGGTGAGGCCGAACGGTTCGAGGCGCCCGCCGAAGCCCTCAACCGCTACTACGAGGTCTATGCCTTTCCCGTCACGTCCGACGGCGAGCACCGGGTGGCCGCCCTGTTCCGCGATGTCAGCGATCGCAAGAAGGCGGAAGAGCAGCAGGAACTGCTGACCCGCGAGTTGAGCCACAGGGTCAAGAACACGCTCGCCGTGGTGCAGGCGCTGGCCCGCCAGCCCGGCGCCGAGGATCTGACCGTCGCCCAGTATCGCGAAGGCTTCGTCGGCCGTATCCAGGCGCTCGCCCGCGCGCATGACCAGCTTCTGCGGACCAGTTGGCGATCCGCGGACATGAAGACGCTGATCGAGGACACGTTGTCGGCCTATGGAAACGACGACGGGCTGGACGTGGCGATCGACGGGCCGCGGGTCCAGCTGACACCCAAGCAGGGCCTCGGCCTCGGCCTGATCCTGCACGAACTGGCCACGAACGCGTCGAAATACGGCTCGCTGTCCACGCCCGAAGGGCGCCTGTCGGTGCGCTGGCGACTGGAGGCCACGACGGCGGTGCCGAACATTCGCCTGGAATGGCAGGAGCAGGGCGGCCCGCCGGTGCACCCGGACAGCGAAAAGGGCTTCGGGACGAAACTGATCGAACGGTCCTGCGCCTACGAACTTGGCGGAACGGCGGAACTATTCTTCGAGCCCGCGGGTTTAGAGGTGAAGATCACCTTTCCCAAGGACGAACCGGTGGCGACGAACGGACCCACGACCCCATGACGCCGCTGGAAGGCTTGCGCATTCTCATTGTCGAGGACGAGATGCTCCTCGCGCTGGATCTCGAGGAATTGCTGGGAAGTTGGGGGGCCAAGGTGCTGGGGCCGGTCTCGAACGTACCGAAGGCGCTGGCTCTGTTGCTGGACGAAAAGCCCGACGCCGCGACACTCGACATGAACCTCAGCGGGGTATCCTCGCTGCCCATCGCGATCGAACTTGCGGCCCGCAACATCCCCTTTGTCGTCGTCAGCGGCTACAACAACGCCGACACCCGCGACGACGCTTTCCAGAACGCGCGCTTCGTGAACAAACCCTTCAAGGACAGTGAACTTCTCACTGCCTTCGACGCGGTGCTCGGGTAACGCCGTGGCGCGACGGCCGCGCTACCGCCCTGCCGCGATGGCCAGACCGTCCGTCACCGCCGTGAAGACATTGCTGAAGGAATGTTCTGCGTCGGGGAACTGCGCCCTCATGGTGTCGGAGACGAGCGACATCAGGCTCGATCCGCCGACATAGACGACGCGCTGCACCCGGCCCGCCTCGACGCCCGCAGCGCGCAGCGTGTCCTGCGCCCCCTCCGCCAGCCTGTCCGCCTGCGGCGCAAGACTGGCCGACAGCGCCGCGGCGGAAAGCGGGGCGAAGAGGTCACGCTCGACGGGGTCGAGCCAGATGCGGGGCTCGGCGGCACCGTCATTGGCGGCGATCTTGCCCTGCTCGACGGCAAAGGCCAGGTCATGCCCCAGCTCGTCCTCCAGCACCTTCGCGAGCCGCGACAGCTTTCGCGGCTGCTGCGCCAGGCGCAGCATCTCCTCGGTCATCCGCCGGTTCTGCGGGGTGTAGACGAAGGGGATTTTTTCCCAGGTCGCCAGGTCGTTGTAGATCGCGTTCGGCGTCGGCGTGGTGCCGGCGCCCAGTGCCTTGCGCAGCTCGGTGCCCTTGCCCAGCAGCGGCATAACCCGGTCGATGCTGATCGCGCGGTCGAAATCCGTACCGCCGATGCGCACGCCGTGGCTGGCCAGGATCTCCACCCCCTCCACGCCCGCGCGAAAGAGCGAGAAATCGGACGTGCCGCCGCCGATATCGACGATCAGCCCGATGGTGCCCGGTTGATCGAGCGCGCCGCTGGCGATGGCGGCAGCCTCCGGCTCGGGCAGAAAGGCGACCTCGCGAAATCCCGCCGCGAGGTAGCAGGCGCGCAGGTCCGCCTCGGCCTGCGCCTCGCGCGGGTCGCCCTTGGCGTGAAACACCACCGGCCGGCCGGAGAGGACGCGGTCGAACCTCGAACCCGCCTCGGCCTCGGCGCGCGATTTGATCTCGGCCAGGAAGCCCGCGATGATCTCGACGAAGGTGACGCGCCGGTTCAGGATCTGGCGCTTTTCGTGCATCAGCGAGGTGCCGAGAACGCGCTTCAGCGCCCGCATGAAACGGCCTTCGCGGCCGTCCAGCAGCGCCTGGTTGGCGGGCTCCCCGATCAGGGTCTGGCGGCGGTCGTGATCGAAGAAGAAGGTGGTGGGGATCGTGGTCTGACCGGGCGCCATCTCGACCAGCCGGGGCGCGCCGTCGCGCAGATACCCCGCCGCCGAGTTCGACGTGCCGAAGTCGACGCCCAAGCTGAGGCCGCTTTGTGCCATGTCCTGCCCTCAACCCTGACGAAGTCCGGCCGGATAGAGGGCAAGGCCCGTGGCGTCAAGCCGCCCGTTCAGTCGAGGTCGGTCTGGATCCAGCGCGGCGAGTGGTGGATGTCGATGGTCTGAAGCCGGCCAGGCCCGATGTTCTCGAAGCGGTGCGGGACGCCTGCGGGCCCGAGCACCACGTCGCCCGCCACAGCCTCGACGACCTCGTCGCCTACAAAGAAACGGGCCGAGCCCGTAATGACCACGAAGGTCTCGTCATAGGGATGCACATGCAGGCGCGGTCCCTGCCCCGGCGTTTCGGTGCCATAGGCAAGAACGGTGACGGGTCCGCCGAGGGATTCACCGCTGCACGATCCGCGCCAGGGACCGGGCGTCTGCGGATCGAACAAGACCGCCTTGGCCGCGGGGCGTCCATCCGGTTGCACCGTCGCCGGATCGTAATCTCGTCGCGCCATCGCTGTCTCCCGTCCGGCACCAGATGCCCGCGCCACCGCAACCCGGCCAGCGTCTGGTCGCGGTTGCGGGACAGCCACGACCTTGCCGCATCGACCCCGCCCGAGGCAAGCGGGCGAAGTCCCGTGACCTGCCGACCGGCAATGTCATACACTCCCCCGGGGACGGGCATGAGGCGGGCATGGACAGCGACGGCACGGCACAGCGGATGACGCATCACGACCGGATCATCACCGAGATCCGCGACAAGATCACCCGGCGCGAGTGGCCGCCCGGTTTCCAGTTGCCGTTCGAGACCCAGCTGGCCGAGGCGCATGGCGTGTCGCGCATGACGATGAACAAGGTGCTGGCGCAGCTGACCCGCGAAGGCTTCCTGGTGCGGCGCAGGAAGCTCGGCACCTTCGTCGCGCGCCCGATGGCGCTGGCGGCGGTGATGGAGATCGCCGATACCGAGGCGGAGGTGGCGGCGCTCGGGCTCGACTGGCGCTTCGACCTGCTGAACCGCAGCCTGCGCGCGCCGACGCCGGAGGAGGTCGCGGCGGCGCGGATGGCCGACAGCGCCGGCCCGGTGCTGGCGCTGCGCGGCGTGCATCACGCGGGCGGCCTGCCGTTCTGCCACGAAGCGCGCATCATCAACCCGGTCATGGCCCCGGCCGCGCCGGAGGTGGATTTCCGCAGCGTCGCGCCGGGGGCCTGGCTGCTCCACGAGATCCCCTGGACCTCCGCCCACCACCGGATCCGCGCGGTGCCCGCGACGGGGGCCATGGCGCGCGACCTGGGGTTGTCGGGCGGCACCGCCTGCATGGAGGTGACCCGCCGGACCGAGGCGGCCGGGCAATGGGTGACGCTGGTGACGCTGACCTACCCGGGCGACCGGCACGAGCTGGTGGCGGAGTTCGGACCGAGCGCCGGTTGAGGCTCAGCCGCGGATCGTCACCTGCAGCGCCCTCGCCCCGGTCAGAGCCTCGGACAGCGCCGGGTCGCAGGCGCCGAGGTCGACCAGATCGAGACGTTCCAGCCCGGCACAGGGCTCCAGCAGCAGGGCGAGCCGGGCGAGGCCACCGGTGCGCGCCGTCAGCGGCCCCCGTGTCACCTCGGGCCGCAGCGGCCGTCGGGTCATCACGTTGAAATCGAGGACAGGCCCGCCCGTTACCCTCGCCGCGCAGGGCACATCGCCGGCAAAGGCGAAGGGCGCGCTTTCGGCATCCAGCCGCGTCCCCTGCCCCATGATGGCCAGGTCCAGCGCGCCGCCCTCGATCACGCACAGCACCCGATCCACGCCGGGGAAGATCGAGAACGGCCCGTCCGAGGCCACGACCGCCGTGGACACCCGCCAGTCGAAGGTCTCGAGACCAGCCCCGGCGGGCGCGGCGAGGATCTCGGCCGTGGTCCCGCCGCCGTTCTTCCACGGCCGGAACGCGCGATCCTGCAGTCTGTAGACGCCCCTCACCCCAGGATGCCGGGCAGGCGCAACCCGTGCAGCCGGGCGCTCTTCACTGCCGCATCGTAGCCCGCATCGGCGTGGCGCATCACGCCCGAGGCCGGGTCGTTCCACAACACCCGCTCCAGCCTGCGCGCGGCCTCGGGCGTGCCATCGGCCACGATCACCACGCCCGCGTGCTGGCTGAACCCCATGCCGACGCCTCCGCCGTGGTGGATCGAGACCCAGGTCGCGCCCGAGGCGGTGTTGGTCAGCGCGTTCAGGAGCGGCCAGTCCGACACCGCGTCCGATCCGTCCAGCATGCCTTCGGTCTCGCGGTTGGGGCTGGCGACCGAGCCTGAATCGAGGTGGTCGCGCCCGATGACGATCGGGGCGCTCAGCTCTCCGCTGGCCACCATCTCGTTGAACATCAGCCCGGCGCGGTGTCGGTCGCCGAGCCCGATCCAGCAGATGCGGGCCGGCAGACCCTGGAAGGCGATGCGCTCGGCCGCCATGTCGAGCCAGCGGTGCAGGTGGGCGTTCTCGGGGAACAGCTTCTTCATCGCCGCGTCGGTCTTGGCGATATCCTCGGGGTCGCCCGACAGCGCCACCCAGCGGAACGGCCCGATGCCTTCGCAGAACAGCGGGCGGATGCAGGCGGGCACGAAGCCGGGGAAGGCGAAGGCGCGCTCCAGCCCCTCCTCCTTCGCCATCTGGCGGATGTTGTTGCCATAATCCACCACCGGCACGTCCGCGTCGTGGAACCCCACCATCGCCTCGACCTGCTGGCGCATGGAGGCGCGGGCGGCGCGCTCGACACCCGCCGGGTCACTCTCCTGCCGCTCGCGCCAGTCGGCCACGCTCCAGCCATCCGGGCAATAGCCGTGGACCGGGTCGTGGGCCGAGGTCTGGTCGGTCACGATATCGGGGCGGCCATTGGGTAGCGCCGCGCCCGCCTGTTGCCGGCGCAGGATCTCGGGAAAGACCTCGGCCGCGTTGCCCAGCAGGCCCACCGATTTCGCCTCGCCTCTGGCGGTCCAACCGGCGATCAGGTCCAGAGCCTCGTCGAGCGTGCGGGCCTTCGCATCGACGTATTTCGTGCGGATGCGGAAATCGATCCGGGTCTCATCGACCTCGACCGCGAGGCAACTCGCCCCGGCAAAGACCGCCGCCAGCGGCTGCGCGCCGCCCATGCCGCCGAGCCCGCCCGTCAGCACCCATTTGCCGGTCAGGTCGCCGCCGTAGTGCTGGCGGCCCAGTTCGGCAAAGGTCTCGTAGGTGCCCTGAACGATGCCCTGCGCGCCGATGTAGATCCAGGACCCGGCGGTCATCTGGCCGTACATCATCAGCCCCTTGCGATCGAGCTCGTTGAAATGCTCCCAGGTGGCCCAGCGCGGCACGAGGTTGGAGTTGGCGACCAGCACGCGCGGCGCGTCCGCGTGAGTGCGCACGATGGCGACCGGCTTGCCGGATTGCACCAGCAGCGTCTCGTCAGCCTCGAGGTCGCGCAGGGCCTCGACGATGAGGTCGAAATCCTTCCACGTCCGGGCAGCGCGGCCGATGCCGCCGTAAACCACCAGCTCATGCGGGTTCTCGGCGACGTCGGGGTGCAGGTTGTTCATCAGCATCCGCAGCGCGGCCTCGGTCAGCCAGCTCTTCGCGCTGATCTCGGGGCCGGTGGGCGGGTAGATGTCGCGGATGTTGTGGCGCGGATCGGTCATGGCTCGGGCCTTTCAGAAGCGGGGCGATACGGCGGGCGGGTCCACCTCGGGCAGCAGGTCGGCGGCGGTGGCGTCGAGCGTACCGTCGGCCACCAGCGCGCCCGCGGCCTCCATGTCACCGCCCATGAACCGGTCCGCCTCCAGCACCGGGATGCGGCTGCGGATGGCGGCGATGGCGGCCTGAAGCCGCGACGACGTGGCGAGCGGCCCGCGCAGATGCACACCCTGGGCGGCGATCATCGCCTCGACCCCGATGATCCACCACAGGTTCTGGGTCATCGGCAGCAGGCGCCGCGCGCCGTGGCAGGCCATGGAAACGTGGTCTTCCTGGTTGGCCGAGGTGGGGGTGCTGTCGACGCTCGCCGGGTGCGCCATCTGCTTGTTCTCGGCCATCAGCGCGGCGGTCGTGACCTCGGCGATCATCATGCCGGAGTTCAGGCCAGGTTTCGGCGTCAGAAAGCCCGGCAACCCGTAGGATAGCGCCGGGTCGACCAGCAACGCGACGCGCCGCTGCGCAATGGCGCCGATCTCGGCCACGGCCAGCGCGATCACGTCGGCCGCGAAAGCCACCGGCTCGGCGTGGAAGTTTCCGCCCGAGATGACCGCGCCGTCCGACAGGACCAGCGGGTTATCCGTGGCGGCATTGGCCTCGATCTCCAGCGTTGTTGCCGCTTGCCGCAGGATGTCGAGCGCCGCGCCCGCGACCTGCGGGTGGCAGCGGATGCAGTAGGGATCCTGCACGCGTTCATCGGCATCGACATGGCTGTTGCGGATCTGGCTGTCATCCAGAAGCGCGCGCAGCGCGCGGGCGACCTCGATCTGGCCGCGATGGCCGCGCAGCGTCTGGATCTCTTCGGCGAAGGGCGCGGTCGACCCCATCGCCGCGTCGGTTGACAGCGCGCCGGTCACGATGGAGGCGCGGAGCGCGCGTTCGGCCCGGAACAGCCCCGCCAGCGCCAGCGCGGTCGAGACCTGCGTGCCGTTGATCAGCGCCAGTCCTTCCTTGGCGGCCAGAACGGTCGGCGAAAGGCCGGCGCGGGCCAGCGCCTCGGCCCCGGACAGGCGCGCGCCCTCCACCCAGGCCTCGCCCTCGCCGATCATCACCGCGGCCATGTGCGCCAGCGGGGCGAGGTCGCCCGACGCCCCGACTGAGCCCTTTTCCGGGATCACCGGCAGCACGCCCTTCGCCAGCATCGCCTCGATCAGCGCCACCAGCGCCGGCCGCGTGCCAGACGCGCCGCGCCCCAGCGACATCAGTTTCAGCGTCAGGATCAGCCGCACGATCTCGGGCGGCAGCGGCGCGCCGACGCCGCAGCAATGCGACAGGACGAGGTTGCGCTGCAGGGTGGCGACATCGGCGGCGGGAATGCGGATCGAGGCGAGCTTGCCGAAGCCGGTGTTGACGCCATAGACCGCCTCCGTCCCGGCGGCGACCTCGGCGATGCGGACTGCAGAGCGCGCGATGCCGGTGGCGGCGGAGGGGTCGAGCGGCAGGGTCACGCCCTGCCAGTAGATGCGGCGCAACGTGGCCAGCGGCACCGCGCCGGGAACGAGGGTGTCGGTCATGGTCCGGTGATTTCTCCCTGGAAGACACGGGCGTGAAGCGGGTTGAACCCGATCCGCGCGACAAGCTGGGCCGGCGTCTCGACATCCCAGAGCGCGAGGTCGGCGGAGAGGCCGGGGGCGATCCGGCCGGTTTCCGCGCCGAGCCCCAAAGCGCGCGCCGCGTGCGCCGTGACCGCCAGCAGGCATTCAGGCACGGTCAGCCGGAACAGGGTCGCGCCCATGTTCATCGTCAGCAGGATCGAGGTCAGCGGCGAGGTTCCGGGGTTGCAATCGGTCGCCAGCGCCATCGGCACGCCGGCATCGCGAAAGGCCGCGACGGGCGGCAGCACGGTCTCGCGCAGCATGTAGAAGGCGCCCGGCAGCAGCACCGCCACCGTGCCCGCCGCGGCCATCAGCGCTGCATCCTCCGCCGTGGCATGTTCGAGGTGATCGGCCGACAGCGCGCCATGCCGCGCGGCGAGGGCGGTGCCGCCCGCGTGCGACAGCTGTTCGGAATGGATCCTGACCGGCAGGCCAAGCTTGCGCGCCAGTTGGAACAGCGGCTCAAGCTCCTCCGTCGAGAACGCTATGCCCTCGCAGAACGCATCCACCGCGTCGACCAGCCCCTCGGCATGGGCCGCTTGCAGCCCGCGCAGGGCGACCTCGCGGATGTAGTCCGGCGCGCGGCCCGCGTATTCCGGGGGCAAGGCGTGGGCGGCGAGCCAGGTGGTCCGGATGCGGATGGGCCGCACCTCCGCCAGTCTCCGCGCCGCTCGCAGCATGGTCAGTTCGGCCTCGACGGACAGGCCGTAGCCCGATTTCACCTCCACCGTGGACACGCCCTCGGCCAGCAGGTGGTCGAGCCGCGGCAGGCTGGCGGCGACCAGCGCGTCGGCGTCCATCCCCCGCACCGCCTGCATCGAGGCCGCGATGCCACCGCCCGCCCGCGCGATCTCCTCGTAGCTGGCGCCCTCGAGCCGCATCTCGAACTCTCGGGCGCGGTCGCCGCCGAAGACCAGATGCGTGTGGCAGTCTATCGGCGCCGGCGTCATCAGGCGGCCACCGCAATCGACCACCTTTGCCCCCGTCCGGGGCAGGTCCGGGCCGATTGCAGCGATTCGCCGGTCGTCGGTCAGCAGCTCCAGCGCGCCCGGCTCCGACGCCAACGCGGTGCCGTCTGCCGTCACGATCCGGGCATTCGTCCACAGTGTCCGTGTCATCGCCGCCCTCCGGTGCCGGCTCTCCGACTCCACGCTGCACTTCCCGCGCACGAAAAACAAGTATATACATGAAAGAGGCAACCACAGGTACCGGGGAGGGACTGACATGCGCATCCACGCAGCGGCGGCACTGCTCCCCGGTGGCTGGGCCGAGAACGTCGGGATCGACGTGGCGGACGCGCAGATCGCCGCCGTTCACCCCGATTGCGCCCCCCGCTCCGGCGATACGCGGGTCGGGGCGCTGGTTCCGGGCATGCCCAACCTGCACAGCCACAGCTTTCAGCGCGGGTTCGCCGGGCTGACCGAGCATCGCGGACCGGGGCAGGACAGTTTCTGGACCTGGCGCGAGATGATGTATCGTTTCGCCCTGCAACTCGACCCCGACGAGGTCGAGGCGATCGCGGCCTTGGCCTGTGTCGAGATGCTCGAGGCGGGGTTCACCCGGCTGGGCGAGTTCCACTACCTGCACCACGCCCCCGACGGCCGCCCCTACGACGACCCGGCGGAGCTGTCGCAGCGCATCTTCAACGCGGCCGAGGCGACGGGCATCGCACTCACGCATCTGCCGGTGTTCTACGCCCACGGCGGCTTCGGCGGTGCGCCCGCGGGCGAGGGGCAGCGCCGGTTCCTGCACGATCTGGACGCCTTCGACCGCCTGATGGAGGCCTGCGCGGCGCGCCTCACCCGCCCGCAGGACCGGCTGGGCCTGGCACCACATTCGTTGCGCGCCGCCACGCTCGAGGAGATCCGGCGACTGGCCACAGCCTGGCCGGACCGACCCTTGCACATCCATATTGCCGAGCAACTGCGGGAGGTGGTGGAGTGCCTCGCCCATTCCGGCGCGCGGCCGGTGGACTGGCTGCTCGGGGAGGCGCCGGTCGCGCCGGACTGGTGCCTGATCCACGCGACGCACCTGACCGGCGCCGAGGTCGCGGGGATCGTCGCCAGCGGCGCGGTCGCCGGCCTTTGCCCGATCACCGAGGCCAATCTGGGCGACGGGATTTTCCCCGCCGACGATTTCCTGACCGCGGGCGGGATGTTCGGCATCGGGACCGACAGCAATGTCGCCATCTCGGTCGCGCAGGAGTTGCGGATGCTGGAGTATTCCCAGCGTCTTGCCCATCACGGCCGCAATATCTGCACGCAAGCCGGGTCAACCGGGCTGTCGCTGTTCCGAGGCGCGCTGACGGGCGGCGCGCGGGCGCTTGCCGCGCCGGACCCCGAGATCGCGGCCGGGGCGCCCGCCGATCTGGTGGCGCTGCACGACCCGCTGGACCTGTCGCAGCCGGGTACCCTGCTCGACCGCTGGATCTTCGGGTCCGGGATCGAGGTGGCCGATGTCTGGGCCGCGGGCATTCATTTGGTTCACGATGGTCGCCACCGCGACCGCCAACGGTTCCGGCAAGAGGCGGCGAAGGCGCTCAGCCGGTTGACGTGACGCCGGGGCGGTGCGGCGCCGAGGGAATGTTTGCGGCGTGGCCGGTTCGGACTGTTGAGCGATTAGCCATCCGACATTTTCGCGAGGGCAAGCGCCACCTGGTCGGCGAACCGCGATGTCGCGACCGACAGGACACGGCCGCGCATCTGGCCCAGCAGCAGGTTTCCGGGTGACATGTCGCGCCCCGAGATCGGGCGAAAGACAAGTCCGGTATCCTTCTCGCTGGAAAGCCCGATCGGGATCTGGAAGCCGACGGCGCGCTCGTGCATCACGTAGTATCGGATCAGCTCGAACGACTCCGTTTCGACGACTGGTGACACCTTCCGGCCCACCCGCTTGGCGGCCATGTCCAGCAATCCGCGCACCCCGTATTTCTGCGCCGGGGCGATGTGGGGGTGGTCTAGGCAATCGCGCAGCCGCAGTTCGGACCGCCCGGCAAGCGGATGATCGCGCGCGAAAAGCGCGCAGACCGGTTGCGGGATCGCGTGCAGAACCGCGAAATCCACAAGAACCATCGGCTCGAAAACCAGGGCGAGATCGCTGCGGAAACTGCTCAGTTCCGCTTCGGCCTGTTCGCGGTCGCGAACATTGACGGCGAATGTCACGCCGGGATGCGCGTTGCGGTAGGTCGCGATCTGCTGCGGCAGGAAGAACGGCAGCAAGGCCTGCGAACAGGCGATGGCGACATGGCCGCGGCGCTCGCCCGACAGGTCGGCGACCTGGCTCTGCACCCGCCCCAGGTCCGAGCGCTGCGCACGGTAGTGCTGCAGCACCAGTTCACCGGCAGGATTGAGGCGCACACCGCGCGGCAGCCGCTCGAAGATCTGCGAACCGAATTCCGCCTCGAACCGCGCCAGACGCCGGTTCAGCGCGGAGGCGGTGATGTTGGAATCCTCGGCGGCCTTCCGGATCGATCCAGCGCGGGCAATCGCTTCGATCAAGCGGAAGGTTTCCAGGTACTGCATGTGTGCCCTCGACGACCGGTGCAGATAATGCACCGGATCGGTGAAAACATAGCATTATTCGAACCGCAAGGAACCTGCCATACAGCGAGGCGGGAAGAAATTCATCAGATGCCCAGGGGGATCGCCGCAGATGGACACCAACCGCCGAGATTTTTTGAGAATGACGGCCGCTGTCGGGGGCGGCCTTGCTATGCCCTTCGCCTGGGCGAGCGCGGCTGCCGCGCAAGGGCTGGACACCATGGTCGTCGCCTCGGGGCAAACGATCAACAGCCTCGATCTGCACCGCACCGGCACCAACCGCGCGAGCTATCAGGTCGCGATCAACTGCTACGACCGCCTGGTGGGGTTCGGGTCGCGCCAGCTTCCGACCGGCGAGATGTCGTATGACTACGACACGATCGTGCCCGAGCTTGCGGAAAGCTGGACCCTGTCCGACGACGGGTTGGTGCTGACCTTCACGCTGAAACCCGATGCGGTGTTCACCGACGGCACGCCGGTCACGGCGGCGGACGTGAAATGGTCTTTCGACCGGGCCGTGTCAGTTGGCGGGTTCCCGACCACGCAGATGGCCGCGGGCGGCTTCTTCCGGCCCGATCAGTTCGAGGCCGTGGACGAGCGGACCTTCGTCGTGCGACTTGACTACCCGTCGAAGCTGTCGCTGCCAGACCTCGCCGTTCCGGTGCCCTTCGTCATCAACTCCACGGTCGCGCGGGCAAACGCCACCGCCGACGATCCCTGGGCGATGGAATATCTGCACACCACGACCGCCGGCTCGGGCGCCTACACGGTCGCGCGGTGGGACCAGGGCCAGCAACTGGTCTACGAGCGCAACGACATCTGGGCCGGCGGGCCGCTGCCCGCGATCCGTCGCGTGATCATGCGCGAGGTGCCCAGCCCCGCGACCCGCCGCGCCCTGATCGAACGGGGCGACGTGCAGGTGTCCTTCGACATCCCCGACCGGGATGCGTCGGAGCTTGACGGAACAGTCGATGTCTTCTCGACGCCGATCGAGAACTGCATCCATTGCGCCTGTCTCAACACTCGGTTCGAGCCGTTTCAGGACCCCGAGGTGCGCAAGGCCATCGCCCATGCCATCCCGTACGAAGCGATCTTTCAATCTGCCGCCTATGGCCGCGGCGCGCCGATGTGGGGCGGGTCCGAGGAGATCACCGACACCGCCTGGCCGCGCCCGTTTCCCTATGTCCTGGACATGGAAAGGGCGCGGGAACATCTGGAGGCGTCCTCTTTCGCCGGCGGGTTCCCGGTCCAGCTGTCGATCAGCCTCGATCTGGCAAGCTGGATGGAGCCGGCGGCGCTCCTGATCCAGGAAAGCCTCGGCCAGCTCGGCATCACCACGACCGTCGATCGCATCCCCGGCGCCAACTGGCGCACCGTGGCGCTGGTGGACAAGACACTGGATTTCCACCTCGAGAATTTCGGCGGCTGGCTGAACACGCCGGACTATTATTTCTTCTGGGCCTATCAGCGCGACCGCCTGTTCAACTCCTCGAACTACGACAACGAGGAGGTGCATGAGCTGACCGAGCGCACCTTGCACATGGCGATGGATGATCCCGAATGGGCGCCGATGATCCAGCGGATGTTCCAGATCGTGATCGAGGATCTGCCCCGCATCCCGCTTTACCAGCCGGCGCTGAACGTCGCGGTCAATGGCGCCTCGGGCTACGAGTTCTGGTTTCACCGCCAGCTCGACCCGCGCCGCATGACGGGGGTCTGAGCCATGGCCGGGCGCGCGCGCGCGATCGGGATACGGCTGGCCCAGACCGTCCCGGTGATCCTGGGCGTGGTGGTCATCAGCTTCATCCTGACCCGCGCGCTGCCCGGCGACCCTGCGGTCTATTTTGCGGGGGCCATGGCGGACGAGCAGTCGATCCAGCAGGTGCGCGAGGCGCTCGGCCTCGACCAGCCGCTGGTGACGCAGTTCTTCCTCTATTTCGCCGATCTGGTGCGCGGCGATCTGGGGCGGTCGATCAGCACGGGGCAACCGGTGCTGACCGATCTGGCCATGCGGCTTCCCGCGTCGCTCGAACTGACCCTGTCGGCACTGATCGTGTCTTGCGCCATTGCCATCCCCCTGGGGGTTCTGGCGGCGGTGCGGCAGGGGTCCTGGGTCGATCACCTGTGCCGGGTGCTGGTGACGGCGGGCGTGTCCCTGCCGACCTTCTTCACCGGCATCCTGCTGGTCTATGTGTTCTACTACCTGCTCGGCTGGGCGCCCTCGCCGCTGGGGCGGCTGGACTTCATCTATCTCGAGCCGCCGCGCGTGACCGGCTTCTACCTGGTCGACAGCCTCCTGGCGAGGGATCTGGAGACCTTCGGCGCGACCGTGCGGCAACTGGCCCTGCCGACGATCACGCTGGCCCTGTTCACGCTGGCCCCCATCGCCCGGATGACACGGGCCGCCATGCTGCAGGCCCTGTCGTCGGACTACATCCGCACCGCACGAGCGGCCGGCCTGTCGCGCGGCAAGGTCCTGTTCGGCTACGGGTTGCGCAACGCGCTGCTGCCGGTCGTGACCACGCTGGGCATGGTCTTTTCCTTCGTCCTTGGCGCCAACGTGCTGGTGGAAAAGGTCTTTGCCTGGCCCGGCATCGGCTCCTACGCGGTGGAGGCGCTGGTCGCCTCGGATTACGCCGCCGTCCAGGGCTTCGTGCTCGCCATGGCGCTGCTCTTCGTTACGCTCAACCTCATCATCGACCTCAGCTATGCGCTGATCGATCCCCGCATCGGGTTTGACACCAAATGACCGACGCCACGGATATCCCGGACCGCAAGCCCGACGGCGCAGGCGCGCATCTGCTGCACGTGCTGCGCGAGAACCCTGTTACGCTGTTGTCCTTCAGCATGTTCGCCTTTTTCCTCGTGCAGGCCTTTTTCGGGGCGATGCTGGTCCCGCATGACCCCCTGGCCACCAACTCGGCCAACGCCCTGCAACCACCGGACTGGACGCATTGGTTCGGCACCGACAATCTTGGCCGCGACGTCTTCAGCCGCGTGGTCGTGGCCACCCGTCTCGACCTCACGATCTCGGTGCTTGCGGTGGCGATCTCCTTTGTCATCGGCTCCCTGCTCGGGGCCGTGGCGGGCTACTGGGGCGGCTGGATCGACGCGGTGCTGAACCGCATCCTCGACACGATCATGGCTTTTCCGCTGTTCGTGCTGGCCATGGGCATCGTTGCGGCACTGGGCAACACGATCGAGAACATCATCTATGCGACGGCGCTGATCAACATCCCGTTCTACGCCCGCCTTGTCCGGGCCGAGGTCAATATCCGCCGCGAGGCGGGCTTTGCGCTGGCCGCGCGGCTGTCGGGCAATTCGCACCTGCGCACGCTGGCCTTTCACATCTTCCCCAATGCCCTGCCGCCGATGATGGTGCAGGTCTCGCTCAACATGGGCTGGGCGATCCTGAACGCGGCCGGCCTGTCCTTCATCGGGCTGGGCGTCCGCCCGCCGACGCCGGAATGGGGCATCCTGGTGGCGGAGGGGGCCAACTACATCATCTCGGGCCATTGGTGGGTCGCGCTGTTTCCCGGGCTGTGGCTGATGCTGGCGGTCTTCACCTTCAACCTCATGGGCGACGGGCTGCGCGACATCGTCGACCCGCGGCGGAGGACCTGAGCCATGCTGCACATTTCAGATCTTTCGGTGTCCTTCCGCACCCGGCGCGGCGAGGTGGAGGCGGTGCGCGGCATCTCCTTCGACCTCGCTGCGGGTGAAACGCTGGGCATCGTCGGTGAAAGCGGGTCGGGGAAGTCGGTCACGTCCTACGCGCTGATGCGCATCCTGGACGCCGGCGGCCGGATAAAGGCAGGCAGCGCCGTCTTCGACGGTCGCGATCTGGCGCAGGCGGCCGAGCGGGACATGCAGCGGGTCCGCGGCCGCGAGATCAGCATGATCTTCCAGAACCCGCGCGCCGCCCTCAACCCGATCCGCAAGGTCGGCCACCAGCTTGAGGATGTGCTGCGCCGGCATGGCCGCGCCACCCGGTCCAACGCCCGCGCCAAGGCCATCGAGGCGCTGGAGGCCGTGCGCATCCGCGACGCGCGGGCCCGGTATGACGCCTATCCGTTCGAGCTGTCGGGCGGCATGTGCCAGCGGGTGGTCTTTGCCATCGCGCTGGCCTGCGGCCCGCGGCTTCTCATCGCAGACGAGCCGACCACCGGTCTCGACATCACGACGCAAAAGGCGGTGATGGATCTGGTGCGCGACCTGACCCGCGACCGCGGCATGTCCTCGATCCTGATCACGCATGATCTTGGCCTGGCTGCGCAATATTGCGACCGGCTGGCGGTGATGAAGGACGGGCAGATCGTGGAGACGGGTGCTGCCTCGGCGCTCTTTGCCGATCCGCAGCACCCCTACACCCGAAAGCTCGTCGATGCCACGCCGCGCCCCGGTGCGTCGTTGCGCGACTTGCTCCCGGCGGAGGTCCGCACGCCGCTGGCCGACCACGAACCGGGCACGCGCCCGCTGGTTCAGGTGCGCGATCTGGTCAAGATCTTTCCGTCGAAATCCGGGCCGGTGCATGCGGTCAAGGGCATCTCCTTCACGATCCGGGAAGGTCAGAGCGTCGGGCTGGTTGGGGAATCGGGCTGCGGAAAATCCACCACCTCCTCGATGCTGGTGCGCCTGCTCGACCGCACATCGGGCGATATCCTGTTCGATGGGTTCGACATCGCCGGTGTGCCGGCGGACAAGTTCGTGCGCGATGCGCGGCGCAGCCAGATCCAGATGGTGTTTCAGGACGCCACCGACAGCCTGAACCCCCGCCATTCCGCGCGCCAGACCATTGCCGACCCGATCTTGCGGATGAGTGACCTGCGCGGTGCGGCCCTCACGGCGCGGGTGGAGGAGCTTGCGACGCTGTGCGGCTTGCCCTTGCCGCTTCTGGACCGGTTTCCCCACCAGCTCTCGGGCGGGCAGAAGGCGCGCGTGGGCATTGCCAGGGCCATCGCGCTGGACCCGAAATTCCTGATCCTGGACGAGCCGACAGCGGCGCTCGATGTCTCCATCCAGGCGGTCGTGCTGAACCTGCTGGCCGACCTGCGCGCGCGCCTCGGCATGACCTACCTCTTCGTCAGCCATGACCTGAACGTGGTGCGCCTGCTCTGCGACCACGTCATCGTGATGCAGGGCGGCGAGATCGTGGAACAGGGGCCGGCGGCCCAGGTGATGGAAGCGCCCAGCCACCCCTACACCCAGACCCTGCTTTCAGCCGCGCCGAAGCCGCCCGCCGCGAGGCCCAGCCTCCTGAAATCCGCCGCCGAATAAGAGACCGCAATGACCAGACCGCTTTCCGAGCTGCCCTTCACCCTGACCGCCCTGCGCGAAGCCTATGCCAAGGGCGTCACGCCCGCCGAGGTGATGGTCGAAGTGCTTGCCCGGCTGGCCGCTGTCGACGATCCGGCGATCTTCCTTCATCTGGCGAGCGCCGAAAGCCTGACCGCCGAGGCCGCCGCGCTTGGGGCGTTCGACCCGGGCCGGCCGCTCTGGGGGGTGCCTTTTGCGGTCAAGGACAACATCGACGTGGCAGGCATGCCCACGACGGCGGCCTGCCCCGCTTACGCCTATGACTCGACCCGCGATGCCCATGTGGTCAGCCTCCTGCGGGCGGCAGGCGCAATTCCCGTCGGCAAGACCAACCTCGACCAGTTCGCGACAGGCCTCGTGGGCGTGCGATCGCCCTACGGAGTGCCGCGCAACGCGCTCGATCCCGTCATCGTTCCGGGCGGATCTTCTTCGGGGTCTGCCGTCGTGGTCGCCCACGGCATCGTGCCTTTCGCGCTCGGCACGGACACGGCGGGGTCGGGTCGGGTGCCCGCGGCCCTCAACGGGATCGTCGGTCTCAAGCCGAGCCTGGGCGCCCTGTCGGCACGAGGGGTCGTGCCGGCCTGCCGGACGCTCGACACGATCTCGATCTTCGCGCTGACGGTCGCCGATGCGCATGACGTGTTCCGCGTGGCGGCCTCGTATGATGTCGACGACGCCTATTCCCGCGCGCTTCCCGACCACACCATGCCAGCCCCAAGCCACGCCCCGCGCATCACCGCCCCGGATGCCGGAAGCCTGATGTTCTTCGGCGATGACGTGCAGGCGGCGGATTTCGAGGCGACGCTGGCGACGCTGGCGGCATCGGGCGCGCAGATCGACAGGGTCGACTTCACGCCCTTCTACGATGTGGCCCGGATGCTCTACGACGGCGCCTGGATCGCCGAACGCTATGCCGCGATCGAAGACATGATGATCGCCCGACCCGATGCGGTGCATCCCGTCACCCGCGCCATCATCGCCAAGGCCGAAGGTCAATCCGCCGTGGACGCCTTCAACGGGATCTACCGGCTTGCCGAGCTGCGCCGCGCCTGCGCGCCGGTCCTCGACGCGGCCGACATGCTCTGCCTGCCGACGATCCCGCGCTTCTACACCTGCGCCGAGTTGGAAGCCGATCCCGTCACCCCCAATTCCAACCTCGGCACCTACACGAATTTCGTGAACCTGCTGGACCTCTGCGCCCTCGCCGTGCCGACCGGCCCGCGCGCAGACGGGCGGCCCGGCAGCGTCACCCTTGTCGCGCAGGCGGGCCGGGACGCAGTGATCGCGGCCGAGGCGCGGCGTCTCATGGAGGTTCGGCAGCCGCCGCTCGGGGCGACCGGGCTGACGTCGCCCGCTGCCTTCGCGACCGCACCCGGTCAAGCCGCGCCGTTGGAAGACGAAATGGTGATCGCCGTCTGCGGCGCGCATATGTCCGGCCTGCCGTTGAACGGCGAGCTGACCTCTCGCGGGGCGCGCTTCCTCGGCGCTGCCCGGACAGCGCCCCGCTACGCCCTCTTCGCGCTCACCGGAGGCGCGCCGCGTCGTCCGGGCCTGTCCAGATGCAAGGATAGCCAGGGCACGGCCATCGCGCTCGAGCTCTGGGCAATGCCGAAACACGCCATGGGCGCGTTCATGGAGGGAATCCCCGCGCCCCTGTCCGTCGGCACCATCGAGATCGAGGACGGATTGCAGGTCAAAGGGTTCCTCTGCGAAGCCGCCGCGCTGGCGGACGCCGAGGACATCAGCACCTTCGGCGGCTGGCGCGGCTTTCTTGAGAGCGACGCAAGGACCGAGGCAGTCGCATAGCCGACGCACGCAGACCCGCAGCGCGGCGTCTTCGCGGTCTGTCTGCGCGCCGCGTCCTTGTCCGGGGTTCAGGCCTGCAGGACGTAGGTGCCGGGCGCCGGGCCGAGCGGGGGCAACGCGCGCTCGGGCGCACCCATTGTCGGCGGCTCCACGAGGCCGCCGCCGCGGGTCATCAGCCACTCGGACCAGGCCGGCCACCACGATCCTGGTGTCGTCCCCGTCCTCGCCAACCAGGCGTTGGGGCCCGTGTAGAGCGCCCCGGTCGGGCGGTGCGACAGGCGGAAATACCGTCCCGCGTGTCCCGGCTCGCTGAGGATGCCGGTGTTGTGTCCGCCCTTGGTCAGCACGAAGGTGAGGTCGCAGTCGGTGAAGAGCTGCGTCTTGTAGACCGACCGCCAGGGCGCGATGTGATCCGTTTCGGTCGCCACGACGAACAGCGGCACAGACAGGTCCTTGAGCGCGATCACCCGGCCCTCGACCGCAAAGCGCCCCGCGGTCAGACGGTTCTCGAGAAACAGCGCGCGCAGGTATTGCGAATGCATCAGCGCCGGCATCCGCGTGGTGTCCGAGAGCCAGACGCCGATGTCGGTCGCCACGTCCTCGCGGCCGAGGAAATAGCGTCGGACGGCGCGGGTCCAGATCAGATCCTCGGCCCGGATGGCGGCAAAGGCGCGGGCCATCTGCGGACGGTCGAGATAGCCCTGCTCCCACATCAGATCCTCGAGGAACGCGATCTGGCTTTCGTCGAGAAACAGGAGCAGCTCGCCCGCTTCGGCGAAATCCACCTGCGCCGCCATCAACGTGGCCGAGGCGAGGCGGTCGTCGCCGTCGCGCGCCATGGTGGCCGCCGCGATCGCCAGAATGGTGCCGCCGAGACAATAGCCGACGGCATGGACGGGGACGTCGGGCACGATGGCGTTTACCGTATCCAGCGCCGCCATCACCCCCCGTTCACGGTAATCCTCCAGCGAAAGGTTGCGCTGTTCGGCGGTCGGGTTCATCCATGAAATCATGAAGACGGTGAATCCCTGGCCAACCAGGTAGCGCACCATGGAGTTCTCGGGCGAGAGGTCGAGGATGTAGTATTTCATGATCCAGGCCGGAACGATCAGGATCGGCCGCGCCTGAACCTGCGGCGTCTGCGGCGCATACTGGATCAGCTCCATGAGATCGTTGCGGAACACCACCTGTCCCGGCGTGCAGGCAAGATCCGTTCCGATCCGGTAGCCTTCGGGGGGCGGGTCGCGCTGGCCGGTCAGGATTTTTACCGCGTCATGCGCGAAATGCGCCGCACCGTCGGTCAGGTTGCGGCCCGTCGTCCGCACGGTTTCCTCGATGATCTCGGGGTTGAGCAGCGGAGAGTTCGACGGCGACAGAACATCGAGCGTCTGGCGGGCCAGAAACCGGGTGCGCTCGGCATCCTCGAGGCGCAGGCCGCGCACCGGTTCGGTGGCGTGATCCCACCAGTCCTGCACCGACAAGAACCCCTGTTGCCACGCCGCGAACGGGAGGGATTGCCAGCCGGCATGCGTGAAACGCCTGTCGAACGGTTTCGGCTCGAAGGGCGGCGGGCTTCCGGGGCTCGCCGCGTGCGCCATGACCTTCAGCAGGTTCCGCTGGGCATGTTCGGCCAGTTCCAGCTGGCGGCCGGGAGAAAGCGCCAGATGCTGCGCCCACTCGCTCCAGGCCTTGATGAAGGCCGGCGGCGACACCCCGCCGACGAGCCGCGCCAGCGCCCCGCGGGAGGCACGGTCGAACGCCTCGGCGGGATGGTCCTGTGACGGATCGAGCGGGGGTGGAACCACGGCGGGAAGCTGGACAGCCCCCGGAGCGGGCGCGCGGCGTGTCTTGGGTTTCGGCGGTCGTGTCATGACTTCAATCCCAATCTGATCTGTTTCTCGATCTCGATCAGCGCGAAGAAGGCCGCGCCGATTGCCACGATCAGCAGGCCGTCGAACAGGGAGACCGGAGCGGTCCCCAGAACGGCCTGCAAGGGCGGCAGGTAGGTGACGGCGAATTGCGCGGCCGTCACGATGACCACCACCAGCCAGACGACCCGCGTGCCGCGCACCGCGGCCCAGGTCAGAGAGGGGCCGTGGATGTTGCGGATGAAGAAGAGGTAGACGATCTGCATGACCACGATCGTGTTCATCGCGACAGTCTGCGCCTGCGGCAGCGGATAGCCTTGGTCCAGCGCATAGGTGAAGACGCCGAACACCGCCGCGAGGAACAGGAGCGCCACCAGGACGACAGTCCAGACCAGCGCACCCGACAGGATCGGCGCGGACCGCACCCGGGGCGGGCGGGCCATGGTTCCCGCCTCGGTCGGCTCGAACGCCAGCGCGATGCCCAGGGTGACGCCGGTGATCAGGTTGATCCAAAGGATCATCACCGGCGTGATCGGTAGGGCGAGGCCCGCCAGCAACGCGATGACCACCACGATGGATTCGCCCGCATTGGTCGGCAGGGTCCAGCCGATCACCTTCCTGAGGTTGTCGTAGACGGTGCGCCCCTCGCGCACCGCCGCGGCGATACTGGCGAAATTGTCGTCGGCCAGGACCAGGTCCGACGCCTCCTTCGCCGCCTCCGACCCCTTCAGGCCCATGGCGATGCCGGCGTCCGCCCGCTTCAGCGCGGGCGCGTCGTTCACCCCGTCGCCGGTCATCGCGACCGACAGGCCGTTGGCCTGGAGCGCGGTGACGAGGCGCAGCTTGTGTTCGGGACTCGTGCGGGCGAAGACGTCTACGTTCGCAACCTCCATCGCCAGTTGCGCATCGTCGAGCTTGTCGAGATCGTGACCGGTCAGAACGCGGCTCGGGTCCGCGAGGCCGATCTGCGCGGCGATGGCGGCGGCGGTGCCCGCGTGATCGCCGGTGATCATCTTCACCCGGATGCCTGCCGCGCGACATTCGGCGACGGCTGCCACGGCCTCGGGTCGCGGCGGGTCGATCAGCCCGACGAGACCGAGGAACGTCAGTCCCCCCTCGACCGCGGCCGCGTCGATCCGGTCGCCGTCGGCGCGCTGCTCGGCCAGCGCCAGCACCCGCAGGCCGCGGCGCGCCATGGCCTCGGCCCGGTCGTGCCAGTTCCGCTGGTCGATGTCGCCACACATCCCCAACACCCGTTCGGGAGCGCCCTTCACATGGATCAGGCGAGCGCCTTCGACCTCGCTCAGCGTGGCCATGAAGCGATGGCGGCTGTCGAAGGGGAGCGCGTCGATGCGCCGGGCCGCAGAGCCTTCGCCCGCTTTCGCGGCGAAGGCCAGAAGCGCGCCTTCCATCGGGTCGCCCTCCACCGTCCAGTGGCCATCCCGGTCGCGCAGCGCCGCGTCGTTGCACAGCGCCGCTGCACGAGCCAGGCGCGACAGGTCGCCCGCAGGCGTGATGGCGCCATCGGGCGCATATCCTTCGCCGGCCACCTCGAACGCGCCCTGGGGCGTCTCGGCGGCGGCCACGACCATCTCGTTGCGGGTCAGCGTGCCGGTCTTGTCGGTGCAGATGACCGAGACCGAACCGATCGCCTCGATCGCGGGAAGCCGGCGGACGATGGCGTTGCGCCGCGCCATCGCCTGAACGCCTACCGCCAGCGTGATCGTCATCACCGCGGGCAGGCCTTCGGGGATGGCGGCAACGGCGACGCCGACCACCGCCATGAACATCTCCGCAAAATCGCGGTGCCCGACGAAATAGCCCCAGACCAGCAGCAGCCCGGCTACGACCACGATCAGCGCCGACAGCCAGCGCGCGAAGTGATCCATCTGCGCGACCAGCGGCGTGGTCAGTTGCTCGACCCCCGCCAGAAGCCCGCCGATACGGCCGATCTCGGTCCCGGCGCCCGTGGCCACGACCAGTCCGCGCGCGGTGCCTTGCGTCACCAGAGTGCCCGACCACAGCATTGCGCGGCGGTCGCCGAGCGCGGCGTCGCGCGCCACCGGAGCCACGCCCTTCTCCACCGGCACGGATTCGCCGGTCAGGATCGCCTCCTGCGCCGCGAGGCCCCGCGCCTCGAGCACCCGCAGGTCGGCCGGCACCTTGTCGCCCGCCTCCAGCAGCACGACATCGCCGGGGACCAGCGCCGCACCGTCCACCGACACCCGCACCCCGTCGCGCAGCACGGCGGCGCGCGGTGCAAGCATGTGCCGGATCGCGGCCATCGCCGCCTCGGCCTTGCCTTCCTGGATGAAGCCGATCACCGCGTTGGCCAGCACCACCGCTAGGATCACCCCGGTATCCACCCAGTGCTGCAACGCCCCGGTGATCACCGCAGCCCCGAGGAGGACGTAGATCAGCACGTTGTGGAACTGCCGCGCGAACCGCAGAAACGGCCCGCGCGACCGCGTTTCGGGCAACCGGTTGGGCCCGTGCGCGACCAGCCTGCGCTCCGCCTCGGACGTGGTCAGGCCTGCGGCCGTGGCGTCGAGGGCTGCAAGGCAATCGGCGGCGGATTTTGCGTGGGGGTCGACCAGATCCATCTCAACGCACCTCATAGCTGACGTCGATGACAATCTCTGCACCGGTCACGGTGGCGGTCTTGCCTGCACGGCGGGTCATGGTGTCGTCCTTACGCTTGAAAACTCGGTGTCCGGCGATCAGACGGCCGCCCGGCCCTCGGCCGAGATTTCGGGAAACTCGGTGCGTTCTTCGCCTTCGGCACCGCAGAGCAGCTCCACCGCGCGGTCGGCGGCATCCTGGAACGGTTCGAGCACCAGATCGACGCCCGCACCGACCATGCCTTCGGTGTCGCCCGTGCTGTGCGAGGCGGCGGCGATCCGACCCGCGAACCCGGCGGACCGGGTCAACTGGATCAGCGTTCTGCGCGTGTCCTCGTGGCTCAGGCCGGTGGGATGGATCGGCACGGTCGACACCATCCACTCCGCCCCGCGAAACGGCAGCTCGGCGACGAATTCCGGGTCGCTCGCATCGCCGAAATGAGCTTCCAGCCCCAGATCGCGCCAGCGCCGGACGGCCTCGGGGTTGAAATCCACCCCGAGCACGCGGATCCCCCGTTTCTTCAGCCGCAGTCCGATGGCGGTGCCAAAGCGGCCCAGCCCGAAGAGGATGACCTTGTAGCCGCTTGCCGCATGCGCGCCGGCCTCGGACGGCTCGCGCGGGGTGCCCTTGCGCTCGAAGATGCCGAGAAGCGGCTCGAACAGCGCATATAACCGGTGCGAGTAGGTGATCATGTAGGTCGAGGCCGCGATGGTCACGAGGCCGACCATGGTGACAAGCCCGAGCGCATCATCGGTCACATGGCCCAGCGACACGCCCATGGCGATGAAGATCAACGAGAACTCGCTGATCTGCGCTACCGTCAGCCCGGCCAGGAACCCGGTGCGCTTGCGGTAGCCCATGGCCCCCATGATCGCGAGCACGATCAAGGGGTTGCCGACCAGCACGAAGACAGAGAAGACGACGGCGCCGGTGACATGCGTGCCCAGAAGCGACAGATCCAGCGTCGCGCCGAGGGCGATGAAGAAGAACAGCAGAAGGAAATCGCGCAGCGGTGCCAGCCGGGCGGCGATGGTTTCGCGGTAGGGGGTGGAGGCGAGCGCCACACCGGCCATCAATCCGCCCACCTCTTTGCCCAGCCCCACGACATCGCCGATGGCAGCGAACATCGCGGCCAGCGCGATCGCGAAGATCACCAGCAGTTCGGGCGCGCGGGCCAGCCGCTCGGTCAGCGGGTTGGCGAGGTAGCGCACGAAGAGGACGACCGTTGCGACCAGCGCCACTCCCGATGCCAGCACCGTCAGGACCGAGCCGCCGCCATGGCCGTCATGTCCCGGCGCGCCGATGCCGATCGCCGACAGCACGATCATCGCCAGCACGACGACAAGGTCCTGCACGATCAGGAAGCCCAGCGCGATCTGCCCGTGCAGGGCGTCGATCTCGCGCTTGTCCGACAAGAGCTTGACGATGATGATGGTGGAGGAAAACGTCAGCGCCACGGCGACATAGAGACTGGTGACATGCCCGAGGCCGAGGCCAAGGCCGATGAGGTAGCCGAAAAACGCGGTGAATGCGACCTGGCCAAGCCCGGTCATCACTGAGACCACGCCCAGCGAGCGGATCAGCTTCACGTCCAGCTTGATGCCGACGAGAAACAGCAGCACCGCGATCCCGAGCTCCGACAGCAGGTCGATCTGCGCGTCCGAATGCACGACATCGAGCGCGGAAGGCCCGGCGATCAGCCCGACCGCGATGAAGCTGACTATCAGCGGCTGACGCAACAGCGTTCCGACAAGACCGATGCCGGCAGCCATGACCAGAAGCAGGGCCACTTCGGCGAAAGACGTCATCACTGGCATCAGGTTTGCGCCCCGGCTTCGGGGCCGAGATCCTGCCGTCGCGGCGCGGTCTGGTGCAGGGCAAGAAACGCGCCCAGATCGGCGTCGGCGATGCGCCAGCCCTTGCCGATGTCGATTGCCCGCAACTCGCCGAGCTTGATCCAGTGTCGCACGGTCGCTTCGGAGACCTTCAGACGGTCTGCCACTTCCTTGACGGTCTGATACCGGTCGTTCGGCATGATGTTCTGCCTGTGTTCGTGACTTTGGTGAAGAATAGCCAAGGCAGGCGGCATTTGGTTGATCTGGGTCAAGCAAAGTCGCTTTCTGTCGTGGTTTTCTGAGGGGGACCCCGAGAACAGGAGTGTGCGCGATGCAGAGGATCATGCTGGCTACGGATTTTTCCGAACGCTCCGACCGGGCGTTGCGCCGCGCGGTCATCCTGGCGCGTGAGCATGACGCTGCGCTCGATATCGCGCATGTGGTCGACGACGACAGGCCACGCCGGATCGTCGACCGGGAGGTGGTCGACGCGCGCCTGCTGCTTTCCGATCTCGCCCGCAGCCTGACGGATCTGAACGGGGTGTCATGCACCACGCGCGTGCTGCTTGACGATCCGTTCGCAGGGATCGTCAAGGCGGTGGCGGAGGCGCCGCCAGACCTTCTCGTCATCGGGCCGCATCGGCGCCAGATCCTCCGGGACGCCTTTGTCGGAACCACCGCGGAACGCACGATCCGGTCCGTCCGGTGCCCGGTGCTGATGGTCAACGGGCCGCCGGTCGGGCCGTGGCGCCATGTGCTGGTGGCGACGGACCTGTCCGAGCAGGCGGGGTCCGCGCTGGCGCGGTTCGCCCGGTCGGGGCTAGGGCGCAGGGCCCAGTTGTCGGTGCTGAACGTCTTCGACGCGCCGGCGCTGCGCCTTGCCCTGTCCGGCAGCGTGGGCCGCGAGGGGCAGCAGGACTATCTCGAGGTTTTGCGCGCCGAAACGCGGCGGGCCCTCGCGACCTTCACGTCAGAAGCCTCGGTCGGACAAGCCGACCGGATCGTGCGCCACAACCAGACGACGGTTGCCACCGAGATCCTGAAGACGGTGGACGAGGTGAAGGCGGACCTGATCGTCGTCGCGACCCATGGCAAGGGCGCTGTCGCGCGCATGGCGCTGGGCAGCGTGGCGCAACAGGTTCTGAAGGAGGCAAAGATCGACGTACTCGCGATGCCGCCTGAGACGGCCTGACTGCCGGCGGCCCTTCGCGAGCGTCCACGGGATTGCGCAGCATTGGTGGAGAGCGACAAGGCGGCTAGCTGCCCGCCTCGCTCGTGATCCCTGCCCTCGTGGTTTTCAGCAGCTCCCCGATCTTGCCGATCACCTGCGCGCGGACCGAGTTGGGGCGCCAGGCAATGACGACGTGCCGCGGGCAGGCATCGGGCAAGGGCGTCAGATGGACCTGGCCCTCGGCCACCACGCCGGCATCGATGGCGAGGTCCGGCAGAAGAGTGATCCCCAGCCCTTGGGACACCATCGCGATCAGGGTCGTCAGGCTGGTTGCGGCGAACTCCTCGTCAAAGGGCAGAACGCGGCCGGGATAGGCCTGCAAGGCGTGTCGTTGAAGGCAATGCCCGATCTCCAGCAGCATGAGCCGACCGTCCGGCGGCAGGGCGCCGGCGCCCGTGGCCTGCGGAGAGGGCCAGTCAGGCGGCGTCGCGAGCTGGTAGCCGTCGTCGAACAGCGGCTGGATCTCCAGGGCGCCGGTGTCGAAGGGAAGCGCGATCAGGATCGCGTCGAGGCGCCCGCTGTTGAGCCCTTCGATGAGGCTCTCGGTCATTTCCTCGCGCAGAAAGACGCGAAGGGCCGGGAACTGGTTCCGGATGGCCGGAAGAGCGTGCGGAATGAGATATGGCCCGATGGTCGGGATCGCGCCGAGGTGGAGGTCGCCCTCCTCCGGGTTGCCATGTGCCCGGGCGAGTGTCTCGATCTCCTCGGCGTCGAGCAGCATGCGACGGCCCCGCGCGGCGATCTCCTCACCGAGCGGCGTCAGGAGCACGCTGCGCCGGGTGCGTTCGATCAACTGCGCGCCGAGACGGTCCTCAAGCTCCTTGATGCTCGCGCTCAACGTGGGCTGTGTGACGAAACACGCCTCCGCCGCGCGGGAGAAGTTGAGCGTATCGGCAACCGCGACAAGAAACTGTAGCTGGCGAAGCGTTATCATAGATTGATTTTACCTATTACTAATAGAAAAACAATCAATTTCACCTATAAATGGCAATCCCTTATGTCTTGGCCATCGAAACGGCACACCGAAAGGCCTCGACCATGACCGACACGCCACAGACCGCCGGCCCCCGGCTCAACGAACCCGCCCCCGCCTTCGACGCACCCACGACCCATGGTCGCAAGACGCTCGAGGATTACCGCGGCAAATGGCTGATCCTGTTCTCGCACCCCGCGGACTTCACCCCGGTCTGCACCACCGAGTTCATCGCCTTCGCCGGCAAGCACGCGGATTTCGAGACCCTGAACACCGAACTGCTGGGCCTGTCCATCGACAGCCATTACAGCCACATCGCCTGGATCCTGAACATCAGGGAGAAGTTCGGCGTGGACATCCGCTTCCCGATCATCGCCGACCTGAACATGGCGGTGGCGCAGGCATACGGAATGATCCAGCCCGGCGCCTCGGACACGGCCGCCGTCCGCGCGACCTTCATCATCGACCCGGAGGGCGTCCTGCGCGCGATGGTCTACTATCCGATGAACGCCGGCCGCTCGGTCGACGAGATCCACCGCCTGCTTGTGGCGCTGCAGACCGCCGACGAGAACAAATGCGCCATGCCGGAGAACTGGAAGCCGGGCGACGAGGTGATCGTGCCGACTCCGGCCACGCCCGACGCCGCGCTGGCACGCGCCGCCGAAGGCTACAACACCGTCGACTGGTATTTCTCGACCCGCTCGCTCTGATCGCGGAGGGCGGGCCGACGCGGCCCGCCCCTTTCCTCCGACACCCATCCAGAAAGGACCGAACCATGAGCAATCCCAGCGTCAAATCCTTCTGGGACGAACCTACGGGAAGCTGGCAGTACGTGTTCCACGACCCCGAGACCATGAAGGGGGCCATCGTGGACCCCGTTCTCGATTTCGACCCGTTCTCGGGCGCGACCTCGACCGCCAACGCCGAACGCATCCTCGACTACGTCCGCGAGGCCGGGATCGAGGTCGTCTGGATCCTCGACACCCATCCCCACGCCGACCATTTCTCGGCCGCCCAGTGGCTGAGCGAACGGACCGGCGCCCCGACGGGGATCGGCGAGAAGGTGACCGGCGTGCAGGCGCTGTGGAAGGAAATCTACAACCTGCCGCCCGAGTTCCCGACGGACGGGCGCCAGTGGGACCGGCTGTTCGCCGATGGCGAGACCTTCATGATCGGCGAGATCCCGGTCCGGGTCATGTTCTCGCCCGGTCACACGCTGGCGTCCATCACCTATGTCGCGGGCGACGCGGCCTTCGTGCATGACACGCTGATGATGCCCGACAGCGGCTCGAGCCGCGCCGATTTCCCCGGCGGCAGTTCCAAGGCTCTCTACGACAGCATCCAGGCAATTCTGGCACTGCCGGACGACACGCGCATCTTCGTCGGCCACGATTACGCGCCGGGCGGCAGGGAGGCGCGGTGCGAGGCGACGGTGGCCGAGCACAAGGTCGCGAACGTCCATTTCCGCGACGCCCCCTCGGAAGCGACGTTCCGCGCGCTGCGCGACGCCCGGGATGCGACCTTGCCGCTGCCCCGGCTGATGCTCGCGGCGCTCCAGATCAACATCCGAGGCGGGCGACTGCCGGACGCAGAAGGCAACACGCGTTCCTATCTGAAGATTCCGCTGAATGCCTTTCACGCGCGGTGAGCGACCTCGGCGCGGCGCGCCCATGGCGGTCGCCCTGCCCCAGCGAGGCACAGGTGATCGGTCAGGGACGCCTCGCCCCGGCCGCTCAACCCCTGTCCTCAAGCGCGAGAATCCGTTCAAGGTCCGTGTTCCGGTCCACAAGCTCCGCAAGCGTGACCCGGTCGAGGGTTGAGAAAAAGGCGTCGAGCGCGGATCGAATTTCGCCGTTCAGCCGGCAGCAAGACGCCAGCGGGCAGGTGTTGGTGCTTGGATTGAAGCATTCGGCCATCGGGGCGTCGCCTTCGAACAGACGAAACACCGTCCCGACCGAGATGTCGCGCGGCTCGAGCAAAAGCGCGAGCCCGCCCGCCCGTCCGCGCGTCGTCTTGATGAACCCGAGCTTGGACAACTGGTTGATGACGACCGCGAGATGCGCTTCGGAGGCGTTGACCGTCCGGGCGAGGTCATGCTTGCGCATGAGGCGCCCCTTGTTCACGGCGCAGGCCATGAGCACCCGCATCGCGAGATTTGTCTTCACGGTCAGTCGCATCGGCAAGCCTCCCTGCTTGCGCGCCCGTCTGAACACTTCCCGATCCGCCGACCTTGATCCAGATCAGACACCTGCGCGGAACCGGGACGTAAAGGTATATCTGAAATGCGCCCTATCACAGAATCCACCGTCGATCCCGCCGCCGCCCGCCTCTCCGCCGCCCTGGCGCCGGAGGCGCGCGGCATCCGTCGGGCCGGGTGGCTGACGCTCGGCGCCTCGCTGCTGTGGCTCGTCATGGCCGCTGCCGTGGCCGTCGTCCTCGGGTCGCTCGCGTCGGGCCAGAGCGGCGTCGGCGAAATTGCCGTGGCGACCGCGGCGTTTCTCGCCGCAGGTCTGCTCCGCGCGGGTCTGAGCCTCAAGGCCGCGGACCTGCTCGACGATGCGGCCGACCGCGTCCTTGCGCGGGAGCGGGCCGCGCTTGTCGCCACGCAAGACCGCCTTTCGCCACGGGCCAGGCGCGGCGCCTCGTCCGAAATCGCCGCACTTCTGACCGACAAGCTGCCGCTTCTTGCCCCCTATATCCGGCGCTTTCGTCCGGCTGCGCTGCGGGTGGCCGTTGTGCCGCCGATCCTGCTTGCCTGCGCCCTTCCAATCTCGTGGTCGGTGGCGCTGATCCTCCTGGTAGCCGGTCCGCTGATCCCGCTGTTCATGGCGCTGGTGGGGATGGCGGCCCGCGAGGCGAGCGAACGGCAAATGGACGAGATCGGATCGCTTTCGGCGCTTCTGGCGGAACGGCTGGCCGCGCTCGGCGACATCAGGCTGCTCGACGCGCGCGGGCGGATGCTGACGGCGTTCGAAGCCTCCTCGGAATCGCTTCGAGCGCGGACCATGGCCGTTCTGCGCGTCGCGTTCATGTCCTCCGCCATCCTGGAGCTGTTCGCGGCGCTCGGTGTCGCGATGGTTGCCGTCTTCGTTGGCTTCTCCCTTCTGGGAGAGATCGGCTTTGGGTCCTGGGCAACGCCGCTGACCCTGGGCCAGGGCGTCTTCATGTTGATGATCGCCCCGGAATTCTTCCAACCTTTGCGCGACCTCGCGGCTGCATGGCACGACAAGGCGGCCGCCCTCGCCGTCGCGCGCGACCTGAAGGCGATCGAGGAGGAAGGCGCCGAAGAGATCCTCGGCCAGGGTGAGGCTGTCGCGCCGCGGCCGGACGTGCCGGAGATTGCGCTTCGCCGGGCCGGGCTTGGGACAGTCACCTTTCCCGACCTGAGTATCCGTCCGGGCGAGGCGGTGGCGCTGACCGGCCCCTCGGGCAGCGGGAAGTCGACCCTGATCGCCTTGATCGGCGGGCTTTTGGTGCCGGATCGGGGAAAGGTGCTGCTCGACGGGGCCCCGCTCGACCGCGCGACTGCCGATACCTGGCGCATGCAGGTGGCCTGGATCCCGCAGGCCGCCCAGTTCCCGGCCGGGACATTGCGCGAGATCCTGGCCAGCGGCGCATCCGCGCCAGTCGGCACCGGGGACATGCTGTCGGCTCTGGCGCTTGCGCGGGCGACGGACTTCGTCGAGCGTCTGTCCGACGGACTCGACACCCATCTCGGCGAGACCGGGGGCGGCGTTTCCGGCGGTGAGGCGCGCCGGCTGATGATCGCGCGGGCAGCCCTGTCAGGTCGCCCGGTGCTGCTGGCCGACGAGCCGACAGCGGACCTCGACGCCGAGACCGGGGCCGAGATCGTCGCGGCGCTCCGGGCCATGAACGCGGCGGGCACGACGGTGATTGTCGCCACCCACGACATGGCGCTCGCGGCCGCCATGGACCGGCGCATCGCCCTCGACGCGGCTCTGGGGGCGGTGGCATGATGCCGCTTTTCCGGATCCTCCGCCTGATATGGCAGGAAGAACGCGCGGCGCTCTGGCGCGGACTGCTGCTGTCGGTGGCGGTTCTCGTCGCGGGCGCCATGCTTCTGGGCCTGTCGGGCTGGTTCATCACCGCGTCCGGGGCGGCGGGCCTTGCCGGGATCGGCATCGCCTTCGACGTGTTTCGCCCGTCCGCCGGGGTGCGCATGCTGGCCCTGGGCCGCACGGCAGCCCGCTACGGCGAACGCCTGCTGACCCATGATGCCACCTTGCGCGCCCTGGCGCGACTGCGGGTGCGGCTGCTCGACAGCCTGGCGCGGCAGGACGCGGACGCGCTGTCGCGCCTGCGCAGCCCGACCATGCTCAACCGCGTGATCTCGGACGTCGACGCGCTCGACGGTGTGGTGATCCGGCTGGTCTTTCCGTTGCTCGCGGCCGGGGTCACGCTCGCACTGGCTGGCGCGCTGCTGGCCTGGCTGGTGACGCCCGGCATCGCTGCGCTGACCGTGGGCGTGCTGTCAGCCGGAGGCGCCGCGACGATGCTTCTGCTTGGCCGCGCCTCGATCGGCCCGGCGGCAGAGGCGGAGGCTGGCCGGCAGTCGCTGCGCGAGGTCTCCATCGAACACCTGCGCGGGCGCACCATGCTGACGTTCGATGGCGCGCTCGGCCGCTCGCGCGCCGCCGTGCTGACTATCGACGAAGGTGCGCGCGCCGCCGCGCGCCGGCTGGCGCGGCTCGATGCGCGGGCCGGAGCGCTGGTGTCGGCGACCGGTATCGTGGCGGCCGCCACGGCCCTGCTCGCGGGCGGCCTCCTTGCCCTCGGCGGGACGATCAGCCCGGCCGTCGCTGCGATCGCGGTCTTTGCCACGCTGGCCCTGACCGAAGCCCTCGCGCCGCTCCAGCGTGCGGTGGCCGAGGTCGGGCGGATGCGCGATGCGGCAGCGCGCGTCGCGCCGATGCTCGACCGACCGCCAGCCGAATGTCCAGTTGCGAGCGCAAACCCTCCGTCGGCGGATGCGCCGCTCCTGCGTCTGAGGGGTGTCGGTGTGGCGGCTCCGGACGGCGACCGGCCGATACTGCCACACGTGGACCTCGACTCGCATGCGGGCGAAACCGTCGGCATAACCGGCCGCTCAGGGTGCGGAAAGTCCAGCCTGCTTTCCGTCGTGGCGGGCCTCGCCAAGCCGCTGTGCGGGCAGATCGAGCTGTCCGGCATCCCCCTCGCGGCGTATGCGGAACACGATCTTCGTCGCCGCCTCGGCTTTCTGCCGCAGCGCAGTCAGCTCATGTCGGGGACCATCCGCTTCAACCTGACGCTCGCCGCTCCGGCGGCGACCGAGGCCGAAATGGACGCCATCCTCGACATGCTCGACCTCGGCTCCGCCCTGGCGGATCGCGGCGGGCTCGACATGCTGCTGGGGGAATCCGGGTCGGGTCTGTCGGGCGGCGAGGCGCGGCGCCTGGCCCTTGCACGGGTGCTGCTGCGCCGCCCGGACATCTTGCTGCTCGACGAGCCGACCGAAGGGCTCGACGACGCGACCGCCCGCAAGATCCTGCCGGCGATCCGCGCCGCGATACCGGGTGCGTTGATCATCCTCGCGACGCACAAACCGGCCGAGATCGCGGCCTGCGACAAATTGTTGTCACTGTAATTTATATTCAAGATATATCTTTTTGATCTAGGTCAAGGTTTCCCCGCTCAGCCCTTTCTACACCCGGCCCATGCGCTGCAGGCGTGCCCCTGCCGCGAGGGACAAAGGAGACCGACCATGGACCTCGATGTTGTCGAGTTGTCGCGCCTGCAGTTCGCCATGACTGCAATGTATCACTTCCTCTTCGTGCCACTGACGCTGGGCCTGTCGGTCATCGTCGCGATCATGGAGACCGTCTACGTGATGACAAGCCGCCCGATCTGGCGGCAGATGACCAAATTCTGGGGGACGTTGTTCGGCATCAACTTCGTGCTCGGCGTCGCGACCGGCATCACGATGGAATTCCAGTTCGGCATGAACTGGAGCTACTACAGCCACTATGTCGGCGACATCTTCGGCGCTCCGCTCGCCATCGAAGGGCTGATGGCCTTCTTCCTCGAGGCGACCTTCGTCGGCCTGTTCTTCTTCGGCTGGGACAAGCTGTCGAAGGTCGGGCACCTCGGCGTCACATGGCTCGTGGCGATCGGGTCGAACCTATCGGCGCTGTGGATCCTGATCGCGAACGGCTGGATGCAGAACCCGGTCGGCGCCGAGTTCAATCCGATGACGATGCGGATGGAGATGACCTCGTTCTTCGACGTCGTATTCAACGAGGTGGCGCAGGCCAAGTTCGTGCACACCGTCTCGGCGGGCTACGTCACGGCGGCGGTCTTCGTCCTGGGCGTTTCGGCGTGGTACCTGCTGAAGAACCGCCATACCGAGCTTGCCCGCCGCTCCATTGCCATCGCGTCCTCCTTCGGCCTCGCCTCGGCGTTGTCGGTGGTCATTCTCGGCGACGAGTCCGGGTATTCGGCCACCCATTCCCAGCAGATGAAGCTCGCCGCCATCGAGGCGATGTGGGAGACCGAAGAAGCACCGGCGCATTTCACCGCCTTCGGCTTCCCCGACCAGGAGGCGCGCGAGACGCATTACGCAGTCCATATCCCCTGGGCGATGGGCCTGATCGGCACGCGCTCGCTCGACACGGAAATCCCCGGCATCAATGAGCTCGAGGCCCGCGCGGAAGACCGCATCCGCTCCGGCATCATCGCCTGGGACGCGCTGCAAACGATCCGGACCGACCGCGAGGCGACCGATCCGGCGGTCACCGCGACCTTCGAGGAGCATTCCGCCGATCTCGGCTTCGCCTTCCTGCTCCTGCGCTACCTCGACGACCCGCGCGAGGCGACGGACGCGCAGATCACGATGGCCGCCGAAGATACAATCCCGACCGTCTGGCCGCTGTTCTGGGCGTTCCGGGTGATGGTGGCGCTCGGGTTCTCCTTCATCGGAATGATGGCTTATTTCTTCTACCGCGCCTCGTTCCGGAACATGAGCTTTCCGCGCTGGGCTCTGTGGGGCGCGGTTGCGGTGGTCCCGACGCCATGGCTCGCGGCCGAGATGGGATGGTTCGTGGCCGAATTCGGACGCCAACCCTGGACGGTGGACGGCGTCCTTCCCACCGCCATGTCGGTCAGCCACCTCGGGGCCACCGAACTTCTGATCACGATTGCGGGCTTCATGCTCTTCTACTCGGTGCTCTTCGTCGTCGAGATGGGCCTCATGCTGAAATACATCCGCAAGGGCCCGTTCATGGACGTGGAGGACACCGCCGACTGGATGGCGCGCCACGAACACCGCCTGCGCACGCATGACGGAAACATCCCCGGCGCACCCGCCAATACCCCTGTCGAGCCGCGCACCGCCGGCGCGACCCCTGCGGAGTAAGGACCAATGACCCTCTTCGATCTCATCTCCTACGATGTCCTGCGTGTGATCTGGTGGTTGCTCCTGGGCGTCCTTCTGATCGGCTTCGCCCTGACCGACGGCTTCGACATGGGGGTGGGCGCGCTCCTGCCCTTCGTGGCGAAGACCGACGTCGAGCGGCGTGTGACCATCAACACGATCGGCCCCACCTGGGAGGGCAACCAAGTGTGGTTCATCCTCGGCGGCGGCGCAATCTTCGCCGCGTGGCCACCGCTTTATGCCGTCAGCTTCTCGGGCTTCTACCTCGCCATGTTCGTGGTGCTCGCGGCCTTCATCGTGCGGCCCGTGGCATTCAAGTATCGCTCCAAGCGAGACTCGAAGGCATGGCGCACCACCTGGGATTGGGCGCTGTTCGCGGGCGGGGCCGTGCCGGCGCTGATCTTCGGCGTCGCGGTCGGCAACGTTCTGCAGGGCGTGCCGTTTCACCTGACGCAGGATCTCTACCCGATGTATGACGGCGCCTTCCACGCCAAGTTCCTCGGCCTCCTCAACCCCTTCGCGCTGCTCACGGGTGTCGTGTCGCTTGCCATGCTTCTCACGCACGGCGCGGCCTGGCTGGGCCTGAAATCAGAGGGCGTCATCGTCGAGCGGGCACGGGCCATCGGCACCGTGACGGGCTTGGTGACGCTTGCGGGCTTCGCGCTCGCCGGGCTGTGGCTCGCCTTCGGCATCGAGGGCTATGCCATCGCGGGCGAGGTCGTGCGCGACGGGCCGTCAAACCCGCTGCAATCCGAGGTCGTCCGCTCCGGCAGCTGGCTCGCGGCCTATGCAGCGCGGCCCTGGATCGCGGCCGCACCGCTCCTGGGCTTCCTCGGCACCACCATGGCGATCCGCGGTTTGCGGAGCGGGTCCGAGGTCGGCACGCTCCTGTGGTCCAAGCTCGGCATCTTCGGGATGATCTCCACGGTCGGACTGACGATGTTCCCCTTCATTCTGCCCTCGACGGTCGACCCCAACTCGTCGCTCACCGTCTGGGACAGTTCCAGTTCGCACCTGACGCTCTTCATCATGCTGGTCTGCACGGCGATCTTCATGCCGCTCATCCTCGCCTACACGTCCTGGGTCTACTGGGTGCTCTGGGGCAAGGTGACGGAAGCTGACGTCACCGCCAATTCCGACACCACCTACTGAGAAAGGAGACACCGATGTGGTATTTCGCCTGGCTTCTCGGCCTGCCCCTCGCCGCGATCTTCGCCGTTGTCAACGCCATGTGGCTCGAAATGCGCGAGGACCAGATCCTCGCCGAGGAACACGATACCTGAGCCTCCCGCCGGATACTTCGAACGTCCCTTCGGAGTGAACTGGGGCCGCTGTCCGGCAGGGCATGCGGCCCCTTCCTTTTCCGCCCTGAACGCGCGCGACCGGCGGGTCGGTGCATTGCAGACCGGGTCGGCAGAACGTTGCCCTCATGCGACCGGCGGGACGGGCGGATCGAGATCCATGCCACCGCGCCGCAACCGGTAGTTCGACGGGCTGAAGCCGATGTGCCGCTTGAACATGCGGCTGAAGAAATACGGGTCGGAATAGCCCAGTTCGGCCGCGACCTGCTTGACGGCATGGCCCTGGCCCAGCCGGCTCACCGCGAATTCCATGCGCTTGAGCTCCCGGTACTTCTGCGGCGTCATCCCGATCCGGTCGCGGAACGCCCGGCGGAAATAGTCGGGGTTGAAGCTGACCGACTGCATCGCCTCGTCGACCCCCGACCCGACCGGGTCCGCCGCAAGGCGCGAGGCCACGAACATGATCTGCATCGACAGAAGGTCCTGGTCCTGCGGCGTTCCGGGCGCGGCCTCGCGCCAGCCCAGAAATGCGTCCTCGAGGAACATCAGCAGGATGACCATGAACTGGTGATGCTGCATCAGCGTCGCCATCGCGCCCGAGGGCGAGTCGCGGTAGTGCCGCACCAGCGGCTCCAGCACGGCCCAGTTCGACAGCCGCACCTGCCGCTTGAGCCGCATCTGCCCCAGCACGTCGCCGCGCCCGAACAGGTCGAGCGAGAAATGCTGTGCCACGCCGGTGTAGACGGCGCCGTCGCCGCAATAGGCCCCGCGAAAGCGCGTATAGGCCGGGATCAGCATCGCCTCGCCGGGCGACAGCGTCACGTCCTCCTCCGCGATGCGGTAGCTGCCGCCCCCGGTCAGGCAGATCACCAGGTCATTCACGGGGTTGACCTTGTCGATCTTCCATGTGGTCGCATGGGTCATCGGGATCGGCGGGCGCGCGAGCCTGAGGTTGAGAGCCTGCGTCGGAAGCATGGAGACCAGAGTATGTTCGAAAAGATCCATCTTTTTGTTATGTTCCGTTCATTTTCTCTGTGTTGGCCCAAGCGTAACTTCGATGAAAGGGAAGAGATAGAGAAAAATCCCCTGTCAAAATTGGGAGAACTCACGGGCCTTGGACCTGGCGCCACTTGTGCCGGTGGTCCGAGCCTGTTTGAATTACACGAAAACATGACGCAAACCGAACATCACCTTATACCCCTGAAGATCGCCTATATCGGCGGCGGATCGCTCAACTGGGCGTTCACGCTGATGGGCGACCTGGCGGCCGACGGGCGCTTCGCGGCCGAGGTGCGGCTCTACGATCCCGACCATGCGGCGGCAGAACGCAATGCCCGGATCGGCGCGCGCTACGGCGAGGTGTCGGTGGGCCGGCCCGCGACCTACCGGGCCGTGCGCGAGATCGGCGAGGCGCTGGAGGGGGCGGATGTGGTCGTCGTCTCGATCCTGCCCGGCAGTTTCGAAGAGATGGCGGCGGATATCGCCATCCCCGCGCGCTACGGCATTCCGCAGGCGGTGGGCGACACGGTCGGTCCCGGCGGGTTCGTGCGCGCCCTGCGGTCGGTCCCGATGCTGTTCGAGATCGGCGCGGCGGTGCGCCGCTACGCCCCTGAAGCGCATGTCTGCAACCTCACCAATCCGATGAGCGTGCTGACCGACGCGCTCTACCGCGCGCATCCGCAGATCAGCGCCTGGGGCGAATGCCACGAGGTGACGAAGCTGCGCCGGCAGGTGGCCTGGATCGCCAACGAGGCCGCGGGTGCGCGGCGCCATGGGTTCCGCGATGTCGAGGTCGACGTGATCGGCATCAACCATTTCACCTTCGTCACCGGCATCCGGCTGGACGGGCGCGACATGATGGCGGACTGGGCCGGGTTTGCCCGCGCCCATGCGCAAGGCGGCTGGCACGAGGTCGAGCCTGGAAAGGACGACGACCATGCCCGCTACTTCGGTTCGCGCTCACGGGTGAAGTTCGATCTGTTCCGCCGCTTCGGCCTCCCCGCCGCGGCCGGCGACAGGCACCTCGCGGAATTCCTCCCCGCGAGGGAGTATCTGGACGACCCGGAGGGATGGGGCTATGCCCTGACCCCGGTGTCGTGGCGGCTGCAGGACCGCGCCACGCGGCTGGCGCAGGCAGAGGCGCTGCGCGACGGGCGGATGGCCCCGGTCGCGAAACGGTCCGACGAGGCGATGCTCGACCAGTTCGCGGGGTTGATGGGCGACGGGTCGCACCTGTCGAACGTCAACCTGCCCAACCGCGGCCAGGTCGCGAACCTGCCCGAGGGCGCCATCGTGGAGACCAACGCGCGGTTCTCCGCGGCGGGGGTGGAGCCGATCCCGGCAGGACGCCTGCCCGACGCGCTGGCCGAGGTCATCGCGGACCACGCGCTGCGCCAGAAAGGCCTAGTCGATGCAGTTCTTGCACAAGATTACGGTGCGCTCTTCCCGCTCTTCGCCTCTGACCCGCTGGTGCGCCCGCTGGCTACCGGCGACGCGCGGCGGCTATTCGGCGAGATGCTGACCGCGACCCGGCACTGGCTGCCCGAGGCGCTGGTCGGGGAGGCCGCGTGATGGGCGGCGAAAGCAGATACCTCGGGCTGGCCTATGTCGCGCCCTACGTGCTTGGCCTGATCCTGTTCACGGCCTTTCCCTTCGGCGCGTCGCTCTACCTCAGCTTCACCGACTACGACCTGTTGACGACGCCCGAATGGGTCGGGTTCGCCAATTACGAGCGGCTTCTGACCCGCGACCGGATCTTCGAACGCTCGCTGTCGGTCACGCTGCTCTACGTCTTCATGACCGTACCGCTGAAGCTGGCCTTCGCGCTGTTCATCGCGGTGGTGCTCAACTACCGGCTGCGCGCGATCAACCTCTTCCGCACCGCCTTCTACGTGCCGTCCATCCTCGGCGGCTCGGTCGCGATCGCGGTGCTGTGGCGCTACATCTTCGCCGACACCGGCCTCGTGAACATGATCATCGTGGCGCTTGGCGGCGACGCGGTGAACTGGTTCGGCGATCCGGGCAACGCGCTTTTCACCATCACCCTGCTCCGCTGCTGGCAGTTCGGATCGGCGATGGTGATCTTCCTCGCCGCGCTTCAGACCATCGACAAATCGCTCTACGAGGCGGCCTCGATCGACGGCGCTGGCAAGTGGGCGACCTTCCGCTTCATCACGCTGCCGCTGCTCACGCCGGTGATCTTCTTCAACCTGATCATGCAGACGGTGCAGGCGTTCCAGGAATTCAACGGTCCCTTCATCATCACCCAAGGCGGGCCGCTGCGCTCCACCTACCTGCTGCCGCTCTACATCTACGACAAGGCGTTTCGCAGCTTCGACATGGGCTACGCATCTGCCATCGCCTGGGTGCTGTTTCTCATCATCATGGCGCTGACTCTGATCGCCTTTTGGTCGTCGAAGAAATGGGTCTACTACGCCGGCGACAGGAGGCAGTGAACATGACCGCCGTTCCCGATACCTCCGCCGCCGGGCGCGCCCGGATCGCCGCCGCAAGCGATGTCGAACGCCGCCGTCGCCGCCGCGAGAAGATCTCGGCCGGCCTGCGCTATGCGCTGCTCTGCGTGGTCGGGCTGTTCATGCTCTACCCGCTGATCTGGCTGATCGGCGCGTCGTTCAAGACCAACCAGGAGATGTTCTCCAGCGCCTGGTTCTGGCCCGCAAACCCGACCGTGCAGGGCTACATCGACGGGTGGGAAACCTCGACCCCCTACACCTTCGGTCGGTTCTTCTGGAATTCGATGTGCATCGTCATCCCCAAGGTCATCGGCACGGCGGTGTCCTCGACCCTCGTCGCCTACGGCTTCGCCCGCTTCGAGTTTCCGGGCAAGAAGGCGCTCTTCGCGGTGCTGATCGCCACGCTGCTGCTGCCCGACGTCGTCACGCGGATCCCGCAATACCTGCTGTTCCGGGAGCTTGGCTGGCTCGACACCTTCCTGCCGCTCTTCGTGCCGCAGTTCCTGGCGTGGGAGGCGTTCTTCGTCTTCATGCTGGTGCAGTTCCTACGCGCCATCCCCCGCGACATCGAAGAGGCGGCGCGCGTCGACGGCGCCAACACCTTCCAGACGCTCATTTATGTCGTGGTGCCGATGCTGGCCCCGGCGCTGATCTCGGTCTGCCTGTTCCAGTTCATGTGGACGATGAACGACTTTCTCGGGCCGCTGATCTACATCTCCTCGATCGAGAACTACCCGGTCAGCCTGGCGCTGCGGCTCGCGATCGACACGACCGAGGCGTTCAACTGGAACCAGATCCTCGCGATGACCGTGCTGGCGCTGGCGCCCTCGCTGATCGTGTTCTTCCTGGCCCAGAAATACTTCATCAAGGGCATTTCCACGGGAGGTGTGAAAGGCTGATGGCCGAACTTTACCTGACATCCGTGGAAAAGATCTATGGCGGCGGCTTCCAGGCCGTCCACGGCATCGACCTGCATGTCGCCGAGGGCGAATTCATGGTCCTCGTCGGCCCGTCGGGCTGCGCCAAGTCCACCACGCTGCGCATGATCGCGGGGCTGGAGACCATCACCGCGGGCGAGATCCGCATCGGCGACCGGGTGGTGAACGAGCTGGCGCCGGGCAAGCGCGGCATCGCGATGGTGTTCCAGAACTACGCGCTCTACCCGCACATGAAGGTGACGCGAAACCTGTCCTTCGGCCTGAAGCTGCGAGGGGAGCCGCGGGCCCGGATCGAGGACGCCACCGCGCGTGTCTCGGGCCTGCTCGAGATCGAGGAGCTGCTGGACCGGCTGCCCAAGCAACTTTCGGGCGGACAGGCGCAGCGCGTTGCCGTCGGGCGTGCGCTCATCAAGAGCCCCGAGGTATTCCTGTTCGACGAGCCGCTGTCGAACCTCGACGCCAAGCTGCGCGCCGCGATGCGGGTCCGGATCACCGACCTGCACAAGCGCCTGAAGGAAGAAGGCCGGCCCGCCACCGTCGTCTACGTCACCCACGATCAGGTCGAGGCGATGACCATGGGCGACCGCATCTGCGTGATGAAGGACGGGCGCATCATGCAGGTGGCCGACCCCACCACGCTCTACGAACGTCCCGCCAACGCCTATGTCGCGGGCTTCATCGGCATGCCCGAGATGAACCTCGTGCCTGCCGTTGTGACGCGGGGCGAGGATGGTGTGGCGCTGACGCTGGGTGGCCAGACGTTGACCATCGCCGAGGGCCTCGCGCACCGGGTCCACGCCGCTGAAGGCCCCGTCACTGCGGGCATCCGGCCCCAACATCTCGAGGTCTGCGCGCCAGGCGCGCCCGGCAGCCTGTCGGGCGAAATCGCGCTGGTCGAGTTCATGGGCCACGAGGTCAACCTGCACGTCCGCGTCGGCGACGAGACCCTCGTCGCGGTCGCCCCGACCGAGGTCCTGGCCCGCCGCCCCTGCCGCGGCGACCCTGTGGGGCTGCGCCCCAATGGCCACCGGATTCACCTGTTCGACCCCGTGAGCGAGGAAAACATCTCGCTCGCTCCGCAAGACTGATCATCAAGGGAGGACGCGATGACACTCAATCTGAAACCCCTGGCACTCGCCCTGTCGAGCACGGCGCTTTGCGGCGTCGCGCAGGCCGAGGAGCTTCGAATGAGCTGGTGGGGCGGTGAAAGCCGCCACGTCGCCACGCAAGCCGCGCTGGAAGCCTGTGGCGAGCGGCATGGCCACACGATCTCGCCCGAGTTCACCGGGTTCGACGGCCATTTCGAGCGGCTCGCGACCCAGATCGCCGGCCGGACCGAGCCGGACATCATGCAGGTGAACTGGCCCTGGCTGCCGATCTTCTCGCCGGGCGGCGACCGCTTCGCCGACCTGAACGAGCTGTCGGACATCATCGACCTGTCGAACTGGACCGACGCCCAGCTTGAATCGGGCACCATGAACGGCAGCCTCAACGGCCTGCCGGTCTCGACCACGGCGCGGCTCTTCGTGTTCAACACCGCCGCCTGGGAACGGGCGGGGCTGGAGCTTCCGACGACCTGGGACGATCTGGTTGCCGCAGGCCCCGTGTTCCGCGACCAGCTCGGCGAAGATCATTTCCCCTTCGAGGCCTCGGCGCTCGACGCGACGCTGATCGTGACGCTCTACGGCACCCAGATGACCGGGCGCCCGCTGATCGACGCGCAGACCAACGAGATCCTCTGGAGCCAGGAGGAGCTGGCGCAGGCGATCGAGTTCTACGGGACGCTGGTCGACAACCACGTCGTTCCCGCCTGGCGCGATGTCGCCGCGGCAGGCAACGTACCGCTGGAAGAGAACCAGAACTGGACACAGGGCCGTCTCGGCGGCACCTACCAGTGGGACTCGACCTATTTCAAGATCAGCGATCCGATGGCCGACACCGAGCAGCTGGTCTACACCGGCATCATCTCGCAGGACGGCCAGCAGACCGAAGGCATCTATCGCAAGGCGTCGATGGTCTTCTCGATCTCGTCGCGGACCGAACACCCCGAAGCTGCCGCCCAGATCCTGAACTGCCTCCTGAACGAGGAGCCGGGCGTTGCCGCGCTTGGCTCGACCCGCGGGGTTCCGGCCTCGACGGCAGGGCGCGAGATCCTGATGGCCGCGGGCGCCATCGAGGACATCCAGATCGAGGCGCAGAACCGCGTGCTGGAAGGCGAAGGCCCTGCGATCCATCCGTTCATGGAGCATCCCGACGTGCGATCCGCGATGATCGACGCGCTCGAGCAGTATGCCTATGGCCGGATCGACGCCAGCACCGCCGCCGACGAGATGCTGATCGGCATCGAGGACGTGCTGGCCGGCATCTGACAAGGACTTTCGGGTCGGCGCCAGATTGAGGCGCCGACCCCCTGCCCATGTAGGACGACATGACTTCAAACCTCCGGATCCTCGCCTTGACTTCGCGCTCCGCCGTCGCCTGCCTTGCGCCCGCGGCCAATCTCTACTGGCTCGACGTTGGTGCGGACTGGCAGCTTGACGGCCCCGACGGGCGGCCCGTTGCCTCCGGCCGGTCGCAGACGGTGCCGTTGTTTCTCGACGGGCTGGAGCCTGCCACCCGCTACCGGCTGACCACCTCGGTCGGCAGCGCCGAGTTCCGGACCACGGCCTGCGGCGGCCTCGTGGATCTGACCCAGCATGGCGCCGATCCGTCCGCGGACGCGACCGAGGCCTTTGCCCGTGCCATCGCAGCCGTGCCGCCCGGCGGCACCCTTCGCGTTCCCGCGGGCCGGTTCACCACCGGGCCGGTCTTCCTGCGGTCCGACATGGTTCTCCACCTCGCGCATGGCGCCGAGATCCACGCCCGCGCCAGCCGCGACGGCTGGCCGATCCTGCCGCCCCGCGACGATCAGGGCCGCGTGCTCGGCACGTGGGAGGGGCTGCCCGACGCGTGCTTCGCCTCGGTCCTGACCGGCATCGGCTGCCGAAATCTGACGATCACCGGCAGCGGCGTGATCGACGGCGGCGGCAGCCGCGGCGACTGGTGGTCCTGGCCCAAGGAGGCCCGCGACGGCGCCCGGCGCGCGCGCACGATCTTCCTCTCGCGCTGCGACGGCGTCACGATCAGCGGCGTCACCGTCCGAAATTCGCCTTCCTGGACCGTGCATCCGCACCAGTGCCGGGATCTCGCCGTTGCGGCGGTCCATATCGAAAGCCCGCCCGACAGCCCCAACACCGACGGCCTCGACCCGGAAAGCTGTCGCGACGTGCGCGTGACGGGCACCCGCATCAGCGTCGGCGACGACTGCATCGCCATCAAGTCCGGCAAACGTGCGCCAGGCGGCGCCTCACAGGACCACCTCGCCCCGACCCGTGACGTGGTGATCGAGAACTGCCTGCTCGAACGCGGCCACGGCGCGGTCGTGATCGGCTCCGAAATGAGCGGTGACGTCACCGACGTGACGATCTCGCGCTGCAGTTTCATCGGCACGGATCGCGGGCTGCGGATCAAGACCCGGCGCGGGCGCGGCGGGAAGGTCGCGCGCATCCACCTCCGTGACGTCGAGATGGAGGGCGTGGCGACCCCGCTCGCGATCAACGCCTTCTATTTCTGCGACCCGGATGGCCTGTCCGACGCCGTGCAATCGCGCGACCCCGCGCCGGTGGGCGCGGAAACCCCGACGGTGTCGGACATCAGCGTCGGACGCGTCACGGCGAGCAATGCCTCCCACGCGGGCGCGGCGATCCTGGGCCTGCCCGAGGCGCCGGTGCGCGGCGTGCGACTGTCGCGCTTCGCCGTCAGCTTCCGCGCCGACGCGGTGGCAGAGGTGCCGCTGATGGCCGCGTGCGTCCCCGCGATGCACCACGTCCCGCTCTACACCGACCATGCCGAGGTCGCGGGGCAGGTCGACCTGCCGCAGCCCTTGGAGAGTGCGCCATGCTGACCGAGTATTTCGCGCGCTACGTCGACGGCTACCGCCCCTACAAGAACGGCGCCTGGTGCTACGAGGACGGCTGCATCTACCGGGGCCTCGAACTGCTTTACCGGTCCACCGGCGAGCATCGCTGGCTGTCCGACTTCGACCGCCTGCTCGGTGCGCAGGTCGGCGAGGACGGCACGCTCGCCGGCTATGCCCTGTCGGACTACAACATCGACAATATCCTGCCCGGCCGCGCGCTTCTGTTCATGGCGGGGGAGACGGGCGAGGCTCGCTATCGCCGCGCCGCCGACCGCCTGGTGCAGCAACTCGCCACCCACCCGCGCACCCGGTCGGGCGTCTATTGGCACAAGCTGCGCTACCCGTGGCAGATCTGGCTCGACGGGCTCTACATGTGCCACCCGTTCCAGGTCGAATACGGGCTCGTCGCGGGCCAGCGCGCGCTGGTGGAGGATTCCCTCGAACAGATCGCGATCGCCCTCGACGCGACCTTCGAGCCGCGCACCGGTCTTTATGCACATGCCTTCGACGAAGCGCGCCAGCAGGCATGGGCCGACCCGGCAACGGGCCGTTCGGCGTCGCACTGGGCGCGCGCGCTCGGGTGGCTGGCGATGGGCCTTGTCGACGTGGCCGAGCTTGTCGGGCCGCGCGATTTCGCGCCTCTGGGCGCGCGGACCGGCGCGCTGTTCGACAGGCTGCTGAGCCTGCGCCAGCCCGACGGGCTCTGGCTGCAGGTGATCGACCGGCCCGACCTCGCCGGCAATTTTTCCGAGACCTCGGCGTCGGCCATGCTGGCCTACGCGCTGCACAAGGCGGGCACGCTGGGCCTTGTTCGGCCGCCCGACGACCTGATCGCCCGCGTGCTGCAGGCCAGCGTCCGGCCCAAACCGGGCGGTGGGATCGAGATGGCCGATATCTGCGAGGTGGCTGGGCTCGGCCCCTTCGAGTCGCGCTACCGCGACGGCTCGCCCGCCTATTACCTCACCGAGGCGCGGGTCTGCGACGACGCCAAGGGCGTCGGGCCGCTGATGATGTGCCAAGCGACATTCGAACGCGGGGAGGCGCCGTCTCGCGTCGAGGCGGCCACTTAGGAACGGCATGGCTCGGGGGCGCAGTCACTTGAAGCGGTTTCCGGCCCGTCACGCCCGGTCGATCTGGTACTGGCGCATCTTGCGGTAGAGGGTGGGTCGGGAGATCCCGAGCACCGCTGCAACGCGTGTCAGGTTGCCCTTCTCGGCAAGGATCGTGCGCCGGATCGCGCCGGCTTCGATGCTTTCCAGGTCGCTGGAATTTCCGTTCAGGATGCTGTCCAGCGACTCCGGCTCCAGCGCCACGGGACGGTCCAGCAGTTCCGGCGGAAGGTCCCGGATGGTCACGGTCGGGCCGGAGCTGACGAGGTAGATGCGTTGCACGATGTTGCGCAGCTCGCGGACGTTGCCCGGCCAGCGATATGTCATCAGCCGGTCGATGGCTTCGGACGAGAAGGCGATCTGTGGCCGGCCGATCTGGCTGGCGTAATGGGCCGAGAAATGGTCGATCAGCGCGAGGATGTCGCTGCCGCGCTCGCGCAGCGGCGGCACCTCGATCGTGACCACGCCGATCCGGTAGAAGAGGTCGCGGCGGAACCTGCCCTTGTCGATCTCGAGCCGCAGGTCGCGGTTGGTCATCGCCACGAGCCGCACGTCGACGGGCCGCCGCTTGTTGTCACCCATGCGGTAGATCGCGCGCTGCTCGAGCGCCCTCAGCAGGTAGGGCTGCAACTCGATCGGCATGTCGCCGATCTCGTCGAGGCAGAGCAGCCCTCCGTCGGCCTGTTCGAACCTGCCTGCCCGACCGCCGCGCACCGCGCCGGTGAAGGCCCCGTCGACATAGCCGAAAAGCTCGGCCCCGATCAGGTCGCCCGAGATCGCGGCGCAGTTGACCGGCACGTAGGGGGCGTCCTCGCGGCCGACATGGCTGTGGATCAGGCGCGCGAACAGCTCCTTTCCGACCCCGGTTTCGCCCTGGATCAGGACGGAGACGTTCACCTTGGCCGCCCGTTCCGCCAGTTCCATCGCCTCGAGCATCTTCGGAGACGCGCCGACGATCTGGATCGTGTCCTCGGAAACGTTGCGCCGGGGCTGGATGCGGCGGATGCCGCTATCGGGCCCCACCTTCGGCCGGGACGATTTCAGGAACAGCGCCGCGCCCCGGTAGGCGTCGTCGAGGATGAGCCGTTCCAGGCCCTGCACCTGCACGTCGGGCGGAAGCAGCCGGGGCAGGTCTTTTTCCGAAAAGGCCTCGAGGTCGGGAAGCAGCTTGTGGCCGACCAGAAGCTTGTCGGAGGCCGGGAAGCTCTTGTCGTCGACACCGCGCCGGAACAGGATCCGCCCGTTGCGGTCGAGAAGCAGGACCGAGCTGTCGCCCTGGCTGTATTTCGATTGCAGGAAGGCTTCGAGAAGCTGCGTCCTGTCCTGCCGCTGTTGTTCGGCGAGCGCGATCTCGATCTCGCGGGCGGCGGCCAGCACCAGGGCGACATTGTGCCGGCGGAAGATGTCGGGTGGACCTGACAGGTCCACGACGCCGATGACCGAATCATCGAACGGGTTCCGGATCGGGGCGCCGGCACAGGTCCAGGCCTGGACGCCCTCAACGAAATGCTCGGCGGCATGCACATACATCGGCTTGCCGGTCTTCAGGGCGGTGCCGATCCCGTTGGTGCCGATGACCTTCTCGTCCCACTGGCCGCCGATTTCGAGGTGGATCCCCCGGCCTTCGTCGAGGACCGACTCGTCGCCGATCGCGTCGATGATGACGCCCTGGTCGTCGGCGAGGATGAGGATCGACTTGGCGTCGCTCAGATGCGGCTCGAGGCGCTTGAAGGCGGCGGAGGCGGCGGTGCGGAGATGCGCGTTGCGTTCCCGGCGCAGCACGATCTCGTTCTCGTCCGTGATCATGCGCGAGCCGAGCGTTCCGGCATCGACCCCCAGGTCCATGCTCCGCTTCCAGGATGCGAGGATGTCGTCCCGGACGTGGCCCGCCTTGAGGCCGGCGGACATGTCCGTGGTCACGAATGTTTCCCACGCAGAACGTATGTCGCGCTCCAAGGAACGGTCGGGCACTACCTCCTTCAAGATGGTCTGGTCGTTGCTTGCTTTATAGTAGCTCGCTCGAGTCATCTTCGGTTGCACCGTGCCCTTTCTCAGTTTCGGCATCGGAACCGGTCCGGTTCATGTGCCGCTTACCCGCCAGACCCAAGCATTCCTCAAATCTTTGAACGATATCATTCTCCGTGAACTGGGCGGTCAACTCGACGTTTTCATACGGAGCGAGCGCGGCCCGGATCTCCTCGTTGACCGGAGAGATGAACCCGTTCTCCTCCGTCGCGAGAACGAAGCGTTTCGACCCGACCTTGCTGCGGATCTCGCCGAGCAACTGGATCTGCCTGCCGCTGTAGACATCCGTGAGCACCACGCGCCCGTTCAGGCTTACCCGTACATAGGGCTCCGGATCGTCGGGCGTGGCAGGCGCGGACATCGGGTAGATGAGCAGCCCCTCGGGCTTCGGCTCCTCGCGGCGGCGCGCCTGATCCTGGCGCATCTTGGTGAAGCCGCCATTGCTGAACTGGTCCGCGAGCTTGCGGATGGTTCCGGCATTTTCGGATATGAGTCGCTTGGCTCGCACGTCCTCTGGACGCGGCCCCTCGCGCTTCGAAAAGATATCCAACGCGCGTTCCTCCCATTGGTAAGGTTATCACTTCGCCTATCGCGAAGCTACGTCAAAATGTCGCAATGCCTGCAACCGCTTGCCGGCTTCGGGGCATTGGACCCGGACGATGTCTCAGGAAAACCGCCCGCTCCGCTCGAGCACCTCGATCTGGTAGCCGTCGGGATCGGCCACGAAGAAAAACCGGGCGACAAGGGTGCCGGCGGGGGCGAATTCCACCAGCTTGCGTGGCGCCAGCCCCTCGGTCTCGAAGCGGCGATGTTCCGCCTCCAGGTCGGCGACGGAGACGGCGAGATGACCGTAGCCATCGCCCAGGTCGTAGGGCTCGGTGCGGCCCTTGTTGACGGTCAGCTCAAGCTCGAAACCGCTGTCGTCGTTGCTCAGGTAGACGAGGGTGAAGTCGGGAAAGTCGAGCCGGTCCGCGACCGTCAGCCCGAAGGCGCGCTGGTAGAACGCGACGGACCGTTCCTCGTCGAGAACCCGGATCATGGAGTGGATTGCCTTGGCCATGGCTTCCTCATTTTCTTGCGGTACGACCCGCGCCCGGCACGACGGCCGGACGCAGGCTCTTGCAGAACGGACGGTCAGCGGGTCAGGGGACGATGACCCCGCGGCCGGTGAACTTGCGCGCCTTGAAGTCCGAGATCGCGAGGTTGATGTTGTCGAGGCTGTACTCGGTCTGATGCATCTTCACCTTGCCGTCGGCGTTCATTTCCATCAGTTCGACCAGTTCGACGAAATCGCCCACCAGGCTGCCGCCGATCTTGATCTCGTTGGCGACCAGTTGCAGGGTCGGGACCTCGACCGTGCCGCCGTAACCGACCATGATCAGTTCGCCACCCTGGCGCAACAGCTGCCAGCACTGGTTCTCGGTGCCGTGTTCGCCGACGAAGTCGATTGCGACATGGGCGCCGCCACCGGTCAGGTCCTTGACCTGCTCGACCAGATCGGGACCGCCTGAAATCACGATATCGGCGCCCAGGTCCTTGGCCAGTTGCTGCGCACCCGGCTCCTGATCGACCGCGATCACCCGCGCCCCGCTGGTGTGCTTGAGCACCTGGAGCGCGATATGCCCCAGCCCCCCGATCCCCAGCAGCACGACATACCCGCCCGGGTTCAGCAGCTTCGCGGCCTTCTTGGCGGCGCGGTAGGCGGTGATCCCCGCATCGGCCATCGGCGCCACCGAAAGCGGCGTGATGCCGGTGTTCAGCTTGATGATCGACCGCTCGCTGGTCTTGAAATATTCGGCAAAGCCGCCGTCGAGGCCGAGGCCGGGAAAAAGCCCGTGATCGCAATACATGTCATGGCCATAGCGGCAGCTCAGGCAGACGCCGCAATTGCGGAACGGGTGACAGATCACCGCGTCACCGGGCTTGACCGAGGTGACGGCGCTGCCGACATCCTCGACCCAGCCGGCGTTCTCGTGGCCCATGATATAGGGCAGCAGGCTGCCCTCCCCGTCCATGATGTCTTTCCAGACGCCCTCGATGATATGGAGGTCGGTGCGGCACAAACCGGCCGCACCGACCTTTACGATCACCTCGTCCGGAGCCGTGATCGTGGGAGGGGCCACGTTCTCGATCATCAGCTGCACGTTCATCGCGGGATCGTATTCGTAGAGTCTCGCTGCTTTCATCTCTTTCTTCCTTTTGGCTGAACGCGCCGCCGTCCCGGGCGGCCCGTGGAAATGCGTCGACGCTCAGGAACGCCCCAGGAGTTCTGCACCACCGCCGAGCGCCGGACCTTCGGTCGGATCGGCCTCGCCTTCGTGCAGGTCGCCGATCAGCGTCTCGGTCGTCAGGATCAGGGTCGCGACCGAAGCGGCATTGACCAGCGCGCTGGCCGGCACCCGGGCCGGGTCGATGATGCCCGCCTCGAACATGTCGCCGAACTCGCCCGTCGCGGCGTTGTAGCCGTGGTCCTTCGGCGCGCCCGCCACCTTGGCGCAGACGACGTCGGCATCGGCCCCCGCGTTGCGCGCGATCCGGCGGACAGGCTGGGTCAGGATCGACCGCACCAGCGCAACCCCGCGGGCCACGTCGCCGGAAACCGAGAGGCCGTCGAGACAGGGCGCGATCTGCGCCAGGGCCGTCCCGCCGCCAGCGACGACGCCGTCCTCGGCCGCCGCGCGCAGCGCGCAGAGCGCATCCTCGATCAGCTGGATCGTGCGTTTCTGTTCGACCGGGGTGAACCCGCCCGCGTAGATGATCGCGCTGCCGCCCGTCAGCTTGGACATGCGCTCGCGCAGCTTGTCCTTCTCGATGTTCGGCGGGGCCACGTCGTGCTGGCGCTGCACCTGGGCGCGGCGCGCCTGGATGGCGTCCGGGTCGCCTTCGCCGCGCAGGATGCTGGTGTGCGAGGCATGGGTGCGCACCTGCTCGGCGCCGCCCAGCTGGGCACGGGTGACATTTTCGATCTTCTTCCCGAGATCGCGCGCCAGCACCTCGCCACCGGTCAGGATGGCCAGGTCATCCATCATCGCCGAGCGCCAGTGGCCGTATTCCGGCGGATGCACGATCAGGTACTTCCCTGCCCCGCCGTTCTCCAGAAGCGTGATGACGACCTCGGGCGCGATCTCCTCGGCGATGATCAAAAGCGGGCGGTTCTCCTCGTCGGCTATCTTCCTCGCGTTCTCGAGAAGGTTGGGCTTCAGGATCTTCTGGTCCGTCATCAGGATCAGCGGGTTCCGCAGCACCGCCTCCATGTTCTCCCGATCGGTGACCATGTGGTGCGAGATGTAGCCGCGCTCGAAGGACATGCCCTCGACGACCTCCATGGTGGTGTCGATTGTCACGCCGAATTCGGCCGAGATGACCCCGTCGCGCCCGACCCGGCGATAGGCCTCGGCCACCAGGTCGCCGAGCTTCGGATCGGTGGCGGAGACACGGGCGACCGCCTCGAGGTAGTTCGGGCTGTCGTCGCAGTCGCGCGACGAAGCCTCGATGGCGGCGACGACGGTTTGCACCGCCAGGTCGATGCCGCGGCACAGGTCCACCGGACGCGCGCCGTTGTCGGTCAGGTCGACACCGTTCTGGATCAGCGCGTTGGCGAGCACGATGGCGGTCGTGGTGCCGTCGCCGGCCACGTCGTTGGTCTGCATCGACACTTCGCGGACCACCTGGGCCCCCATGTTCTCGAAGCGGTCGGTCAGCTCGATCTCGGACGCGATGCTGACGCCGTCGCGAGTAACCAGCGGGGTTCCCACCGGACGATCCACCATCGCGTTTAGCCCCTTGGGACCGAGCGTGGGCTCGACCGCGGCCGCGAGCCGCGCCACACCGCGCGCGAGGCTTCTCCGCGCGATCTTGCCGTGCACCATCAGTTTAGCCATGTCTTCCTCCTTGGACCCAAAGCGATTTTTGGGCCTCCTCCCGGTTATATCTTGTTCTTTCAGTCTCTTAGCGTCTCGCGCCTGTCGCCTGTCTTGGCGGCACCCGCCCGGCCATGAAGTCGACCAGCGTCGGGCCGTCCGCGCCGATCTCGACCTCCTTGTAGCGGGTCTTGGCAAGTCCCCGGCACAGGGCCCCGTTGAACTCCATGTTGATCCGGGTGCTGCGCAGGCGACCGAGGTGAGCGACCAGGTCGTCGGGCGCGATCCGCCCGCCCTGCCAGGTCGGAAACGCCGGGTCCTCCTCGGCCGAGGCCAGGCCCCGCACCGCGAGGATGTCGAGATACCGCGGCAACTGCCGCAGTTCCTCCTCGCCGGTGAAGCGCACCCGCTTCAGCGTGGCCAGCGGCATCGCGACGATCTCCTCGACGGATCTCCCCATCGCCTTGAGCCCCAGGAGCATGACCTCCTGCCGGCGGTCGAAGGCCTTGGCCATGAATTTCTCCACAACCTCGCCCAGGGCCGCGCCGTCGCAGTTCTCGGCGAAGATCTCGTGGAAGCTCCGGCCGCTGTTGACGCCGTCGTTGACGTCGTCACCCAGGCAATGGTCCTTCAGGTGCACGGTCACCCCGCGCACCCAGGGCAAGGCCGTGACCTCGGCGCGGATGCCGAAGGCCATCAGGAAGGCGAAGTTCGGCGAGCACCAGTAGGTCGGCAGCCGGAACTCGACCCGCACCTCCATGTCGTCGGACACCTCGACCCGTTCGACGAAGTTCATGTCCGTGATCGGCTCGTCGAGCTCGGGGTCCGAGACTGCCGACAGGCAGTCCCAGACATCGAGTTCGCGCTCGGCCATCAGATTGGCAATGAGCATCGTGTCACTCCGCCGCAATCTGAACCGGCGCACCGGAGAGTTGCTTCTTCTTCGCCTCGACGTCGATCCCGTAGAGCCGCGCGGCGTTGAGGCCGAGGATCTTCTCCTTGATCTCGTCGGTCAGCTGCACGCCACGTTCCTGCGCGATGTCGTCGGGGATCTGGAAGTTCCAGAATTTGTCGACCAGCCAGCCGGGCGTCCAGATCGCGTAGTCCGAGCCGAACAGGATCTTGTCCTCGCCGACCCAGAACAGCAGTTCCGCGATCACCTCGGCGAAGTAGCGCGGGCGCGCATGGATAAACGGAAGCGCCACGGCGAGACCGGCGTAGACATTGGTTTCCTGCACCGCGATCCAGCAGAAATCGTCCAGCCGCGGCAGGCCGCAGTGCTCCACGATCCAGTTCAGGTTCTGGAAGTCGGTGGCGGCGTAGTCCACGTCGTCGACGCTGAACGCATCCTTCGACAGCGGGATGATCGTCGGCCCCTTGTGGACGTGGATGTTCTTGATCCCGAGCTTCTCGCAAAGCTCGAAGCACTTGTAGGCGGCCGGATCATTCAGCGCCCAGCCCTTGCTGCCACCGTTCCACTCGGCCGTGTACATCTTCACGCCCTGGATATCGAAGTTCTCTTTCATGTAGTGGATGTATTCGAGCGCCTTCTCGCCATCGCGCGGGTCGAAGGAGCCGTTGACGATGAACCGCTCGGGGTGGCGCCGGGCCATGTCGGTGGAACGCTCCAGGCAGCCGAAGCCGTTCTTGTAGAAATCCCTCAGAACGGTGGTCTGGATGATCGCCATGTCGTCCGGGCCGTCGACGAACAGGTCGCGGTAGATGTCATCCTCGGAGTATTTCTCGAAGCGCGCCTTTTCCCACAGATGCTCGGGCGGGCTCAGGTTGGTGTGGTAGGCGTAGAAGCAGTCGATGAACTGCTTGCCGTGAACGTTGGACTGGTTCTCGGGGCTGCCGTCCCAGAAATGGGTGTGCCCGTCGAGAACGAAGATTTCCTTGCCGTCCGGTGTCTTGTACATGAGATCCTCCCTGGAATTGCTGTCGGAGTGGCTGAGTGAATGGGGCCGGACGCTGCCCGGCCCCGGAAGAGGCAGGGCCTCAGATGAATTCCATCACCTCGTTCATGTCGCCGAAGAGGATCACGGTATTGTCGTCGACCCGGACCATGCGACCGTAATGGGTCGAGGTATTCACCTCGAAGATTTCGGCGGTCATATCGCGGCCGAGATATTCGGTGATCTCGTCCATTTTGAAGATCAGCTTGCCCTCGCCGTCGATCCGGATGGTTGCCGGATTATACGTGACGGTGACCTTCGGGTCGTTCTCCTCCATGAATTCCGCGATGGCCCGCGCCTCGACCGAGTCATTCATCGTCACCCCGCATTGGTGCGAAATGGTCTGGTCGAAGGTGATATCCTTCATCGCCTTGAAGATGTTCTTCTTCGTGGCATTACGCGCTGTGCTAGACATCTTGTGTTCCCATTTCCGATGATTAATTGAGGCCGAGTTCGCCGATGATCTGGAAGAGCCGCTCGCGCGAGACATCCTTCACATCCTGGAAGGAAACCGGCTTGGAATGCGGCTGCGACCAGATCGGCTGAAGCGCGGTCGCGGCCTTTTCCGCAAGGTCGCCGTGCTTGGCGATCCAGGACTTGAACAGCGTGCGGTTGTGGTCCGGGTGCGTCTCGTCGTTCGCGAGCAGGTAGATCAGGTCGACTGTGTTCGCGAGGTTGCGCTCGTAGTCGGCCTCGGCGGCCGAGATCACCGGCGGCGTGATGAAGTCGTTGTTCGCCGCGGCCGCCTGCATGAAGAAGCCCGAACGCACCAGTTCACCCACCAGAGGCTCGAAGACGATGTTGATGGCGAAATACTGCTCCAGGTAGTCTTCGCAGCCCATGATCGTCTCGACCGCCTCGCGGCAGGGCTGCCAGATCGGGTCTTCCAGCCAGGTCTGCTTGCCGAGCTCGTCGTTCCAGCCGTCGATGTCCATGCCGATCTCGGCCAGGTACAGCGTGATGTCCTGGGTCAGGCGCATCTTGTAGGACGAGTTCGTCAGCGTGGCATTGTTGATCATCTGGGTGTAGCCGTAGCGCTGCGCCTGCATGAGCGACGTGCCGAGGCCGAATTCCGCGTGCTTCCACGCGCCAAGGTGCTTTTGCAGGATCGTCAGCCAGGCCTTGTCGAAGGCCTTGTGCGCACCTGCCCGGCGGGCGTTGGTGATGACGTTCTGCACCATCGTTTCGATCTTGGACTGGCGCTGGTAATGGGTCCGTTCCCATTCCTGGTCCGGCGCGCGGAAGGCGTGCCAGTTGCTCGACAGCGCCGCGGTGTTGCCTTTCTGGTAAGCGCCGCCGCCCTTGCCGCCCTCGAATTCGATGATCCAGTTCTGGATCAGGTACCGCTCCGGATCGGGCTGCACGTCGACGGTGACGTCCTCGTAATGGGTCGCCCGCTTGCCGCGCGGCTGGAAGTAGTTGTACTTGCGGCTGGTCGAGCCGACGAACTCGGCGGCGCCTGCGGCACCGGATCCGACAGAGCTAGATGTTGCTACCATTGTAGCCTCCCTTGGTTGTTGTCACGTCACTAGCGTTCGGGCCGGTTTCAGTGGCCCGAAGAACCGGAAGTGGGCGTGAACTTGTCGTAGAAGATGCGTTCGCTGTCGAAGTCGTTCATGAAGAGCACCGGAGTTAACGCGTCGATCATCGGCGGCGGGCCACAGGCGTAGACGTCACCCTGACCCTCGATCCCGAGCTCCTTCAGCCGCCGGTCGACCGCCTCGTGGACGAAGCCGCGTTCGCCGGTCCAGTCGGCGTCGTCATTGGCGTGGCTCAGAACGGGGATGAACTCGATCCTCGGGTTGGCCGCCGTCAGCGCCGCGATCTCCTCGAGCCGGAAGAGGTCGACCTGGGTGCGCGCGCCGTAGAAGAAGTAGACGGGCCGGTCCTCGCCGCTTTCGACGTGGTCGTTCAGGATCGACCAGACCGGCGACATCCCCGATCCGGCCCCGACGAGGATCACGGGTCCTTCCCGGCCTTCCCGTCGGAAGCACATTCCGTAGGGGCCTTCGACTTCGACTTCGGCGCCGGCCTTGATTCCTCCGCCGTCGAGTTCGTTCGAAAATCGTCCGTCTGGGTATTTCTTGATGATGAATCCGAGCTTTTGGGTTTCGCTCGGCGGATTTGCCATGGAGAACGAGCGTGTAATCTCCTCCCCCGCTTCCGTCCTGACCGTGATGTCGACATATTGGCCTGCCCAGAATTTGAGAGGTGCATCCAACTCGATCTGAACGCCCCGTATGTCGTGGGTCAGTTTCTGGAAGTCGACGATCTTGCCGGAGAATTGCCGGACCGGAATGGACTTGGATAGAACCTCTTCATCGTAATTCAGAAGCTCGATTTCCACGTCGCTGTAGACCAGTGTCCGGCACATCAGGATATGGCCGCTGTCCTTCTCCATCTCGTTCAGCGCAAAGGTGGAGTATTTCAGCATTTCCGTCTCGCCCTCGAGCTGGACGCATTTGCAGGCCGAGCATTGCCCCTCCTTGCACCCGTGCGGCAGCGCGATCCCTTGGCGGAACGCCGCATCGAGGACCGTTTCGCCCTCCTCGACGTTGAATTCCACGCCGACAGGCTCCAATCGGACGGTGTAGACTTCCGTCATTCTTTCCTCCCTGGACACGGCACGCGACACCCGCGTTGCCGAGGTCCCGGGAGCCGCGGGTGCGGCTCCCGGATTTGTCGTTTCAGTTGACAGCGTTGATGGTGAAGCCCTTGCGGTATTCGGCGACATGCGCCTCGCGCTCGGAGTCCGACATGCCGCGCAGCATGTTCAGCGGCGAGCGCAGGGTGTGGCCGCGGACATGCTCGAGCTTCCACATGTCCTTGTTGTCGAACCGCAGGTGCGGCTGCGGCACCAGCGTCTGGCCGTCGTCGCGCACGAAGTTCAGATCGACGATCGCATCGGCCAGATCCCAGCCGTCATAGACCGTTTCCCACTCGCGCTTGCCCGAGAACTTGCCCATGGCCGGCGTCGGGCGGCCTTGGTACTCGTCCGAGAACGCCTCCACGGCGGTCCAGCGGTCAAGCTCGTGGGCGAAGGTGTGCCACTTGCCGTCGATCTGATCGACAACCATGTCCTCGCGGATGAGGCAGGGAACGAGGCACGACCAGCAGCGGTGCGGGTAGACGTAGCCGGTGTCCTGGTTGAAGGTGATGACGGTCTCGCCGGGCTTCGACAGCTTGGCGTACCACTTCCAGAAATCACCGAACTCGGCATACCAGCCCGGGTACTTGTGCTCGAACCACTCGAAGTCCTTGTCGGTCTGGGCTTCGATCCGCCAGAAGTTGACGGGCCAGCCGACGGCGAAGAACTGCGCGACCTTGTGGACGTAGTTCTTTTCGGTGATCCGCTTCCAGGCTTCCTGGACGTCGTCGTGGTGCACCTTCACGCCGTACTTCTCGAGCGGCAGCATGTAGGTCCGGTAGTAGTCCTCGAAGATCCAGCGGTGCCACATTTCCGCGTAGGACTCCTTGTCCTTGTCGCGGTTGGTGGTGCCGTATTCGATGAACGTGCCGATGGCGGCGTCCACGATGGCGTGGTTCTGCCAGAACGCGTAGCGCAGGTCACGCTCGAGCAGCAGGTGGTTCTCCGGCTCCTTCAGCGCGGCCATGAGCAGCGAGTGCCCGTTGCCGATGTGGCGGCTTTCATCCGACTGCACCGACAGGAACACCGTGGGCAGCGCGTAGTCGCCGTTGCGGGCGGCCTCCGACGGCATCGCCACGAAGAGCGTGTTGGTGAAGGCGGTTTCCGCGACCACGGTGAGGTACATGCAGGCGGCGGTCATCGTGTCGCCGGTGATGAAACCCTCGCCGAACTGGCGGCCGATGGTGGTGGCGTAGCACTTGCCGAAAGCTTCTTCGGTGATGTCGAAGCCTGCCGGGTCGATGTAGTTTTCCATGTACCACTTCTTCAGGTTCATCTGAATCGTGGAGTGACGGAATTCGTCCACCATCTGCATGGTGAACCCGGTGCGCAGGTCCTCGCCCGGCGCCAGGCGGGCGACCATCGCCATGGAGCGCGCAGCCGAGATTTCCGGGAACGGGATGATCGCGAGGAAGAGCTTCATCCACTCGATCCAGCGCGGCTCCACGTTGCGGAACATGTCGCCGCGAAGCGCCGCGTCGAGCGCGCCGTAGACCCGGTTGTCCTTCTCCTCTTCCATCGGGAAGTAGGAACGCAGGACCTGTTTCATCGGGTCGCGCGGCGCCTTGGTGATCTTGTAGTCGGTGGGGAAGGTGGCGGCTTCCTGGACGTAGGTGGGGTTCCATCCGAGATCCGCGATCTTCTTGGTCGCCTCCCCGACCGAGATACCACGTTGTGACGTGATTTTATTAAGCGTCAAAGTCATGCCATGAGCCTCCTTACAGCTCTGAGTCCGGTTTCCCGGTCACGTTCTGGCGGCTTTCGCCGTTTCGGGTTCACGCGGCGCGCCGGGGGCGGCACCGCTCGGGTTCTCGGCAAAGGTGGAGACGGTCGACATCCTGCTCCGGTCAGCCCCGTGGCCTGCGCCACCGGTGCCGGTGATGTCTTTCCTCCCTATCCTTCGTTCTTGCGCGGCCATCCTGAAGGGCGATCGCGTGTTATGCCCTCATTCATGCAAGTCCCGTTCCAGCGCGGGCAGATGTGCACTTGCAGCATGAAAAAACTTGTCATGTGGCTGAAATTTATGAAGTTTTATTTTTGCTTATTTTCTAAGCCGCGGGTTTCCGAACCGGCGCATCGCGCGGCAAACGCCACTGTCACGAAACGTTACACCCGGCCGTTACGGATCGCCGCGCGGGGCGTTACACACCGCTTTACACTTCCGCCATTCCGCCACGACGGGTGCGGCCGTGACCCGCAGAGATCTAGGTGTCGCTGGTAGGATTTTCGGGCGATGGCGGTCGATCGGTCAGGCGCGCAGACGCCGTCGGGCCAGCGGCGCGAAGCCAAGCTCGAGGCGGTATTTCGCGACCACGCGGCGCGAGACGGCCAGACCCTCGGCGCCCAGGAGATCGGTCAGATCCTGGTCCGACAGCGGGTGCGCAGCGCACTCGGCCCTCAGCGCGGCGCGCAGCCGCGACAGGACCTTGGGCTTCGACGGACAGTTCTGCGCGGCATGGGATGCGGAGTGAGCGCAGAGCGTCCGGGCTTCGACGATGCCGTGCGGCCCCTCGATCAGGAGGCCGTTCAGCACGCGGCTGACGGTGCTGAGATGAAACCCCGTCTTCTGTGCGATCGTGGCCTGGGTAAGCGGATGCAGCGCCTCGAGACCGTCGCGGAAATAGTCGCCCTGGACGTCGAGCATGTAGCGCATGATCTGCTTCAGGGCGTTCTGGCGCAGGTCGAGCGCCTGCTTCAGCGCGCAGGCCTGCATCAGCGCCTGCTTCAGTTCGGGCGAGCTGTCGCCCGACACCTCGGGCAGCACCGAGACCTGGGTCTCGAAAGCCGATTTCACGATCGCGATCCAGCCATCGCCCTGCGCTTCGACGCGCACGTCGGGCTCCCGGGACAGCGTCAGATCCGTCGAGAACCGGGCGCCGGGCTTGGGGTCGAGCTGCCGCAACCGCTTGAGGTGCCGGGCCACCGTCTCTTTCGCAAGACCTGTCGCGGCCGCCAGCGCCCTTGCGTCACCCTGCTCCAGCACGCCGAGATGGCGCAGCATAATGTCCGTCTCGGCATCCCAGAGGTCCTGGTCGACCAGCTGCAGGCGCAGGCAATCGGCAAGATCGCGGGCAAAGAGCCCGGCGGGCGTGACCCGCTTCTGGACCAGATCGAGGCCCTTTTCGACCAGATCCACCGAGATGCTCAGGTCCGCCGCGATCTCTGCCACCGGACGCCCGAGCCAGCCCGAGGGCTCGATCTCTTCGACCAGGGCGAGGACCAGCCGTTCCAGCGGCCCGCCATGGGCGATCAGCCCGGCCAGGTCCCGAAGAACATGATCGTAAAGACTTGTCGGCGTGTCGGCCTGCGCCGCCTCGATCTGCCCCCGGGCGGTGCCGGCGTGAACCGCTGTGCGTCGACGCTGTCGCACCACAAGCAAGGGATTGTCGCGCGCGGCCTGCAGCAGATGCTCGTTCAGTTCCTCGCCGGACATCTGCAGCACGTTGACGATATGTCCCATGCGAAAGACCTGGGACTGGCCGGTGTGCAACCGCGTCGAAAAGCTCATCTGCCAGCCCCCGCCAAGCCCGCTGGCCATACCGGCAGGTTGCGGGTTACGGTTGTGGCGTCGATGCCAGGATGCCCGAGGCCATGACCGAAACCAGTCCTCCCGGGGCGACCGCCCCGCTGCTTCATACGCCGCCCGAGCTGTCCTACCCGGATCTGTCGCCGCAGCTTCTGGCGCGGGTGAAGCAGCTCTGGTCCGCGCGGGGGCTGGATTTCGACCGTCACTGGCGGGCGGGCATCCGCAGCCTGCCCGGCTTCCGCGCGGTTCCGCGCCTTGACGTGTCGACCAACAGCGCGGCGGTCGACCTCGTGTTCCTCTTCGATCAGGCGCTGCTGTGGGTCCGCGCATTGCAGGCCGCCGCGGCCACGGGCCATGCCTGCGGCATCGACGGGCTGACGGCGGCGCAATGGCATGGCCTTGCCGGCGTCACTGCGCGGCTGACCGAACAGATGACCGCGTTGCGCCTGCTCGCCCTCACGGAACTGCCAATGCCCGCGATGCAGGTCGCCCGCTCCCTTTCGGAGGACGCGGACATGGCGCTCGTGTTGCTCATCCGCCCCAAGCTGGCGCAGAGGTTCGCCGAATGCGCGACCGTCGAGGACACCAACGAGTTCTGGCGCCGCCACATCGCCGGCGGCCGCGCCTTCCGGGCGATCTCGCAAAAGCTCTATACCGTGGGGATCGACCACTCGGCCGACACCGATTACGCCAAGTGGCGCAAGTCGGTGCTGACGATCCTCAGCACGGCCGTGCACAGCAACCTGCTGCGGACCCCCGCCCCGGACCCGCGTCCCGGCAAGGGCCTGCTGAGCGATGACAGCCTCTATTTCGCGACGTTCCGGATTCATGAGCTCTGCGCCTATGCCCAGCTTGTGACACCTGATCTGACCGGCGCCCTGGAGATGGCAGGAGAAAGATCGCCCGCGACCTTCGCCGCGCTCGCCGCGCCGCTCAGCGCCATTCTCGTCAGCCAGATCCAGAGTTTGAACGCACCCACCCCCGAGCCTCTGTCCCGGGAGGAGGCGCGCCGCCATTAATGCGTCGCGCCGTCCGGCTTCCCGAGCCTGCCCTGGGAGATCCATTGCGCCGCCAGGATCAGCGCCCCGGTGGCGAAATCCTTGCCGTGATCGTCGATCATTTCCTCGGCGATCTTCGCCAGTTGCTGGAAATGGCGATCCTTGCTCTGCTCTTCGGCGTCCAGTGCCTGGGTCATCGTCTCGCTCCCTTGAAACTTACTTGAACATGGCCTTGGGGAAGGTCGCGATCGCGGCCATCCCGTCGGCGGTGCCGATCGCCAGGTGGTCGCCATCGGGCGACCACTCCAGCGCCGTCACCGGCTCGCCGCGCCCCTCGCGCAGCAGCATCTCCTCGCGCTTGCCGATCTGGCAGAGCATGACCAGCCCGTTCGCATAACCGACGGCGCAGAGATGGCGCGTCGGATGGACGGCCACCGTCTCGATGAGCGTGAAACCGGGCTTGGCGGTTTCGACCGGCACCCAGTCGCCCTCGCCGAACGGCCGATCGGGCAGTTGCCAGCCGACGATGCGGAACGCCCCGGAGGCGATCATCACGCCCGCGCTGTCGCTGAACCCGATGGAGGCGACGGGCGCCGGGAAATCGCCGATCCGGTCCGCCTGCGCCGTCTCGGCCTCCATGATCAGCACGGCGTTGTCGCGGCATCCCCCGATCAGCCAGCGCCCGTCGGGCGACCAGCCGAGGGCGCAAAGCTCCCCCTCCGCCGCGATCTCGGCGACGGGTGCCAGCCGGTCGGCGTCGAGGATCGTTACGCGGCCCGGCCCCCAGCAGGCGATCCGCCCGGCGTCGGGGGCCACTGCGACGCGCAGAATGTCGTGGGCCAGATCGGTCTCGTGAAGCGTGGACCCGTCCTCGGGCGACACGACCGCGAGGTGCGCACCCCGTGCGACCAGCAGGCCGCGCTTGTCGGGCAGCGCGGCCAGGGCCGTCACAGGCGCTGCGCCCGCCCTGGCCACGCGCAGGGTCTGGCCCTTCGCGGTCGCGCGCCAGACCTCGCCGCCGTCACGGTGCACGAAGGCGAACCCCTGGCTCGCCACCCTGCACGGGGCAATGTCCGCGTCCGCCAGAGGCCCCTCGGTGCGCACGGGAACGGGAAGCGGCTTCGCGCGCGGCCGGATCGTCATGCGACCGGTCTCGAGCTCGGTGCGCATCCGCGTTTCCGGATCCTCGGCGTCCTTGACCTGCAGGAAGACGAGCGAGCCGTCCGTCAGCGTGACCACGACGGAGGAGCCGACGACGTTGAAGCAGACGTCCCTGACCCCGGCGTCAAGCTGCCACGGGCGGGCGACCAGATCGAAGAGCGACACGGGCTGCGGTGGGGAGTGCTGGGTCATTCGTCGTCTCTCTTCCTGAAGGCCTCGATGTCGCGGTCAAGCTGCGCCAGCCCTCGCTCGAGCGTTTCGATCCTGGTCATGCAGCGCTCGAGCGCTGCGGCGTTTGCGTCCCGCTCGGGGCTGCGCAGGTCGGGTTCCGCGCCGTCGATCTCGTCCTTCTGGTCGAGGATCATCATGCCGCTGGCGATCTGGTTCAGCCGCATGTGCTCGCTGTTGGCGGCGGAGATGGCCTGGATCTGCGAAAGCCGTTCTTCCAGCAGCGTCTGGATATCCCTCGACCGACCTGTCATGATGAGGCCTCGCCGATGATGGCCCGAGGCCGACAAGACGATAGCGCCCGATGACCGATCCCGCTGATCTCCGCTTCTTCACGGCCCTGCAAGGGCTCCTTGCCGAGTCCGCCGCTCCCGGCGACGCGGCCTGCCGCGCCGCCGTCGACCGGGCGCTGGAAACCGGCGCGCCGCTCGACCTGCGCTCGGCACGGCTGGAGCTCGACGCCCTTCCGGCGGACCGGCGGGACAGGCTGCTGGCGCAGCTTCATGCCAGGATGGCAGGCGACATTTCGGCGATCTGGGATCTGCTGCCGTTCGCCGCGGGAAAGCAACGTCCGCACTGACTTCCGCCCCGCGCCCCTTCGGACGGGTGGGTCAAACATCGGCATCTCCTCCCTTGAGCGTCCGACTTGTCGAGTGCCGACCAGACTATCCGGGGGCCTCAACAGTGCAAACGAATCCCGCCGGGAACAGGCGAATTCGGGCGAGAAAAGATGAAACCGTAAAGGATCGTTACGCTTCATCCGAAACGGACGTAACACTCTGTTCCAATTAATTTTTCTGCAGCGCAGAATCTGACTGTCATGGCCGCGAAGGCGCAGCGCGGCAGTGATTCGAAACCAGGTCCGAAGCTTCCCGTATCGGCCCCGGGGACTCGCGCGAAACAGCACAGAGCTCCCTGCGGACGCGGCTAGCCCTGCGCCAGGAACGCCTCGGCCTGCCGAAGGAAGCGCGGGGCCTGGTCGGCGGTGTAGTAGGCGTCGCCGCCGAGCCGGAACTGGTAGTCGTAAAGCACGGCCAGCTTCCAAGCGGCCATTGCGGCGTACCAGGGCAGGTCCGACAAATCTCGCCCGCTCGTCCGGGCGTAGAGGTCGAGCACCGCGTCGAGAGGCGGGACGCCCGGAGCGAGCCACGCGAGCGACAATTCCTGCGTCGGCGCCTGCTCGTGTCCGGGAACAGGCCAGCAGGCGGCGAGATACCCGAGGTCGAGCAGTGGATCGCCGATCGTCGCCAGTTCCCAGTCGAGGATCGCGGCGAGCCGTGGCGGCACGTTCGGCGACCAGATGACATTGCCGATCCGGTAGTCGTTGTGAACGATCGCATCTCCGGACTCAGCCGGCGCCCCGACTTTCAGCCGCTCGGCCAGCGCCACCATGTCGGCCGGCGGCGACGGGTTCAGACGCATCAGCCCTTCCAGCCGCGACAGGTGGCGCAGGTTGAAGTTCTCGGGGCGGCCGAAACCCTCCAGTCCGCGCGCGCGCCAGTCGACCGCGTGCAACCGTACCAGCGCGCCGACGAACTCCGCGGCCATCGTCCCGCCATGACCCTGCATCTGCGGCGGCAGCGTATCGGTGAGGATCGGGCCCGGCACATGCTCCATGACGTAGAAGGGCACGTCGAGCACCTCGCCCGCCTCGGCCACCGCCAGGACGCGCGGCACCGGCACATCCTCGTCTTCCAGCGCCTTCATAACGCGCGCCTCGCGCAGCACGTCGTTGGCGCCCTTGGGCAGCGGCGGCGGCGGTGGGCGGCGCAGCACCGCGGACCGGCCGCCGAGGTCGATGAGGTAGGTGAGGTTCGAGTGCCCGTCGCCGATCGGCTTCGGCGCAAGCTCGTCCGCGTCGAAGCCCCGCGCCCGCAGATACGCGCCCAGCCGCCCCAGCGTCTCGCTGTCCCAATCCCAGCTCATGCCTTGGCGTTCAGTTCGATCATGTTCTCGAGGTAGGACACCGGCCATTGGCATTCGAACTGGCCGGCAGCATCCTGCCCGTCGATCTTCGCATGGCAGGCGGCTTCCATGATCATCGTGGCATAGCGCCCGCCCGTCGGCAGCTTGATGAGGCCGAAGCGCTCCATGCTCAGGTGGCAGGTGCCGCCGCGAATGTCGGTGATCACCGCCTCGACCCGGCGCTGGCTCATGTCGTCGTCATATTCGGCGCTCTGTTTGACATGGGCGATCGGGACAAGCTCGCCGTCGCGAACGACATAGCCGCCGACACCCCATTCGCCCTTGGCCATCCAGATCCACGCATTCACGATGCGCGAGCCGTCCGGCGTGTAGCCCACGAGCCATTTCCAGTGATGCGGAGCCTGCCAGTGGCGCACGCCCCAGGAATGATCCCGGTGCCCGATGCGCCCGAACTCGACGCGGCGACCGTCCCATTCCACGAACCCCTCGACCCAACCCGACTGCTCCAGTCGGTTGCGGGCGAACCAGTTCGGCAACCCGTCGGGGTTGGAGCGGTAGCTGAACGGCGCGTGAAAACCCTCGAACCGGTAGTCGAGCTTCACCCCGCCCTTCTCGAACCGGACGCGGGCGGTCTTCTGATCGGCCGGCTGTTCGACATGCAGCCCTTCGAGCTTCAGGTCGTCGAAATCCATCTCGGGCGGCACGACCCCCTGAACCAGTTCGAGGGCATAGGGCTTCTTCTCCGGCCCCCAGAGCACCAGGTTGAACCCGGCGTTGCCGGTGTTCGTCAGGTACAGGTAGCACTGGAAGGCAAGAGCTTCCTCCGGCAGGATCATCTGCCAGAACAGCGAATCCCGATCCTTCTTGCCGGGCTCGCCGCGATGACGCAGGTCGTCGTTCGGCAGATAGCCGGGGTCCGCGATCTCGGGCGCATTCGTGATCCAGGGAATCGTCATGTCGCTTGTCCTCCCGATGGAAATGCGGTCAACATAGACATCAAGCGTACCGTAATCTAGCGAATTAATTTCTGATGAGGGCCGCATGACTTCCACGCCGACGACACCCATCCCCCCGGAAGCGTCAGTATCGCACGGGACGGAGGGGGCGGACATCCCGCAAGGCTTCATCAACTTCCGGGCGGTAAGGCCGATGACCACGTCGGGTGGTGGGCGGCTTCGCCCGAACCACCTGTTCCGAAGCGGCAGCTTCGAACGCATCGGGCCGGAGGGGTTGGCGCATCTGCGGTCGATGGGCATCGCGCGAGTCTTCGACCTGCGCGCCGCGGCCGAGATCACCTCCCACCCGGCGCCATTTCCAGCGAGCGAGGGGCTCGCCGTCACCGCACCCGGCCATTCCGTCCGGCTCGGGGATCTGACGACGGTCCTGGGCAACGAGGCGATGCGCGCGGCGGATGTGGGTGAGGCCATGATCGCCGTCTACCGCGACCTCGCCCGGCACTTTCCGCCGATCTTCGCCGCGGCGATCCGCTTCGCCGCCGCGCCGGGGGCGCTCGTGATCAATTGCACGGCGGGCAAGGACCGGACCGGGGCGACGATCGCGCTGATCCTGTCGGCGCTCGGTGTCCACCGCGACGACATCCTGTCGGATTACTTGGAGACCAATGCCGCCCGGGAGGTTCTGGTGGCGATGCTGACCACGCGGCGCGGCGGCATCGACTACGGGCGGCTGCCCCCGGACCAGCTCGCCCCGCTGCACGCCGCGGATGCCGCCTATCTCGAGGCGTTCTTTGCCACGATCGACACCGAGTACGGCGGCGTCGACACCTATCTGGTCCAGGCGCTTCAGCTCGACGACGCCTTGCGCCAACAGTTGCAGGCCGCGCTGCTGGAAACCTCCTAGCCGATCTCCGACACGCCCTGATCGAGAACGGTCCGTTCCCCGACACGCGCGTCGAACAGGACGCGGCCCGCGTCCTTCCACAGTCGGAACTCCAGCGTGTCGCCGGGGTAGACGACACCCGAGAACCGCAGGTCGAGAGAGGCCATCCGCGCCGGATCGCCGTTGCAGAACGCCCTGAGGATCACCGCGCAGGCGGTGCCGTAGGAAGCGAGGCCGTGCAGGATCGGCCGGTCGAATCCCGCTTTTCTGGCCACGTCGTAGTCGGCGTGCAACGGGTTCAGGTCGCCGGAAAGCCGGTAGACATAGGCGGCGCGCTGCGAATGGGTCACGTGCTCGACATGGTCGGGCGCGCGGTCGGGCATCGCCACCCGCTCCGCCCTGGGCATCGGCGCGCCGCCGAAACCGCCATTGCCGCGCATCGCCACCGTCTGCACGATGGTGGCGTAAAGCGTGCCGTCCGCGGCATCGGTCACATCGCGCTCAAGCAGACAGACGGAGCCCTTCTCGGCCCCGCGATCATGCAGCGCCGTGATCCGCGCGCGGCTCGTCACCTCCGCCTCCGGCGGCAGCGGGGCATGGAACCGGCAGGCATGGGCCATGTGCAGGACCTGGACCCAGTCGATCCCGAGCTCGGGCTTCTTCGGCCACATGCCGGGCGTGGCGAGCGTCACGGCGAAGGCAGGCAGGACGCGCAGGCGATCTTCTATCAGAAAGGCGAGATCATCGCTTTCGCCCTCGGCAAAGGGCAGGCCGACGCCCAGCGCGTAGAGGATCGCGTCGCGGGCATCGTAGTTCTGGCGGATCTCTTCGAAATCCCAGGTCAGCAGGCGATCGGGATCGAACGCCATCAGACCGGGTCCCAGCTGAACACGTCGCCCGACCGGTGCAGCGGGTAGAAATCGTTCTGGAACTGCGGAAACACCCGCTCGGCTATGGCTTCGGGCGTCCATCCGTCCGCGGTGTGCGCGGTCCGGACCGGGCGCGGCTGGCTGAACAGGTAGATCTCGTTGTTGCGCGAACCGAAGATCTGCCCAGAGACGTCCGCCCCCGCGTCCGAACACAGCGCGACGCAGAGCGCCGCGACCTTTTCGGGGACGAGCTTTTTCAAGCCCTCAACGCGCTTTTGCTGTTCCGGCGTGTCCGTCGGGATCGAGGACACCATCCGCGTCCAGGCGAAAGGCGCCACCGCGTTCGACCGCACGTTGAACCGCGCCATGTCGAGCGCGATGGACTTCGACAGCGCCACCATGCCGAGCTTGGCAGCGGAATAATTCGCCTGCCCCATGTTCCCGACCAGGCCGGAGGTCGAGACCATGTGGACATAGGCGCCGGACGCCTGCGCCTTGAAATGCGGTGCGGCGGCGCGGCTGACGTTGAAGGAGCCCTTGAGGTGGACACCGATGACCGCGTCGAAATCCTCCTCCGTCATCTTGTGGAACAAGACGTCGCGCAGGTTGCCGGCGTTGTTCACCACCGCGTCGATCCGCCCGAAGGTGTCGAGCGCGGTCTGCACCATCGCGTGCGCCCCATCCCAATCGGCGACGGAATGTCCATCGGCCACGGCCCGGCCGCCCATCGCCTCGATCTCGGCCACGACCTCGCCGGCCGCCGAAACATCGGCACTGTCGTCTCCCTTCAACGATACGCCGAGGTCGTTCACGACCACCGCCGCCCCTGCCCGCGCCATCTCCAGCGCGACGCCGCGGCCGACGCCGCGCGCGGCCCCGGTGACGAGCACGACCTTGTCCTTCATCATCATCCCTGCGGCCTCCTCAATACGATTTCGGCAGATCGAGCACCTTCTCGGCGATGAAGGACTGGATCAACTGCTCGGTCACGGGCGCGATCCGCGTTACCGTCACTTCGCGCAGCAACCGCTCGACATGGTATTCCTTGGCGTAGCCGAAGCCGCCGTGGGTCAGCACGGCCTGCAGGCAGGCGTCATGGCCGGCCCGCGCGCTCAGGAACTTGGCGGCATTCGCCTCGGCGCCGCAGGGCTTTCCGGCATCGTAAAGCTCGGCCGCGCGGCAGCACATCAGCCAGGCGCTTTCGAGATACATCCACTTCTCTGCCAGCGGATGCTGGATGCCTTGGTTCTGCCCGATCTTGCGGCCGAAGACCACGCGCTCGCCGGCGTATTTCGCCGCGCGGCGGAGCCCGTCCTGGCCGATCCCGACCGCTTCTGCCCCGACGAGAATCCGCTCGGGGTTCAGCGAATGGAGTATGTAGGAGAATCCCTTGCCCTCCTCCCCGATCCGGTGCTCGTCCGGGATGAACAGGTCCTCGATGAAGATGGCGTTCGAATCGACGGCCTTGCGGCCCATCTTGGGGATGCGCTGGACCTCGATATGGGCGCGGTCGAGGTCGGTGTAGAAGATCGTGATGCCGTCGGTCTTCCGCGCGCAATCCTCGTATTTCGTCGTCCGCGTCAGCAGCATGATCTTCGAGGCGACCTGTCCGGTCGAAGTCCAGACCTTCTGCCCGTTGACCCGGTAGCCGCCCGGCACCTTCTCGGCGAAGGTCTTGATCCGCGTCGTGTCGAGGCCCGCGTCGGGTTCGGTGAAGCCGAAGGCGACCTGGTCCTCGCCGGCCACGAGCCTTGGGATCCATTCGCGCTTCTGTTCCTCGGTGCCCTTCACCACGACCGGGTGCGGCCCGAAGAGGTTGATGTGTACGGTCGACGCCGCGGCCATGCCGCCGCCGTGGCTCGAGACCTCGTGCATCATCACCATCGCCTCGGTCACGCCCAGACCGGACCCACCGTATTCCTCGGGCATGGTGATGCCGAGCCATCCGGCATCGGCCATCGCGCGGTGAAACTCCCTGGGAAAGACGCCGTCGTCGTCGCGGGCCAGCCAGTATTCATCGTCGAACTTCGTGACCACCGACCGGACGCCCTCACGGATGGCGGCCAAGGTCTCGTCCCGCTCCTCGATCAGTTGCTTCAGGTCCATCGTCATTCTCCAATCGACGCCAGGGTGCGCCGGGCCTGTTTCAGATGTGGGATGTCGTACATCTTGCCGTCGATCCCGAGGGTTCCGAGGCCCGGGTTGGCCTCGAACGCCGCAACGATCTGCCGGGCCAGCGCGACATCTTCTTCGGACGGCGCGAAGGCCTGCTGGATGCCGGCGACCTGCGCCGGGTGGATCGCCAGGCGACCGACAAAGCCGTCGCGGCGGGATGTCCTGCAAGACGCGTCGAGCCCCTCCGCATCGCGGAAATCCGAGTAGAGCGTGTCGAGCGCCGGAACACCGGCATTCGCGGCCGCGAAAAGGCAGAGCGACCGGGCAAGTTGGTAGGGCTGTGTCCAGCTGCCGTCCGCGTCCTTGTTGTTGGTCGCACCGACGACCGCGCCCAGGTCCTCTGCCCCCCAGGTCAGCGCCGCGAGCCGCGGATGCGCCGGGGCGTAGGACGCGAGGTTGAACATCGCCGCCGCCGTTTCCGTGGCCACCACCAGGATCTTGACGTGCCCCGGCTGCACCCCGGTCTCGCGTTCCAGCGGCGCGATCAGATCCGCCAGGCGCGCTACGTCCTGCCCGCCGTTCGCCTTGGGCAACACAATGCCGTCGAGGCCGGGGCGCACGATGGCCTTCAGGTCGGCCTCGGTCAGGCCGGTGTCGAAAGGGTTCACGCGGACCCAGAACGCCCAGTCGCGCGGACCGTTCGCGGCGTCGATCCAGGCCGCAAGCCCGTCGCGGGCCGCAGCCTTGTTGTCGGGCGCGACGCTGTCCTCCAGATCGAGGATCAGCCCGTCAGCACCGATACCCTTGGCCTTCTCGAATTTCTTCTCCGAGTCCGCGGGGACGAACAGAAGCGCTGTCAGCCTCATACCGGTTCCCTCAGCATCAGGGCCAGTCGCCGGCATTCGCACACCACCTCGTCGCGCTGGTTCAGCCCGCGGTGAAGGAAGGTGACGATGCCCTGGGTCGGCCGGCTCTTGGACACCCGCTTTTGCAGGATCTCGGTTTCGGCGCGGATCGTGTCGCCATGGAAAACCGGCTTCGGAAACTTCGTGTCCTCGAACCCCAGGTTGCCGACCGTGGTGCCAAGCGTCGTGTCGCCGACCGACAGCCCGACGACGAGCCCGAGCGTGAAGACGGAGTTGACCAGCGGCTTGCCGAATTCGGTCGACTCGCAATAGTCGGCATCGAGGTGGATCGCGGCCGGGTTCATTGTCATTGTGGTGAAGAGCACGTTGTCGGACTCCGTCACGGTCCGCCGGATCGGGTGGCGGATAAGATCACCGACCTCGAACCCTTCGTAATACTTTCCAGGCATCTTGCCCTCCCTTCAGAGCCGTCCGAACACCGAAACCGCGCCGACCGAGTTGGCCGGCTGGCCCCCGAGGTTGTGCGTAAGGCCGAAGTCGAGATCGGCGAGTTGCCGGTCGCCCGCCCGCTCCATGAGCTGGGTATAGACCTCGTAGGCCATGCGAAGCCCCGACGCGCCGACCGGGTGGCCAAAGCATTTCAGCCCGCCATCGACCTGCGCCGGCACCGCACCGTCGCGATCATAGCGGCCATCCAGGAAGTCGAACGCGGCCCGCCCGTCGTTTGAAAGCTGCAGATCCTCCATCGTCACCAGCTCGGTGATCGAGAAGCAGTCGTGAACCTCTGCCAACCCGATCTCGGCCTTCGGGTCGGAAATGCCGGCCTCGGCATAGGCCCGCCCGGCCGCCGCGCGCGTCGTCGGAACATAGGAGCCGTCCCAGGCGCCGTATTGCGCCTCCCATCCATGCGAGGTGCAGATCTGCAGTGCCTTCACGGAAACGAGCGTGTCCTTGCCCAGCGCCCGCGCGATCTCGGGGGTCGTGACGATTGCCGCGGCGGCGCCGTCCGAGACACCGCAGCAGTCATACAGCCCGAGCGGGTCGGCGATCATTGGAGCGTTCAGGATCGTGTCCATGTCGACGGCGCGTCGCAGGTGCGCGCGGTCGTTCATGACGCCGTTCTGATGGCTCTTCCAGCTCACATGCGCCATGCCGCGCTTGAGGTCGCCCATCGAGACCCCGTGCCGCGCCGCGTAGGCCCCGGCCAGTTGCGCGAAGGTGCCCGGCGCGGAGCCGTAGGGCATCCACAGATCGTTCACCGCCCCCTTGGTCCGGATCGGCAACCCGCCGAACCCCGAATCCTTCAGCTTCTCGACCCCCAGCGCCAGCGCGACGTCGACGGCCCCGGCCGCCACCGCGTAGACCGCACCGCGCAGCGCCTCGGTCCCGGTGGCGCACATGTTCTCGACCCGCGTGACCGGGATGTCGCGAAGCCGCAGCGCGGTGGCGAGCGGGATCGCGGAGTTGCCGACATTCACGTCATCAAGGGCCGAGCCGAGCCAGGCGGCTTCGATACGAGACTTCTCCAGGCCCGCATCCGCCAGCGCCTCGGTGAACGCCTCGACCATCAGCATGTCCGAGGACATGTCCCACCGTTCGCCGAAGACGCTGCAGCCCATGCCGGCGATGACGACCTTGTCGCGGATACCTGTGGCCATCGTTCAGCCCTCCTTCGCCAGCGTCGGTCGTTCGGCGGGGGCTGCCTTCCAGAAATAGGTCCGGAACGCCCGCTGCCGGTCCATTGCCTTGATGCGGAACCGCATCCTCACCGGGTCGCCGACCGCGGGGGCGGAGCAATCCGTGTCGCAATGCTCCATCATCACCCGCGCGCCGTTCTCGAACTGCACGAGGCCGAAATGGAACGGCGGGTCGGGCGTGTAGTTCAGCCGGTCCGCGGTGATGGAGGCGACCTTCGCCGGCACATCGCGCAGGACGACATCCTCGTAGGCGCCAAGCCCCTCGATCGCGGGATTGACCGGCATCGGCGTCTTCGGAAACTGAACGTTGCCGCCCTGGTCCCGCCCGCCGACAAAGCCGGTCATCTCGCGGGAATGCCGCGCCAGCGTAGAGGCGGAGACCTTCTGGTTCACTTCGGCGCGCGGGCCCCAGTCAAGGTCGATCCCGCCGGTCAGGTTGAGAAACCGCGTGTAGGAGGACAGCACCGACCCTTGCGACAGCGCCGCTTCTGCGCTGCCGTTCCCGGTGCCGGTCGCCTCGAGCAAAAGGACATCGCAGCCGTTTCCGAAGCCCGCCACGAGGATGAGATCGCCGGGTTGCGCCCGGTCAAGCGCCAGGGCCAGCCCGAACAGCGGCATCGCCGCGCCAAGATCGCCCGCCGCGCCCGCGACCTCGGTGCAGAGGTTCGGAGCCTTCAGCTTCATCGCCTTGGCGAGCGCAATATACGTCCCGGCGACGGGTTCGGCCATGGCCGCGATTGCGACGTCGCCGGCGGCGACACCGGCCCGGTCCAGCGCCTCGGAGACGGCTGTCTGGTAGAGGTCCACCGCCGTGTCGCGCACGAAGCGATCTTCGGCGCCATAGGGCAGCCCGCGGGACATGGCGGTGTAGCTGTCGATGACCTGCGCGCTGCGGGACACCGCCGCGCGGCATCGCGCAAGACCTTCGCCCGGCCCGACCAGAACCGCACCGGCGCCATCGCCCCAGGCCAGGCCCTGCGGGCTGCCGGCCTGCGCCTGCCGCCGCTCGCCCGCCGCGATCAACTCGGGCGTGTCCGACGCAAGCGCACGGATCAAGGCGGAAGTCGCCGCCCGGCGGCTGAGGCCGACATCGGTGACGGGCAACGCGGGGTCGAGGGTCAGGGCGTCGACCAGAAGCCCCGCCATGCTCCGATCCGTGAACGGCGAACTCGTGGAGGCGACCGTCACGCGGCCAGCGCTTTCCGGGCTGACGAGGCGGCTCGCCTCGATGGCCAGTGTCAGCGCGTCCTCGTCCCACCCCGCCACCGCGCGATGACCGCGCGCGCCGCCCATTCCGGCCCAGCGCAGCTCGGATCGCGCGACAGAGCGGTCGAAACGCAATAGCGGCAGGTAGCCGGACGCCGAAAGGATCGTTTGTTCGGTCATGTGCATTCCATCTCTTGACCACAGGATAGACTTGTGGCGAGATGGTACGCAAGTGTATTAATATGCTTGCGTACGAAAATCTGGAACGTGGGAGGCGAAGATGGCTGGAACCGACGCGAAAATGGCGATCGTGACAGGCGGGGGTCAGGGGATCGGGCGCGCGATCACGATGCGACTTGCGGCCGAGGGTTACAAGGTTGCGGTGTTCGACCTCAACCCGCAGGCCGCCGAGGCCACTGCCGAGGAGGCCCGCGCGACCGGCGCCGACGTTCGTGTCTACGGCGTCGACATCTCGGACGCCGACGGCGTCGGAAGCGCGGTCGCCCAGGCCGAGGCGGATCTGGGGCCGACCTGGCTTCTGGTGAACAACGCCGGCTGGGACCAGCCCGCGCCCTTCCTGCAGACCGAAAAATCGCTCTGGGACAAGATCATCGCGATCAACCTCTCGGGCCCGCTCAACATGCACAAGGCGGTCTGCACCGGCATGGCGGAACGCGGCGGCGGAAGGGTCGTGAACATCGCGTCCGATGCGGCACGGGTCGGCACCTCGACCGAGGCGGTCTATTCCGCCTGCAAGGGCGGCATCATCGCCTTCACCAAGTCGCTCGCGCGCGAACTGGCCCGGCAGAACGTGCTGCTGAACGCCGTCTGCCCCGGCCCGACCAACACGCCGATGATGGCCTCCGTACTTGGCACCGGGGACCAGGCGATGAAATGGAAGGACGCCATGGTTCGCGGCATCCCGCTGCGCCGCATGGGCGAGCCCGAGGATTACGCGGGCATCGTGGCCTTCCTCGGCTCCGACGACGCAAACTTCATCACCGGCCAGACCATTTCCGTCTCGGGCGGGATGAACATGGTCTGATGAATACGGTTCCGACACCGGACACGCCGCCGCCAGGCTTCGCGCCGCTCGAGAACGCGACCGAGGGCGAGCGGTTCAACGGCCCGTTCCACATCGCGCGGGACGGCGGTGGCGTGCGGCTCGGCTTTCGGGTCGGGGCGCGCCACCTGAACGCCGCCGGCAGCGTCCATGGCGGGGTGCTTGCGCTGTTTGCCGACATGCTCGGCTACGGCATCGGCGTCGGGAGCTATTCCGGCGCCGCCAACACGATCACGCTGGCCATCGACTTCCTTTCCCCCGCCCGCAACGGCGACTGGGTCGAGGCCGAGCCCGAAATCACCCGCGAGACGCGGTCGCTGATCTTTTTCCGCGCCATGATGACCGTCGATGGCGAGCCGATTGCGCACTGCAATGGCATCTACAAGAAACGCACCAGCCCGAAGGAGGACCCGGCATGAGCGAGTTCGGTGACATTCTGTACGAAGTGAAAGGCCGCGCTGCCTGGATCACGATCAACCGCCCAAAGGTCTACAACGCCTTTCGTGGCCAGACGCTGGAAGAGCTGATCACGGCCTTCCACAAGGCCGCGAACGACAAGGGCGTCTCGTCCATCGTGCTGACCGGCGCCGGCGAGAAGGCGTTCTGCACCGGGGGCGATCAATCCGCCCATGAAGGCAACTACGACGGCCGCGGCGTCGTCGGCCTGCCCATCGACGAGATCCAAGGCCTGATCCGCGACGTGCCGAAACCGGTGATTGCGCGTGTGAACGGCTTTGCCATCGGCGGCGGCAACGTGCTGGTCACACTCTGCGACATGGCCATCGCGGCGGACAGCGCCAAACTGGGCCAGGTCGGGCCCAAGGTCGGCTCGTTCGACGCCGGCTGGGGCACCGCCCTGCTGGCGCGGGTCGTGGGCGAGAAGAAGGCGCGCGAGATCTGGTATCTCAATGAAATGTATACGGCCGAAGAGGCTGTCGCGATGGGCCTGATCAACAAGGCCGTCCCGATGGCCGAGCTTGACGCCGCCGTGACCAAGTGGACCGACACGCTGGCCGAACGCTCGCCCACCGCGCTCGCCTTCCTCAAGCGGTCCTTCAACGCCGACAGCGACTCGATCCGCGGGATCAGCAATATGGCGCTCCATGCCGTGAAACTCTACTACGCCACGGACGAATCCAAGGAAGGCGTTGACGCGTTCAACGAGAAGCGCAAGCCCGACTTCCACAAGTTCGTGGAGTGATCCGTGCCTCCCGAGCGCATATCGCCTGAACAGATCGCGGATTTCCTCCCCCGCGAGGGCCTCGTCTGGCTCAGCCTCTGTTCCGGCGAAACCGCGCTCCTCCGCGAAGGTCTTCAGGGCCGATCTCTCCCCGGCCTGACCTTCACGGGGATCGTCGTCCCCGGGCTCAACCGCCTGGACCATGTCCTGGCGACCGGAGCCCGGGTGACGACGTTCTTCCAGACGCCCGAACTTGTCGCGGCAGGCGCGCAGGTCGATTTCCGCCCATTGCCCTACTTCGGCATCCAGGGGTTCCTCGATCACCGCCCGCCGGACGCGGCCGTTGTCATGTTGTCGCCGCCCGACGCCGACGGCCTGTGCAGTTTCGGCACCGTGACCGACTTCGTCGCCGATCTCTGGCCGCGCATTCCGGTGATCATCGCCCACATCAACCCGCTGATGCCGCGAACATCCGGCACGCCGGGGATTCCGTTCGACCGGCTGACCGCCGTGATAGAGGCGCCGCAGGACCTGCTGACGTCCGATCCGGGGCTCGACGAGGTGTCGGGCCGCATCGCCGCGCATGCTGCCACGCTGGTGCCAGACGGCGCCACCGTGCAAGCCGGCATCGGCCGGACGCCCGAGGCCGTCCTGCGCGGGCTGACCGGGAAGCGCGAACTTGCGATCCACTCAGGTCTCATCGGTGACAGCGCCGTCGACCTGCTGGCTTCCGGCGCGCTCAGGCGCGACCGTCCGATTACCGCCGGCGTCGCGATCGGCACCCGCCGGCTTTACGAAGCCGTGTCCGGGCCGGAGTTCCGCTTCTGCCCGCCCTCCTTCACCCATGACATTTCGACCCACGGGATGATCGAATGCCTGGTGACGATCAATTCGGCCATCTCGGTCGATCTCGACGGGCAGGTCTACGCCGAGGCGACGCCGAAAGGCGTGGTTTCCGGTCCCGGCGGCGCGTCGGACTTCGCGGCGGGTGCACGGGGTGCGGGGCTGCGCGTCATCGTTCTGCCGGCATCCACGTCGCGGTCCAGCCGGATCGTCGCGCCGGGCGCCGGGGACGGGCCGGTTTCGCTCGGCCGCTTCGACACGGACGTGGTCGTCACCGAGCACGGGATTGCCGATCTGCGCTTCCTGGGCACCGAGGCGCGGCGCGCCGCCATCTGCGCGATCGCCGCGCCCGAGTACCGGGCCGATCTGACCGCATATTATGCCTAACTTACTTTTTACATTGTGATTGTACGGTTGCTTACCAAGTTGCCCGACGGTAAGATCGGACCAGAGCAAACAGGAACCGCGCCATGATCGAACGCACCTTGTTCAACGACGAACACAAGATGTTCCGCGAGACCGTCCGCAAGTTCGTGGAAAAGGAAATCGTCCCTTTCCACGCCCAGTGGGAAAAGGACGGAATCGTCCCGCGCGAGCTTTGGCTCAAGGCGGGGGAACAGGGCCTGCTGTGCTGCACAGTGCCCGAGGAATATGGCGGTCTTGGCCTCGACTACCTGTTCGACGTGGTGGTGTTCGAGGAGCTTTGGCGCGCCGGAGCCTCCGGCCCCGGATTCCTGATCCACACCGATCTCGTTGCGACCTACATCCTCAGCTTCGGCACCGAAGAGCAGAAAAAGAAATTCCTGCCCAAGATGGTCACCGGCGAATGGATCGGCTCGCTGGGCATGACCGAGCCCCATGCCGGGTCGGACCTCAAGGCGATCCGCACAAAGGCCGTGCGCGACGGCAACGAATTCCTGATCAACGGCCAGAAGGTCTTCATTTCCAACGGGCAGCTCTGCGACGTGCTGGTGCTCGCCACGAAGACCGACAGCGACGCCGGAGCGAAAGGGGTCACGCTGTTTCTCGTCGAAGGCGACCGGCCGGGATTCCAGCGCGGGCAGAACCTCGAAAAGCTGGGGATGAAGGCGCAGGACACGTCCGAACTGTTCTTCGACAACGTGCGGCTGCCGCCCGAGAACATGCTCGGCGACGAGGGCGAAGGCTTCTCGCTGATGATGACGAAGCTCAGCCAGGAACGGCTGGCGCAGGCGATCCGCTCGGCGACCGTGGCGGAAACCGTGATCGAATGGACAGTCGATTACACGATGGACCGCAAGGCCTTCGGCAAATCCATCTTCGAACAGCAGAACACGCAGTTCAAGCTGGCCCAGCTCGAATCCGAGGCCACGTCGATGCGCGTTTTCACCGACAAATGCATCGAACTGTTCATGCAAGGCATGCTGGACCCGGTCGACGCCGCGAAGGCGAAGCTGCTGGCGTCCGAACTGCATTGCAAGGTCGTGGATGAATGCCTGCAACTGCATGGCGGCTGGGGCTACATGTGGGAATACCCCATCGCCCGCGCCTATGCCGACGCGCGCATCACCAAGATCGCCGGCGGATCGGTCGAGATCATGAAGCTGATCATCGCGCGGCAGATGGCCAAGGAGGCCGAGGCCCGGCACTGAGCCGTGGCCCGGCCGATGCCCCCCCTCCCGCCGACACCATCGCGCAGGGAAACGCTGCTGGGGTTGGCGTTCATGGCGGGGGCGTTCTTCTTCTACGCCACCTCGGACATGTTCGCGAAACTGCTGACCGAGACACAACACCCGATCCAGGTCGCCTGGACGCGGCAATGCGGGTTGCTGACGGTTGTATTGGTCCTGTTGTTCCGGAACGGGCCCGGCATCCTGCGCTCGAACCACCCCTGGCTCCAGGTCGCGCGCGGACTGACGGCCGCGATCACCCCCACCAGCTTCATCTTCGCGGTCGCCTTCGTTCCCCTGGCCGATGCGGTCGCGGTGAGTTTCGTCGTGCCGTTCCTCGTGACGGTCCTCGCCGCGCTGCTTCTGGGTGAACGGGTGGGACTGCGCCGCTGGATCGCGGTCGCCCTCGGGTTCGCGGGGGCGCTCATCGTGATCCGGCCGGGCATGGGCGTGTTTCACCCGGCGATCTTCCTGGTCCTGATCACGGCGACCGCCTTTGCCCTGCGCCAGATCCTGTCGCGGATGCTCAGCGGTGGCGACACGCTCCTGACCACCATCGCGATCACCGGGCTGACCGCCAGCCTGATCCTCAGCGCCGCTCTGCCCTTCGTCTGGACGGTGCCGGACAGCGGGCTGACGATCCTGATCATGGTCGCCACCGCCGCGACGGCGGCGCTTGCGGAGCTTGGCATCATCAAGGCGCTGGACCTCGCGCTCGCCGTGGTCGTCGCGCCGGTGCAGTACACGCTGATGATCTACAGCGTGTTCTGGGGCTACCTGGTGTTCAGTGACCTGCCCGACGGCTGGACCCTGTTCGGCGCGGCCATCATCATGGCCTCGGGCGGGTATTCGCTGTGGCGCGAAAGCCGGGGCCAGCCCTGATCTTGTATCAGAACCCGACCTGATCGGCGCCTTTCAGCCCCAGCATCTCGCGCGCCTCGTCGGGCGTTGCCACCTCGATCGACAACTCGCCCAGGATCCGCACGATCTTCTCCACCTGCTGGGCGTTGGATGTCGCCAGCTCCCCCTTCGAGATGTAGATCGAATCCTCCAGGCCGACACGGACATGTCCGCCGGAAATCGCGTTCATCGTCGCGAAGGGCATCTGGTGCCGCCCGGCGCCGAGGCAGCTGAAATAGTAGTCGTCCCCGAACAGCCGGTCGGCGGTGGTGCGCATGTGGTCGAGATGTTCGCGCTCTGCGGCAATACCGCCAAGGATGCCGAACACGCCCTGCACGAAGAAGGGCGGCTCCACCAACCCGCGATCCGCGAAATGCGCGAGGTTGTAGAGATGGCCGATCTCGTAGCACTCGAACTCGAACTTGGCGCCGTCGGCGGACAGCTCCGAGATGCCGCGCTCGATCTGCGCGAAGGTGTTGGACAGGATGAAGTCCTTCGTCATCTCGAGATAGGGCTTTTCCCAGTCTTCCTTGAAGGTCTCGATCCGCCCGGCCGCAGCCGAGATGTTGAAATTGAGCGACCCCATGTTCATCGACGCGATCTCGGGCCGGGCCCATTTCGCCGCCGCCAGCCGCTGGTCGAGCGTCATGCCGAGGCCGCCGCCCGTCGTGATGTTCACGATGGCATCGCAGCTTTGCTTGATGCGCGGCAGGAACATCGCGTAATGGTCCGGATCCTGGCTCGGCGCGCCGGTTTCGGGAACGCGCGCGTGAAGATGCAGGATCGACGCCCCGGCTTCAGCAGCCCCGATTGCATTGGTTGCGATCTCGTCCGGCGTGGTCGGCAGGTGCGGGCTCATCGAGGGCGTGTGGATCGACCCCGTGACCGCGCAACTCACGATGACTTTCTTCGATTTGCGCATGGCGCGACTCCCCCCCTCCGGAAATAACTGTTGCACCGTACAGTACGCAAGCGCATCATCTTGTAAAGATCGGATGCCGGTGCAACGACCCTTGACCTTGGCGCAATTGCGACGAATTACGGTGGAAACCGCTGATTTCTGACTATCAGCTAAGTGACGATACACCGAAGGACAATCATGAACGACACCAGATCCTGGGACCTCCGCCTCGGCTACCTCATCCACGATGTCTCGCGCCTGCGCCGCGTCTCCTTCGACCGTGAGCTGGCTCCGCTCGGCATCACGCGGTCACAGTGGTGGGTTCTCGCCTTCATCTCCCGCAACGACGGCCTGCCCCAGACGAAACTGGCCAAGGACCTCGATGTCGGCAAGGTGGCGCTCGGCTCGCTGATCGACCGCCTGCAATCCTCAGGCTTCGTGGAGCGGCGGAACGACGACAAGGACCGCCGCGTGAAGCGGATCTTCCTGACCGACAAGGCGCGCACCCTGATCGACAAGATCCGGCCGGTGACGGACAGCTTCAATGATCGGCTGCGCGAGGGGATCTCGCAGGAGGATCTCGAGATCACCTCCAAAAGCCTCTACCGGATGAAGAACAACCTCATCGAACTCGGCGCTGTCGACGACAACGGCTCGAACGAGCTTTAATCCCGCAGCCTCTGCGCAATGACCGGACTTGCATCTGGTACGCTAGCGTATCATCATGCAGCCAGTCGGACCGAAGGAGGGGGCGCACGTGCTGGCACACCGGGACATCTACGACGACAGTCACGCGCAGGTCCGCGACCTCGCGCGCCGCTTCGCGGCCGAAGAGATCGCGCCGCATTTCGACACCTGGGAACGGGAGGGCATCGTCGACCGTTCGCTCTGGGGCAAGCTCGGCGAGGCCGGCCTGCTCTGCCCGACGGTGCCCGAGGACTTCGGCGGCATCGGCACCGATTTCCGGATGCACTGCGTTATCGCCGAGGAACTCAGCTATTCCGGCTTCATGGGTCCGGCCGCCGATGTCTCGGTCCATGCCGATGTCTGCCTCGGCTACCTCCTCCACCACGGCACCCAGGCCCAGAAGGAGCGCTGGCTGCCGGGCATGGTGGACGGCTCCATCGTGGCGGCCATCGCCATGAGCGAGCCGGGCACCGGAAGCGATCTTCAGGGCATCCGCACCACCGCGCGGCGAGACGAGGACGCGTGGGTCATCAACGGTGTGAAGACGTTCATCTCCAACGGGCAGCATTGCGACATCGTCATCACGGTCACGCGCACGGGCACGGGGCGCGGGTCTGGCGCCATGAGCCTGATCGTTGTCGAAACCGACCGCGACGGGTTCCGGCGCGGGCGCAATCTTGAGAAACTCGGCCAGATTTCTGCCGACACCTCGGAGCTTTTCTTCGACGATGTCAGGGTTCCCGCCGACAACCTGCTCGGCGCCGAAGGTCAGGCGATGCCGATGCTGATGGCCGAGCTGCCGCAGGAGCGCCTGATCATCGCCGTGACCTCGATGGCCGCCGCGCAGAAGGCCTATGACCTTACGCGCGCCTATGTGCAGGAGCGCACGGCCTTCGGACGCGCGATCATCGAGAACCAGGTGACGCGCCACAAGCTGGCCGACCTCAAGACCGACCTTGCGGTCGGCTGGGCCTTCGTGGACCAATGCATCCGCAAGCACCATGCCGGCGAGCTGAGCACCTTCGACGCCTCGATGGCGAAGCTCTGGATCACCGAGATGCAGGGGCGCGTGGTCGACCAGTGCCTCCAGCTGCACGGCGGCTACGGTTTCATGCGCGACTACGAGATCTGCCGGCTGTACGCCGACGCACGGGTGCAGCGGATCTACGGCGGGACGTCGGAGATCATGAAGGAACTCATTTCCCGGAACCTGTAGAGGCACCGGCGCGCCTGCCACCGGCGCGCCTGAACACCCTTAGCGCGACCGGCGGCCCCAGCCAGCCATCTCCCGCAGGCGCGCCGCGCCGTAACGTTCGAGCATCGCGAAGGGTCCGCCCAGATACGCCGGAAACCCAGAGTCCCGCACCGCGGCGTAATCCGCCAGGTTCCGGTCGACCTCGGTGAAGGTCCCGGAATACCCGTCCGCGGCGCAGGCCGCGGCGGCCAGGAGTGCCAGCGCCGTCGTCTCGCGCGCATCACTCGGCGCGTCGAACCAGGCCGGCTTGCGTGCGGCGATGCCGGTCGCCTCGTCCACGTCGAAACGGGCGCTGGCCGGCGCGGCAAGACCCGCAAAGGCGGCGGCGTCCGCGCCCGTCGCGCCCCTCGCCCGGATCGCACCTTGCAGCGCGGCCTTAACCTCCGCGACGAATGCGTCGAGACCGGCTGGCAGGGCATCCTTGCGCCGCTTCCGGTCGTAATCGACGCGACCGAGGAACATCGTCCCGATCATGTTGCGCGGTTCGATCCGCTGGACGAGGTCCTTGAACACGTCGATCTCTTCGGCGACGGCGCGGTCCATGTCGACGGGCAGACCGCGCTCGAGGCAGTCGAGGATGGCGAGCGGCGCCGGGTAGTGGCCGCCGGTCTCCGCCAGCACCCTCTCCCGGATCGGGGCCAGTTCGGCCGCAACTGTCGCGGCATCGGGAACGGACCAGTCCGGCCGATCCCACGGCTGGCGCGGATCGGGGCTGGACAGGATCCAGGCTTCCGCCGCGGCGATCTCCTGACCCGGCGCGACGACCTCGTGCGCGGCCCCTGCCCGCACCGCCTGTTCGCCCGAGAATCGCCCGCCCTCGAGCAGGATCGGAAGCGAGGCGGCGATGCCGGTCAGCCTTGGCAGCCGCTGCGTGCCGCCGCCGCCCGGCAGGAGGCCGACGACCGATTCCGGCAACCCCATCGCGGTGGAGGGATCGTCGGTGAGGACACGGTAATGCGCCGCCAGCGCGGCCTCGCAGCCACCGCCGAGCGCCAGCCCGTTGATCGCGATCGCCACCGGCTTTCCGGCAGTCTCCAGCTTCCGGAACGCGCGGCCGATGGGCGCGAATTCCTCTACTGTGCGGGCATCGCGCTCGGCCTCGGGCGTCGCCATGATCATGTCATAGGCCGTCGACAGTTCCGACAGGTCCGCCCCCGCGCAGAACGCACCCGGCTTGCCCGACCGGATCACCACGCCCGTGACCTCGGCGCCCTTCAGCCAGTCGGCGAAGGCCTCGGCCTCGCGGATCGCACGGTTCGAAAAGACGTTCATCGACCGGCCGGGCGCGTCGAAGATCAGGTGCAAGATCCCGTCCTCGGTAAGCTCGGTTCGGAATTCGTGCATCTCGGGCAGTTCTGACATGGGAGCCTCCTCGATCATCCGGAAAATGATACACCACCGTACGATATGTTAGACAACCTTATTCGTTCCCGCTACCCTGTTCCGCAACCGAAGTCGAGGAGAGCGCCATCATGAGCCCGTTTCGCAAGGACGTCCTGCAGGGAAAACGCATTCTGGTCACGGGCGGCGGCACCGGCCTGGGCAAGGAGATGTCGGTGGGGTTCGCCGCACACGGCGCCCACGTGGCCATCTGCGGACGCCGCGAACAGGTGTTGCAGGAGGCCTGCGCCGAGATCGAGGAGCGGACGGGCGGCACCGCGGAATACCGCGTCGTGAACATCCGCGACGCCGAGGAAGTCGACGCCGCGATCGGGGACCTGTGGCAGGACGGCCCGCTGACCGGCCTCGTGAACAACGCCGGCGCCAATTTCATCGCCCCGACCGAGTCGATCTCGCACCGGGCTTATGACGCAGTCCGCGCCACGGTCATGGACGGCTCGTTCTACGCCACCCACGCCTGCGGCAAACGCTGGATCGCCGGGGGGCTGCCGGGCACGGTGCTGTCCAACCTCGTCACCTGGGTCTGGTCCGGGTCGGCCTTCGTGGTGCCCTGCGCGATGGCCAAGGCGGCCGTGCATGCGATGACCATGAGCCTCGCGGCCGAGTGGGGGCCAAAGGGCGTGCGGCTGAACGCCGTGGCCCCGGGCCCGTTCCCGACCGAGAACGCGTGGGAAAAGCTCAACCCGATCCCCGGCGCCTCGGTCGGCGCGACGCAGTCGCATACCGTGCCGATGCGCCGCTTCGGGGAGATGGACGAGTTGAGAAACCTGCTCGTCTTCCTGATGCTGGACGAATGCAGCTATGTGAACGGCGCCACGATCCCGATAGATGGCGGTCATCGCCTGACGTCGCATTCGACCTTCGCGGAGCTGTCCGAGATGTCGGCGGACGACTGGGCCGCCGCGCGCGCGGCGCTGAAGGCCTCGGCCGAGAAAGAGCGGCAAGGGCGCTGAGCGTGAGCGGCTAGAACCGGTTCGGCCCGGCCAGCTCGGCCCGCGTCAGCCGGTAGATGCCGTTGACCCGCAGGACGGTCTCTTCACCGGCGGAACACAGTGACTGGAAGAACAGCATCTTGCCAGTCTGCTTCACAAGCTGAGGCCGGCCAAGCACCCAGTCCCCGTCCCGCGCCGGAGCGAGGTAGTCGACCGACAGCGTGATCGTGGGCGTGGCGACGGCGAGGTCGAGAAGCTTCTTCAGTGCGTAGCCCTGGATATCGGCGAAGGTCGCCAGCACACCTCCATGACACGCACCGGTGGCGTTGAGGTGCCGGTCGCGGACACGGAAGCCCAGCTCGATCCCGTCATCGACGGCGCGCTCGTAGAACGGGCCGGCGAAATGCTCGAATGGCCGGACGTGCATCGTGGGGACGAATCCGTCTGGCGCCTCGTCCCGGGAACTGTGCTGATGGCCATCGGGCATCTGCAAACCTCTTTCGCAAACCAATACACTATGGGATAGTATGGTTGCGTATCAATTGAAAGCCCGACGGAGGACACCCGATGACCGAATTCCAGACCCTCACCTATTCGGTCTCCGATGGCCTCGCCCGCATCCGGCTGAACCGGCCGGACCGCGGCAACCCCATCGACGGCCAATACTGCCACGAGATCCACCGGGTCTCGGTCGACATGGCGACGCGGCCCGATGTCCGGGCGGTGCTGCTGTCGGCGGAGGGGCGGTTCTTCTCGGTCGGCGGTGATATCCGCAGCTTCCTGTCGGACCGGGATGCCCTGCCCCGCACCGTGCTCGACTGGACGACGCATATCCATTCCGCCATCGTCCGGATGCAGCGGATGAATGCGCCCGTGGTCTGCGCAGTCGAGGGTGACGTGGCCGGCGGCGCGGTGTCCTTCATGGCCTTCGCAGATGTCATCTACGCCGCCAACGACGCGCGCTTTACCTCAGGGTTCGCCGGCATCGGCTTCTCGGCCGACACCGGCACGACGATCTCGCTTTCGGCGCGCATGGGCGCGGCCCGCACCAAGCGCTACCTGCTGCTGTCGGAGACGCTGGACGCAGCGGCCGCATGCGAGGCCGGGCTGGTCGATGTCGTGCTCCCCAAGGCCGAGGTCGCCGCAGCCGCGGAAAAGACCGCGTTGAAGCTCGCCGCAGGGCCGACGCAGGCTTTCGGCACGATCAAGCGCACCCTCGCCTCGGCCCGGACAACGGAGCTGGAAGCGCAGCTGGAGGCCGAGGCGCAGGGCCTCGCCGCGATGGCACGGACCAACGATGCGTGGGAGGGGCTCACGGCCTTCGCCGAAAAGCGCAGGCCCGGCTTCACGGGCAGCTAGGCGCAAGCGGGCTGGAGCGGCCTAGAGCGGCCGCTTCAGCCAATCCTGCAATCCGCCGACGATGCCGCGGCGGAAGACCAGCACGAAGAGCATGAAGACCACGCCTTCGACCAGCAGGAGCCACGGTCCGTAGGGCGCCAGGAAATGTTCCATCGACAAGATGAGGAAGGCGCCCACGACCGAGCCGAAGATCGTACCGATGCCCCCGACCAGCGTGATCAGCACGACTTCGGTCGACGTCATCACGTCGATGTCCGACAGCGTCGAAATGCCGAATATCACCGCCTTGAGGCTGGCCGCAAACCCCGTCAGCGCCGCGGAAATGGTGAAGGACAACAGCTTGTACCGGTCGACGTTGTAGCCGAGCGATTTGGCCCGCACCGGGTTTTCCCGAATCGCACGCAGGACCTGGCCGAAGGGCGAGTGCACGATGCGGTTCACGGCATAGACCGAGAACAGGGTCAGGACGCCAATCGTCCAGTAGAGGATCGTCGGGTCCGACAGGTCGAAAAACCCGAGGAGCGTCCCGCGCGGGATCCGTTGCATCCCGTTCTCGCCGCCGGTGAAATCCGCCTGCAGCGCCACGAAATACACCATCTGCGCGAGCGCGAGCGTGATCATCGCGAAATAGAGCCCGGTCCGGCGGATAGCGATCCAGCCGAAGACCAGCCCCATGAGACCGGCCGTCACCGTCCCGGTGAGCACGGCCAGTTCGAACGGCAGGCCCCATTCCCGCGCCGCCCAGCCGCACAGGTAGCCGCCCATGCCGAAGAAGGCCGCGTGGCCGAAGCTCATCAGGCCGGTGAAGCCGAGCAGCAGGTTGTAGGCCAGCGCGAAGATGATGAAGCAGTAGACCCGCATCAGAAAGTACGGGTAGACCACCATCGGCGCCAGGGCGACGACCGCGACGAACAGCACGAAGGCGACGAACCGGGCCGGCTCGAAGCCAAGGATGTGGCGTGCCTTCGGGCTGCCTACGGCAATGCGGGGGGCATTCGTATCGCTCATCCGACTTTCCCGAACAGGCCGCGCGGCCGCGTCACGAGGACGATGACCATGACGACGAAGATGACAGTTGAAGAGGCCTCAGAGTAGATGGCCTTGGTGAAGCCTTCGAGGATGCCGAGACCGAAACCGGTGAGGATCGCCCCGAGAATCGAGCCCATGCCCCCGATCACCACCACGGCGAAGGCGATGATGACGATGTTCGTGCCCATCGACGGATCGACGGACAGGATCGGCGCGGCCATGACCCCGGCGAACCCGGCCAGCGCGACACCGGCCCCGTAGGTGAGCGTCAGCATGACCGGCACGTTGATGCCGAAGGCCTGCACCAGCTTGGGGTTGTCGGTGGCCGCGCGCAGCTTGGCGCCCAGCGGGGTCTGTTCGATCACGTACCAGGTGGCGAAGCACAGGATGACACCCGCCACGACGACCCAGGCCCGGTAATAGGGCAGGAACATGAAGCCCAGGTTCACCGCACCGCGCAGGTTGTCGGGCATCGAATAGGGCAGGCCCTGCGGCCCGAAGACGATGCGAACGAACCCCTCGATGGCCAGCGCCATGCCCAGCGTCAGCAGGAGGCCGTAGAGGTGTTCGAGCCGGTAGAGGTGCCGGATCAGCAGCACCTCCAGCACGATCCCGAGCGCACCGACGATCATCGGCACCAGGATCAGGGCGGGCCAGTATCCCAGCCCGAAGAATTGCAGGAGCCCGTAGGCCACGAAGGCGCCCAGCATGAAGAAGACGCCGTGCGCGAAATTGATCACCCCGAGCAGCCCGAAGATGATCGCGACGCCGAGCGACAGGATGGCGTAGAACACCCCGTTCACCATGCCGAGCACCATCTGGCCGAGTATGAGGTTAACGTTGATGTCGAACATTCAGACCCCCAGAAGCTTGTCGACGCGGTCGATGTTGGCGTGGAACTCGGCGCTCTCGAGCCGGTCCACGATCGAGCCGTTCTCGATCAGGTAGTGAACGTCGGCGATGCCATCGACGAAATGAGCCTTCTGTTCGACCAGCAACACGGTGTAGCCGCGCTCCTTGATCTCGGCGAGCGTGCGCGAGATCTGCTGGACGATGACCGGGGCCAGGCCCTCGGTCGGCTCGTCGAGCAGCAAAAACCGCGCGCCGGTGCGCAGGATCCGGGCGATCGCCAGCATCTGCTGTTCCCCGCCCGACAGGTCCGTGCCGCGGCTCGATCCGCGTTCCTTGATGTTCGGGAACAGCTCGTAGATATGTTCGATCGGCATGCCGCCCTCGGCGATCACCGGCGGCAGGAACAGGTTCTCGGTCACGGTGAGCGACGGAAAGATGCCGCGATCCTCGGGGCACAGGGCCAGCCCCTTGCGGGCGATCCGGTCGGGGCGCAGTTTCAGCAAGTCGCTGCCGCCATAGTTGATGCGCCCCGTCGTGCGGTCCATCAGGCCCATGAGGGTGCGCATGGTCGTGGTCTTGCCGGCGCCGTTGCGGCCCAGAAGCGAGACCACCTTGCCCTCCGGCACATCCATGTCGAGGTCGTGGAGCACGTGGCTTTCGCCGTACCAGGCGTTGAGGCTGCGGATCTCAAGCATGTGCCGTCCCCAGATAGGCTTCGACGACGAGGTCGTTTCCGGCGACCTCAGCGTAATTGCCCTGCGCGATGACCCGCCCGCGCGCCAGCACGGTCACACGATCGCACAGACCCTGCACCACCGGCAGGTTGTGTTCGACCATCAGCACCGAGCGGCCTTTGGCGATCTTGCGGATCAGCTCGGTCACCCGGCCGATGTCCTCGCGACCCATGCCCGAAGTCGGCTCGTCCAGCAGGATCAGCTTGGGGTCGAGCGCGAGGGTGGTCGCGATCTCCAGCGCGCGCTTGCGGCCGTAGGGCAGATCGCCGGCGCGCGCATGCGCCCATTGGGCGAGGCCCAGGTCTTCCAGCAGCTCCATGGCGCGGTCGTTGAACCGTTCCAGCCGCAGCTCGGAACGCCAGAAATCGAAATTGCTCGACCGCTGCTGTTGCAGGGCGAAGCGGACATTGTTGAGCGCGGTGAAGGCCGGGAAGATCGACGAGATCTGGTAGCTGCGCACCAGACCGCGCCGCGCGATTTCGTGCGTCGCGAGTTTCGTGATGGACGCGCCGTCGAACCGGATCTCGCCCGCCGTGACCGGCATGTCGCCCGTGAGCAGGTTGAAGCAGGTCGTCTTGCCCGCCCCGTTCGGCCCGATCAACGCGTGGATCTCGCCTTCGCGTACGTCGAGATCGACGCCGTCGACCGCCTTGAAGGCGCCGAACGCACGGGTGATCCCCCTTGCCTGCAAAATTGCTTCGGCCACGTGCCGGATACCTTCCTGTACGTTGGATTGAATGGAGACGGACAGGGGGCGGAGACCGCGGGGTCTCCGCCCCCCTTATCCCTCAGCCTTCGCCGAACAGCCGGCAGGTGCTCTGATCCTGCGGCAGCAGCAGGCTGTCGGCGTCAGCTTCCCCGATGATCTCGAAGAAGTCCCAGTCGGTGGTGACCTCTTCCGGCGCGCGGGTCTGGTAGATCAGCATCGGACGGATCTGGCGGCCATCCTCGCGCACGGTGGTCGTGCCGCCGCGGATCATGTCGATCGGCGTGGCGCGGAACGCCTCGTTGACCGCGACACCTTCCGTGGTGCCGGCGGCCTCGACGGATTCGAGATAGTGCCGCACGGTCTCGTACATCATCGCGTTGGTGAAGGTCGGCGGACGTCCGTAGCGCTCGGCGAAGCGTGCCGAGAATTCCCGCGTCGCGTCGTTCTCGTTCCAGTAGAACTGGACCGCGCCGCGAATGCCCTGAAGGTTCTCGATCCCCGCAGATTCCACGTCGGTGATCCCGAGGAAATAGGGCACCAGCGGAAGCTCCATGCCGAACTCGTCGGCCTGCTTGGCGATGGCAACCTGCCAGGACCCGAAGGTCGCCAAGCCGATCGCGTTTGCCCCCGATGCCTGCGCCTCGAGGAGATAGGCGGAGAAGTCGATGTCCTGCGGCGAATGCCGGACCGTGCCCACGACAGCGCCCCCGGCTTCCTCGATCGCGGCCGCGCCGGCGGCTTCGAGCGCCTGGCCAAAGGCGTAGTCCACGGTGATGAAGAACCACTGGTCGTTGCCTGACTCGACAAGGGGGACCGTGATCGCGCGCGACAGGCCGTAGGTGTCCATCAACGCCTGGATCTGCAGCGGCTCGCACTGATCGTTGCTCAGCGCGCTGGTCGACGCCCCGTGCAGGAACGGGATGCCCGCCTCTGCAAGGATCGGGCTCGCCGCGAGGCCGACAGCCGAGTTGTCGGCCGAGAGCACGACATCGACGCCTTCGACGTCGATCCACTCGCGCACGATGCTGGCGCCGGTGTCGGCCTGCGTCAGGTGGTCGGCGGACAAAAGCTCGATCGGCTCGCCCAAGACCTCGCCGCCGAAATCCTCGATCGCCATCTCGATGGCCACGCGCGAGGACTCACCGCTGAGCACCGATGTGGAGCCAGACAAGTCCGCGAGGTAGCCAAGCGTGACATCGGCCATCGCCGGTCCCGCCGCCAAGGCTCCGACTGCGACGGAGCAAAGTAGTTTCCTGGTCATCATGTTGCTTAGTCCTCCCTAATGCGGGGGCGTCCATGCCCCCAAGGCCGAATCGTCCGCCGCCACTCCCCGTCGCCGTCGGTTTCAACCGTACTTGTCGCTGCCCCCGGAATTGTTTGGCCAACGTATCGTACGATAGCGTATGATTTTCGAGCCGCAAAGAAGAAAAGTGAAAAAGCCTGTCCTCATTGGTTCAGCCGACTTCGGTCTGGCTGCGCAGGGCGCCGTCAACAAAGCGCGCGACCGCACCTTTCGGGCAGAGTTCGATGATCGTGCCGTGGCCGCCACCCTTGGTGATCCAGCCCCGCCGCAGCGGCAGGGTTTCGGTCGCGGGCTGGTCGTGGACATGGATCCCGGCCGCCGCAAGCCGTGCGATTTCTGCATCGAGATCAGTCACCTCGAGGGCGACGACCACATCGCCGTGGCGCAACTCGGACCTGCCGCGCGCCTCGACCAGTTCGATGATCGCCCCGCCCTGGTCGCGGAAGAAGGCGAGCCGCAGGCCAAGTTCCGGCACTTCGCGCAGGACATGGTGCTCGATCCCGACCAGTGTGGCGTAGACCGGAAGCGCCGCGTCGAGGTCATCCACGAAGATGCCGATATGATCGAGTGCGTTGGGCATTTTGTAATACTAGTTTACTTTAAGCTTCCTTACCTTATTCTTGGCCCTGCACCGAAGTCAATCTGGAAGCGCGCGATGAACCGACTATCAGGACGTCCCGCCATCGTCACCGGCGGGGGCAGCGGCATCGGGCAAGCCTGTGCGATCCGCTTTGCCGCCGAGGGGGCGCCGGTCCTCGTCACCGGCCGGACCGCGCACCGTCTGGAGGAAACCGTCTCCAGGATCAGGGACGCCGGGGGAACGGCCATTCACGAGGTCGGCGACGCCGGCGATCCGGCTCACGTGCAGGCGGCAATAGACCGCTGCGTGGCGGAATTTGGTGGATTGCGGATTTTCTTCGCCAACGTCGGCAACACCGACAGCACCCTTCCCTTCAGCGAGCAGACCGTCGAGACATGGGAGGCGATGTACAGGGACAACGTGATCCCGGCTTTCCTTGCCTGTCAGCGCGCGGGAGCCTTCATGGCCGAGAACGGCGGCGGGTCGATCATCCTGAATTCCTCGACCGGCAGCCTGCGTGCCCGCGGTGGGACCGAGGCCTATTCCGCAGCCAAGGCGGCGATCAACAACCTCACCATGAACGCGGCCTGCATCTATGCCGGGCGCAACGTCCGGGTGAACGCCATCCTGCCGGGTCTGACCGAAACCGGCCTGACGCAGCCGATGTTCGACTGGGCAAGGCGCGAGGGGAAGGAAGACCGGATCGGCCGGCTGACGCCGATGCAGCGCCCCGGATTTGTCGAGGACATGGCGGGCACAGTCGCGTTCCTGGCCTCGGACGATGCAGCCTATGTGGACGGCCAGCTGCTGGCGGTCGACGGCGGCATCTCGGCGACGCACCCCGCCGGCAGGTTCCACTATTGACGGGCAGCAGTCTGATATGGTGATATACGGTACGCTAGTTTACGATATTGCTGCGATCGCCGTCGCGGCCTGCTTTGGGAGGAGCATTCATGACGCAGACCGGCTTCGATCTTGACGCACACGCTCAGGCGATGCGCGGACAGGGATGGTGGGAGGACCTCACCTTCGACGATCTGCTCGAGCGCGCCGTGGCGACCGACCCCGACAAGAAGGCGATCGTCTCCTACCGTGCGGATGCCGGCTTCGACGCGCCGGTCCGCACCCTGAGTTACGCAGAGCTCGCGGCAGAGGTTTCCAAGGCTGCCGGAGCGTTCCGCGCGCTTGGTATCGGCAAGGGCGATGTCGTCGCCATCATGCTGCCGAACTGGACGGAATTCGTGATCGCGGCCTACGCGCTCACCCGGATCGGCGCGGTGCCCAACCCGCTGATGCACATCTTCCGCGAGCACGAGCTGCGCTTCATGCTGACCTTCGCCGAGACCAAGGCGATCATCGTGCCAAAGGTCTTCCGCGGCCACGACTTCGAGGCGATGGTTGACGGTCTTCGCTCCGAGCTGCCGGCGCTCGAGCACGTGATCATCGTCGATGGCACGGGCGAGAATTCCTGGGCCAAGCTGATCGACGGGACCGCCGCCGCCCCTCTCACGGCCGCCGATGTCGACCGAATCGACCCCGCCGCGATGTGCGTGCTCATGTACACCTCCGGCACCACAGGCCAGCCCAAGGGCGCCATGCACTGCTGCAACACGATCATCGCCTGTTGCAAGGCGCTTGGCGAGCGGTTCGGCCTCGACTCGGACGATGTCCATATCGGCTCGACCCCCTTCGGCCACATGACGGGCTATGCGGCGGTCATGGCGCAGTCACTCTATTTCGGCAGCACGGTCGTCATGGTCGATGTCTGGGACGGCGCCGCTGCCGTGCCGATCATGCGCGAGAACGGCGTCACGCACATGGCCGCGGCGACGCCCTTCCTGGCCGACATCTGCCGGGTGGTCGCCGACGGGGCGGAACCGCCGACGCTCAACACCTTTCTCTGCGGCGGTGCGCAGATTCCGCCGACGGTGATCGAGAATGCCCGCAAGCTGCTCGACCTCCGGGTTTCCTCGCTCTGGGGGATGACCGAGGCGCTGTCCGGCAGCCTCACCGAACCCGAGATGGCGGACACGAAATCCGCCTCGACCGACGGCCGCGCCATCGACGGAGTAGAGCTGCTGGTCGCCGACGAGAACCTTACCCCGGTGAAGCAGGGCGAAACCGGGCGCCTCTACTTCCGCGGTGCGCAGCAGTTCCTTGGCTACTACAAGATGCCGGGTCTCTGCGGCCGTGGCCCTGACGGCTGGTTCGATACCGGCGACCTCGCCTACATGGACGCCGACGGCTACATCCGGATCGACGGCCGCTCCAAGGACATCATCATCCGGGGCGGCGAAAACGTGCCGGTGGTGGAAATCGAATCGATCCTCTACCGCCACCCGAGCATCACCGATGCCGCCATCGTCGGCTACCCCGACGCCCGCATGGGCGAGCGCGGCTGCGCTTTCGTGACGCTGAAGGACGGCGGCACCTTCACCCTCGAGGACCTCAAGACCTGGATGAGCCAGAGCGGCGTGGCCAAGCAATACTGGCCCGAGGCGGTGGAGGTGATCGAGACGATCCCGCGCACCGCGACCGGCAAGATCCAGAAATTCGTCCTGAAGGACATGGCGGCCAAATACGCAAGCGCCTGAGGCGGGAGAACACGGATGGACTTCGACCTGCCGAGCGAGATCACGGCGAAACTCGCAGAACTCGATGCCTTCATCGATGCCGAGATCAAGCCGCTGGAGCGGGAGAACATCCGCTTCTTCGATCACCGGCGGGAATGGGCGCGGACCAATTGGGAAGATGACGGTCGCCCCGCCGACGACTGGCGCGCCGTCATTGCCGAGATGGAGCGGCGCGCCGACGCCGCCGGGCACCTCAGGCTCTGTCTGCCCGAAAGCTGCGGGGGGCAGGCCGCGGGCAACCTGATGAACGCCGCGATCCGCGAACACCTCGCCGCGAAGGGTCTGGGGCTGCACAACGACCTGCAGGACGAAAGCTCCATCGTCGGCAACTTTCCGATCGTCCCGGCCATCGACCGCTTCGGCTCCGAGGCGCAGCGCCAGTACATCGAAGGCATCATCACCGGCGACAACCACCTGTCCTTCGCGCTCACCGAACCCGGCCACGGTTCGGACGCGACCTGGCTCGAGACGCGGGCCGTGCGTGACGGGGACGACTGGGTCATCAGCGGCATGAAGCGCTGGAACAGCCAGGTCGGCCGCGCGAAAGCCAACCTCGTCTTCGCCCGCACCTCCGGCAATGACGGCGATGCACGGGGCATCACCGCCTTCGTCGTGCCGACCGACGCGCCCGGCCACGAGATCCTCTACAACCACTGGACCTTCAACATGCCCTCGGATCACGCAGAGGTCGCGCTGAAGGACGTCCGCGTGCCGGATAGCGCCATCCTCCATGAAGAGGGGCGCGGCCTCGAGATCGCGATGATGTTCATCCACGAGAACCGCATCCGTCAGGCCGCCGGCAGCGCCGGGGCCGCGCGGTACTGCATCGCCGAGGCCGTCGCCTATGCCCGAGAGCGCAAGGTGTTCGGCGAAGCGCTGGCCTCCCGGCAAGCGATCCAGTTCCCGCTTGCCGAGCTTCATGCGGAATGCGAACTGATCCGAAACTACGTCTTCCGCACCGCGTGGAAGATGGACCGCGCCGATCCGGCCACCTTCTCCGACGAAGTCTCGATCTGCAATTACATGGCCAACAACCTTGTCTGCCGGGCGGCCGATTTCGCGATGCAGGTCCATGGCGGCGTCGGCTACTCCCGCCACAAGCCGTTCGAGCACATCTACCGCCACCACCGCCGCTACAAGATCACCGAAGGTTCGGAAGAGGTGCAGAAGCGCCGCATCGCGCACCGCCTGTTCGAGTTCGGCAAGGGGGCCGCGGCGTGACGGAGGCCGGGCTCGGCGTCGATCCGGCCGCGCTGCGCCCGATCCTCGCCGACCTCCTCGGCCACCCGGTCCGCGATCTCGACATCCGCCCGACCGAGGGCGGAATGTCCAACCCCACCTATTTCGTCACCGCCGATGGTTGGCGCGCGGTCCTGCGCAAGCAACCGCCGGGGCTGCTGGCGAAATCGGCCCACGCGATCGACCGCGAATTCCGCGTCCTGTCGGCACTTCGGGACAGCGACGTGCCGGTGCCGGACACCATTCACTACCATGCCGACCCGGCCCCGCTCGGCACGCCGTTCTACCTCATGGAATGGGTCGGGGGCCGGATCATGCCCGCCTATTCCTGTCCGGACCTCGCCCCGACAGACCGCGAAACCCTGTTCAGGTCCATGGCCCAGACCCTAGCCGCCCTGCACCGGATCGAGCCCGGCGCGATCGGACTCAGCGATTTCGGCCGGCCGGGGAACTACTTCGCCCGTCAGGTGGCACGCTGGTCCAGCCTGTGGGAGCAGTATCGCCCGGGCGTCGAGGACAACCCGGCGCTCGACCAACTGACCGGATGGCTCGGCGAACGGATCCCGGACAGCGATACGACCTCGCTCTGCCACGGGGATTTCCGCATCGGCAACATGATCTTCGCGCCCGACGGCACGGTGGCCGCAGTGCTCGACTGGGAGCTGTCGACCCTCGGGCACCCGATGGTCGACCTCGCCTTCAACACCCAGGCCTGGCACATGGCCCCGGACGAGAACGGCGGCCTTCTGGGGCTTGACCTACCGGACCTCGGCATCCCGGACGAGGCGCGCTACCTCGAGTATTATTATGCCGCGTCCGGCACGACCGAGCGTCTGACCGATTTCCACCGGGTCTTCGCGATGTTCCGCGCCGCGGTTGGCAGCGCCGGCGTGGCGGTCCGGGGCGCGCGAGGCAACAGCACCTTGCCGGACTCCGCACGCATCGGCGCGCATCTCGCCCGCGCCTACGCCGAGCGGGCGCTGGACCTGACCCGAAAGACCACCGCATGAGGGACTTTGCCATGAACGTCGATGAAGCAATCCGAAGGCGCCGCTCGATCCGCGGTTTTCTGCCCCGGGAGGTGCCGGAGGACACGATCCGCGAGATCTTCGCCCTTGCGCAGCACGCGCCGTCGAACTGCAACATCCAACCATGGCTGAGCCACGTCGTATCGGGCGACAGCCTGCGTGCGCTTGGCGACGCCATGGCCGAGACCGCTCTCGCCGGCAATCTCCCGGACCCGGATTTCGCCGCCGACAAGGTTTTCACCGGCACCTACCGGGCGCGCCAGGTCGACGCGGCCGTGCAGCTCTACGGCGCGATGGGGATCGAACGGCACGACCGCGAGCGCCGCAACGCCGCCTTCCTGCGCAACCTCAAGAGCTTCGGCGCGCCCCACGCGGTTTTCGTCTTCATGTCCGCCGCCTTTACCGAACGCGAGGCGGTCGACCTCGGCATCTACGCCCAGACGCTGATGCTCGCGATGACCGCGCGCGGTGTCGACAGCTGCGCCCAGGGCGCGCTCAGCCTTTACCCGAACATCGTTCGCCGTCACCTGGGCCTTCCCGAGGAGGATCGGCTGATCTTCGGCATATCCTTCGGCTACGAGGACACGACCGTGGACGCCAACCGGGCGCGCGTCGGACGCGAACCGCTCGACTCCGCGATCAGGTTCTATCGCTAGGGGGCCGCCATGGGAAAGCTCGACGGACAGGTCGCCATCGTCACCGGCGCCGCGCGCGGGATCGGCCGCGCCTACGCGCTGCGGCTTGCCGCGTTGGGTGCTGACGTCGTGATCGCGGACCTGAACCTGTCGGGTGCCACGAAGATTGGTGAGGCCCTGACGGCGGAGAGCGTGATGGCCGAGGTCGAGGCGCTTGGCCGCCGCGCGATCGGGGTGGAGGGCGATCTCCGCGACCCCGCGGCCGTCGCCGACCTGTTCGCGCGGACCGCCGCTGCGTTCAGCCGGCTCGACATCCTCGTGAACAACGCCGGTGTCGCCATGGCGCGGGGCAGCGGGCACCTGCCCTCCGACACCACGCCCGAGGCGTTCGACTACCTGATCGACGCGAACCTGAAGTCGACGATGCTGTGCTCGCAGGCGGCCATCGCGCCGATGCGGCAGCAGGGCGGCGGCGTCATCGTCAACATCTCCTCGCAGACGGGCATTTCCGTTCTGCCCGACGGCATGCTGGCGGCCTACGGCGCCGCCAAGGCGGGCATCGCCCACCTGACCCGAAGCTTTGCGGCAGCACTCGGCCCGAGCGGAATCCGGGTGAACGCCATCGCGCCGGGCATCGTGCAGTCAGCGCGCATGGCGAAGATCGACCCGGCGACGAAGCTTGGCGGCGACAGCGACCGCGAGGCCATCGCGCTTCGCCGCTTCGGCACCACCGAGGACATGGCCGGGGTGCTGGAGTTCCTCGTCACCGATCTGTCGGCCTATGTGACGGGCCAGGTCATTTCCGCCTGCGGCGGCCGGGTTCTACACGCCCACTGAGGAGACATGCCCATGTCCGGTCCAACCGACATTCCCCCGATCCGGCCCCGCGACCTTAACCGGCAGGTTCTGCTGACCGGTCGCCCGGAGGCCATCCCGGAGGCGCGGCATTTCACGATTGCCGAGGCATCGGTTCCCGTCCCCGGACCGGGCGAATTCCTCGTCCGCAACATCTACCTGTCGGTCGATCCGGCGCAGCGCGGTTGGGCCTCGTCCGAGGCCAATTACTCCCAGCCTGTCCCGCTCGGCAATCCGATGCGGGCCCTGGCGGTCGCGCGGGTTGACCAGAGCCGGGCCGAGGGCATCTCCGAGGGAGATTTCCTCTACGGCTGGTTCGGCTGGCAGGATTTCTGCGTCGCAAGGCCCGAGGCGATCATGACACGCGCGACCCGCGCGCTGCCATTGGCGCAGTTCGCGGGGCTGCTGGGTCTGAACGGGCTGACTGCGCACCTGGCGCTCACCCGCCTCGGGCGCCCCGGAACCGGTGATACGCTTGCAGTCTCGACGGCCGCGGGCGGCGTCGGAAGCCTTGTCGGCCAGATCGGCAAGGCGCTTGGCTGTCGCACCATCGGGCTCACCGGGTCCGACGAAAAGGCTGCCCTGTGCCGCGAGGTCTACGGCTACGACGTCGCGCTGAACTACAAGTCCGTTGACGTCCCCGAGGCGCTGAAGGCCGCCGCGCCCGAGGGGATCGACATCTTCTTCGACAACACCGGCGGCGCGATCCTCGATGCCGCGCTCCGCCAGATGTCCGTCGGCGGCCGCGTGGTGCAATGCGGAACCGCCTCCGTCGCCAGCTGGACCCCGCCGCCCACCGGCCCCCGCGCCGAGCGGGAGGTTCTGACACGCCGCCTGATCTGGTCGGGCTTCGTCATCTTCGACCATGCCGCGCATTTCGCCGCCGCCGCCGAAGATCTGGCCGCCTGGCATGCCTCGGGCCAGATCGACCTGCGGCTCGAGATCAAGACCGGGATCGAGCTTGCGCCGGGCTCCATCGCCGACCTCTACGCTGGCCGCAACCTTGGCAAGCGCCTGATCCAGATCGTTTAATACGGCACCGCCGCGCGGCCGATCCGGCCACGCGCGATGACCTGTTTCATGATGCCCGCGGTGCCGTCGCCGATTTCCAGCCCCATCACGTCGCGCAGCCGCTGCTGGTGGGCAAGATCGTGCGAATAGCCGTAGTGCCCCGTCATCAGCAGGCAGTTGTGGATCGTCTCGAAGGCGTATTTCGGCCCCATCCACTTGCACATCGCCGCCTCGGCCGTGTGCGGCAGCCCGGCCTCGCGCAGATCCAGCGCGTGGTAGGCAAGCTGGCGGATCGCGGCGATATGGCTTTCGCCCTCGGCCAAAGGGAATGTCACGCCCTGAAATTGCCCGATCGGCCGACCGAAGGCCTCACGCTCCTTCACATAGGCCCAGGTCTCGTCGAGGGACGCCTGCGCGGCCCCGCAGCACTCCAGCGCGATCAGCGCGCGGGAATAGTCGAAGCCCTGCATCACCTGCGTGAAGCCGCTCCCCTCCGCGCCAAGCCGGAACGCCTCCGGCACGACGACATCCTCGAAGAACAGCGAGCCGCGCCCGACGAGCCTGTGGCCCACGTCGTCGAAAGGAAGCCGCACGATGCCCTTGGTGTCCTTGGGCAGAAAGAACGCGGAGACGCCCCGCGCGCCAGGCTCCGGCCCGGTGCGAGCGAAAACCAGGAAGACATCCGCGCTGTCGCTGAAGCTGATCGACGTCTTCTCGCCCGTCAGGACGTAGTCCGACCCGCGCCGCTTGGCGCGCAGCTCGAGGTTCGCGGCGTCCGATCCGCCCCGCGGCTCGGTCAGGCAGATCGCCATCACCAGTTCGCCCGAGATCAGGCGCGGCACCCATTCCCGGACGATGTCGGGCGGCGCGTGGCGGACCAGGACCGCGGCGTTCAGTGACACGTTCACCGGGATCGCTGACATGTTGAAATCGCCGTAGGCCAGCGCCTCTGCGACCAGGCCGGTGACAAGGCTCGACTCGCCCAGGCCGCCCATCTCCGTCGGCAGGTCGGTGCCCAGAAACCCGAGGCTGCCCATCTCGCGCACGAGGTCTCGGTCCAGCGGCGCCCTCTCCCGCTTCTGGTACCCAGGGCGCAGCACGTCGCGCGCGAAACGCTCGGCGGCGTCCTTCAGCGCAAGGTGGTCCTCCGACCAGATCACGCGGTGCCCTCGTCGCCGAGGCCCCAGTCCCGCAGCACCTCGGCGCGATGGGCGCCCGGTTCCGGGGCGGGGCGGCGCAACTGTCCGGGTGTGCGGGACAGGCGCGGGGCCGGGGCCGGATGCGTCAGCCCCCCGAACTCCACGAAGGTGTTGCGGGCGGTCATCTGCGGATGCGTCCAGGCCTCGTCCATGGTCAGGACCGGTGCGAGGCACGCATCCGTGCCGGCCGCCCGCATCACCCAGTCGTCGCGGGTCCGCGTCAGGAACGCCTCGGCCAGTTGCGCGCGCATCTCGGGCCAGGCGGCGCGGTCCATCTGGTCTGGGAAGGTCGCGAGGTCGATTTCGAGCACGGCCAGCAGGGCCGCCCAGAACACGGGCTCGATTGCGCCCACGGCGACGTATTTCCCGTCCTCGGTCTCGTAGGTGCCGTAGAACGGCGCGCCGCCGTCGATGATGTTGTCCTGCCGCCGGTCGGTCCAGGTGCCGAGTTGGCGGAATGACTGGAACATCGACATCAGGTGGGCCACGCCGTCGATCATCGCCGCGTCGACCACCTGCCCATGCCCCGTCCTGCGCGCTTCCGTCAGGGCGGCCATGAGACCGAAGGCCAGGTACATCGCCCCGCCGCCGAGGTCCGCGACAAGGTTCAACGGCGGCGGCGGCGGCGTATCCGGTGCCCCGATCGAGCCGAGTGCGCCGGACAGGGCCAGGTAGTTGATGTCGTGTCCGGCTTCCTGCGCCAACGGGCCGTCCTGCCCCCAGCCGGTCATCCGACCGTAGACCAAGGCGGGGTTCATCGCGTGGCAATCCGCCGGCCCGAGCCCCAATCGTTCGGCGACGCCGGGCCGGTAGCCTTCGATGAAGACGTCGGCCTTCGCGATCAGCGCCAGCGCCATCGCGCGGCCCGCCTCGGACTTCAGGTCGAGCGCCACGGACCGCTTGTTGCGGTTGTACGCGTCGTGGCTGCGCGGCGGCCCCGGAGGAGGCGTCATGCCGGGCGGGCGGTCGATGATGACGACATCCGCGCCGAAATCGGCCAGCAGGCCGCCCGTGAAGGGGCCGGGCCCCTGCGCGGCCAGTTCGACGACCCTGACGTCGTGGAGTGGTCCTGAAGATGTCATGCGAATTTTCGTACGTTAGTTTACTGTACGAACATGGTACGATATCCTTGCGGGGTCAACCGGCAAGCGGAGGGGCATCGGGATGCGCGCGACACAACTTCTGCAACAGGCCTGCGTGCTCAATCCGGGCGGTGCCTCGACCATCTGCGGCGACCGCGGCCGCACCTGGTCCGAGACCGCCGACAGGGTCGCCCGCGCCGGCACCGCGCTGCGGGCGCTCGGCATCGAACACGGTGATTTCGTCGCCGTCCTCGCGATGAATTCCGACCGCTACCTGGAACTTTTCTTCGCCATCCCTTGGGCCGGCGGGGCCTTCGCGCCGATGAACGTGCGCTGGTCCGGGGCCGAAAACGCCTACGCCCTGCGGGATTGCGCTGCCCGCATCCTGATCGTCGATGACGCCTTCGTCGATCAGGCCCGCACGATGGCGCGGGACTTCGACCTCAAGGCGATCATCCACATCGGCGACAGCGGCACGCCCGAGGGAATGCTCGGCTACGAAGACCTCATCGCGCGCGCTGACGCCGGCCCGGACGCGGGACGTGCGGGCGACGACACCTGGGCCGTGTTCTACACCGGCGGCACGACGGGCGACCCCAAGGGCGTCGTCTTTTCCCACCAGGCCTTGTGCCAGGGCGCGGTCGCCTATCTTGCCATGCTGCCCGACACCGAGGATCTGAGCTTCGCCTATGTCGGCGGCTTCTTCCACTTTTCCGCCGCCAATGCCGCGCTCTACATCACGCTGTCGGGCGGCACCCATGTCGTCCTTCCGAAGTTCGAGCCGGTGGCGATGATGCAGGCGATCAGCGATCACAAGGTGACGAACGCCGTCATGGTGCCGACGATGATCACCATGATGCTGAACCACCCCGATTTCGCGCGATACGACCTGTCGAGCCTGCGGACGCTGGTTTACGGCGGCTCGCCGATGCCGCGCGAACTGACCGAGGAGGCAGCGCGGAAACTGCCCGGCTGGCGGTTCTACCAGATCTACGGCATGACCGAAACCGGCGGCTTCGCGACGATGCTGCGCTGGCGCGACCATGTCTTCGACGGGCCGCAGGCGCATCGCATCCTGTCCTGTGGCCAGCCCGCGCCCGGGGTGGAGCTTCGCATCTGCGACCCTGACGGCACCCCGCTTCCCGCAGGAGAGCTTGGCGAGATCGTGATCAGGTCGGACTACCTCATGGACGGCTACCTCGGCAAAGCCGACCAGACCGCGGCTGCGCTGAAGGGCGGCTGGATGTATTCGGGCGACGCCGGCCGGCTGGACGCCGACGGCTATCTCTACGTGGTCGACCGGGTGAAGGACATGATCGTCACCGGCGGTGAGAACGTCTATTCTATCGAGGTGGAACGCGCGCTTTACAGCCATCCGGCCGTGATGCAGGCCGCCGTCATCGGCATCCCCTCCGACGCGTGGGGCGAGGCCGTTCATGCCGTCGTCGTCGCGCGCGCCGGCAGCGCCGCCACCGAGGCCGAGCTGATCGCCCATTGTCGCGGCCTGATCGGCGCGTACAAATGCCCCAAGTCTGTCAGCTTCAGCGCCGGGCCCCTGCCGACCGGCCCGGCTGGGAAGATCCAGAAGGCCGAGCTGCGGGCGCCCTGGTGGCAGGGCCGCGACCGGACCATCGGCTGAGGAGCGACCCATGTCCGATGATGCCCTGCTGGTCGATATTGCCAACCACGTCGCGATCCTGCGGCTGAACCGTCCGCAGGCGCTGAACGCGCTGGATCGTGCGCTGCGGCTGGCGCTGGTGCGAACGCTCGGAGACCTCGACCGGGACGAGACGGTGCGCGTGATCGTGCTGACCGGCGTCGGCCGCGCCTTCTGCGCCGGTCTGGATGTGCGGGAGCTGGCGACGTCGCAGGCCTCCGTGACGGAAGACATCGCGGGCGCCGATCTCGGCGGGGCCATCGCCGCGCTGCGCAAGCCGATCATCGCCGCGGTGAACGGCCCGGCGGTGACCGGGGGGTTCGAGATCGCGCTCGCCTGCGACATCGTGCTGGCCGCGGAAAGCGCCTACTTCGCCGACACCCATGTCCAGGTCGGCCTCCTGCCCGGATGGGGCCTGTCGCAACGGCTGTCCCGCATCGTCGGTCCCGGCACCGCCAAGGAAATCTCGCTGACCGCCCGGCGCGTCACCGCGGGCGAGGCCGCGGCGCTCGGCTTCGTGACGCGGGTCGTGCCGGGCGATGACCTTCTGGCCGAGACGCTCGAACTCGCGTCCCGCATCGCCGCCGCAAGCCCCGCAGCAGTCGCCGCGATCAAGGCCCTGATCGACGATGGCTTCGGCAAGCCTTTCGCTGACGCGCTCGAACATGAGCGAACCGTTTCGCGCACGTTCAACGGCGCAGTGTCGCTGGGCCGGCGGTCTGGCGGGCCGAACGCAGAGCCGTCGTGAACCAGCCCTTGCGTTTTCGGCCCTCTTGATTATCGTACGCTAGATTACTGGTTTGCGGTGCGGGCGCGCGTCGGGGCGGCGCCTCTTGCGCCGAAGGAGAGGAGAGACGCGATGAAGGTATTGGTGCCTGTGAAGCGCGTGATCGATTACAACGTGAAGGTCCGCGTGAAGGCGGACGGGTCCGGTGTCGATCTCGCCAACGTGAAGATGTCGATGAACCCGTTCGACGAGATTGCCGTCGAGGAGGCGATCCGCCTGAAGGAAGCCGGCAAGGCCGAGGAGGTCATCGCGGTCTCGATCGGCGTGAAGCAGGCGCAGGAGACGCTGCGGACCGCGCTCGCGATGGGGGCCGACCGCGCCATTCTCGTGGTCGCCTCCGACGACGTGCACAAGGACATCGAGCCGCTGGCCGTCGCCAAGATCCTCGCCAGGATCGTCGAGGAGGAGGCCCCCGGCCTCGTGCTCTGCGGCAAGCAGGCGATCGACAACGACATGAACGCGACCGGGCAGATGCTGTCGGCGCTGCT
>CAKZPN010000060.1 GCA_937139335.1 uncultured Roseicyclus sp. | reverse complement strand
CACGCGCTCCGCGCCGCGATGGTCTCGATCATCCCGGTCCTCGGCATCCAGGCCGGCTTCGTGCTGTCGGGCGCGGTCTATATCGAGGTCGTGTTTCAATGGCCCGGCATCGGCCGGATGCTGGTCGACGCGATCCTGCGCCGCGACATCCTTCTGGTGCAGGGCGGCGTCGTGGTCGTGGCGGCCTGCTACGTCTTCTTCAACATCGTGGTCGACGTCGCGCAAAGCCTTCTAGACCCGAGGATCAAGACGTGAGCTTCCTCCGCCTCCTCGCGCGCAACCAGCTTGCGCTGGCGGGCCTGGTCGTGATGGGCGTCGTGGTGGCTCTTGCGCTGGTGACGCCGCTCCTGCCGCTCGCGCCGCCGAACGTCACCGATACCGGCAACCGCTTCGTGCCGCCGTTTTCCGAGGGTGCGCTGCTCGGCACCGATCACCTCGGCCGCGATCTGCTGTCGCGCCTGATGTGGGGCACGCGCCTCAGCCTCGCCGTGGGCTTTGCCGCCGCGCTCATCGCCGCCACGATCGGCGCGGCCATCGGCATCATCGCGGGCTACTACGGCGGGCGCACCGACAACGTCATCATGCGCGGCGTCGACATGCTGATGGCGTTTCCCTACATCTTGCTCGCGCTCGCCATCGTGGCCGCCCTCGGTCCCGGCCTCATCAACGCGCTGATCGCGGTCGCGGCCGTCAACATCCCGTTTTTCGCACGCAACATCAGGGGCATCACCGTCGGTATCGCGCACAAGGAATATGTCGATGCCGCCCGCCTGTCGGGCATGTCGGACCTGCGGATCATCCTGACCGAGATCCTGCCCAACGTGATCCCCGTCATCGTCATTGCAATGTCCACGACGGTGGGCTGGATGATTTTGGAGACCGCGGGCCTCAGCTTCCTCGGCCTCGGCTCGCAGCCGCCCGTCGCAGACTTGGGCTCGATGCTGGGCGAGGCGCGCTCGGCGCTCATCACCAACCCGCACACCTCGATCGTGCCGGGCCTGATGATCCTCGTGATCGTGATGGCCATCAACCTGCTCGGCGACGGCGTGCGCGACGCGCTCGACCCGCGGCTGAAGTCCGGCGCGCTGAACCGGCCGCTGCCCGCGACTTTGGTGGCCAAGGACCGCGAGCCCGCGCCGCAGCACCAGGACGTCATCCTGACGCTCGACGCGTTGCAGACGCAGTTCCACGTCAAGGACCGGGTCTACCGCGCCGTCGGTGGCGTGAGCCTGTCTGTGAAGCCCGGCGAATGCCTCGGCATCATCGGCGAAAGCGGCTCGGGGAAATCCGTCACGGCGCTGTCGGTCATGGGCCTCGTCGCCTCGCCCCCCGGCCTCATCACCGGTGGCTCGGTGCATTACCGGGGCGAAGACCTCGTCGGCGCGCCCTACCGCAAGCTGCGCACGCTCCGCGGCAGCGAGGTCGCCTATATCTTCCAGGACCCGCAGGCGACGCTGCACCCGCTCTACCGCGTCGGCGACCAGCTGATCGAGGCGATTTCCAGCCACCGCTCCATCGGTCGGGACGAAGGCCGCAATAAGGCCGTCGAGTTGCTGGAGGCCGTCCGCATCCCCAACGCGCAGGCGCGCATCGACGACTACCCGCACGAGATGTCGGGCGGCATGCGTCAGCGCGTCGGCATCGCGATGGCGATGGCCAACGACCCCGAGGTGATCATCGCCGACGAACCCACCACCGCGCTCGACGTCACCGTGCAGGCGCAAATCCTGTCGCTGCTCGACGATCTGCGGCGCGAGCGTGGCCTCGCCATCGTCTTCATCACCCATGATTTCGGCGTGGTCGGCCAGCTCTGCGACCGGGTCGCGGTGATGTACGCCGGCCGGATCGTGGAGGAAGGGCCGACGCGCGCCATCCTCGACGCGCCGCGCCACCCCTACACCGCACGGCTGATGGCCTGCGTGCCGGAACTCGGCGGCGGGCGGCGTCGGCTGGAGGCGATCCCCGGCCTGCCGCCGCCTGTGAACGACCTGCCGCCCGGCTGCGCCTTCGCGCCCCGCTGCGACCGCGCCCGTCCCGAGTGCCGCGCGGGCGAGATCGCGCTGGAGCCCGAGGGCGACCGCGCGCTTCGCTGCCTTTACCCCGTCGAACAGCCGGAGGCTGCCGAATGACCGTCCCCGCCCTCCGCCTCGACGACCTGTCGAAGACTTTTCCGCTGGGCCGCAGCCTCTTTGGTGGCGAGCGCATGGGCGTGCGCGCCGTTCATCCCGTGACGCTCGACGTGGCGAAGGGGGAAACCCTTGGCATCGTGGGCGAATCCGGCTGCGGCAAGTCCACGCTCGCGCGCATGCTGGTGGGGCTGCTCGCGCCCACCACCGGCACGATCGAGATCGAGGGGGAGGCGCTGGACAACGCCGACCCCGCGATCTTCGGCAAGCGCATCCAGTACGTCTTCCAGGACCCGATCAGCAGCCTGAACCCGCGCAAGACGATCCGCCAGATCATGTCGGCGCCGCTGAAACTGCTGCACGGGATGGACAAGACGGCACGCGCCGCGCGGATCTCGGAGATCTTCGAGACCGTCAGCCTGCGCGAAGACTTCCTTGACCGCTACCCGCACGAGTTCTCCGGCGGGCAGGCGCAGCGCATCGGCATCGCCCGCGCGCTGGCCGCCGAGGCGCGCATCCTGATCCTCGACGAGCCGGTGTCGGCGCTGGACGTGTCGGTTCAGGCGCAGGTGCTGAACCTGCTGGCCGACCTGAAGGCGCGGCTCGACCTGACCTATCTTTTCATCTCCCACGACCTCGCGGTGGTGGAGGCGGTGTCGGACCGCATCGCGGTGCTCTATTTCGGTTCGGTGGTGGAGCTTGGCCGCGCGGAAGATATCTTCGCCAGCCCGCGCCACCCCTACACCAAGCTGCTGGCCGACAGCGCGCCGGTGGTGGGCCGCCCGCTGACCGCGCCCGAAGGCAACGACACCGACCTGCCCGATCCGCTGAACCCGCCCAGCGGCTGCGCCTTTCGCGCGCGCTGCCCCTACGCCACCGAGCTTTGCGCCGACGAGGTACCGCGCCTGACCGAACGTGGCGGCCGCCACGTCGTCGCCTGCCACCACCCGCTCAGCGATTAGGACGCGGCCTTGTACCGGCGCGCCCGGCTTGCACGATCCGGTGGGGTCGCGCGGAAGGCCGCGTTGCCCGCTTGCTGCATCGGAACGGTCGCCCTGCGGGGACCCCGAAATTGTCCCTGCTGCGAAAAGTCATGTCGAAAAACTGTAGTGTATTCGTGACATCTGCAGTGCAGATCGATTTTAGCGAGCGGGCCGATGAGACAGACAGTTCAGGATCGATCTTGGCTCGCGGCGCTTCTGGCGCTGTCCTTGCTGTGCTTTGTGCCGGGATTCTTCAGCCTGCCCATCGTCGACCGCGACGAGGCGCGGTTCGTCCAGACCTCGGCTCAGATGCTGGACAGCGGCGATCTCGTCGACCTGCGGTTAGGCGACGACGCGCGCTACAACAAGCCGGTGGGCATCTACTGGATGCAGGCGGGCATGGCCGCGCTGATCGGGGCGCCCGAGGCGGTGCAGAGCTACCGCGCAGTGTCGCTGGTCGGGGCGCTCGGCGCGGTCTTCATGACCTACCTGATCGGGCGGCTTGTGCTGGCGCGCCCCACCGCCTTCGCCGCGGCGGCGCTGATGGGGGCCACGCTGGTGCTGGGGGCCGAGGCGCGGATCGGCAAGACCGACGCCATGCTCCTGTTCCTGATCCTGCTGCCGCAATACGTGCTGCTGCGGGGCGCGCTCGACGACGGCAGGGCCGGGAGGATCGGCCCCGGCGGCATCGCGGCCTTCTGGGGTGGCATGGCGCTGGCCGTGCTGGTGAAGGGGCCCATCGTCTTCCTCGTGGTCCTGCCGCTGCTCGCGTTCCTGTGCCTGCGCGCGCGATCGCTTGCGCCGCTCTGGCGGTTGCGGCCTGGCCCCGGCCTTGTGGTCTTCCTGGCGCTGGTGCTGCCCTGGTACGTCGCGATCACGCTCCGCAGCGGGGGGGAGTTCTGGCAGGCGTCGCTGATGCGCGATTTCCTCGGCAAGCTGCACGAGGAACAGGAAAGCCACGGCGCGCCTTTCGGCACCTACACGTTGCTGTTCTGGGTGACGTTCTGGCCCGGGTCGATGGTTTTCGCCGCCGCGCTTCCCACGATCTGGCGTGCCCGCCGCGCGCTCTGGGTGCAGCTGGCGGCGGCCTGGGTTCTGCCGATGTGGTTCGCCTTCGAGATCGCCTCGACCAAGCTGCCGCATTACACGATGCCCGCCTACCCGGCGCTGGCGATCACGGCCGTCTGGGCGCTGGAGCGTGCGCGGCAGGACGAGCGCATGCCCCGCGCCGCGCTCTGGGTCAGTGCCGCGGTCGGCGGCGTGGGCATCCTGGTTCTGGGCGCCTTCCTTTTCAGCGCGCAGCATCTGCGCTCCGAGGTCGGGGTGTATTTCTGGCTCGGCGCGCTGGGGGTGGTCGTGGCCGTGCCGCTGGTGTGGCTGATGCTGTCCCGGCAGGCCTGGCACGGACTTGGCCTCGCCGCACTGGCCACGAGCCTCGCGATGGCCACGGCGCTCTACCCCAGCCTCGCCCGGATGGAGCGGGTCTGGCCCTCCGTCGCGCTGGCGGATCAGGCGCGTGCGCACCCGGACTGCACGCTGTGGGTCGCGGGCTACCGGGAGGCGTCGCTGCTGTTCCTGACCCGCCGCGAGGTATCTTTCGACAGCGCCGCCGACATCGCCGAGCGCATCGGGCAAGGCGGCTGCATCCTGGCCGCGATCACCGGGGATGAGCTGCCGGAATTCACCGCCCTGCAGCCCGACCTCGTGGCCTATGACGAGCTTGACCTGTTCAATTTCGGCAATGGCCGCGACATCCGCTTCCACCTGTTCCTGTCCCCGGCCGAAGGCGGGTGACGCAGGGCCGTCACTTCGGCGGTGCCTGCTCCGGCATCTTGCCCGCGTGGATCAGCCACAGGTTGCGGATGTAGATCACCAGCCCCAGCGCCTGCCCCATGATGAAAACGGGGTCCTGCCGGTACACCGCGTAGGACAGCAGCATCACTCCGCCCGCCAGCGAGAAATACCAGAACGCCACCGGCATGATCGAGGCCCGCGCGCGTTCCGACGCGATCCACTGCACCAGAAAGCGCATCATGAACATGGCTTGCGCGAGAAACCCGAACAACACCCAGAGCGCCTCGCCCCGGCTGTCGACCCTGAACAGGGACATCAGGACATCCATGTGCGATCCTCCGCTTCTGCCGCGCGGGTCTGGCTTTCGACCCGGCAGGATTTGCGGCGCCGGATCAGCCAGGCGACCCCGGCCAGGTCGAACAGACCCTCCAGCGCGCGGTCGATGTTGGTATAATGAGATTGCCCGCCCCACCGTTCCGCATGGGCCACGTCGACATGCATGATGCGCCAGCCATCGCGCAGGAACAGCGCCGGCAGGTAGCGGTGCATGTTGCGAAAGAACGGCAGGCCCAGGTAGGCTTTGCGCCGGAACGCCTTCAGCCCGCAGCCGGTGTCGCGCGTGCCATCCCGCAGCAGCGCGCCGCGCAGGCGGTTGGCAAAGCGGGAGGCGGCCTTCTTGGTCCAGGTATCCTGCCGGTTGAGACGTTGCCCCGCCACCAGCCCCAGTGTTTCCTCGGCATCGGCAGCGAAGGGTGCCAGCAGCTTCGGCAACTCCGCCGGCGGGTTCTGGCCATCGCCGTCGAGTGTGCAGATGACCCCGCCCCGCGCCGCCGTCACCCCGCTGTGCAGCGCCGCCGATTGCCCGCCGGGCCGGTCGTGGCGCAGGACCGTGAGCGGCAGACCCTCGCCCAGCTTCTTGTCGAGAACCGCGCGCATCCCGTCCTCCGACGCATCGTCGACCACCACGATCTCGTAGCTGCCCAGCGGCGCGCAGACCGCCGCGATCTCGTCGATCAGGCGCGCGATGTTCGCCGCCTCGTTCCGTGCCGGAATGACGATCGAGAACTGGGGCAAGGCAGGCGGCATGACGGATGATCTCGTCGCAGGGGGGCGAACCCGGACAGTTCGCGATAGTCAGGTGCGTGTGCCGCTCTTGTGCAACAGTTTTGTGGCAATCCGCGATCAAAGCCCGGCCCGTTCCCGCCCGTCGTGTTCGGCGGCGAGATCTTGAGCGACCTTCACCGCCCCGACAGGTAGTCCTCCGCCACATAACCGGTGATCCCCGGCGCGTCGGCAAGCGAGACCTGGCACCAGAGCTGGCCCAGTTCGGTCACGCAGTCGCGGCGGATGAGGCGGGTGCCGTCGGGCAGGCCGAGGATCACGTTGTAGTTCAGGCCCGGACCCGCGCGCAGCTTCAGAAGATCGTCCGGCCCTGCCCCCTCGACCGTTGTGCGGGTGCCGGTGGCGACGCAGGCGGAGGTGACGAGAAGGGCGAGAAGGGCGGCGAATGTGGTGCGGTGCATGGTCCGGCCTCGGTCTGGTGTTTTGTCACCTTTCTGGCAGCCGGACCCCGGCAAGTGAAGTCCGAACTTGGCCGCAGCCGCGCCGGTCTAGGCCGCCGGCCCGTCCCCGACCGGCCGCCGCACAGCGGCGTCAAGCTCGCGCATCAGCCGGCTTTCCTCCTCGACCTTGGGGACCGAGAACCGCGCCAGCAGCAGATAGGCCACCGGCGTGAGGTAGAGCGTCGACAGCGTGGCCAGCCCCAGCCCGCCGACGATCACCCAGCCCAGCGCCTCGCGCGCCTCGGCCCCCGCGCCCGACGACAGGATCAGCGGCACGCCCCCCAGCACGGTCGAGATCATCGTCATCATCACCGGGCGCAGGCGGATCGTGCTGGCGTTCAGGATCGCGTCATGCACGCTTTGCCCCGCGTCGCGCAGCTGGTTGGCAAATTCCACGATCAGGATGCCGTTCTTCGCCATGATGCCTATGAGCATCACCAGCCCGATCTGGCTGTAGATGTTCAGGCTCAGCCCCGTCAGCACCAGCGCGATCAGCGCGCAGGCGATGCCGAGCGGCACCGTCGCCATCACCACCACCGCCGAGATGAAGCTCTCGAACTGCGCCGCGAGCACCAGGAACACGACGAGGATCGCGAAGCCGAAGGTCAGGAGCAGACCGGAGGAGGTCTCGTCCAGCGTCGCCGCCTCGGCCAGCGGCACGATCTGGTTCTGCGGCTCCAGCACCTCGCCAGCGATGGCCTGCACCTCGGCCAGCGCGGCACCCAGCGGCATCGCGTCGGTCAGCCCAGCGGAAATTTCGACCGAGCGGTTCTGCCCCTCGCGCTCCAGCTCCGGCGCGACCGCGCGTTCCTCCAACCGCACGAAGGACGAGAGCGGGATCATCTGGCCGTCCCCCGCCTGCACGAAGACGTTTTCCAGATCGCCGGGGTCATTCACCGGCGTCGCGGTCGACAGCATCTGGATGTCGTAGCTGGTGTCGTCGAGGAAGACCGAGCCCACGCTGCGCCCGTCGAGCACGGCCCGCAGCGCATCGCCAAGGCCGGTGATCTCCACCCCCAGGTCCGAGGCGCGGGTGCGGTCGATCTCGATGAAGAGCTGCGGTTGCGTCGTCTCGTATTCCAGCCGCACCTGACCGAAGCCGGGGTTTTCGCCCATCCGGCGAACCAGTTCCTCGGCCACCTCCTCCAACTGGCCGTAATCATTGCCGGTCAGCGCGAAGGTCAGCCCGCGCCCGGCCCCGCGGATGCCGAGCGAATTGGGCTGGATCGCGAAGGCGCGCACGCCGACCACGCCTTGCAGCGCCGCGTTGATCTCTCCCACGATCTCCTGCTGGCTGCGCGCGCGCTCGTTCCAGGGCGCCAGCGTCATTACCATGAACCCGCGCGAGCCCGAGCCGGTGCCGCTGATCGAGAACAGATTGCTGATCTCGCCGCTGTCCCTCAGCGGCTGCATCAACGCCTCGATCTCGCGCATCTTGGCGGCGGTGTATTCCAGCGACACGCCCTGCGGCGCGGACACCGACAGAAGCGCCACGGCCCGGTCCTCGGGCGGGGTCAGCTCCTGACGGATGCCCGTCGCCATCATCGCGGCGGTGCCGGCAAAGAGCGCGGCGACCAGCACCACGACAAAGGCATTGTTCAGCGCGGCCGCCAGCGTCCAGGCATAGAGCGCCGCCAGCCTGTCGCCGAGCCAGCCGAAGAAGCCGCCGCTGGCGCCGGTATCCTCCGCCTGCAGCATACGGCTGGCAAGGACGGGACAGAGCGACAGCGCCACGACCGAAGAGAGGCCGACCGCGATCGCCAGCGTGAAGCCGAATTCGCGGAAGAGGCCTCCCGCCTGCCCCGGCAGGAAGGAGAGCGGCACGAAGACGGCGGCGAGCGTCGCGGTTGTGGTGACGACGGCAAAAAACACCTGCTGCGTGCCCAGCACGGCGGCAGCCCTTGGCCCCATCCCCTCGGCCCTGCGGCGCACGATGTTCTCCAGCACCACGATGGCGTCATCCACCACCATGCCGGTCGCCAGCACCAGCGCCAGCAGCGTCAGGATGTTGACGGAAAAGCCCACGAGGTAGATCGCGGCCAGCGTCCCGATCAGCGCCACGGGCATGGTCAAAGCCGGGATCAGCGTGGCGCGAATATCGCGCAGGAACAGGAAGATCACGACGACCACGATGGCGACGGCCAAGAGAAGCGTCTTCAGCACCTCCTCGATGGAGCCGCTGATGAACACCGCGTCGTCGGAGGTGATGAAGATGTTCACGTCCTCGGGCAGCGAGGCGCGCAGGTCCTCGATCGCCGCGCGCACCCCGTTGGAGATCGCCAGCGTGTTGCTCGTCGCCTGCCGCACGACCCCGAGGCCGAGGCCCGTCTCGCCGTTGGCGCGCAGGATGGTCTCGTTCGGCGCGGGGCCGAGCGTGACGCGGGCCACGTCGCCCACGCGGACATTGTCGCGGATCACCAGCGCCTCGAACGCCTCGGGCGAGACCACGGCGGCGGTGGTGCGCACGTTGATCGACTGCCGGTCGCCGCTCAGGTCGCCCGCCGGCGCGTCATAGGCGACATCGGCCAGCGCACCCCGCAGATCGGCCAGCGTCAGGCCCCGGCTCGCCAGTTCCATGAGGTCGATGTCGACGCGGAAGATCGGCAGCCGGTCACCGTAGACCTGCAGATCCGCCACCCCGTCGATGGAGATGAGGCGGTCGGCGATTTCGTCCTCCACCAGCCGCGTCAGGTCCTGCGCGCTGCGCGTGCTCGAGGTGACGGCGATGCGCACCACCGGCTGCGCGTCGCCGTCGGCCTTCACGATCCGCGGCGTCTCGGCGCCGTCGGGCAAGCCGTTCTGGATCCGCGCCACAGCGTCGCGCGTGTCGGTGGCGGCGACGTCGATATCGGCGTTCTCGGCGAACTCCAGCGTCACCCGGCTGCGCCCGAAGCGCGAGTTGGACGAGATCGAGCGCACGCCTGCCACGCGGCCCACCGCACCCTCGATCCGGCTGGTGATTTCCTGGTCGACGGTCTCGGGCGAGGCGCCGGGAAACTCGGTGGTGACGGAAATCACCGGCCGGTCCACGTTGGGCAATTCGCGCACCTCGACGCCTAGCAGGCTCGCCAGGCCCGCGATCACGATCAGCGCGCTCAGCACGAAGGCGAGGATCGGGCGGCGCACGAAAAGCGCGGTGCCCGAGCGGCCGGCCAGTTCTGCGGTGGTCTGCTTCATCGCGCGGTCCCTTTCAGCGGGCGGGGGTCAGGCATCCTCTTCCGTCACCGGCGCGGCCCGCGCCGCGACGCCCGCGACGATCTCGATCCCGGCGCCGGGGCGCAGCGTCTGGACGCCTTCGATGATCACGGCCTCGCCCGGTTCCAGCGCGCCCTCGACCAGCACGCTGTCGCTGTTGCGTTGCCGGATCACCACCGGCACCCGCTCGGCCGTGCCGTCGCGCGCCACCCAGACGAAGGAGCCCGACCCCGACCACTGGATCGCCAGCGGGTCGACCGAGGGCAGCGTCTCGCCCGGAAACGACAGCGCGACGGAAAACGCCTGCCCGGCGCGCAGGCTGTCATCCTCGTTCTCGATCCGGCCCTGGACCCGCAGCGTGCGGCTGGCGCGGTCGACCACGTTGTCGAGCGCCACGATCTCGCCCGTCAGCATCTGGTCGGGCCGGGCCAGAGGCGTCACCTCCAGCGCCATGCCGACGGACAGCTGCCCGATGAAGCGTTCCGGCACGCGGAAATCGATCTGGATGCTGGAGCGGTCGGTGAGAACGGCGATGGTGTCCTGCGTGCCGATCCGGTCGCCCTGCGCCACCTCCAGCAGCCCGGCCCAGCCGGCGATGGGCGCAGTGATGCGGCGCTGGGCAAGGTCGAACTCGGCCTGGTCGACCTCCAGCTCGGCGGTGCGCAGCGCCAGCTCCGCCTCGCGGATCTGCACCGCCGGCACCGAGCCCGAGGCGCGCAACTGCTCGAACCGCTCGAGGTTGCGGGTGGCGTCGGCCACCATCAGCCGCGCGCGTTCCAGCGCGATCTGCTCCGCGTCGTCGTCAAGCTGCGCCACCAGCGCGCCTTCCTCGACATAGGCGCCGGGCAGGACGGCCAGCTCGCGGATCATGCCCGTCGCCTCCGACCGCACGGTGACGGACCGCGCCGCGCGCCCGTCGCCGATGGCCGAGACCCGCGCGTTCACCTCTCCTGTTTCCGCCGCCGCGACCACGACCCGCGTCGCGCCACCGCCGAAGCCACGGCCGCCGCCCTCGGCCGCCTCGGACGCGGGCGGCTCCATCCCGAGCAGATCGTAGATCCCGGCGCGCTCCAGCCAAGGCGCGGCGGAGGGGACGAAGGCGACCCATATCCCGAGCGCCGCGCAGATCGCGACAAGCCCGAGAAGCAATTGTCTGACAAGGTTCATGCGCGGTCCCAAGCCTGTCCCTGATCCGTTTTCCGCCATCCGCGCGGTAAAACATAGTGCCAGAGGGGCGCGCGCCGGAAAAAATATTGTGAACCCCGCCTGTGCCTGTTGCGCGGGGCCACAACCGGGTGGGTGCCCAAAGCCTGTGCAGGGGTTATGTGTGACCAGCCGATAGAGGAAAGGACCGCAGCCCATGGCAGACCGTGACGCCCCGTTTTCCTGCGTGACCTGGAACATCCACCGGGGCCGCGGCAATGACGGCGTGGTCGATCCGGCGCGCACCGCGCGCGTTCTGCAAGGCGAGGTCTGCGCGCCCGGCCTCGACGCGCTGGTTCTGACCGAGGCCGACGAGGAGGTGCCGCCCCACCGCGGCATCCTCGATCAAGATCACGTCGAGGCTGGCAGCGGGCTCCGCCGCGTCCATGCCACCTCCGAGAGCCGCTGGGGCGCGGACAGCCACGGATTTCTCGGCACCATCGTGTTCCTGCACCCCGGCGCGAGCGTCGAGGAGATCGCGCTGATCGACCTGCCCGGCCATAGCCATCGCGGCGCGGTGGTTGTGGATTTCACCCGCGACGGCCAGTCGCTGCGGCTGGTCGGCATGCATCTGTCGCTGTCGCAAGCGCTCCGCGCGGCGCAGATGCGGACGCTGGGCCAGCACCTGTTTCGGCGCGACGCCCGTCCCACGATCCTCTGCGGCGACCTGAACGAATGGCGGCCCTGGGGCGGGTTGGCCTTTTCGCGGCGGGTGACGGGACTGGCCCTTGCCGGCCCCGCGCCTGCGACCTTCCCGACGCGCCGACCGCTCCTGCCGCTCGACCGGGTGCTGGTCACGCCGCCCGCCCGCGTCACCTCGGCCCGCGTGCTCGACGGGGCCGGCATCCGCCAGACCTCCGACCACCGCCCGCTCCACGTCGAGATCGCGCTGCCAGCCTAGATGCCACCGTCGCGCGCGCGGCTCCGCAGGCGATCCAGACAGGGCTCGCGGGCGCACCATCCGAGCGGGAACCGCCGCAGTGTCCAAGGCCGATCGCGACCCCCGCTCGAACGAGATCCAGTGAGGCGGGAGCCTAACGCCGCACCGCGATCCAGATCGTGTGCCGGCTGCCGCGTTTGTTGCGGCCGGCGCGGACCATGTGCGTGGTGGCGTCAAACCCGCATTGGCCGAGCCGCTTGTCGAAGCCGGCGTCGCGGCTGGCTGACCAGACGGCCAAGACACCGCCGGGGGCAAGCGCCCGCCGCGCGGCCTGCAGGCCCGCCACCCCGTAGAGCGTGTCGTTGCCGTCGCGGGTCAACCCGTCGGGGCCGTTGTCGACGTCGAGCAGAATGCAGTCGAACGCGCCGGTTGCGGTGCGGATCATCGCGCCGACATCGCCCGGCCGGACCTCCACCCGCGGGTCGTCGAGGCAGTCGCCGAAGACCGCGGCCATGTGCTCGCTCGCCCAGTCGACCAGCTCCGGCACGATCTCCGCCACTTCGAGCCGCGCCTCGCGCGGCGCCACGGCCTGCGCCGCGCGCAGCGTGAAGCCCATGCCGAGCCCGCCGATCAGCACGCGCGGTGCGGTGCACCCCACGAGACGGTCGAGGGCCAGCGTCGCCAGCGCCTCCTCCGACCCGCCGAGGCGGCTGTTCATCAGCTCGTTGCCGTCCGCGAGCCGGATCGAGAACTCGTCACCGCGCCGCAGCAGCCGGAGAGTGCTGCCCTCGGGCGCCGTCGCGGTCGCGAGATGGTTCCAAGGTTGCATGACAGGGCCCCGAGGTTCGACGAGGTCGAGGCCCTAGCCGATCGCCGGGCGGAGGTGAAGGCGCATACCCGGTCGCGGGGAACTTCCGCCGCCACCGAAGCGTTTCCGCTGCACCCACCGATCGGTGCGGGACAGACGAAGGCACCACCCCGGAATGACCATGACCCGACAGTTTGCCCCCCTCGCCCCCCTTCAGGACTGGGGGGCGGAGCTGCTGGGAACGGTCGGCGAGGACCTGCCGCTCTGGTCGGTGGCGCTCTGGGCGCCCGGAGCAACCGGCGTCACGGTGGAAACGCGCGACGGCGAGACCGCGCTGAGCCGTCACGATGACGGCGTCCACCGCGGCACCATCGAAGCGCCGGTCGGCGCCGCCTACCGTTTCAGCGTCGATGGGCAGACCTGTCCCGACCCGGCCGCCCGCGCGCAGGAGGGCGACGTGCATGGCTGGTCGCTCCTCCGCGTCCCGGCGCGGGTGCCGCACTGGCCCGGCCGGCCCTGGCACGAGGCGGTGATCCTCGAAATCCACGTCGGCCTCTTCACCGAGGACGGCACGCTCGACGCCGCGGCGCTGCGGCTGCCGGCGTTGGCCGAGGCCGGGATCACGGCGGTCGAGCTGATGCCGCTGGCGCAGTTTGCGGGCGATCGCGGCTGGGGCTATGACGGCGTCCTGCCCTATGCGGTCCACCCGGCCTATGGCGGCCCCGATGCGCTGGCGCGGTTCGTCACCGCCGCGCATGAGGCCGGGCTGATGGTGCTGCTCGACGTCGTCTACAATCATTTCGGCCCCGACGGCGCCTATCTCCATGCCATCGCGCCGGAGTTCTTCGACGAGGGCCGGCATACCCCCTGGGGTGCTGCGATCGACTTCACCAGGCCGCAGGTGCGCCGCTTCTTCATCGAGAACGCTCTGATGTGGATCGAGGATTTCGGCCTCGACGGGCTCAGGCTCGACGCCGTGCACCAGTTGCACGATCCGTCCGATCCGCCATTCGTGGAGGAGCTTTGCGCGCGGATCCGCGCCCGCGACCTCAATCGGCCCGTCCACATCGTCACCGAGGACGAGCGCAACCTGCCGGACCTGCGGCAGGCGGGGCTGGCGACGGCGGAGTGGAACGACGACTACCACCACGCGGTGCATTGCCTGCTGACCGGCGAACGCGCCGGCTACTACGCCAGCTTCGCTCATGACCCGATGGCCGATCTCGTCACCGCGCTGGCGCGGGGCCATGTAGAGGAAGGCCAGCCGAGACCCGGCCGCGACAGCCCGCGCGGTGCGCCGTCGGGGCACCTGCCGCCGACCGCCTTCGTGAATTCGAACCAGACCCATGACCAGATCGGCAACCGCGCGCAAGGCGAGCGGCTGATCGCGCTGGCAGGGCCCGAGGCGATGCGCGTGGCGCATGCGCTGCTGCTTTGCGCGCCCGCGATCCCGATGCTGTTCATGGGCGAGGAGATCGGGGCGCGCGCGCCGTTCCTGTTCTTCGCCGACCTGAAGGGTGATCTTGCCCGTGCCGTGCGCGAGGGCCGCGCCGCCGAGTTCGCCGATTTCGAGAGCTTCGCAGGCGCGGTGCCGGACCCGCTTGCGCCGGAAACCTTCACGGCCTCGCGCCCCTACGCATCGCCGCCGCCCGATGCCGAGGCATGGACGGCCCTCACCGCGGAGGCCCTGCGGTTCCGCCACAACGCCGTGATGCCTCTGCTCGCCTCAGGCCGGGCCGCACCGGCGGAGGTGACGCGGACGGGCGCGCGGGCAATGCACGGGATCTGGCCGTTCGAGGCCGGGACGCTGGAGATCCGCGCCAACCTCGGCGCACCGCCCGACACGCCCTGGACGCTGCCCGGCGCAGACGTCGTCATCGGCAGCGGTGCCGACCCCTTCGCCTTCGCCGCGACGGTCGCGCAATGATCGCTCCGGTCGCGACCTACCGGCTGCAACTCAGGAACGGCGTCGACCTCGACGCCGCAGCCGCGATGCTGCCCGCGCTGCGGGCCACGGGCATAAGCCATCTCTACCTCTCGCCGGTCTTCGCCGCCGCGCCCGGCTCCACGCATGGCTACGACGTGACCGACCCCACGGTGATCGACCCGGTTCTCGGCGGGCGGCCCGCCTTCGACCGGTTGGCAGAAGCCGCCGCCGCGCAGGGCATCGGCCTGATCCTCGACATCGTGCCGAACCACATGGCGTTCTCCACCGACACGCCCTGGCTGCGCGAGGTTTTGCGCCACGGCAAAGGCAGCCCGACCGCGCCGATCTTCGACATCGACTGGTCGGCGGGGCCGCTGGTGCTGCCCTTCCTCCCCGCGCCCTTCGAGGAAATGTTGGCCGAAGGGCGCATCGCCACCGGCTGCGACGAGGACGGGCCGGTGCTGGTGGCGGACGAGTTGCGCCTGCCGCTCCGCCCCGACCGGCCCGGCACGGCATCAGGGGCCGACACACTTCGCGCGCTGCACGACGCGCAGCACTGGCAGCTGGTGCCCTGGATGCACGAGCGCGACGGCATCACGCATCGGCGGTTCTTCAACGTCACCGGCCTGATCGGGCTGCGGGTGGAGGACGCGGCGGTCTTCGACCGCGTCCACCGCGGCGTGCTGGAGCTGGTCGCCTCGGGCGCGGTGGCGGGGCTCAGGATCGACCACATCGACGGGCTGCGCGACCCCGCAGCCTACCTGCGGCGGCTGCGCGACCGGGTGGGGGACACGCCGGTCTGGGTCGAGAAGATCCTGACCGGGCACGAGGTGCTGCCGCCCTGGCCGGTCGCCGGAACCACCGGCTACGAGGCCGCGCGCCGGATCGCGATGGCGCTGACCGACGGCGCGGGCCACGCGCGGTTTGTCGCGGCGTGGCGGGAGGCGACGGGGCACGAGGGCAGCTTTCACGACGCGCTGGTCGAGGCCAAGCACGAGGTGATGCAGCAGGAAATGGCGGCCGAGTTGCACCAGCTAATCGGACTGGCCGGCAGCGCCATCGAGGAAACCGACCGGCTGGCTCCGGGGGCCGAGACGCTGCGCGAGGCGGTGCTGGCGCTGCTCGTCGCCTTCCCGCGCTACCGGACCTATTTCAGCGACACCGAGACGCCCGAGGCCGATGTCGCGCTGATGCACGGCGTCGCCGACGCGGCCGCCGAGGAGCTGCGCAGCCGTGCGATGGTGGACCGGCTGCGCGACATGATCGTGGCGGCCGGGACCGGGGCCGAGGCGGCGTTCCGCGACCGGTTCCAGCAGGTGACGGGCGCATTGCTGGCCAAGGCGCACGAGGACACCGCCGGGTTCCGCTGGACCGCTTACCTGGCCGCGAACGAGGTCGGCGCGGACCCGGAGGCGGCGGTGGGGACCGCGTATGGGCTCGAGGCCTGGGCCCAGGCGCGGCCACATACGGCGCTGACGCTGACCTCCTCGCATGACACGAAACGCTCTGAAGATGCGCGGATGCGGCTCGTCGCAATGAGCCAGCTGCCAGACCCGTTCCTCGACCTCTGGGTGCAGGCCGATCAGCCCGATGGGGTCAGCGCCAACCGCCGCTGGTATCTGGTGCAATCGGCGCTCGCGATCTGGGACGCGGACGATCCCGACCTTGCCGACCGGCTCGCCGACCACGCCGTAAAGGCGATGCGCGAGGCCAAGCGGACGACGAACTGGACCCATCCCGACGAGGCGGCCGAGGCGGCGGCGCGGGGCTTCGTCATCGACCTCGTCGCACGCTGGCGCGCGACCCCGCCCCCGGCGCTGGCGGAGCTGATCGCGCGGGGCGAGGCGCTGTCGCTGGCGCAACTAGCGTTGAAGGCGCTGCTGCCGGGGGTGCCGGATTTCTACCAGGGAAGCTTCGGGCCGAATTTCGCCCTGACCGACCCCGACAACCGCCGCCCTGTGTCGCCCCCTGCGCTCGACCGCATGGCCCGGGCGCCGGGCTTCGCCGGTCGCAAGGCGCGGCTGACGCGGGTGTTGCTTGACCTGCGCGGGCGCAAGGCGGCGTTCTTCGAGCGGGCCGAGACGCATGTGTCCGAGGAGGGGGCGCTCCTCACGCTGCAGCGCCGGACGGAGGCCCATACCCTGACGCTGCGCATCGTGCGGGACGGGCGCGCGGTGCCGCCCGGCACCCTCTGGCCGGAAGCCCATGGCGACGATCCGCGCGCCGCGGCCCTGTCGCTCGACTGGCGCTGAGGCGCACGGACGGCGGCCGGAATTTTCCGCTCTGCCGTCCGCGGACAGGGAACCGGACGAGGTCAAAAGCCGTTCTTCCTACACCCGTCGGGTGCCCGCAGAAGGAAGATCAAGATGGTTCCAGGCGCTGCCCCAATCCTCTCCCGCGTCGCAGCGATCATGCTGGCCGGTGGCCAGGGATCGCGCCTCTACGAATTGACGGAACAGGAGTGCAAACCCGCCGTCCGCTTCGCCGGCGGTCGCCGCATCGTCGACTGGACGATGGCCAATCTTTCCGGCTCCGGGCTGACCGACCTGATCGTCGCGACCCAGTACCGGCCCGACACGCTGCACAGGCATCTTCAAAGGTATTGGCGGCCCGCCTTCCGGCAGATCGAGATCCGCTGCGGGGCCGACGGCGCGCCCTATCGCGGCACTGCCGACGCCGTCGCCCGCAACATCGACGCGATCGACGCGCAATCGCCCACCGAGGTCGTGGTGGTCGCCGCCGACCACATCTACCGCATGGACCTGGGCCAGATGATCGCGGCGCACCGCGCGTCGGGCGCGCGCGTCACCGTCGCCGCCGACATCGTTCCGCGCGCCGAGGCGCGGCCCTTCGGCGTCATGCACATTCGCGGCGACAACCGCATCCTGGACTTCGTGGAAAAGCCCGCCGACCCGCCCGCGATGCCGGGCGAACCGGACAAATCGCTGGTCAGCATGGGGATCTACGTCTTTTCCTGGCGCTGGCTGCGCAGCATCCTGCCCGGGGCGATGGAGGCTGCGGGCAGCCGGCAGGATTTCGGCCATGACATCCTGCCTGCCGCCGTGGCGCAGGGCGAGGCCGCGGCCTTTCCGGTGCGCAAGGGCCCGGCGGGCGGGCGGTTCTACTGGCGCGACGTGGGCACGCTCGACGCCTACCGCCGCACCTGGCTCGAGCTCGAGGAAGGGGTGTCGGACTGCCCCGTTCCCGTCTACCCGGCCGAAGCCGATGCCGGCCCCTGCACCCTGCCCCATGTCCAGCGCCTCGGGTCCGGCACGCCGCTGCGCCGGTTCCGCGACCGCAGCAATGTGCTGCTCGGCGGCACGCCGATCCCCCAAAGCGCCCGGCTGGAACGCGCGATCGTCGCGCCCGGCGCGGTGATCCCGCCCGGCCTCGTCGTGGGCGAGGACCCGGAGGCGGACGCGCGCTGGTTCCGCGTCACGCCGGGCGGCACCACGTTGATCACGCCGGCGATGCTGTCCCGGCGCAGCGCGATGCGGGCGGTCCGGTCCTGGCCTGCACGCGACGCGCACCGCGCCCTGCGGAAACTGGACCGGCGTGCATGAACCACGCCTCGGGCCTCGATGCCGGTTTCGACCTCGAAGCCGCGCGCGCCGACATCATGGGTGCCGTCCCGGAAGAGGGAGGCACCAATTTCACCCTCTTCTCCGACCACGCCGAGCGGGTGGAGCTCTGCCTCTTCGACAGCGCCGGCAAGCGCGAATTGCGCCGCGTCGACCTGCCCGAGATGGAGGGCGGCGTCTGGTACGGCTTCCTGCCCGGCGTCGGGCCCGGACAGGTCTATGGCTACCGCGTCCATGGGCCCCACGCGCCGGAGGAGGGTCACCGCTTCAACCCGTCCAAGCTGCTGCTCGACCCCTACGCGCGCGAACTGCTCGGCCCGCTGACCTGGGACGACGCGCTGTTCGGCTACAAGATGGGCGAGGACGACCTGAGCCGCGACGACCGCGACAGCGCACCGTTCATGCCCAAGTCGGTGGTGGTGGACAACAGCTACGACTGGGACGTGGGCGGCGCGATCCGGCGGCGCTGGAAGGACACGGTGATCTACGAGGCGCATGTGCGCGGCCTGACGCAGCGACACCCCGATGTGCCCGAAGACCAGCGCGGAACCTTTGCTGGCCTCGCCTCGCCGCCCGTCATCGAGCATCTGCACAAGATCGGCGTGACCGCGATCGAGCTCTTGCCGATCCACGCCTTCCTGAACGACCGCCACCTGATCGACAAGGGCCTCAGCAACTACTGGGGCTACAACACGCTGTCCTTCTTCGCGCCGCACCAGGCCTACCTGCGCAGCGGCCACGTGATGGAGGTGAAGGCCGCCGTCGACCGGTTCCACGCGGCCGGCATCGAGGTGATCCTGGACGTAGTCTACAACCACACCTGCGAAGGCAACGAGATGGGCCCGACCCTGTCGTTCCGGGGCATCGACAACGCCAGCTACTACCTGCTGTCGCCCGACGCGCGGCGCCACAGCTTCGACACCACCGGCACCGGCAACACGCTGAACGTGGCGCACCCGATGGTGCTGCGGCTGGTGCTCGACAGCCTGCGCTACTGGGTCGAGGTGATGCATGTCGACGGTTTCCGCTTTGATCTCGCCTCGACCCTCGGGCGCGAGGCGACGGGATTCGAGCGCGAGGGCGCGTTCTTCGCCGCGATGCGCCAGGATCCGGTGTTGTCCACCGTGAAGCTCATCGCCGAGCCTTGGGACGTGGGCGAGGACGGCTATCAGGTCGGCGGCTTTCCCTGGCCGTTCCGGGAATGGAACGACAAGGCGCGCGACGACATCCGCGCGTTCTGGCGCGGCGATCCGGGCCGCCACGCGGTGCTGTCGGAACGGCTCTGCGGCTCGCCGGTGCAGTTCGACCATTCGCGGCGGCCGGCGACGTCTTCGGTCAACTTCGTCGCGGCGCATGACGGGTTCACGCTGTGGGACACGGTGTCCTACAATGACAAGCACAACGAGGCGAACGGCGAGGACGGCCGCGACGGCCACGACCACAACCTGTCCGACAACATGGGCGTGGAGGGGCCGGCCGACGACGCCGACATCCTTGCCGCGCGGCTGCGCCGGGTGAAGGCGATGCTGGCGACCGTGCTCCTGTCGCAGGGCGTGCCGATGCTGCTTGCGGGCGACGAATTCGGCCAGACTCAGAACGGCAACAACAACGCCTACTGCCAGGACAACGAGACAGCCTGGCTGAACTGGGACGCGGCGCGGCCCGAGATCATTGAGGCCGTGGCCGCGCTGGTGGCGCTGCGCACGGAACTGCCCGCCTTCGTCACGCCGCGCTTTCTCACCGGCCATCACGACGACGCCGCCAACCAGGCGACCTGGCACCACCCCGGGGGCCGCGCGATGCAGGACGGGGACTGGTCCGACCCCGAGCTGCGCTGCTTCGGCATGTGCCATGTCATCGGTGACGGCGAGAGGGTGCTGATCCTTGTGAACGCAGGCGACGATGTGGCGTTCACCTTGCCCGAGGGCGCCTGGACACTGCGGCTCGACACCGCACGCGAGGCCGTCGCCTGCGCCGAGGCCGCCGACGCCCGCACGACCGTGGGCTGGCAATCGGTGATGGTGCTGGTGTCGCCGGGGCTGGCGGGCACAGGTTAGCCGTAGGGGCTTAACCGCGCCTCACGCCAACACAATCGTGTCAGATGGCGATGAGCCATTCCCCCGGACCGGAAAAACCGGACATGATGCCCCAAAGCTCCGCCGCCCCGTGGTGGCGCGACCCGTGACACCATGAAAGGACCCCTGATGCGCCTGATCTCCGCGCTCCCCCTGCTCGCCGCGTTGGCCGCGACGCCGGCGTTTGCCGACTGGCCCGACACGCTCGCCGCTGCGCGCGGGCAGACCGTCTATTTCAACGCATGGGGCGGCGACGAACGGACCAACGCCTTCCTCGACTGGGTCGGCGAACAGACCGAGGAACTCTACGGCGTCTCGGTCGAGCATGTCCGGCTGACCGACACGGCCGAGGCGGTGACGCGCGTGATCTCCGAGCGCGCGGCGGGGCAGGACACCGGCGGCTCGGTGGACCTGATCTGGATCAACGGGCCGAATTTCCTTGCTATGCGCGAGCAGGAGCTGCTGTTCGGGCCCTTCGTCGCCGACCTGCCGAACGCCCGCTACGTCGACCTGTCGCCCGGCGCGCCCGCCGCCCTCGATTTCACCGTGCCGGTCGAGGGGATGGAAAGTCCCTGGCGGCTGGCGAAATTCGTCTTCACCTACGACAGCGCGCGGGTCGCGGCGCCGCCCGACAGCATGGCGGGTTTCGTCGACTGGGCCGCCGAGAACCCCGGCCGCCTGACCCACCCCGACCCGTCGAACTTCATGGGCGCAACCTTTTTGAAACAGGCGCTGGTCGAGCTGGCGCCCGACCCCGCCGCCCTGCTCGAGCCCGTCACCGACGCGGCCTTCGCGGAACAGACAGCGCCGCTCTGGGAGTGGTACGACGCGCTCCGCCCGAACCTGTGGCGCGAGGGCGAGGCGTTTCCCGAGAACGAGAGCGTCCAGCAGCAGTTGCTGAACGACGGCGAGGTCGACATCGCGATGTCCTTCGATCCGGCCTCCACCGCCGCCGCCATCGCGCAGGGACTGCTGCCCGAGACCGCGCGCGTCTTCGTGCCCGAGGGCGGCACCATCGGCAATGTCAGTTTCGTCGCGATCCCCTATAACGCGGCCAGTGCCGAGGGTGCGCAGGTGGTGGCGAATTTCCTGCTCGACCCGGCGGTGCAGGCACGGATGCAGAACATCGAGGTGCTGGGTTCCTTCTCGGTCCTCGACCCGGCTCTGCTCGACGCCGAGGCGCGCGCGGCCTTCGACGCGCTTCCCACCGCCCCTTCCCTGCCGACGCTGGAGGAGTTGGGGCCGACCCTGCCCGAGCCGCATGCCAGCTGGATGACCCGCCTGACGGCCGAATGGGCGCGGCGCTACACCCGGTGAGCACGGCGGACCGCGATGGAAGGACGCTGCGCGCGGTCGTGCTGGTCACGGTCGCGGCGGGCCTCGTCCTGCCGATCGCGGCGGGGCTTTGGCAGACCGCGCGAGCGGGGTTCGGCGTCCTGCCCGCCATCGGGGCGGAGACGTTGTCGCTCGCGCCCTTCGCGACACTCCTCGACCTGCCGGGCTTCGGCACCGCACTGCGGCTGACGCTGATCACGGGGTTCGGGGCCACCGCGCTGTCGGTCCTGCTCGCCGTCGGCGCCTGCGCCGCGATGCAGGGCCGGATGACGCGGCGGGCGAGCGGGCGGCTGCTGACGCCCTTTCTTGCCGCGCCGCACGCGGCCATGGCGATCGGGCTGGCCTTCCTGCTTGCGCCCTCTGGCTGGATCGCGCGGGCGCTGGCGCCGCTGATGGGCTGGGACCGGCCGCCGATGCTGGCGACGGTGAACGACCCCTGGGGCCTCGCGCTGATCCTCGGGCTGACGGTGAAGGAACTGCCGTTCCTGCTCTTGGTGATCCTCTCGGCGCTTGGCCAGATCCCGCTTCGCCAGCATCTGGCGGCGGGGCGGTCGCTGGGCTACGGGCGCGGCATCGTCTGGATCAAGGTGATCATGCCGCAGGTCTGGCCGCTGATCCGGCTGCCGGTGATGGTGGTACTGGCCTATTCGCTGTCGGTCGTGGACATGGCGCTGATCCTCGGGCCCTCCAATCCGCCGACGCTGGCGGTGCTGCTCTTGCGGCTGTTCTCCGCGCCCGACCTCACGCTCCTGCTGCCCGCCTCGGCCGGGGCGCTGCTGCAAGCGGCGCTGGTGGCCTTGGGCTTCGGCCTGCTCTGGGCGCTGGAACGCTCGGGTCGCATCATCGGGCGCTGGTGGGTGCGGCGTGGCGGGCGGGGCATGTCGGCCGAGCCGGGCCTGTGGCTGGCCGGTGCGCTCTCGGCGGCGCTTTTCGCTGCCGGCGCGCTTGCCATGCTGTCGCTGCTGGTCTGGTCGCTGGCCTGGCGCTGGTCCTGGCCGGGCGTCCTGCCGGAGACCTGGTCGCTGCGCGCCTGGTCCACCCCCGGCGGCGGCTGGGCGGCGGCGCTGGGGCACACCGTGATCCTGGCCGCCGCCAGCACTGCCCTGTCGCTGGTCCTCGCCATCGCCTGGCTCGAGGGCGAGGACCGGGCAAGGCGCGGCCGCGCGGGTTGGGCCGAGGCGCTGGTCTATCTGCCGCTGCTGGTGCCGCAGATCGGGTTCCTGTTCGGGCTGAACGTGCTGTTCCTGCGCCTCGGCCTCACCGGCGGCTACCTCGCGGTGATATGGGCGCATGCGCTCTTCGTCTTTCCCTACGTGATGATCGCCCTGTCGGACCCGTGGCGCGCGCTTGATCCGCGCCTGCCGCGCGCGGCGGCTTCGCTCGGCGCGGGACCTTGGCGGCGGCTCGTCTCGGTGAAGCTGCCGGTCCTGCTGACGCCGATCCTGACGGCGCTCGCCATCGGCGTGGCGGTGTCGGTCGCGCAATACCTGCCGACGCTGTTCATGGGGGCGGGCCGGATCTCGACGCTGACGACCGAGGCGGTCACGCTGTCCTCGTCTTCCGACCGGCGCATCACCGGCGTCTACGCCACGTTGCAGGCCGGCCTGCCCTTCGCGGTCTACGCCGCGGCCTTCCTGATCCCCGCGCTGCTGCACCGCAACCGCCGGGGCCTGATGGCGGAGGCGGGGCGATGACGCTGGACTTGCACGACGTCGCGGTGACGTGGAAGGGCGGCGCGCCACTGTTCCCGCCGCTCACGCTCAGCGTGCAGCCGGGCGAGGTCGCGACCGTCATGGGCCCCTCGGGCATCGGCAAGTCGACGCTGCTCGACGCGATCGGCGGGCACCTGGCGCATGGGTTCGCCCTGTCTGGCAGCATCCGGCTCGACGGCACCGACCTCACGACGCTGCCCGCCGAGGCGCGGCGCGTGGGGCTGATGTTCCAGGATGCGGGCCTGTTCCCGCACCTGTCGGTGGGCGACAACCTCGCCTTCGGGCTGGCGCGGCGCGTGCGCGGCCGCGCCGCGCGGCGGGCGGCGGTCGCGGAGGCGCTGGAGCGTGCCGGGCTCGCGGGCCTGTCCGACCGCGACCCCGCGACGCTCTCGGGTGGCCAGCAATCGCGCGCGGCGCTGATGCGCACGCTGCTGGCTGAACCGCGCGCGCTGCTGCTGGACGAGCCGTTTTCCCGCCTCGACGCGGCTCTGCGCAGCGAGTTGCGCCGCTTTACCTTCGAGCACATCCGGCGCCGCAATATTCCCGCGCTGATGGTGACGCATGACGCCGTCGACGCCGAGGCTGCGGGCGGACCCGTTGTCGACCTCACCGCGGGAGCGGCCTGACCGGGCGGCCGCAAAGCGGTGCCGGTGCGAAGCCCCTGCCCCCGTCACAAATCTGTTTCGCTCCGGGACTATGCGCCTGACGGTCCGTCGCTGGTGGAGACGGAGTAGCTTTAGCAACGGAGACTTCGATGAAGTTCATGAACCTGCTGACCGGAACGGTCAGCATCGCGGCGATGCTGTCGGCCGGTATCGCGTCGGCCCAGACGATGGAAGAGATCATCGAAGGCGCGCGCGCCGAAGGGATGCTGACCACCATCGCCCTGCCCCACGACTGGTGCAACTACGGCGAGATCATCGCGTCGTTCCGCGAGCGTTATCCCTTCATCGAAGTGAACGAGCTGAACCCCGACGCGGGCTCGGCCGACGAACTGGAGGCGATCCGCGCCAACCAGGGCAACATGGGTCCGCAGGCGCCCGACGTGATCGACGTGGGCCTGTCCTTCGGCCCCGCCGCCCGCGAAGAGGGCCTGATCCAGCCCTACCGCGTGTCGACCTGGGACGAGATCCCGGACGCGATCAAGGATGAAGACGGCTACTGGTACGGCGCCTATTACGGCGTGATGGCGCTCGGCGTGAACACCGACATCATCGACACGCTGCCCACCGACTGGGACGACCTGCTGCGCCCCGAATACGCCAACGCCGTCGCCCTGACCGGCGACCCGCGCGCCTCCAACCAGGCGATCCTCGCGATCCTCTCCGCCGGCATGGCGCGCGGCGGCGAGCCGGGCGCGGAAACGGGCGAGCTGGGCCTCGAGTTCTTCGCCGAGCTGAACGCGGCGGGCAACTTCGTGCCGGTCACAGCCGCCTCGGGCACCATCGCGCAGGGCCAGACGCCGATCGTGGCGGCCTGGGACTACAACCTGCTGGCATGGCGCGACAGCCTCGAAGGCAACCCGCCGATGGAAGTCGTCATCCCCGCCGGCGCGTCGCTGGCCGGTGTCTACGTTCAGGCGATCTCGGCCTACGCGCCGCACCCGAACGCCGCCCGCCTGTGGATGGAGCATCTGTTCTCGAACGAAGGCCAGCTCGGCTACCTGTCGGGCTATTGCTCGGTCGCGCGCCAGGTGCCGATGAACGAGGCCGGCCTGATCCCGCAGGACCTGCTGGACCGCCTGCCCGACCAGGAGCCCTATGCCCGGGCCGTGTTCCCGACCGTGGAACAGCAAGGCGAGCACCGCGACGTCGTGACGTCGCAGTGGGATGCCGTGGTCGGCGCTGCGGTGCAGTGACCGGACAGGCCTGAGGCCTTCCCTGTGCCCCGGACCGTCGCGTCCGGGGCACGTTTCTTCCGATGATGCCGCTTGCAGGAGTGTTGATGACCGTCGCGCCGGGTGCCTCGCTGAAACGGATCGCTGCCAACTGGGTCGGCGTGATCCCGTTCCTGGCCTTCGCCGCGATCTTCCTGCTGCTGCCGACCGTGAACATCGTCATCGGCGCCTTCCGCGGGCCCGACGGCGGCTTCACCCTCGACACGCTCGCCAAGCTGTTCGAGCCACGGCTGGCCACGAGCTTCTGGCTCTCGATCCGGGTCAGCCTGTTTTCCGCGGCGCTCGGCGCGCTCCTCGGCTTCCTCATCGCCGCCTCGGTGATCCACGGCGGGCTGCCGGCCTGGGTGCGCGCGCCGCTGGTGACGTTTTCCGGCGTCGCGGCCAATTTCGCCGGGGTGCCGCTGGCCTTCGCCTTCATCGCGACACTGGGGCGCCTGGGGCTGGTGACGGTGCTGCTGCGCGACTGGTTCGGCGTGAACATCTACGCGATGGGCTTCAACCTCATCAGCTTCTGGGGGCTGATCTTCGTCTACCTCTATTTCCAGGTCTCGCTGATGATCCTCATCATCACGCCCGCGCTGGAGGGGCTGAAGCGCGAATGGCGCGAGGCCGCCGAAAGCCTTGGCGCCAGCGGGTTGCAATACTGGTGGATGGTGGCGCTGCCGGTGCTGCTGCCCTCGCTGCTGGGCACCTTCGCGCTGCTCTTCGCCAATTCCTTCGGCGCCATCGCGACCGCGCAGGCGCTGACCGGGTCGTCGCAGAGCCTGATCACCGTTCAGCTCTTCGCGCAGATCCGGGGCGACGTGCTGCAGGACCCGAACCTCGGCTATGCCATCGCCTTCGGGATGATCGTCATCACCGCCGTGGCGAACGCGATCTACATCATCCTACGGACGCGGGCGGAGAAGTGGCAGAAATGACCGACCGCCCCGATACCCTCGAGCCGGAGCTGGTCTCGCCCGCACCCACGGTGCCGGCGCCCACCGCCGTGGCCCCGCGCCGCCGCAGGGTCGGCCCGGCGCTGTCCTGGGTCTTCTTCGGTCTAGGCATGGTCTATTTCGCCCTGCCGCTGATCGGGATGTTCGAGTTCTCGCTGCGCAAGCGGCGCGGCACCTACAGCTTCGACGCCTATACCAGCGTGCTGAGCGACCCGCAGTTCCAGGCGACCTTCAGCTATTCGGTGGTGATGTCGCTCGTCACCATCGTCCTCGGAATGGCGCTGGTGCTGCCCGCAGCCCTCTGGGTGCGGATCCGGCTGCCGGCGATGCGCCCGGTGGTGGAGTTCATCACGCTGCTGCCGCTGGTGATCCCGGTGATCGTCATCGCCTTCGGCTACCTGCGGATGTTCAACACCTCGTCCTTCCTGCCGATGACGGGGACGGCGACGGGCACCAACATTCTGCTCGCCTTCGGCTATGCCACGCTGGCGCTGCCCTACATGTACCGCGCGATCGACAACGGGCTGCGCACGCTCGACGTGCAGACCCTGACCGAGGCGGCGCAGATCCTGGGCGCGGGGTGGTTCACGATCCTGTTCCGGATCATGCTGCCCAACGTCTTCACCGCGATCCTGTCGGGGGCCTTCCTGACTTTCTCGATCGTGCTGGGCGAATACGTCTTCGCCGCCCTGCTCGACCGCCCCGCCTTCGGCCCCTACATGATCTGGACCGGCGGCAACCGCGCCTACGAGCCGGCGGCGCTGGCCGTGATCGCCTTTTCCATCACCTGGGGCTGCATGGGCCTGATCCAGCTTGCGGGTCGGCTGTTCCCCCACACAAGGGCAAGCCGCTGATGGCCTATCTCGCGATCACCCACCTGGAAAAATCCTTTGGCCCGACGCGGGTGGTGAAGGATTTCAGCCTCGACGTCGACAAGGGCGAATTCATCTCGCTGCTCGGTCCCTCGGGTTGCGGCAAGACCACGGTGCTGCGGCTGGTGGCAGGGTTCGAGACGCCCTCGGCCGGGTCGATCCACATCGACGGGCAGGACGTGACCGCGCTGCACCCGAACCAGCGCAACATCGGCATGGTGTTCCAGAGCTACGCGCTGTTCCCCAACCTGACGGTGGCGCAGAACGTGGGCTTCGGGCTCAAGGTCGCGGGCATGGCGCGGGGAGAGGCCGCCGCGCGGGTCGACGAGATGCTGCGCCTGATCGGCCTGCCCGAGCTTGGCGCGCGCTACCCGTTCCAGCTGTCGGGCGGCCAGCAGCAGCGCGTGGCGCTGGCCCGCGCGCTGGCGCCCAGGCCCCGCGTCCTGCTGCTCGACGAGCCGCTGTCGGCGCTCGACGCCAAGATCCGCGTGTCGCTACGCCAGGAGATCCGGCAGATCCAGCAGCAGCTCGGCATCACGACGATCTTTGTCACCCACGACCAGGAAGAGGCGCTGTCGATGTCGGACCGCGTGGTGGTGATGAACGGTGGCATCGCCGAACAGGTCGGCGTGCCCTTCGACATCTACAACCGCCCGGCCACGCGCTTCGTCGCGGGTTTCGTCGGGACGCATACCGCCTTCGACGCGCAGGTGACAGACGCGGCGGCGGGCGAGGTGACGCTGGGCGGCACACGGGTGCACCTGGGCCAGCGTCTTGCCGCCGCGCAGGGCGAGATCATCCACCTCGCGCTCCGCCCCGAAGCTGCGCATCTGGGCCGCGCCGAGGGGCGCGAGACCGTGCTGAGCGGCCAGATCGCACAGGTGAACTTCATGGGCTCGATCATCCGCGTGACGGCGATGGTGGGCGAGGCCGCCCTGACCCTCGACATGTTCAACCGTCCCGACACGCCGCCGCCGCCGGTCGGCTCCACCGTCGACATCAGCGTCGCCGCCCGCGATTTCATCGTTCTCAACGCGGGGTAAAGCGGGACTGGCGGTTCCTAGGGCGCCGATCTCCAGATCGTCCGGGGCAGCGTCGAGAGGATTTCGGGGCCGTCTTCCGTCACCACCACGATGTCCTCCAGCCGGATGCCGAACTTGCCGGGCAGGTAGATGCCGGGCTCGATGGAAAAGACGTTGCCCGCCTGCAGCACGGTGTCGGAGCTTGCGGTGATGTAGGGCTGCTCGTGCACGTCGATGCCAAGCCCATGGCCCGTCCGGTGCACGAAATACGCGCCATAGCCGGCAGCCGCGATCACGTCGCGCGCCGCCGCGTCGACCTCGCGGGCCAGGGTGCCGGGGCGCACTGCCGATAGGGCCGCCTGCACCGCCTGTTCGACCACAGCGGCGACCTCGAGAAACTCGGGGGACTGCGTGTCGCCGAACCAGCCGCAGCGGGTCATGTCGCTGGGATATCCGCCGATGCGGCAGCCGGTGTCGATGAGAACGGCCATGTTCTCCTCGAGAACCGTGTCGCCGGTGTGATGATGGGGAAACGCGCCGTTTGCACCGAAGCCGACGATGGTGAATTCGGGGGTCGCGCCATGGGCGGCATAGTGGTCGGCGATCACCTGCGCCACGTCGCGTTCCCGGATGCCGGGCGTCAGGGCCGCGAACCCGGCAGCAGCGGCGGCATCGTTGAGCGTCGCGCATCGGCGCAGCGCGTCCAGTTCGGCAGCGTCCTTCATCGCGCGTAGATGGCCGAGCGTCTGGCCGGAGAACCGGCGCACCGGCGCGTCCAGCGCATCGAGCAGCAGCAGCGCGAAATCGGCGCGCATCGCCTCGTCGAGCGCGACCGTGTGGCCGGAGCCGGACACCTCGCAAGTTGCCAGAAGCCGGCTCAGCGCCTCGGCCGGTCCATCCGCATCGGCCCATGTTTCAAACGGCAGATCGGTCGCCTGCCGCACGGAATTCGCGTTGAGCGCGGGCATCAGGAACCCGGCATGGGCCTGGCTGACCAGCAGCATCACCGGGCGTTCATCGCCATGCGGATCGGCGCCCGAAAGCCAGGTCATGTGGCTGGTCGGGCCGAGCGCGACGAGGTCGGTGCCGGTTTCGGTCATCCGCGCCCGCAGGCGCGTCAGGCGGTCGTGGTGGATGCTCATGGATCGCCCTTTCAATGGTGGATCGCCGGCCCCGAGGGGCCGGCGACATGCGGTCTGGCTCAGCTCTTGTCGACGAGCCGGTAGAACACGAAGTCCGAGGTCGCGCCGTTCACGTAGCCCGAGACATTGGCGGCCATCGCGACTTGGTAGGAGGCCTGGAACATGATCACGATGGGCGAGCTGGCCTGCACCTGACGCTGCAGCTCCAGATACATCTCCTCGCGCGCGGCGGGGTCGGCTTCGGTCAACGCCGCCGTGGTCATCGCGTTCATCTCTTCCGGCACGGCCCAGGAATTGCGCCATGTGGTCGTCGCGGCATAGGCGTCCTGCGCGTTGTTGGAGTTGTAGGCGAAAGCCTTGGCGTTGGAATGCGGGTCCATGAAGTCGGGGCCCCAGTAGAGCAGCATCGCCTCGTGGCTGCGTTCGCGGTAGCGGGTGATGACCTGGCTGCCGGTGCCGGGCAGGATCTCGAAGTTGATCCCCGCCTCGGCGAAGCTTGCCTGGATCGACTGCGCCATGTCGGTGAACGGCGCCGCGTTGATCACGTCGAGCGTGACGGTGATCGGCAGATCGACACCCGCGTCGGCCAGGATCTGGGCGGCGCGCTCCGGGTCGTAGGTGAAGGGCGTGTCGGTCAGCGCGCCGGGAAAGCCCTCGGGCCAGAAGGCCTGATGCACTTCCATCTGCCCGGCGATGATCGAATTGGTCATGCCCTCGTAGTCGACCAGGTAGCGGGCGGCTTCCCAGACGGCCGGCGGCGTCAGGCTTTCGACGGCCTGGTTGAACGACAGGAAGTGGACGGCCGCCTGCGGGAAGGTCTCCACCCGAAGATCATCCCCCTCGAGCGAGGCGATCTGGTCGGGCGTCATGTTCCGGGCGATGTCGACATCGCCGGATTCCAGCAGCAGTTGCTGCGTTGCGCTTTCGGCGACATGGCGGATGATGACACCGTCGATGGCGGGCGCGCCGTTGAAGTAGTCCGGGTTGGCTTCCATCCGGATCAGTTCTGCCGGGCGGAACGCTGTCAGGGCAAAGGGCCCGGTGCCGGCGGTGTTGGCGTTGAGCCACGCGTTGCCCATGTCGCCGTCGACCTCGTTCTCCATCACGGTCAGCTCGTCGACGATGGAGGCCGGCCGCGCGGCCAGCACGTTC
>CAKZPN010000059.1 GCA_937139335.1 uncultured Roseicyclus sp. | reverse complement strand
GCGGTCGGCGGGCAGCCCGGCACGTAGATGTCGACCGGCACGATCCGGTCGCAGCCGCGCACGACGCTGTAGCTGTAGTGATAATAGCCACCACCGTTCGCGCAGGACCCCATCGAGATCACGTAGCGCGGCTCGGGCATCTGGTCGTAGACCTTGCGCAGCGCGGGGGCCATCTTGTTGGTCAAGGTGCCCGCCACGATCATCACGTCGGACTGACGCGGCGAGGCGCGCGGCGCGATCCCGAACCGCTCGGCGTCGTAGCGCGGCATCGAGGTGTGCATCATCTCGACCGCGCAGCAGGCGAGGCCGAAGGTCATCCAGTGCAGCGACCCGGTGCGCGCCCAGTTGATCAGATCCTCGGTCGAGGTCAGCAGGAACCCCTTGTCCTGCAGATCCCGGTTCAGGTCGGCGGTGGTCACATCGCGGTCGGGACCGGCGGTGTTGGTGCCCGTCATCACTCCCATTCCAGCGCCCCCTTCTTCCATTCATAGGCAAAGCCGACCGTCAACACCCCGAGAAAGATCATCATCGACCAGAAGGCGACATCGGAGATCGTCGGAAAGGCCACGGCCCAGGGAAACAGGAACGCGATCTCGAGGTCGAAGATGATGAACAGGATCGACACGAGGTAGAAGCGCACGTCGAACTTCATCCGCGCGTCGTCGAAGGCGTTGAACCCGCATTCATAGGCCGAGAGCTTTTCGGGGTCCGGGTTGCGCACCGCAACGATCACGGCGGCCAGGATCAGCAGGACGCCGAGGCCGATGGCAATTCCCAGAAAAATGAGAATCGGGGCGTAGTCCCTGGTCACGTCCAACATGGATGTCCTCTGGCTTTCCCTGGGATGGCTGTCGCGCGGAAGGAAAGTCGCCCCCCGGCAGGTCCGGTCATGTCGCCCTGATTTACGCCCCGTGGCGTGAAGGGTCAACGGGGCCCGGTGCGGCAAATCCGGGAAAGCGCCCGGCGCGCGCGCGGGATCTGCCCCGGACGGCTTCTCCGCGATACGGAGGATGCCGCGACGGGCCCGTCAGATGTCCAGAACAACCGTCCCAAGCTTGTCGCCCGCCGCCACGAGGTCATGGGCCGCCGCGCAATCGGCAAGCCCACCGCCCGGCACCACCGCATGCGTGAGCGCGCCCGCCTCCAGCCACTCGGTCAACTGCCGCTCGCCCGCGTGCCGCTTCGCCCCGGCAAGCTGGTAGACGATCAGCATGTGCAGCCGCACGTTCTTGAACATGAACGGGTAGAACTCCAGCCGCGGCACCGTCTCCGCCGCCGAGGCGTAGGAGGCGATGACACCGCCCGGCTTCACCAGGGCCAGATCGGTGGCCTGGTTGGCACCGAAATCCACCTCCACGATGCGGTCGACGCCCGCGCCCCCGGTCAGGTCCATCACCGCGCCGGCCACGTCGGTGGCGCGGTAGTTCACCCATTCCTCCGCCGTCGAATGCGCGCCCTTGGCATCCGACGACACTGTCGCGATCACCCGCGCGCCGCCCAGCCGCGCCATCTGCACTGCGTAGCGCCCGACGCTGCCCGCCCCGCCCGTCACCAGCACCGTCTGACCCGCCACCGGCCCGTCGCCCAGCACCGCGTACCAGGCCGTCATCGCGGGGATACCGAAGCAAGCCCCCTCGGCAAAGCCCGTGCGCTCCGGCAACCGCACCGCCTGCTCCACCGGCAGCGCCACCAGTTCCGCCGCCGTGCCGAGGGCGCGCTGCCAGCCCGCGTTCCAGACCCAGACCCGCTCGCCGATCCGGCCCCGGTCCACGCCGTCACCGACTGCCTCGATCACGCCCGCCCCGTCCGAATGCGGCACGATCCGCGGGAAGCCCATGACCGCGCCCGCCCGCGCCCCGGCGCGCAGCTTCACGTCCGAGGGGTTCACGCCCGAGGCATGGAGCCGCACCAGCACCTCCCCCGGCCCCGCCACCGGGTCGGCCATCTCGCCGTAGCTCAGCACTTCGTCGGCAGGCCCGAACCGTTCGTACCAGACAGCCTTCATGACCCGCACCTTCTCTGTTTCACAAATATCCCGGGGGAGCCCGGAACGGGCGGGGGCAGAGCCCCCTACTCCATCCAAGCCGGCTTGCGCTTGTCGAAGAACGCGCCGATCCCCTCGGCGCTTTCCGCGCTTTCCCAGCGTGACACCAGCGCCTCGATCGTCATCGCCACCTGCGCGGCGTCCACCGGCGCGGCAAGGTCCGCCACCAGCTTCTTGCCCTCGGCCACCGCCCCCGGCGCGGCGCTGAGGTAGGGCGCGATCTCCGCCTCCACCGCCGCGTCCAGCTCCGCCTCAGGCACCGCGCGCGCCAGCAGTCCCAGTTCCACCGCCTCGACCGCGCCGAAGACCCGGCCCGAGAAGAACACCCGCCGCGCCCGCGCGGCCCCCATCCGCGCCACGACATAGGGACCGATGGTGGCCGGGATCAGCCCTAGCCGCACCTCGGTCAGCCCGACCTTGGCGCTGTCCACGCCGATCGCCACGTCGCAGACGCTCATCAGCCCGACGCCGCCGCCAAAGGCCTGCCCCTGCACTCTCCCGATCAGCGGCTTCGGCATCGTGTCGAGCGCGCCCAGCATCTCGGCCAGCGTCCGCGCCTCGCGCGCCCGCGTCGGCCCGTCCGCCGCCATCTGCGCCCGCATCCAGTCGAGATCGCCGCCCGCACAGAACGAGCGCCCCACGCCGGTCACCACCACCACCCGCACCGCCGGGTCACGGCCGAGCCGACCCGCCGCCTCGGTCAACTCGCCGATCATGGCGGCGCTCATCGCGTTGTGCTTCTCGGGCCGGTTCAGCCGCAGCCAGGCAACCCCGCGGGTGTCGACCTCCAGATCAAGCGTCTGCATCGCGCATCCTCCGTGCCATCGCGGCCGCAGCCTCCACCGCGTCCAGGTCCAGCCCCGTCTCGTAGCCCAGCACCTTCAGATGCCGCGCCACCGCCTCCGTCGCCACGTTCCCCGCTGCACCGGGCGCGTAGGGACAGCCGCCCAAGCCCCCGACCGCAGCGTCGAACACCCGCACCCCCAGGCTCAGCGAGGCGTCGATATTGTCCAGCGCGCGGCCATGGGTGTCGTGGTAATGCCCCGCCAGCCGCCCGACCGGCACCACGTCGCGCACCTTCAAGAGCATCCGCGCGATGCTGTCGGGCGTCGCGGCGCCGATGGTGTCGCCCAGCGAGACCTCGTAGCACCCCATCGAAAACAGCGCGTCGGCCACGCGGGCCACCTGCGCCGGATCGACCTTGCCGTCATAGGGGCAGTCGGTGACGCAGCTCACGTAGCCGCGCACCGGCAGGTCGATGTGGCGCGCAGCTTTCACCACGGGGCGGAACCGCTCCAGGCTTTCGTCGATGGTCGCGTTGATGTTGGCCTTGGAGAACCCCTCCGACGCCGCGCCAAAGATCGCGATCTCGTCCACCCCCGCCGCCACCGCCGCGTCAAAGCCCTTCATGTTGGGCACCAGCGCCGCGTAGCGCACGTCCTCGGCCCGTCGGATACCCGCCAGCACCTCGGCCCCGTCGGCCATCTGCGGCACCCATTTCGGGCTCACGAAACTCGCCATCTCGATGCGCGCAAACCCCGCCGCCGACAGCGCGTCGACCAGCGCGATCTTTTCCGCCGCCGGGATCAGTCGCTTCTCGTTCTGCAACCCGTCGCGCGGGCCGACCTCGAAAATCTCGACGAACTCAGACATCTTGCGGCACCTCGTAGAACTCCTGCGCGTAGAAGGTCTGCGGCCCCTCGATCGCCGCCGCGGCCTGAAAACCGGGACGTGCCTGCAACCGTTCCCAATAGGCCGTCAGCTTCGGAAACCCGTCCGTCCGCACATAGTACGGCGCGGCAAACAGGTTGAACCCCGCCATCGCATCCGCCGCCGAGAAGCCCGAGGGCAACAGGTAGTCGCACCCGATCATTCCCTCCAGCGCCGCCAGCGTCCCCTTCAGGCGCAGCGTGTTCAGCTTCACCACGGTCGGCGACGCCTTCGCAGGCGGGCGCAGGAACAGGTGGTTCATGTTCAACTGCTCGATCAGCGAGGCCATCGTCTCGGCGAAGCTCATCAGCTCCAGAAACCGCACCCGCTCGGCATGCCCCGGCGGTCGCCCGAACCCGTACTCGGGCCGGCTCTCGCAGAGGTATTGCAGGATCGCTGAGGACTCGAAGATCGTGATCCCGTCGATCTCCAGCGCCGGGATGCGCCCGGCGGGCGACACCCCGGTCAATCCCGGCTCGCGCATCGCCCGGTCGCCGATGCTGTAGCGGATGATCTCGTCGGGGGTGATGCCCATCTCGCAGAGCAGGAACAGCACCCGGAACGACCGCCCCCAGGGCACGTGATGCAGCCGGATCAGGCCCTGCCCGCTCATTCCAGCTCCTCCAGCCGGATCAGGGCCGCGCCCGCCTCGACCTGCGCGCCGGCCTCGACCAGCACCTCGGCCACCACCCCGTCGCGGCCTGCGGTCAGCGAATGTTCCATCTTCATCGCCTCGAGCACCGCCAGCCGGTCGCCCGCCGTGACTGTCGCGCCCGCTTTGACGAACACCGCCTTCACCAGCCCCGGCATTGGCGCCTCGATCACTCCCGCACCGGCGCCGGCCGCGGCGGCCACGGCGAGCGGATCGACGATCTCGAACCCGTAGCCATGGCCCCAGAAGACCGAGACGGACCCGTCCAGACACACGACTTCGGCCGCCACCGGCGCGCCGTCGACCCGCCAGAGGCCGCCGTCCCGCGCAACCTCATGCGCGGCGTCGCCCACGCGCACCGTCGCAGCCCCGCTCGGCTGCACCTCGACCACCGCCTCGATCCACGCCTCGTCATGGCTCAGCACCACGCTCCGGCGCAGCGGTGACCAGAGCGTGAAGCCCTCGACCGGCCCGGCCTCTCCCGTCAGCCCCAGCGCGCCCATCGCGGCCAGCGCCTGCGTCCGGCTGCACGGCATCGGCGCGGCCGCCAGCGTGTCGAGGTCACGCGCGATGAGCCCGGTGTCGACATCGCCCTTTGCAAAATCCGCATGCCCCGCGAGCCTGCGCAGGAAGGACAGGTTCGTCACCGACCCCGCCACCTGCGTGCCCGCCAGCGCCTGCTCCAGCTTGCGCAGCGCCACCGCGCGCGTCGGTCCGTGCACGATCAGCTTCGCGATCATCGGGTCGTACCAAGGTGAAATCTCGTCTCCCGCCCGAACGCCGGTATCGGCCCGCGCACCTTCGGGAAACCGCAGGTGCGTCAGCCGCCCGGTGGCGGGCAGGAAGCCCTTCGGCACGTCCTCGGCATAGAGCCGCGCCTCGAAGGCATGGCCGTTGATCATCAGATCTTCCTGCCGCGCCGGCAACGCCTCGCCGGATGCCACCCGCAACTGCCATTCCACCAGGTCCACCCCGGTGATCGCCTCGGTCACCGGATGTTCCACCTGCAGGCGCGTGTTCATCTCCATGAACCAGAACCCGTCCGTGCGCAGCCCGCGCGAACCATCCACGATGAATTCCACCGTCCCCGCGCCGGAATAGCCGATGGCCTCGGCCGCGCGCACCGCCGCCTGCCCCATCGCGGCGCGCATCGCTTCCGTCATGCCGGGCGCGGGCGCCTCCTCGATCACCTTCTGGTGGCGCCGCTGCAGCGAGCAGTCGCGCTCGAAGAGATGCACCGCCCGCGTCCCATCACCGAAGACCTGCACCTCGATATGGCGCGGCTTCTCGACGTATTTCTCGATCAGCACGGCGTCGTTGCCAAAGGCCGTCGCGGCCTCGCCCATCGCGCTGTCCAGGGCCTCGCGGAACCCTTCGGGCGTCTCGACGCGGCGCATCCCCTTGCCGCCGCCACCCGCGACGGCCTTGATCAGCACCGGGTAGCCGATGGCATCCGCCGCCCCCGACAGGTGCTCGGGGTCCTGGTTCGCGCCATGGTAGCCCGGCACCACTGGCACTCCGGCTGTCTCCATCAGCGCCTTCGCCGCATCCTTCAGCCCCATCGCGCGGATCGCTTTGGCCGACGGCCCGATGAAGACCAGCCCCGCCGCCTCCACCGCCTCCACGAAACCTGGGTTCTCGGACAGGAAGCCGTAGCCCGGATGGATCGCCTCCGCCCCCGTGGCCTGCGCCGCCGCGATGATCGCGTCGCCCTTCAGGTAGCTGTCGGCGGGCCGCGGACCGCCGATATGCACCGCCTCGTCCGCCATCGTGACATGGCGTGCGCTGCGGTCGGCGTCGGAATACACCGCCACCGTTCGCACGCCCAGCCGGCGGCATGTGTCGATCACCCGGCAGGCGATCTCGCCCCGGTTCGCGATCAGGATCTTGTGAAACATCTGCATCCCCTCGTCCTGCCGCTCACGACAGGTCTTCCACCACGTCGAACCGTTCCCAGATCAGGTTCATGTCCGGCCGGAAGATCCCCAGCCGCCGATAATAGCTCTCGTGATCGGCCTGCCAGCCGGCGAGGTCGTCATTCTCGCCCTCCAGCAGCGCCATCTCCTCGGTCATGTCGCAATAGCGCACCGGCCGCAGTTCCTCGGTCCGGGTGACCAGTTGCGGCACATCGTCGAAGTCCAGCACGATGTCGCAGCGCCCGATGCTCGGCGGCGTCTCGCCCGCGTCGATCTCGGCGTCGGAGATGCAGGTGGCGCGCTTGCGCCCCGCCCGCACAAGCGCCACCAGCCGCGCCGACAGCGCCGCGTTGTCGCCGAAGCGGTAGGTGACGGCGCCGGGATAGCGCGCGAGAAGTTGCGTCAGGTCGGGTGTCATGCCGTCACATCCGGAAGAGGCCAAAGCGCGTCTCCTCGATCGGCGCGTTCAGCGCGGCGGCCAGGCTCAGGCCCAGCACCTCGCGCGACTTGCGCGGGTCCACCACGCCGTCGTCCCAGAGCCGGGCGGAGGCATAAAGCGGGTGCGACTGCCGCTCGAACATCTCGACGGTCGGGCGCTTGAACTCCGCCTCGGCCTCCGCCGACCAGCTCTCGCCGGCCCGCTCCATCGCGTCGCGCTTCACGGTCGCCAGCACGCCGGCCGCCTGCGCCCCGCCCATGACCGAGATGCGGGAATTGGGCCATGACCACAGGAACCGCGGGCTGTAGGCGCGCCCCGCCATCCCGTAATTGCCGGCCCCGAACGACCCCCCGACCAGCATCGTGATCTTCGGCACCGCCGTCGTCGCCACCGCCGTCACCATCTTGGCGCCGTGCCGCGCGATGCCTTCGTTCTCGTATTTCCGCCCGACCATGAAGCCGGTGATGTTCTGCAGGAACACCAGCGGGATCTTGCGCTGCGAACACAGTTCCACGAAATGCGCCGCCTTCTGCGCGCTCTCCGAAAACAGCACGCCGTTGTTGGCGATTATGCCGACATCCATGCCCATGAGCTGCGCGAAACCCGTCACCACGGTCTCGCCGAAGCGCGGCTTGAACTCGTCGAACCAGCTGTCGTCGACCAGCCGCGCGATCACCTCGCGGATGTCGTAGGGCGTGGTCAGCCGTGCCGGCACCACCCCGAACAGCTCGTCGGGGTCATAGGCCGGCGGGCGGTCCTGCAGCATGGGCATCTGCCCCGCCGTGCCGCCCAGCGACCGCACCGCCCGCCGCGCCAATGCCAGCGCATGCGCGTCATCCTCGGCCAGGTAGTCCGCCACACCCGACAGCCGCGTGTGCACATCGCCGCCGCCCAGGTCTTCCGCCGTCACGACCTCGCCGGTCGCGGCCTTCACCAGCGGCGGACCGGCGAGGAAGATCGTGCCCTGTTCCTTCACGATGATGGTCACGTCCGACATCGCCGGCACGTAGGCGCCTCCCGCCGTGCAGGACCCCATCACCACCGCGATCTGCGCGATGCCCTTGGCGCTCATCTGCGCCTGGTTGTAGAAGATGCGCCCGAAATGGTCGCGGTCGGGAAACACCTCGTCCTGCTGCGGCAGGTTCGCGCCGCCGCTGTCCACCAGGTAGACGCAAGGCAGCCGGTTCTCCTCGGCGATCTCCTGCGCGCGCAGGTGCTTTTTCACCGTCACCGGGAAATAGGTGCCGCCCTTCACCGTGGCGTCGTTGCAGATCACCATGACCTGCCGCCCCTCGACGACACCCACGCCCGCGATCACGCCGCCGCAGGGCGACGCGCCATCATAAAGCCCGTGTCCCGCCGTCGCCCCGACCTCGAGGAAGGGCGAGCCGGGGTCGAGCAGGTTCGCCACCCGGTCGCGCGGGAGCATCTTGCCCCGGCTGACATGGCGGTCGCGTGCCTTCGCCCCCCCGCCCGCAGCGGCAAGGGCCGCCGCCTCGGCGATCTCGGCCAAAGCGTCGAGATGCGCCGCGCGGTTGGCCTTGGCCTCTTCCGATCCGGCGATGAACTGCGACTTCAATCTCAAGGGGTAATCTCCTGTTCCGGCCGGGGCACCGGCGCAAAGGGCATCGCCTCGTCCACCCATCCAAGTTCCGCGGCCGGTCCCACAGCCCCGAGCAGCCGCGCGACCTGCCAGAGCGCGACCGCCTCGCCCAGTTTCAGACGCGCCTCGTGCGTCACGCACCAGGACGCCACCGGGTCATCCACGCCCGCGCAATCGTCGCCCGCCGAGACCCCGTGCGCGACGTCCCAGAGCGTCGGGTAAAGCCCCTGCGTCCAGATCCCGTCACCGTCTAGCGTCTCGGGCGCGGGCAGGCTCGCCAGCACCCGGTCGCGCAGCGCCAGCTCCTCGGCGGCAAGGTCGCGCTGGCACGCCTGCGGGGCCTCGCCGCGGTCGCAGGAGACGATGGCGAGCGTGCCGCAGAACTCCACCCGCTCGCGGGTCACGATCTCGAAATCCTCGACCGCGTCGGCAACGCCGGTGCGCGCGAACTCCATCTCGAAATGCGCGATCGCCTGCGCGAAACAGGTCGCGAAATCCGGCAGCGGCGCGCGCTCCTGCGCCTGCGCTCCGGTCGCCGCGACCACGCCAAGGGCCAGCAAGACGCCCCTCATCGCGCCGCCCCCAGCCGCGCTTCGAGCGCCAGCGCCTGCCGCGCCGTCATCTGCATCAGGCATTGCGCCGCCGCCGGCCCGCCGCCCGTGCCGCCGCCCCATGTCGTGCGCTCGTAAGCGCAGGACAGGTCGCGGAACGTGATCCAGGCCCGTTGCGAGGCGCGCAGCGCATCGGCACTTGCCGCGTCATGACCCGCCCGCAGCGCCCCGTAGGCTGCGTTCAGCCGCCGGTCCCACAGCTCCGCCTCCGATCCGAGGCAGGCCCCCATCCCGAGGGTGGAGCTTCCGCCCAGCGCCCCCATGCAGACCGACGCGGCCACCCCGATACAGGCCTCCGGCGCCGCGCCGTTCACCGCGAGACAGCCCTCGGTGATCGCCGGATCGACGCTCATGTCCTGAGCGCTCGCCTGCCCGCCCGAGACCGCGACCACGGCGCAGAGGATCGCCGCCCACCTCATGCCCGGTACTCCGGGTTCTCGAAATCGAACCGCGCCCCGGCCTTCCAGGCGTTGCGGTCGTTGCCGGTGTTCGGCAACCCGCCCGCGTCCTTCAGGATGCGCGCCATGTGCATCAGGTTCCACGACATGATGGTGGTGTTGCGCTGGGTGAAGTCGTTGCCGAAGCCCACGCGCCCGCCCTCGCCGTCCTCGTCGCCGTAGGACGGCCCCGGCCCCGCCTCGCCGATCCAGCCGCAATCGGCCTGCGGCGGGATCGTCAGACCGAGGTGGTTCAGCGCGAAGCCCAGCGACATCGCGGCGTGCTTGATCCCGTCCTCGTTGCCGGTCACGACGCAGCCGCCCACCTTGCCATAGTAGATCGACTGGCCCTTGTCGTTCAACTCGCCCGACATCGCGTAAAGCCGCTCGATCAGCACCCGGCACTGGCTCGATTCCTCGCCCAACCACAGCGGCGTGCCGATCACCACGATGTCGGCGGCAAGAACCCGCTTCCAGATCGCGGGCCAGGCATCGCTGTCCCAGCCGTGCTCGGTCATGTCGGGGTAGACGCCCGGCGCGACCTGGTGGTCGAGCATGTGGACATGGTCCACCGTCACGCCGTTCTTCTCGAGGATGCCGGCCGAGGCGTTTAGCAGCAATTGCGTATGGCTGTCCGCGGGTCGCCGCTTGAGCGAGGTGTTGAAATAGATCGCCGTGAGATCGCCGAAATCGGTCATGTCCGGGGCTCCTGTTCCAGTAGGTCCGCGTCCAGCGTAACCTCCGTGCCCCACGCATCAAAGGCTGCGGTCCAGGTTTGCTCCCCCGCATCGCAGATCACCACCAGCCGCACGCCCGCGACCGGGCCGGGGGTGGCGTGACAATCGCTGCGTGCGCCGCCGGTTTCGCGCAGGTAGCGCGCGGCGGCGGCGTCGATGATCTCGGTCTCGGAGGGCGGGATCGCGCGCAGCCCCAGCAACAGACCGAACGCCGCCGAGACCGTCAGCAGTGCCATCAGCGGCAGCATCATTCCGCGCCCCACCCCGGCCTCAACCCATCTGCGCCATCAACTCGCGCCCGACCAGCATCCGCCGGATCTCGCTGGTCCCCGCGCCGATCTCCATCAGCTTGGCGTCGCGGAACATGCGGCTGACGGCCGAATCGTTCAGAAAGCCCGCACCACCCATCGCCTGCACCGCCTGGTGCGCGACCTTCATCCCCTCCTCCGACGCGTAGAGGACGCAGGCGGCGGCATCGGCGCGCTTCACCTCGCCCCGGTCGCAGGCCTTGGCCACCTCGTAGGCATAGGCGCGGGCGGAATTCATCGCCGTATACATGTCCGCGATCTTGCCCTGCATCAGTTGGAACGATCCGATCGGCTGCCCGAACTGCTTGCGCTCGACCATGTAGGGCATCACCTCGTCGAGGCAGCCGGCCATGATGCCGATGTTCACGCCCGACAGCACGACGCGCTCGTAATCGAGGCCGGACATCAGCACGCGCACGCCGCGGCCTTCCTCGCCCAGCACGTTTTCGAACGGCACCTCGACGTCGTCGAAGACCAGCTCCGCCGTGTTCGAGCCGCGCATCCCCAGCTTGTCGAAATGCGGCGAGGTGCTGAAGCCCTTCATGGTCTTTTCCACGATGAAGGCGGTGATCCCCTTCGATCCCGCATCCGGGTCGGTCTTGGCGTAGACCACCAGCGTGTCGGCATCGGGCCCGTTGGTGATCCAGTATTTCGTGCCGTTCAGAACGTAGCGGTCGTTCCGTTTCTCGGCCCGCAGCTGCATCCCCACCACATCCGACCCCGCCCCGGCCTCGGACATCGCCAGCGCGCCGACATGCTCGCCCGACACCAGCTTCGGCAGGTACTGCGCCTTTTGCTCGGCCGTGCCGTTCAGCTTGATCTGGTTCACGCAGAGGTTGGAATGCGCGCCGTAGCTCAGCCCGATGGAGGCCGAGACGCGGCTGATCTCCTCGACCGCGACGAGATGCGCGAGATAGCCCATGCCTGCGCCGCCGAACTCCTCCTCGACGGTGATGCCGAGCAGGCCAAGCTCGCCCATCTCGGGCCAGAGCTGGTTCGGAAAGGCGTTGACGCGGTCGGTCTCGGCGGCCAGCGGTTTCACCCGCTCCTGCGCCCAGCGGTGCACCATCTCGCGCAGCGCATTGACCTCATCGCCCAAGTCGAACGTCATGGATCCGAGAAACATGGCGCCAACCTCCCATTAATTGAACGCTTGTTCAATTCATACGCGGCGGACATGCGCCTGTCAAAGGATTCGCGTCACGCCCTTGCCTCGCCCCGCGCCGGATGATCCTGTGCGGCGACCCCAGCGCCGAGGCCGCCATGCTCCGCTTCCACATCTACGACGTCTTCACCACCACGCCCTTCACCGGCAACCCGCTGGCCATCGTGGAGGGTGCCGATGACCTGAGCATCGCGCAGATGCAGACCCTCGCGCGGCAGTTCAACCTCAGCGAAACCATCTTCGTCCAGCGTCCCGACGACCCCGCCCACAGTGCCAAGGTCCGCATCTTCTTCCCCACGGCGGAAATTCCCTTCGCCGGCCACCCAACCATCGGCTGCGCGCTGCACCTGGCCGGCGACAGTTCCGACACCATCACGCTCAAGGAACAGGCCGGCCTCGTCCCCGTCACCATCACCCGCGACAGCGGCACCGCGCTGGCCGAGTTCAGCGCGCCGAGGCTGCCTGTGCGCCACGCGCCCACCCCGCCGCACGCGATGATCGCCGCCGCCCTCTGCATCCGACCCGCGCGCATCGGCCCGCACGACCCCGGCGTCTGGCAAGGCGGCCCGGCGTTCCTCTATGTCCCCGTCACCGACGCGGACACGCTCGCCGCCGCCCGCCCGCTGGAGCCCGCCTGGTCCGAGCTGATGAGCGCCGCGCAGGTCGACAGTGCCTATCTCTACACCACGACTCCCGAGGGCATTCGAGCCCGCATGTTCTCGCCCGGCGCGGGCATCCCCGAGGACCCCGCCACCGGCTCGGCCAGCGCGCTCCTCGCCGGGCAGTTGCTCGCCAACGGCGCGCTGCAAGACGGCACCGCAACCCTGCATCTGCAACAGGGCGTCGAGATGGGCCGCCCCTCCACCCTGCGGCTCTCGGTCGATGTTGCGGAGGGCGCGCTCACCGCCATCCGCGTCGCCGGATCGGCCGTCAAGATCGCCGAGGGCGAGATCCGGATTCCCTGAACCGGCTTTGCAGCGCCGCCCGCGCCGCCTATATGGACCGGCATGATAGCTGATCTTCTGCGCCGCCTGACGGCCTCCGACCCCGAACCCCTGCCTTATGACGACGCCCGCCTCGCGCTCGCCGCGCTTCTGGTGCGCATCGCCCGCTCGGACGGCGACTATGCCGAGATCGAACAGGCGCAGATCGACAACCTGCTCGCGCACCGCTACGCGCTCTCCGGTCACGACGCCCGCGCGCTGAGGATCGAGGCCGAGGCGCTGGAGCAGGAAGCCCCCGACACCGTCCGCTTCACGCGCGCCATCAAGGATTGCGTGCCCTACGAGGACCGCGTCCACGTGATCGAGGCGTTGTGGTTCATCGTGCTGGCCGACGGCACCCGCGACCACGAGGAAGACGCGCTGCTGCGCATGGTCGCGCCGATGCTGGGCATCAACGACCGCGACAGCAACCTCGCCCGCAAGCGGGTGGAAGCGACCAAGTCCGGTGCCTGACACCGGCGCGCCGATCGCGGCCCTGCCGATGTACGACCGGCCCGAACTGCGCACCGAGACCGACGCGCTCTGGTCCGCGCTCCGCGACGCGCTGCGCGCCCGCGGCTTCGACGCGCCGGATGCGCTGACCCGCGACCGCGACCTCTGGGACATCTGGCAAAGCCCCGACCTGCTGCTGGCGCAGACCTGCGGCCTGCCGTTCCGGTCCCGGCTCTTCGGGCAGGTCCGCATCGTCGCCACGCCAGACTACGGCCTGCCCGGCTGCCCGCCCGGCCACTACTGTTCCGTCCTCCTCGCGCGCGGCGACCTGCCAGACCGCCCGCGCGTGGCGGTCAACGATCCGCTGAGCCAGTCCGGCTGGGCCGCGCTACACGGCTGGGCGGTGGCCCATAAACTCGCCCTCGGCCCCGTCACCCTCACCGGCAGCCACGCCGCCTCGGCCCGCGCGGTGGCCGAAGGCACTGCCGACCTTGCCGCCGTCGACGCGCAGACCTGGCGCCAGCTCCTCCGCTTCGACGCCGCCGATCCCGGGCTCGAGATCGCGCGCACGCCGCCGACGCCGGGCCTGCCGCTCATCACCGCTGCCACCCATGACGCCGCCAGCCTGCGCGGCGCCGTGACCGAGGCCGTTGCCGCGCTGCCTGCCGCGACCCGCCACGCGCTCGACCTGAGCGGAATTGTGCATATCGACGCGCATCGCTACCGGGCTATTCCCATCCCGCCCAATCCCTGACCAGATGCCCGCCAAACCGGCGCAATCCGGTCGCTTCCGCGGGGTCATGCTGCACAAGACCGTTGCATTTGCGCTATCCATGGGCACAAATCCGTGAACCACCACAGGGACGGGGACCTGATGTCTGCCACACCGCCGGTCATCGAGATCACCGGTCTGCACAAGAGTTTCGGCGCCCTCGAGGTGCTGCGCGGGGTCGACCTGACTGCGCGCGCGGGCGACGTGGTGTCGCTGATCGGCTCCTCCGGCTCGGGCAAATCCACGCTGCTGCGCTGCGCCAACCTGCTCGAGGACAGCCAGCAGGGCGAGGTGATCTTCGAGGGCGAGCCGGTGCAATGGAAAGGCACCGGCAACGCCCGCCGGCCCGCCAACGCCGAACAGGTCCGCCGCATCCGCACCAATCTCTCGATGGTGTTCCAGCAGTTCAACCTCTGGTCCCATCTCACCATCCTCCAAAACGTGATGGAGGCGCCCGTGACCGTCCTCGGCCAGGATCGCGCCGAGGTCGAGGATCGCGCCCGCGCCTATCTCGACAAGGTCGGCATCGCCGAAAAGGCCGACGCCTGGCCCGCGCAACTGTCGGGCGGCCAGCAGCAGCGCGCCGCCATCGCCCGCGCGCTCTGCATGGAACCCCGCGCGCTCCTCTTCGACGAACCGACCTCCGCCCTCGACCCCGAACTGGAGCAGGAGGTGGTGCGCGTGATCCGCGCGCTGGCCGAGGAAGGCCGCACCATGATCCTCGTCACCCACGACATGCGCATGGCGCGCGACCTGTCCTCGCACACGATTTTCCTGCATCTTGGCAAGATCGAGGAACAGGGTCCGCCCTCCGACCTCTTCGGCGCGCCGAAATCGCAGCGCCTGCAACAGTTCCTCAGCCACTCGCAAGCGGCCTGAGGCAAATCGCGACCAAAAAACTCCAGGGAGACTACCCAATGAAACACCTGATCCTCACCGCAAGCCTTCTGGCCCTCGGCGCCGGCGCGGCCGCCGCGCAAGACGTCGTCCGCATGGGCACGGAGGGCGCCTACCCCCCCTACAACTTCATCAACGACAACGGCGAGGTCGACGGCTTCGAGCGCGACCTCGGCGACGAGATCTGCATGCGGGCCGAGCTGACCTGCGAATGGGTGACGAACGACTGGGACAGCATCATCCCGAACCTCACATCCGGCAACTACGACACCATCATCGCCGGCATGTCGATCACCGAGGAACGCGAGGAAGTCGTCGATTTCACGCAGCCCTACATCCCGCCGGCCTCCTCGCTCTTCGTTGCGATGGCCGAGGAGTTCACGCTCGAAGGCGCCGTGATCGCGGCCCAGACCAACACGATCCAGGCCGGCTACATCGCCGAATCCGGCGCGACGCTGATCGAGTTCGCGACCCCTGATGAAACCGTCGCCGCCGTCCGCAACGGCGAGGCCGACGCCGTCTTCGCCGATGGCGACTACCTGATTCCGATCGCCGCCGAGGACGACAGCTTGATGATCGTCGGCGAGCCGGTGCAACTCGGCGGTGGCGTCGGCATGGCCCTGCGCGAGGGCGACGAGCGCGTCGCGGCCTTCGACGCCGCCATCACTTCGATGAAGGAGGACGGCACGCTGAACGCGCTGATCCTCGAATGGTTCGGCGACGAAGCCGCGACCTGGTGATCGCCTGACCGAAGGGGGCAGGTCCCGGCCCGCCCCCTTCACCTTTCATCAAGGTCAACGCGCCCCCTTCTCTGTTTCCCAAATATCCCGGGGGAGGCCGCAGGCCGGGGGCAGAGCCCCCAATCGCCCTCGCCATAGGACCGCATGTTCGAGTTCTGCACCGATCCATCGACGCTCGACACGATCCCCTGGCTCGGGTGCTACCTGACCAACGGGGCGCATCTGCTGTTCTACCGGTCGTTCCTCGTCGTCTTCGCGCTCCTTGCCCTCACCGCGCCCACGGCGCTAGCCTTCGGCTTCGCCGCCGCCGCCGCCTCGCGCTCGCACATCGCGCCGCTGGCCTGGCTCGGCAAGCTCTACACCGCGATGGTGCGCGGTGTGCCCGACATCGTCTTCTTCCTGTTCTTCGTCCTCGTCCTCGACCAGGGCATCGAATACCTCCGCCACCAGATCGTCTGCCCCGACTGGACCGAGGACATCCGGCAAGGCGCCAACTTCCTCGTCTGCCCCGAGGCGCGCACGCCGTCGGGCAACGCGCCGCAATGGGTCCACAAGACCTACGGCTTCGCGCTTGCCGTCTTCACCTACGCCATCGTCTTCGGCGCCTTCTGCGGCAACGTGCTTTTCGGCGCGATGCGCGCCGTGCCCCGCCCGCAGCTGGAAACCGCCGAGGCCTATGGCATGTCGCGCCGGCAGGTGTTCTGGCGCGTGCTGGTGCCGCAGATGTGGGTCTACGCGCTGCCCGGCCTCAGCAACATCTGGATGATCCTGATCAAGGCCACCCCGCTCCTCTTCCTGCTCGGCATCCAGGATATCGTCTACTGGGCGCGCGAGCTTGGCGGCTCGCGCACGTCGGCCTACCAGTACCCACACCCCGACTGGCGCTTCTGGTATTTCCTCGGGCTCCTGATCTTCTACCTCGCCTTCACCAAGCTCTCCGAGGTCGCGCTGGCCCGCCTCAGCGCCCGCCTGTCACGCGGGCAGGCCACCGCGGCGGGCGAAGAGATGCGGAAGGCCGCGATATGACCTGCGCCGAGGCCTTTCACGCCTACGCGCTCCGATCCCTCGGCATCGGCGAGCGGCTCTTGCCCCGCGCCGAAATCTCGCTCTGCGAACAGGTGGTCCTGATCGGCTCGGGGATGATCTGGAACGTCTATTTCGGCGCCCTCGCGCTCCTGCTCGGGTTCTCCTTCGCCGTCGCGCTGGCCGTGGCCAAGAACACGCCCGCGCGCCTGATCCGCAAACCGGCGGAATGGTTCATCTTCGTCTTCCGCGGCTCGCCGCTCTTCATCCAGTTCTTCATGGCCTACGAGGCCTTCGTGATGCTGCCGAACCTCGGCGTGGACTTCACCCTCTTCGGGACCGAGTTCACCGCCGAAACGCGCTGGCTGGCGCGGGCCTGGCTCGGCGCGCTCCTCGTGCTGTTCTGCAACACCTCCGCCTACACCGCCGAGATCTTCTACGGCGCGCTCCGCGCCGTGCCCCGCGGCGATCTGGAGGCCGCGGATGCCTACGGCCTCTCGGGCTGGAAGAAATTCCGCCGCATCACCTTTCCGACCATGCTCAGGCTGGCCTGGCCCGGCTACACCAACGAGGCGATCTTTCTCTTCCACGCCACCGCGCTCATCTTCTTCAGTTCGTTTCCGGCCTTCCAGCAGCGGGGCGATGCGCTCTATTATGCCAACTACTTCGCCGATCGCACCTTCAACCCCTTCGTTCCCTACCCGATCGTCGCCGTCTATTTCGTCGTCCTGACGCTCGGGATCATCGCGCTCTTCGGGGCCGCCAACGCGCGTCTCAACCGCCATCTGCCCGCCGAAAGGCGGCAGCGGCTCCGTATCCGGCCCCAGATCATCCGATGACCGACTACCTCTTTGAAAATCCCGACATCAAGGCGATCCGCACCGTGGCCGCCGACCTCAACGGACAGGCCCGCGGCAAGCGCATCGCGCGCCGCTTCGCCGCCAAGGCGCTCGTCGACGGCACCCGCTTTCCCTATTCGGTGATGAACCTCGACATCTGGGGCGAGGATATCGAGAACAGCCCCCTGGTGTTCGAGGCGGGCGATCCAGACGGCGTCCTCTGGCCCACCGAACGCGGCTTCCTGCCGGTGCCCTGGCTCGACACGCCCACGGCACTTCTGCCGATCTGGATGTTCCACGAGGATGGCCGCCCCTATGCCGGCGATCCCCGCCAGGCGCTCGCCCGCGTCGTCGACCGCTACACCGCGCGCGGGCTGACGCCGGTGGTCGCGACCGAGCTCGAGTTCTACATCATCGACGACGCCGGCCGCGAATTGCGCGTGCCGCCCAGCCCGCGATCCGGCAAGCGTCGCCAGCAGGCCGAGATCCTCGCGCTCCGCCAGCTCGACGCCTGGGACAATTTCCTGACCGCGCTGCACGACGCCTGCGAGGCGATGGACATTCCCGCCGACACCACGATTTCCGAGGCCGGGCCGGGCCAGTTCGAGATCAACCTGATGCACTCTCCCGACGCGCTGAAGGCCGCCGACGATGCCTGGCTCTTCAAGCTGATGACCCGCGGCATGGCCCGCAGCCACGGCTTCGCGGCCAGCTTCATGGCGAAACCCTACCCCGATTATTCGGGCAACGGGCTGCACGCGCATTTCTCGATCCTCGACACCGAGGGGCGCAACATCTTCGACGACGGCACCGCCAAGGGCTCGGACACGCTGCGCCACGCCATCGCGGGCTGCCTCAAGGCGATGCCCGGTTCCATGCTGATCTTCGCGCCGCACGCGTCGAGCTATGACCGCATGGTGCCCGGCGCCCATGCGCCCACCGGCATCGCCTGGGCCTACGAGAACCGCACCACCGCGCTCCGCGTCCCGGCCAGCAGCGGCCCCGCCCGGCGCATCGAACACCGCGTGGCGGGCGGCGACATCAACCCCTACCTGTTTCTCGCCGCCATCCTCGGCGCCGCGCTGAACGGGATCGAGGATGCCGAAGATCCGCCCGAGCCGATCACCGGCAACGCCTACAGCCACGACCTCGCGCAGTTGCCGACCACCTGGCAGGCCGCCATCGATGCCTTCGAGCAGAGCCCCGAGATCGCCCGCATCTTCGAGCCCGAACTGATCACCACCTTCCTGGCCACCAAGCGGCAGGAGCTGCACTACATGGCCGAACTCAGCCCGCAGGAGCAGACGGACCTCTACCTCGACACGGTGTGAGGCGCGCGCCCTAGCCCCCTTGCCCCGCCTTCCGGCCGGGCATAGCTTGCGCCCATCACAAAACACGAGCCCCCCATGATCCTCGGCATCCTGCAAACCGGCCATGTCCCCGATGAAGTCAAGGCGCGGGACGGCACCTATACCGACCTCTACGGTGCCCTCTTCGCCCATCGCGGCTATGAGCTGCGCACCTTCTCGGTCGTGGACATGGAGTTTCCCGAAGGGCCGCACGACGCCGACGCCTGGCTCGTCACCGGCTCGCGCCACGGCGCCTACGAGGATCACCCCTGGATCGCCCGGCTCGAGGCGCTGATCCGCGACATCCGCGATACCGGCACGCCCTTGGTCGGCGTCTGCTTCGGCCACCAGATTATCGCGCAGGCGCTTGGCGGCCGGGTCGCGAAATACCCCGGCGGCTGGTCGGTCGGTCTGCACAGCTACGACATCGGCGGGCAGGAGGTGGTGCTGAACGCCTGGCATCAGGACCAGGTTCTGGAGCTGCCGAAGGGCGCCGAGGTGCTGGGCGAAAGCGCCTTCACCCGCAACGCCTTCATCGCCCATGGCCCGCACATCCTGACCGTGCAACCGCACCCGGAATTCACGCCTTCTGTCGTCGACACGCTGATCGAACATCGCGGTGCCGCCGTCCCCGACGACCTGCTGGCCACGGCGCGCGCCAACCTCGACCGGCCGACCGATGCCCGGCTCATCGCCGATTGGCTCGCCGACGTGCTCGAAGGTGGCCCCGCCACCCGCATCCCCTTCGCCGCAAAGGTCAGCGCATGAGCTCGAGCCCCGTCGCCGACCTGATCAACCAGTTGCCCGAAGTCGCCCGCGCCTACCTCGAGGGTCGCGCCATCGACGAGGTCGAATGCATCGTCGCAGACCTCGCCGGGATCGCGCGCGGCAAGGCGATGCCGGGCAGCAAGTTCGCGCGCCAGCCGTATTTCTACCTGCCCAACTCGATCTTCTTCCAGACCATCACCGGCGACTGGGCCGACAGCGTGGCCGACGGCTTCACCGAGCCCGACATGATCCTGAAGCCGGATTATTCGACCGCGACGCCCGCACCCTGGACCGCCGACACCACGCTGCAGGTGATCCACAACATCGACGATCAGGCCGGCAATCCCGTGCCCTTCGCGCCGCGCAACGTGCTGCGCCGCGTCGTCGGCCTCTACAACGCGCGCGGGCTGCAACCCATCGTGGCGCCCGAGATGGAGTTCTACCTCGTCGCCCCCAACACCGACCCGGCCCGCGAGATCGAGCCGCCGATGGGCCGCTCGGGCCGCCGCGCCGCCGCGCGCCAGGCCTATTCGATGAGCGCCGTGGACGAATACGGGCCGGTGATCGACGACATCTACGATTACGCCGAGGCGATGGGCCTCGAGATCGACGGCATCCTGCAGGAGGGCGGCGCCGGCCAGATCGAGCTGAACCTGCGCCACGGCGACCCGGTCCGGCTGGCCGACGAGATGTTCTTCTTCAAGCGCATGATCCGCGAGGCTGCGCTGCGCCACAACTGCTACGCCACCTTCATGGCCAAGCCGATCGAGGGCGAGCCGGGCAGCGCCATGCACATCCACCATTCGGTCATCGACCTGAAATCCGAGGAAAACATCTTTTCCAATCCCGACGGGTCGGAAACGCCGGAATTCATGCACTTCATCGGCGGCATGCAGCGCAACCTGCCCGCCGTCATCGCGTTGCTGGCACCCTACGTGAACAGCTACCGCCGCTACGTCCCCGACTTCGCCGCGCCCATCAACCTGGAATGGGGCCGCGACAACCGCACTACCGGCTTGCGCGTCCCGGTCAGCGAACCCTCGGCGCGGCGCGTGGAAAACCGCCTGCCGGGCATGGATTGCAACCCCTATCTCGGCATCGCCGCCTCGCTCGCCTGTGGCCTCGTCGGGTTGATCGAGAAGTCCGACCCCTCCGACCCCTTCGCCGGCGACGCCTACAAGCTGCCCTCGGGCATCCCGCGCGGCCTCGGCGACGCGCTGGGGCTCCTCGACGCGAACAAGACCATCCGCCAGACGCTGGGCGAGGATTTCTGCCGCGTCTATTGCGCCGTGAAGGAGCTGGAACACAACGAGTTCCTGCAAGTGATCTCGCCGTGGGAGCGGGAGCATCTGCTCTTGAACGTATGAACCCGCTCTACCGCAACGACATCCCCGGCCATCACGCGCCGTCGTGGTACGCGGCCAGCCTGCCCGAGCAGCCGCAGCGCCGCACGCTGACCGGCGCGGTAGAGGCCGATGTGGCGATCCTCGGCGCGGGCTTCACCGGCCTCTGGGCCGCGCTGACGCTCGCGCGCGCGGGCCGCAAGGTGGTCGTGCTCGACGCGCACCGCGTCGGCTTCGGCGCCTCCGGCCGCAACGGCGGTCAGGTGCAATCGGGCTTCAACAAGCCGCAAAGCTGGATCGAGGCGCAGCTTGGCCGCGACCGCGCCCGCGCGCTCTGGGACTTGTCGGACGCGGCGAAGACCCAGCTCCGCGACTTCTGCGCCGACCATGCCCCCGAGGCTGCCTATCGCTCCGGCGGCGCACATGGCGCCTACACCGCCGCCGAGCTGGACGAGTTGAAGGCCGAGGCCGCCCACATGGCCCGCCACTACGGCCAGACCGCGACCGTGATGGACAAGGGCACCTTCGCCGGGCTGGTGAAATCGCCGCTCTACGCCGGCGGCACCCTCGACCGCTCCGCCGGCCACCTTGAACCCCTCGCCTATGCTCAGGCGCTCGCCCACGCGGCCGAGGCGGCGGGTGCGGTGATCCACGAGGTGAGCGAGGTCACCAGCGTGGTCAGCCGCCCGCGCCTGACGCTGCGCACCGCGCGCGGGCAGGTCACGGCGGGCCACGCGATCATCGCGGGCAACGGCTATCTGCCCGACATCTTGCCGCAGGTGAACGCGCGGGTGATGCCGATCAACTCCTTCATCGCCGCCACCGACCCGATCCCCGACCGCTGGCAGGACGTGCTGGCCGAGGACGTGGCGGTGTCGGATTCGAAATTCGTGGTGAACTACTACCGCTTCACCCCCGACCGCCGCTTCCTCTTTGGCGGCCGCGAAAGCTACTCCATCGCCTTCCCGCGCGACATCAGCACGGCGCTCGTCGCCCGGATGGAGCGGCTGTTTCCGCAACTGAAGGGTGTCAACATCAGCCATGTCTGGGGCGGCGCGCTCGGCATCACCATGACCCGCCTGCCCCACGTCGCCCGCGTCGCGCCCAACATCCTGTCCGGCGCAGGGTTCTCGGGCCATGGCGTGGCGCTCTCGGGCATGGCGGGCCGCGTGATGGCCGAAGCGGTGATGGGACAGGAAGACGGGCTGGCCACCTTCGAGGCGCTGCCGGTCCCCCGCTTCCCCGGCGGCACGACCATGCGCGCGCCGCTCCTGACGCTGGCGATGACCTGGTTCAGCCTGCGCGACCGGCTGGGCATCTGAGCTGCGATTCTCCCCGATCATCGCGCCGGTAGTGCCGCTTGACGTCACGTCCACGACATTTGGATGACGCAAGCAACTGATGCTGGATTCTTGCGCGCCGGCAGGTTAAGAATTATGAAAAGGGACATTTCGAAAAGGTGAAACCATGGCAACTCTCGCGTCTGCGGCCCTTGCCCCGAACGTCTATGATGCCGAACCGATTCCCGACGCGGCCCGCGCCGAGATCGACCGCCTGATGCAAACGGGCGACCTGTTCCGCTACACCGCCCCTGCCGACGCGCCCGTGGCGCTTCTGGAACGCGAATTCGCCGACATGATGGGCGTGAAATACGCGCTCGCCGTCTCGTCCTGCTCCGCCGCGATCTTCCTGTCGCTGCGCGCGCTCGACCTGCAGCCCGGCGCGCGCGTCCTGATCCCCGCCTTCACCTTCGCCGCCGTCCCCTCCGCCGTGGTTCACGCCTTCTGCCAGCCGGTGCTGGTCGAGGTGGGCGAGAACTACCGCATCGACATGGACGATTTCAAAGCCAAGCTCGACGACACGATCGAGGCTGTCATCATCAGCCACATGCGCGGCCACACCTCGGACATGGATGCGATCATGGCGCTCTGCGACGCGCGCGGCATCCCGGTGATCGAGGACGCGGCGCATTCGCTCGGCACGCTCTGGCACGGAAAGAAAATCGGCACGATCGGCAAGATCGGGTGCTTCTCGTTCCAGTCCTACAAGATGATCAACGCGGGCGAAGGCGGCATCCTCATCACCGACGACGCCGATCTGGTCGCCCGCGCCGTCATCATGTCGGGCGCCTACGAGCACAACTGGAAGAAGCACAAGGGCCCCGAGGGGCAGAACGACCCCGAGCTGGCGCTGGCCTTCGCCCGCTGGCAGAACCAGCTGCCGCTCTACAACATGCGGCTGCAGAACCTGTCCGCCGCCGTGATCCGCCCGCAGATGGCCGAGCTGCCGCGCCGGGTCCGCGACGGGCTCAAGAACCACGACTACGTCGCGGGTCTCCTCAACACCTCGCCCTGGCTCGACGTGCCGCCCCCGCTCCCGCCCGAAGATCGCGCGCCCGACTCGATCCAGTTCAACCTCGTGGGCTTCGCCACCGATGCCGACGCAAAGGCCTTCGGCGCCGCCGCCGAGGCGCGCGGCGTGAAGGTCCAGATCTTCGGCCTCTCGACCGACAACGCGCGCGCCTTCTGGAACTGGCAGTTCATCCCCGGCGACCGCCCCGACCTGCCCCGGACCCGTGCCATGCTGATGCGCGCCTGCGACGTGCGCCTGCCGGTGCGCCTGACCAAGTCGGAACTCGACTTCATCGCCGACGCGCTGATCGCCGCAGCCGAGGACGTGAAGGGCGCGGCGCTGGCTTACGGGACATAACACATGGGCCGGGGTCACTGCCTCTGCGGCGCTGTGGGCTTTCGGTTCGAGCCCACGGCGGTGCGCTGGCGCGGGCATTGCCACTGCGAAAGCTGCCGCCGCAACTGCGCGGCCCCCTTCACGACCTTCTTCGGCGTCGCCGATGACGGCTGGGCCTGGGAGGGGACCGAACCCGCGGTCTACGCCTCCTCCGACCATGCCGAGCGCCTGTTCTGCGCCACCTGCGGCTCGCCCGTCGCCTACCGGTCCACCCGCCAACCCGGCGAAACCCATTTCTACGCCGCCGCGCTGGAAGACTCCTCCGGTTTCGTTCCCGAAATGCACTTCCACTGGTCCGAGCACGTGGCTTGGGTGCATCTCTCCGACGACCTGCCGCGCAAGGGCTGACCGACCCGGCGCTCTGCCAGCCCGCGCGGGCGGAACGACAAGTGCGATTGCGGGCCTCGCCCGGCCCGTCTAGCTTGGCCGCGCACCCGGATCAGGAGACCGCCATGAAAGACCACGCCCCGAATTCCTGGGAAGCCCGCGCCGAGGCGCATTCGCTCTACGGCTTCACCGACCTTCCCTCGGTCCGCGAGCGCGGCACGGTCGTGGTGACCCATGGCGAAGGCCCCTACATCGTCGACACCAACGGCAAGCGCTACCTCGACGCCAATTCGGGCCTGTGGAACATGGTGGCGGGCTTCGACCACAAGGGTCTCGCCGACGCCGCCAAGGCGCAATACGACCGCTTTCCCGGCTACCACGCCTTCTTCGGGCGGATGTCGGACCAGACCGTCGCGCTCAGCGAGCGCCTGATCGAGGTCTCGCCCTTCGCGGACGGCAAGGTGTTCTACACCAATTCCGGGTCCGAGGCGAACGACACCATGGTCAAGATGCTGTGGTTCATGAACCGCTCCGAGGACCGTCCGCAGGCGCGCAAGATCCTGACGCGCAAGAACGGCTACCACGGCGTCACGGTGATTTCCGCCTCGATGACCGGCAAGCCCTACAACTCCGTCTTCGGTCTGCCGCTCGACGGCTTCGTACACCTGACCTGCCCGCACTACTGGCGCGAGGGGCAGGACGGCGAAAGCGAGGAGGCCTTTACCCGGCGCCTCGCGACCGAGCTGGAAGAGGTCATCGCGCGCGAAGGCGCCGATACCATCGCGGGCTTCTTCGCGGAACCGGTGATGGGCGCGGGCGGGGTCATCCCGCCGTCGAAGGGCTATTTCCAGGCGATCCAGCCAATCCTCAAGAAACACGGCATCCCGCTCATCTCGGACGAGGTGATCTGCGGCTTCGGACGCACCGGCGAGGTCTGGGGCTGCGAGACCTATGGCTTCATGCCCGACGCCATCATTTCCTCCAAGGCGCTGACGGCGGGCTATTTCCCCATGGGCGCCGTCATCCTCGGCCCCGAGATGACCGCCCGCCTCCAATCCGCGATTGATCCTATAGAAGAATTCCCCCACGGATTCACCGCCTCTGGCCATCCCGTCGGCTGCGCGGTGGCGCTGAAGGCAATCGACGTGGTGCTGAACGAGGGGCTGCTCGACATGGTCCGCGCTGGTGCGCCGCGGATGGAGGCGGGCCTGCGCGAGATCGCGCAGCACCCCAACATCGGCGAATTGCGCGGCATCGGCTACATGTGGGCGCTCGAGGCGGTGAAGGATCGCGACGGCAAGGTGCCCTTCGACGGCTCGCTCAGCGTGAGCGAGCGCATCGCCAACACCTGCACCGACCACGGGCTGATCTGCCGGCCGCTGGGGCAATCGGTGGTGCTCTGCCCGCCGTTCACACTGACCGACGGCCAGATGGACGAGATGTTCGACAAACTGAACACCGCCCTGAAACAGGTTTTTGCCGAAGTCGCCTGAGCGCGCTCAGCGCGTCCCGGCAAGCTCCGCGCAATAGGCGGCCGCGGCGCTGACGCGGTCGGCCAGGTAGAAATGATCGGGGTTGGTCGGCCGCGCCTCGGCCTGAAGCGTCGCGGCCGCATCCGCGAGCCTCGCAGCAGACGCCGCCCGCGCCGAGGGGTCGGTAGCCACGCCGCAGTCGGAAAATTCGGCCATCGCGGCGCGATAGATCGCCTCCGACCCATCGGCGGGCGGATCGCCGGCCCGAAGCGACCCGGCCAGGAAATCGCAGCCGCCGAGCAGCGTCGCACCCACGCACAGCGCGGCAGAGGCGCGCAAGACCGATCCCATGTGCATACTCACATCCGGCTGAGCTTGGATTGCAGCTCGGCCAGCTGCCGCTTGATCTCGTCCAGCTCCTCGGCCGCCGAACGGTCGTCGCCCTCGCCCTCGGGCGCGTCCGCGCCGGGGCCCGACCATTGCGAGCCGAGCCCGCCGGTCATCGCCTTCAGGAACACTTCCTGCTGCGCGCGCATCGCCTCGAAGCCCGGCATCCGCGCCATCGGGTTCATCGCGGTCATGTTCTCGACCATCTTCGACTGGCCCTGCTTCAGCATCTCGAAGGACATCGTCAGAAAATCTGGCACCACCGACCCGTTCTGCGTTGCGTAGCTACGCACCAGGTCGTTCAGCACCGCGATCGGCAGGATCGTGTCGCCGCGGCTTTCGTGCTCGGCGATGATCTGGAGAAGGTATTGACGGGTCAGGTCGTCGCCGGATTTCAGGTCGACGATCTTGACCTCGCGGCCGGTGCGGATGAAGCCCGCGATATCCTCGAGCGTGACGTAATCCGAGGTTTCGGTGTTGTAGAGCCGGCGGCTCGCGTAGCGCTTGATGAGCAGCGGCTCGCTAGTATCCGGATGCGCCTTCGCCATGGGCCGAACCCTCCTTCCCGCGGTGCAGCAACGTCCATCACGGTGCAGCATCAGATAGCCTAGCCACCTAGGCGGGAAATGCAAATTTATTGTGCAGGGGCAGAAAACGCGAAGGACGGGTCCTGTTCGGACCCGCCCTTCTGGTCTTCAAGCCGGTGGGGAGGACACCGGCGAGAAGAGTCGTCAGTCAACCTGCGCGATCAGTTCGCGGCGGCTTTCTTGGCAGCGGTGGTTACTTCGGCGGTGGCCTTCTTCACGGCTGCGGTTGCCTCTTCGGTGGCTTCCTTGCCGGCAGCCATCATCAGCTCGACGGTTTCCATCTGCACTTTCTTGGCGACTTCGGCGAAGGCAGCCATGGTCTCGGCGGCCATTTCGGCCTGGGCCGAGGCGAAATCGGTCATCGACTTGGTGTAGTCGGTCGGCTCGGACTTGACTGCAGCGACGTCGGCCATCTTGGCGATGGTGTCCTTCGTCCACTTGGACGAAATCTCGGTCGACTGCTCGGCGGCGTCGAGCATCACCTTCGACATCTTCTCGCCCATTGCGGCGGAGGTTTTGAAGGCTTCGTTCATGGCGGACATGTCCATCGGGAAGGCGGACATCATCTCGGTCATGGATTTGGTGAAATCGGGGGTCTTGGTGGCCATTGGTCTTCTCCGGGTCTGTCCCCACGCGGGGGCGTTTCTGGTATGCACCCGATATGAATGCTGCAGTGCAGAATGTCAAGGGGTTTTTCTGCACTGCAGCATGACCTGAAGACCGCCGCAGGGGTCAGGCGATGACGGTTTCCCGGACATAGGCGCCGGGCGCATCGGCCAAGGCAGGAAAGGCTTCCGAGCCCGGCTGACGCGCCGGAACCTTCTTGCCCGACCGCTTCGACAGCCACGCATCCCAGAGCGGCCACCATGACCCCTGATGATATGTCGCAGCCTCCTTCCAGGGGCCGGGCGCGCCGATCACCTCGGGCCCGATCCAGTGGCCGTATTTCTTCTTGGCCGGCGGATTCACGATGCCCGCGATATGCCCCGATTCCGACAGCACGAAGGTCTTGTCGGCCGAGCCCATCTGCACGATGCCCTGAAAGCTGTCCTTCCACGCGGCGATGTGGTCGGTCTCGCAGGCCACGGCGAATACCGGCAGCCGCACGTCCGAGACATGCAGCCGCTCGCCCATCAACTCGAACCCGTCCTTGGCAAAGCCGTTCTGCTGGCACAGCCCGCGCAGGTACTGGACCGTCATCTTGCCCGGCAGGTTGGTGCTGTCGCCGTTCCAGAACAGCAGGTCGAAGGCCGGCGGGGGCTCGCCCATCATGTAGCTGCGCACGGCGGGGCCATAGACCAGGTCCTTGGCGCGCAGGTAGGAAAACGTCTTGGACATGTAATAGCTGTCCAGATACCCCTCGGCCTCCACCTGCCGCTCGATCGCGTCGACGAAACCATCGTCGAGGAAGGGCGTGAACTCGCCCTGCTCGGTGAAATCCGTCAGCGTGGTGAAGAACGTGGCCGAGTTCACCCGGCTCTGCCCGCGCTTGGCCTTCAGCGCCAGCGTCAGCGCCAGTGTCGTGCCCGCCACGCAATAGCCCACGGCGTTTACCTTCTTGGCGCCGGTGATCTCGCAGGCCGTGTCGATCGCCTTCAGGTAGCCGTTCTCGATATAGGTCTCGAACCCGGTGTCGGCGTAGCTTGCATCGGGGTTCTTCCAGCTCACCACAAAGAGCGTGTAGCCCTGATCGACAATCCACCGGATCAGCGAATTCTGCGGCTTCAGGTCGAGGATGTAGAACTTGTTGATCCAGGGCGGAAAGATCAGCAGCGGCGTCTGGTGCACCTCTTCGGTGGTCGGCGCGTACTGGATGATCTCCATCATCTCGTTGCGGAACACCACCGATCCCTTGGCGGTGGCCAAGTTCTCGCCGACGTGAAAGGCTGTCGGGTCGGCGAGCGTCGGCAAGATCTCCCCGTGCCGCGCCTCCAGGTCCTGCACCAGGTTCTCCAGCCCCTTCACCAGGCTCTCGCCCTCGGTCTCCACCGCCTTCTCCAGCGCGTCGGGGTTGGTGGCGAGATAGTTGGTGGGTGAGAACAGGTCGATGATCTGCCCGGCAAAGAACTCCACCCGCTTCTTGTCGCGCGGCGTCAGCCCCTCCAGATCGTCCACCGCCTTCTTCATCGCCTCGGCCGAGATCAGGTACTGCTTCATCACGTGGTTGAAATATGGGTGCGTGCGCCACAGCGGGTTCGCGAACCGCTTGTCGGCGGGCTTGTCGTCGTCGCCCTGCAGCGCCAGGTGGCCCTGCGCCAGCTCCTTTTGCAGCTCGGCATAGGTCGACAGCGCCTGACCCCAGTATTGCACCTGCTGTTCCACCAGCTTGGCCGGGTTGGTCAGCATCTCCTGCCACATGGCCATGCCGGCCTTCAGGTAGAGGTCCTGTCCGGGGCCCGACAGGCCCGCATCGCCGGGCTTGCGCGCGCTCAGCGCAGCCACAAGGCGCGTGGACAGGTCCTCGATCCGGGCAAGGTTCTGGTTCAGCCGGTCGAGGTTTTCGCCCACCGCCGGGTCCTCCGCGTCATCTCGTGCCACCTTGATTTCATCCTCCCAATGGTACACCTAAGTCTAGCGATGCCAAGGTGAGGGGGCAAAGCGACGATTTGAACCGACGGCACGGTTTTGCCGCCGGACCCCAGCTTGGAGACGTCGATGCGCCGAATGCTCACCTATGACTTGATGGAAACGATGCGTGTGACCAACCAGTGGATGGGGTCTACCGCGCGCGCCATGTGTTCCTATCCACAGCTCGGACTTTTCGCCAATCCGATGATCCAGCTCACCGCCGCCTGGGGCGAGGTGACGGAACGCAGCTTTGCGCGGATGGCCGTAAAGCCCGACTGGGGCATCCATTCGATCCCCGCAGATGATGGCCGCGACCATTTCGTCGGGGTGGAACGGGTGCTGAAGCGGCCCTTCGGCGACCTGATCCGGTTCATGGTGCAAGGCCGCGCGCCGACCGGGCGCAAGGTGCTGCTGGTCGCTCCGATGTCGGGGCATTACGCGACGCTCCTGCGGTCCACGGTGCTGAGCCTGCTGCCCGATTGCGACGTCTATATCACCGACTGGCACAACGCGCGTGATATTTCCGTCAGCGCGGGCAAGTTCGACATCGAGGATTACACCCTCTACCTCGTGGAATTCCTCCGCACGATGGGCCCCGACACCCATGTCATCGCGGTCTGCCAGCCCGCGCCGCTTGCGCTGGCCGCCACCGCCTATCTGGCCGAGGAAGACCCCAGTGCGCAGCCGCGCAGCTTGACGCTGATCGGCGGGCCGATCGACCCCGACGCCGCCGCGACCGACGTGACCGATTTCGGCGACCGCGTGACGATGGGCCAGCTGGAAAAATTCGTCGTGCAGCGCGTCGGCTACAAATACGCGGGCGCCGGTCGCATGGTCTATCCGGGCCTGCAACAGCTGTCGTCCTTCATGGCGATGAACGCCGAGAAACACGCCAAGGCCTTCACCGACCAGGTGGTCCGCGTGGCCAAGGGCGAAGCCGGCGACCACGACAAGCACAACAAGTTCTACGACGAATATCTCGCCGTGATGGACATGACGGCGGAATTCTACCTCTCGACCGTCGAACGCATCTTCAAGGACCGCGAGATCGCGCAGAACCGCTTCACCGTGAACGGCAAGAGGGTGGACATCGGCAAGATCACCACCGTGGCGGTGAAGACGGTCGAAGGCGGCAAGGACGACATTTCCGCCCCCGGCCAATGCGTCGCCGCGCTGGACCTCTGCACCGGCCTGCCGCCCGAGAAAAAGGCCAGCTACCTCGAGCCGGACGCCGGCCACTACGGCATCTTCGCCGGCAAAAGCTGGCGCAACAACATCCGCCCGCTGGTCCTCGATTTCATCGACGCCAATTGCGATCTGCCCAAGGTGCCGGTGCGCGCCGCAGGCTGAGGCGCGGCGTTACTGTCGGAACTGCGCGCCGTCCCACCAGAACACGCGGTCGCACTCGCCCCGCGCGCAGGCGCCAGCCGTGCCACCGAACTGCAGGCCCGGCGCGCCATTGGCCGCCTGCGTGATCGTGTAGCCCGCGCCGCTGAACGACTGCGGGTCACCGGGTCGCGACGACAGGAACACGTCCACCGAACAATTGGCCGCCCCGCAAAAGGGCCGCGCGATGGCGGCATTGCAGGTGACGCCGGCCCAGTCGAGGATGCGGTCGGGCGCCCCGTCGCGGTCAAGGTCGTGGGTCGCAATGGCGCCGCCGTCCAGCACGTAGGTCGCTTCGCAGGATCGGCGCAGATGCTGGTCGATCTCCGCCGTCAGCAGCCCCGCGGTCGGCGGCTGAACAGCCACACCGCCCAGCGTTTGCGGCACCGCGAACCCGGCCTGCGCCCAGCCCGACACGCAGGCCGTGAACGCCGTCTCCAGCCCCTCCGCCAGACCGTCCGTCGGGTAGCGCCAAGCCGATCCCCGGCCGCTGTCGAGCACAAGATCCGACGCCCCCGCCATCGCCGCAAAGACCGGGTCGGCCATCGCCAGTTCCACCATCCATTCGCCGTAAAGCTCGTCCCATCTCAGCGGCGGCAGGCGGTAGCCGGTCCCGTCCAGGGTCACCGTCACCGATGGCAGGTTCGGCCCCGCCTCCGGTGAGACCAGCGCGGCGCTCAGGCTCACGAAGATGCCGAAGGGCAGATTGCGGATCGTCTCGTGATCCTCCGTCTCGATCAGCGGGCGACCCTGCGGAGACTGCGTGTTGCAGCTGAAGGACAGCGAATATTGCGGCGCATGGACGGTGCCGTAGATCAGTCCGCCGGTATCGGTGGCAGTCGCCTGCCAGGTCTGCGCCTGGACAGCGATGGGCAGGGCTGCGGCCATGGCCGCGATCACGATGAGCCAAGTCATGGGAAAAAGCCTAGCCCGCCGTCCAGCCTCCGTCCACCATCAGGGCCGTGCCCGTGACCATCGCCGCCGCGTCCGAGGCCAAGAAGACCACAGCCCCCATGATATCCTCCACTTCGGCCACGCGGGGCAGCTTGATCTTGCTCTCGATCCATTCTCGCTGCGCCGGGTCGTCCAGCGTCGGGGCGCTCAGCGTCGTCTTCACGAAGGTGGGGCAGATCGTGTTGACGCGGATGTTGCGCGGCCCCCACTCGATCGCCATCGCCCTGGTCATCCCCTCGAGCGCGTGTTTCGAGGCGCAGTAAACCGCCCGGTCCGGCCCGCCGACATGCCCCATCTGGCTCGAGATCTGGATGATCGACCCGCCTGCCCGCATCCGCGCGGCGGCCTCGCGCGCAAGGAAATACGCGGCCTTCACGTTCACATCCATGACGACATCGTAATCCGCCTCGACGGTCTCGAGCGCCGCGCTGTGCCGCGCCAGCCCCGCCGCGTTGCACAGGATGTCCACCGGCCCGATCCGCTCCACCAGCGCGGCTGTGGCAGCGAGGTCTGTGATATCCGCCACCATCCCCTCCGCCGACAGGCCCGCCGCAACCATCTCCGCCACCGCCGGCTCCAGCGCCTCGCGCCCCCGCGCGACCATCACCACCTGCGCGCCCGCCTCCGCCAGCGCCACCGCCGCGCCCAGCCCGATGCCGCGCGATGCGCCAGCGACGAGCGCGCGCTTGCCGGTCAGGTCGAACGAAGGGGTACGGGGAAGCGGCATGGGGATAACTCCGGGGAAAGATCGGGTTTTGGCGGCGTTTCGGGGGAGAACTGCTCCAGCAAGCCCCGAAACCTCGCAATGTGGCAAGCAGGTTGAGCTACGAAATCTCAGGAAATCCCCAAGACCTCTTCCACCGACCGCGTGATGGCGCCAAGGCACCCCGGATCGGAAAATCGGTGATCCGCCCCCTTCACCAGCTCCAGCCTCACGTCTTCGCCGTCGATGTGATCGAGCATCCGCAGCGCCAACGACATCGGCACGTCCGCATCCGCGGTGCCCTGCAGCATCCGCACCGACACGTCCAGCGCCAGCGGGCTGCGCAACACGAGGTGCTTGCGGCCGTCCTCGATCATGCGTCGCGTGATGATCATGTCTTCGCCATACTCCGACGGCAGCGCCACCTGCCCCTCCTCCATGCAGGCTTTCTGCTGTTCCTCGGTCCACTCCGCCCACATCCCGTCCTCGGTGAAATCCGGCGCGGCGGCGATGGTCACCAGCCCGGCGATCCGGCCCGCCATCCGCTTTGCCAGCAACAGGCTGATCCAGCCTCCCATCGACGAGCCGACCAGCACCTGCGGCCCCTCGGTCAGCGCCTCGATCGCGGCCTGCGCATCTTCGGCCCAGTCGCCGATGCAGCCGTCGGTGAAATCGCCCCCGCTTTGCCCATGCCCGGAATAGTCGAACCGGAGGAACGCGCGCCCGCTCCGCCGCGCCCAATCCTCGATATGCACCGCCTTGGTGCCCGTCATGTCCGACCTGAGCCCACCCAGGAACACCACCCCCGGCTCGCGCCCGGAAAACCGGTGCCAGGCGATGCGCCGGCCCTGGGGCGTGTCGAGATATTGCGGGTCTGCCATGGCTGCCTCCGGAATTTTGGCCGGACCCTGCGCCAAGCCGGCGCAAGGGGCAATCCCCGCGCGCGCGCCGCGACCGCCACCGGCAACGCTTCGCCGCTGGCCGTTGACTTCACCCCGCCGCACGGCCAAAACACCGGCGCAACATACCCGCAACCGGGCGTTCAGTAGGCGCCAAACCGACGAGGAGGCCGACCATGGCCCAGATCTCCCTTACCCTTCCCGATGGCAATGCGCGCTCCTACCCCGCCGGCGTGACGCCCGCCGAGGTTGCCGCCGACATCTCGCCCTCGCTCGCGAAACGCGCGATCAGCGCCACCGTCGACGGCGCGCACTGGGACCTGCAATGGCCGATCGCGACCGATGCCTCGCTCGCGCTGCACACGATGAAGGACGAGGCGCAGGCGCTCGAGCTGATCCGCCACGACCTCGCCCATGTCATGGCCCGTGCGGTTCAGGAGATCTGGCCCGAGGTGAAGGTCACCATCGGCCCCGTCATCGAGAACGGCTGGTACTACGACTTCGACCGGGCCGAGCCCTTCACCCCCGAGGATCTCGGCCAGATCGAGGCCAAGATGCGCGAGATCATCAACCGCCGCGATCCCGTCACCACCGAGACCTGGGACCGCGACCGCGCGATCCGGCACTACGAGGCCAATGGCGAACCCTACAAGGTCGAGCTGATCGGCATGATCCCCGAGGGGCAGCCGATCCGCATGTATTGGCACGGCCATTGGCAAGATCTCTGCCGCGGTCCGCACCTGCAGCACACCGGGCAACTGCCCGCCGACGCCTTCAAGCTGATGAGCGTCGCCGGCGCCTACTGGCGCGGCGACAGCAAGCGCCAGATGCTCCAGCGCATCTACGGCGTCGCCTTCCAGAACCGCGACGAGCTGAAGAAATACCTGACCTTCCTCGAGGAGGCCGAAAAGCGCGACCACCGCAAGCTCGGCCGCGAGATGAACCTGTTCCACATGCAGGAGGAAGCCCCCGGTCAGGTCTTCTGGCATCCCGGCGGCTGGACCATCTACACCACGCTGCAGGACTACATGCGCCGAAAGCAGCGCGTCGGCGGCTACCGCGAGATCAACACGCCGCAGGTCGTCGACCGCAAGCTCTGGGAGGCCTCGGGCCACTGGGAGAAATACCAGCACCACATGTTCATCGTCGAGGTCGACGAAAGCCGCGACGGCGAGAATGACGATGCCACCGCGAAAAACCGCGACCAGACCCGCATCAACGCGCTGAAGCCGATGAACTGCCCCTGCCATGTGCAGGTGTTCAACCAGGGCCTCAAATCCTACCGCGACCTGCCGCTCCGGCTGGCCGAATTCGGCTCTTGCGCGCGGTTCGAACCGTCGGGCGCGCTGCACGGCATCATGCGGGTGCGCGGCTTCACCCAGGACGACGCGCATATCTTCTGCACCGAGGACCAGATCCAGCAGGAATGCGCGCGCTTCATCGACTTCCTCGCCGATGTCTACCGCGAGCTGGGCTTCCCCGAGTTCGAAATCCGCTTCGCCACGCGCCCCGAAAAGCGCGTCGGCACCGACGAGAGCTGGGACTATGTCGAGGGCGCGCTGGAAAACGCGATCAAGGCCGTCGGCCGCGACTACACGCTGGAGCCCGGCGACGGCGCCTTCTACGGGCCCAAGCTCGATTTCTACCTGACCGACGCGATCGGGCGGGTCTGGCAGTGCGGCACCTTCCAGGTCGACCCCAACCTGCCCGAGCGGCTCGGCGCCAACTACATCGGCCAGGACGGCGAGAAACACCGCCCCTTCATGTTGCACCGTGCCTGCCTCGGCTCCTTCGAGCGATTCATCGGCATCCTGATCGAGAACTGGGAGGGCAAGCTGCCGTTCTGGATCGCGCCACGTCAGGTCGTCGTCGCCTCCATCGTTTCCGAGGCCGACGCGTTCGTGCAGGACGCTGTGGCGCAGCTTCAGGCCGCCGGCGTCCGGGCCGAGGCCGACATCCGCAACGAGAAGATCAACTACAAGATCCGCGAGCATTCGGTCGGCAAGGTGCCGGTGATCCTCGCCGTCGGCCGCAAAGAGGTCGAGGAGGGCACCGTCACCGTCCGCCGCCTCGGCGAAAGCCAGACCCAGGTGCGCCCCTTGGCCGAGGTTCTGGCGGAACTGACCGCCGAGGCCGTGCCGCCCGACCAGCGCCGCGCCGGGTAAGACAGCGGCCGGGGGCTCTGCCCCCGGTCCCCCGGAGTATCTTCATTGAGCGGATGGCGGGGGCGTCAGAAATGCGCCTTTTCCTCGTCCGGCCGACCGGCTGCCAGCGCCAGCAGACCGCCAAGTCCCAGGCAGGCGATCGGGAACATCGTGAAGACGCCGAACCCCAGCCCGTGGTAGATCCCCGCCGCCGCCGCCAGCATCAGGATCCCGCCCCAGAGCGCGCGGGACCGCGCCATGGCCGCGCCCGCGATGGCCACGATGGGCGCGACAAAGGACACCGTCTGCTTCAATTCCGGGTCAGGCACCTGCCGGGCTAGGTCGGGCACCTCCCCGAACCAGTCGATGAACACGACATAGCCGTAGACGAAAAACCCCACGATCATGGCGAGCACGCCGCCGATCAGCCCCAGCACGAGCGCCGCGTTGCGCATGATCCCTGTCCTCCTGTTCTGGCCTGCCGATCACATAGCCACCCGAACCGCGCGGGGAAAGAGCAGACCGAACGGCCTGTTGCGGTGAAACACAAGCGCGTTGTCCCCGCTGATCTCGCTCGCCTTGCGGTTGAAACCTCGCTGCGACGCAGCGGCTGAATCGCGCCAACCTTCTGATTTCAGGTCACTTTGATTCCGTTACAGACTTCACGGCGCGCTCGCTACGTTTCACGGCACCGTGGGCCACGGCCCTGTGATTGGCGTTTGATCGACGCCGCAGACCACAAATATCCCGTCGGCTGCAGATGCGGCGACACGCAACCAACATTGAACCAGACACACACTCGGGAGCACCGATCACCATGACCAAAGCCACCACATCCTTTGCCCTTCTCGGCGCCGTCGCCGCCGCCGTCACCGCCCATGGCGTGACCGATGCTCAGGCGCAGGAGCAGGAAAAATGCTTCGGCGTCAGCCTCGCCGGTGAGAACGACTGCGCCGCCGGCCCCGGCACCACCTGCGCCGGCTCGTCCAGCGTCGACTACCAGGGCAACGCCTGGACGCTCGTTCCCGCAGGCACCTGCGGCGACATCGAACTGCCCGACGGCCGCATGGCCGCAACCGACTCGGAACTGGAAGAGGCCGGCTACATCGGCATCGCCCGCGACCTGCCCGAAGGCGTGCCGAGCGACGTCGTCGCCCAGTACATCTCGCCCGAGGCGCTGGCCTCGATGGCCGACATGTGACCTGCCCCGCCGCGCTCCGCGCCCTCGGGCACGGGGTGCGGCACCCCTCTGCCATTCCCTGCCCGCGGAGCCGCCCGATGTTCGACACCTCCCCCCAGACGCTTCCCGCCGCCGCAGGCATCGGCTTCAAATCGCAGCATTTCGCGGGGCTGATGGACGCCCCCGGCCCCGTCCGCTGGCTGGAGATCCACGCCGAGAACTACATGGGCGCGGGCGGCCGTCCGCTGGCGCAACTGCGCGCCCTGGCCGAGCGGTTTCCCATCTCGGTCCACGGTGTCGGCCTGTCGATCGGCGGCGATCGCCCGCTCGACCGGGACCATCTCGCCCGGCTGCGCCACCTCTGCGACTGGCTGAACCCCGCCAGCTTTTCCGAACATCTCGCCTGGTCGACCCATGACACCGGCTTTTTGAACGACCTGCTGCCGCTGCCCTACACCGCCGCGACGCTCGCCCGCGTCGCCGAGCACATCGATATGGTGCAGGATGCGCTCGGCCACCCGATGCTGCTGGAAAACCCCTCCACCTACCTCGCCTTCGCCGAAAGCGATTGGTCCGAGGTCGATTTCCTTGCCGAGCTGTCCCGCCGCACCGGCTGCGGCCTGCTGCTCGACGTGAACAACGTCTTCGTCTCGGCGGTGAACCAAGGCACCGATCCGCGTGCCTACATCGACGCCTTCCCGATGCACACCGTGTGCGAGATCCACCTCGGTGGCCACGATGACGATGCCGACGACACGGGCCGCCCGCTCCTGATCGACAGCCACGGCCGCCCGGTCGCCGACCCCGTCTGGACGCTCTATGCCGAGACCGTCGCGCAGGCCGGGCCGAAGCCGACCTTGATCGAATGGGACACCGACGTGCCGCCCCTGCCCGAACTGATCGCCGAGGCCGGTCGCGCGGCGGCGATCCTGACGCCCGAGACCGTGTCATGACCGACCAGCCCGCTTTCGCTGCTGCGCTCATGGACCCGGCCCAAACCGCGCCCGCGCATCTGCTGAACCCCTTCGGCGGCCCCGCCGGCAAGCGCTTCGACGTCTACCGCAACAACGTCGCCGTCTCGCTGACCGAGGCGCTGGAGACCGGCTTTCCCACCGTCCGCAAGCTCGTGGGCGCGGAGTTCTTTCGCGCCATGGCCGGCGTCTTCCTGCGCGCCAACCCGCCCGAGGACCCGCGCCTGATGCTCTACGGCGCAAAGTTTCCGGGCTTTCTCGCCCGCTTCGATCCCGTCCGGCACCTGCCCTACCTGCCCGACGCCGCCCGCCTCGATCTCGGCTTGCGGCAATCCTACCACGCCGCCGACGCGCCCCCCTTCGACACCCGCGGGCTGGACCCTGCCGCCGTCATGGCGCTCCGTCCGCGCCTCGCGCCGGCCACGCTGGTCTTGTCCTCGCGCTTCCCGGTCTTCTCGATCTGGCGTGCCAATGCCGAAGCCCACGCCCCCCGCCCCGGCACCGCGCCCGAGGATGTGCTGATCGCGCGCAAGGGCTTCGACCCCGCGCCACATCTGCTGCCGCCCGGCGGCCTGACACTGGCCCGCGCGCTCAAGGGCCGCCTGACGCTGGCCGAGGCGATGGCGCGTACGCTGGCCGACCACCCCGAGGCGGATTTCGCCGCCCTTCTCACCCTCGTCTTCACCTCCGGCGCGCTGACGCTCCACCCCTGAAAGCAACGCTCATGCAGCCCCTCGTCCAGCTTCACGCCCGCGTCTTCGGCACGCTCGAAGCCCATGTCGCCCCCGCGCTCATCCCCACGCTCGCGCGGCTGCTTTTTGTCGCCACGCTCTTCCTCTACTATTGGAACTCCGGCCTGACGAAACTCGGCGAGGGCGTCCTCGGCCTCCTGCGGCTCGACTCCGGCGCCTACATCCAGATCCTGCCGCGCGTCTTCGAGGCCGCGGGCTACAACCCGTCCGCGCTCGGACCGCTCGCCAAACTCATCGTCCTCTTCGGAACTTGGACCGAATTCGCGCTGCCGATCCTGCTGCTTCTCGGCCTCTTCACCCGGCTCGCAGCCCTCGGCATGACCGGCTTCGTCGCGGTGCAGACATGGGTCGACGTGATGGGCCACGGCGCCGCCCTGGGCAGTCTCTTCGACCGCCACGCCGACGCGCTCATCGACACACGCGCGTTCTGGCTCTTTCCGCTCATCGTGCTGGTCCTGCGGGGCGCCGGGCCGCTGTCGCTGGACGCGCTCCTCGCGCGGCGTCAGGCCACGCCCAGCGCCGCCCTCACCTCCGCGTCCCAGCCGAGGTAAAGCGCCGCGCCGTCCTCGATCACCGGGCGCTTCATCAGCGCCGGGTGCGCCGCCAGCAGCGCCTCCGGGGCGGCCGCCCGTTCCGCCTCCGACAAGCCGCGCCAGGTGGTCGAACGCCGGTTCACCAGCGCCTCCCCGAACGCCTCCAGAAACCGCGCCCGCGTCTCCGCATCCAGCGGCGTCTCGCGCACGTCGACCAGCACCGCACCGCGCCCCGCCAGCGCCTTCACCGCCGCCCGGCAGCTGTCGCAGGTCTTCAACCCGTAAATCCGCATCCTGCCCCCTTTTTCGGCAAGACCGCCCCTGCCGCATCACATCCGCGGCAACCGGCCGCTTCGCCCGTGCCCTACCTCAGAAACCTTGTCATTTTCCATCCTCTCGCCATGCTTTTCCCTGCGGACGACCGAGGATTGTGAAGGAAAGACAGACCGATGCCCACAGGCACCGTGAAATGGTTCAACACCACCAAGGGGTTCGGCTTCATCGCACCCGATGACGGCGGCAAGGACGTGTTCGTCCACATCTCCGCATTGGAGCGTGCGGGGCTGACCGACCTGCCCGACAACACGCGGCTCAGCTACGAGATGCGCGCGGGCCGCGACGGCCGCGAATCGGCGGTGGAGCTGCAGAAGATCTGAGCCGCGCCTCAGCCGATCCAGCTCAGCACCGCGCGCGTCACCACCACGCCGCCCCAGGCCGACACCGCCGTCAGCACCGTGCCCCAGGCAAGGTCGGCCGCGACCATCTGCGGGTGCCAGTCGCGCATGACCGCCCAGGAGGTCAACTCGTAGCAGCCATAGGCCACCAGCCCCAGGATCGCCCCGTTCAGCGCCGCCTGCCCCGGCGCGTCCGCCTGCAACGCCGGCCAGCCCGCGAACCACAGGATGCCGAGCATGTTCACGAGGTAGAACAGCGCCGCCGGCAACAGCCGGAACCCGCCCGCGTAGAGCTGGTCGCCGAGGTGCTGCTTGAACAGCGGCTGGATCACCGTCGAGAGCATGATCGCGTCGAGCACGAGGAAGATGACCGAGGTGGCGAGAAAGAGGACGACGAGGGACATAGACGCTCCGGCGGGTGGGGTGGTCGGAGGATAACGTAGCGCGGGAGGGAAGGGTTGCGAGAACCGCCGCTCGCGGCGCGCCCGGCAGGGTGGGCAATCTGCGCACCGTGATGCGTCTCGGCCCTGCCACCCTCACCGAGCCGGCCCATCGCCGATCCGCGGGGTGGCGATCCGACCTCTGAGCGATGCGCTTTATGGTGCCATACCCGCACGACCTCGGGCCTTCGCGCCAACGTCACCAAATCGCCGCCCCGGGGGGCGGGTCGGCGATGGGCCGGCGTCCTGCGGACGCTGTTCGGCCCGGGCACGGGGAAGCGTAGGGTGTGCTTTGTGACCACCATGATGGGGTGGAATCGCACTCTACGGTTTCTACTGCCAACTAGTTGGCAAGTTATCTCTATGACTCTTCGACTTTTGCACTATCAGTTTTGGAAGGAATTGAGGATATTTTATCTTCAAGATCCTTAATTTGCTCGGGAAGAACGTAAATATATTCGATCAAATAATGTAGAAGCTGGACAATAGCGATTGCCATATCGGAGTCTGGCTCATCGTCATCAAAATGTGCTCCCAGATTTCCCCCGCTTCGTATCGCGTTCGAAAGTCGTGCCACTGGTTCACTGAAGTCGTTCTGATCGAGCGCCACCTGAACTAGCTTGTGTAGTGGTTGCTTTCTCTTGTCTTCAGAAACAAGATACTTAAATATTCCTTCAAGCGTCCGTCGACCGGACGTGGCAGTCGCACCGTATATCTGCGCGTTTAGCGCCCGGACAGTGTCTTCGAAAGAACTTTTTAATCTTTCTGGCACTGATTCTGGAAGATCACCGATATCGAAGTGAAATTTTGGCGCTGGAAACATCTGTATTCGGGTAGGTCGTCCTGCGTAGGTTGTACCTCTCAGGCCATAGATGAACGAGAACCTAACCCCAGCCGTACAGTTCGGGCAGGTGGTCGTTGCCGCTGCCATCCCCTGAGCAGGTGACGCATTGGAATCCATGGCGCTAAAAATCACAGCGTATCCGCAATGGGGGCAGATAGTCCTTAGTTGCGTTGGGACCTTCAATCCGCCTTGAGGCGACAGTTCTACGATCGCTGTCTTCGGCAACGAAATAGATTCCTCACTCACCCCCACACTCCCTCGAACTCCCGCCATTCCCCCTTGCTCATCCCGCTCGTCTCCTGCGTGACCTCTTCCCCCGCCAGACGCCGCCGCACCACCTCGACCCCCTTGGCGCTCAGGTTCACCCCCCCCATCCGGTAATCCTCGAAGGCCGCATAGGCCGCCGGAACCCAGTCGGCGACCAGCCGGCACATCGTCTCGGCATAGACCCGGATTTCATACTGCGCGTGCGCATCCGCCCGCAGCCGCAGGAAGTGGAACAGGTTGTGGAGGTCCACCTTCCAGTACCATTGCGTGTAGATGTTCGCCGGCAGGTTCATCCGCGCCAGCTCCCGCGCCAGCCCCTGCTGCCCGTCCTGCGACAGCATCGCCTCGTAGCTGTCATAGGCCCGCCCCGCGTCGGATTTCAGGATCTCCAGCACCCGCGCCGCTTCCTCGCCCTCCAGCACCGCACCGCGCCCCTGGTTGTTCACCGTCGACTGCGCGGCCAGGTGGTCGGGCGCGGGGATGTAGAACTCCCGGTCGAGGATCGAGTAGCGCGCGGAATACTCGTTCACGTTCGCCGTCCGGTGGCGGATCCACTGCCGCGCGACGAAGACCGGAAGCTTGACGTGGAACTTCACCTCGCACATCTCGAACGGCGTCGAATGCCAGTGCCGCATCAGGTAGCGGATCAGCCCCTCGTCGTTGGAGACATGCTTGGTGCCCGCGCCGTAGCTGACCCGGGCGGCCTGCACGATGGCGCTGTCGTCACCCATGTAGTCGATGACGCGGACAAAGCCGTGATCCAGCACCGGCTGCGCGGTGTAGAGATGCGCCTCCATCCCCGGACTGACGGCGCGCAAGGTGGGCTGCGGTGTGGCGCGGGCGGCGTCGATTTCGGCCTGGGCCTCGGGGCTGAGCGGCATGGGGCCTCTCCTTCATCTGCTGGGCATTGCGGGTTGGACCCCCATATCTTGCATCACCGAAGGGGCGCACCGCAAGATAAAGGGGGTCACGGTCCCCGCTTTTACCCACAGGAAATTTACGAGGCGATGGGCTGTTTCCGAACCCCGCGCGCGTTAGGATCACTCAACCAATCTGAGGAGAGAGAGATGGGCCTGCGATACCTGCACACGATGGTCAGGGTAAAGGACCTCGACAAGACGATGGCCTTCTTCGACCTGCTCGGCCTGCGCGAAAAGCGCCGGATCGAGAACGAGAAGGGCCGCTTCACCCTCGTCTTCATGGCGCCCCCGGACCAGGAGGAATGCCCGGTGGAGCTGACCTACAACTGGGACGGCGACGACGGCCTGCCGTCCGACAGCCGCCATTTCGGCCACCTAGCCTACCGCGTCGACAACATCTACGAGACCTGCCAGCACCTGATGGACCACGGCGTGACGATCTGCCGGCCGCCCCGCGACGGCCACATGGCCTTCGTCCGCTCGCCCGACAACATCTCGATCGAGCTCTTGCAGGAAGGCGAGGCGCTGGCCCCGGCGGAACCCTGGGCATCGATGGAAAACACGGGGCATTGGTGAGGGCCGCGGCGCTGACCCTGGCGCTTGCGGCCGGCCCGGCCGCGGCCCAGGATCAGTGCCGGCTTGCCCTTCTCCTGGGCATCGACGTGTCGGCCTCGGTCGATGCGTCGGAATACGAAAGCCAGTTGAACGGCGTCGCCAGCGCGCTGATCGCGCCCGAGATCGTCGAGGCGTTCCTGAACGGCCCCGGCCCGGTCGCGCTGTCGATCTACGAATGGTCGGGGCGTTTCCAGCAGGATCTCGTGATCGACTGGACGCTCATCACCTCCGAGGATGACCTGACCCGCATCGCCGAACGCGTCGCCCGGCAGGTGCGCCGGTCAGAGGATTTCCCGACCGCGCTCGGCTATGCGCTCGGCTTTGCCGCAGGGCATTTCGACGACGCGCCGGCCTGCCTGTTCCAGACCCTCGACATCTCGGGCGACGGCCAGAACAACGACGGCTTCACGCCGGGTGCTGCCTACGAGCATTTCCCCTTCGACGGCATCACGGTGAACGGGCTGGCGATCGGGGGCGCCTCGCTGATGATCGAGGATTACTTCTACGAGCAGGTCATCCGCGGGCCGGGCGCCTTCGTAGAATACGCCACCACCCACGCGGATTTCGCCGCCGCCATGCGGCGCAAGCTGGAACGCGAGCTCCGGGTGATGATCCTGGGCGATCTGGCCCTGCCGACCGGGCAGTTGCCGATGTGACTACACCGGCAGCGCCGCCAGCCCGACCCGCCGGCCTTCGCTCAGCAGCACGTTGTAGGTCCGGCAAGCCGCAGGTGTGGCCGCGATTTCCACCCCGATCCCGACTTCCTCCAGCGCGTGCCGCATCGCGCCGGGGATCTGCGCAATCTCCGCGCCCGTGCCGATGAACAGCACGTCGATCTCCCCCGCCTTGCCCAGCAGCAGCGCCTTGTCCTCGAACCCGCCCCAGCCCGTCACGCCCGAGGGCAGGATCACCACCGCGCCCTGAACCACCTCGCCGTCGATGCGGAAGAACCCGGGCCCGTAGCCGTCGACCGGGCGGCTGTCGTCGAATGTCACCTCGTTCAGTCGCATGACCGTCTCCTTCAGCTCCAGATCGGCAGGCCCGCCAGCGCCGAGGCGGCGATGATCGCATAGGCCACCCGTCGATATAACCCCTCGCGCCCCGGATCAAAGAGGGCCTGACCCAGGCGGCTGCCCAGCGCGTAGGGCAGCAGGAACACCAGCCCCAGCCACAGCGCCTCGGGGCGGAGCAGCCCCTGCACCGCCAGTTGCGGCAGCAAAAGCAGCGAGGAGAGCGTCAGGAACACCAGCGTGTTGGCCCGCGTCACCAGCGCCGGCGCGCCCGCGCCGAGGTTGAACAGGATCACCACCGGCCCGGTCAGCCCCGTCGCGCCGCCGATCACGCCGGTGGCCGCCCCCACGCCGACCCGCGCGCTTGTGCCCGGCTCTGTCCGCATCCGCCAGCCCGCGACCAGCGCCGCCAGCGTGACCAGCACCACGCCCGACACCAGCCAGCGGATCACCGTCGGATCAAAGCTCCTGAGCGCCCAGACGCCGAAGGGAAACCCCGCCATCGCCGCCGCGAGCATCACGCCCACCGCGCGGCGGTCGATCACGTTCCACGCGCGCGGCACCACCGTCACCAGCGACGATAGCGCCGAGACGGAAAAGGCCGCCACCGCCAGCTCCGGCGGCACCAGCGCCACCGCGACGGGCAGGAACACCAGCGCCGCGCCGAACCCGGCAAAGCCGAAGATCACGCCCGCGACCGTCACCGCCGCGAGCAGCCCCCAAAGCCCCGGCAGCGCAAGCGCCGCCAGGATCCCCTCAGGCATCGATGTTGGAAAACTGCGTTCCGGCCTTGGCGTCGGGCTTGGACCAGTCGCGCTTGACCCCGATCATCAGCACCACGTTCTTGGCGACGTAGATTGAGGAATAGGTGCCCACGATCACGCCCCAGAAGATCGCGAAGACAAAGCCCCGGATCACGTCGCCGCCCAGCACCAGCAGCGCCAGCAGCGCGACCAGCGTCGTGCCGCTGGTCATCAGCGTCCGCGACAGCGTCTCGTTCGCGGACAGGTTCATCACGTCGCGCAGATCGCGCTGCTTGAACTTGATCAGGTTCTCGCGCAGTCGGTCGAAGATCACCACGGTGTCGTTGATCGAATAGCCCACGATCGTCAGCAGCGCCGCGATGGTGGCCAGGTCGAACCGGATCTGCAACAGGCTGAACAGCCCGATGGTCAGCACGATGTCATGGATCAGCGCCGCCACCGCGCCGACGGAAAACTGCCATTCGAACCTCAGCCAGATATAGACGAGGATCGCCCCCAGCGAGGCCACCACAGCCAGAACGGCGGTCTGGATCAACTCGCCCGACACCTTCGGCCCGACGGATTCCACGCTCGGGAACTCCATCGCCGGATCGAGGGCGCGCAGCGCGTCCTCCACCTGCACGATGGTCTCCGGCGTCACCGCCTCCTCCCCGGCCTGCGCCTGAATGCGGATCATCGCAACGTTCTCGTCCGGTCCGAAGGTCGGGTCGAACACCTCGGTGATCGTGACATCGCCGAGGTCCAGCGCCTCGAGCGCCGAGCGGTAGGTACCGACATCCACGGATTGCGCCGATTCCGTGCGGATCGTCGTGCCGCCGAGGAAGTCGATGCCGAAGTTCAGGCCCATCGCGAACCAGATGCCCAGCGACAGCACCATGGCCACCACCGAGGCGCCGAACGTCACGCGGGCGAACTTGAAGAAATCGATGTTGGTCTCTTGCGGAACAAGGCGCAGGCGCATCGGATCAGACCTCGATTTGCTTGGGACGACGCCACTCGAACCAGGTGACGATCAACAGGCGGGTGACGTAGATCGCGGTGAAGACCGACGTGAGGATGCCGATCCCCAGCGTGACGGAAAAGCCGCGAACCGGGCCGGAGCCGAGCGTGAACAGGATCACGGCGATGATGAAGGTCGTCAGGTTCGCGTCGATGATGGCGCTGAGCGCGCGGGAATAGCCCAGCTCGATCGCGCGCGCCGGCCCCCGCGCGGTCTTCAGCTCTTCGCGGATGCGCTCGAACACCAGCACGTTGGCGTCGACCGCCATGCCGATGGTCAGCACGATCCCCGCGATGCCCGGCAGCGTCAGCGTCGCGCCGATGACGCTCAGCACGCCAAAGATCAGCCCGACGTTCAGGATCAGGGCAAAGCCCGCGAAGACGCCGAACAATCCGTAGCTCAGCACCATGAAGATCAGCACTGCAGAAAAGGCCACCAGCGCCGCCATCTCGCCCGCCGCGATGCTGTCGGCGCCCAGCTCCGGCCCGATGGTCCGCTCCTCCAGGAACACCATCTCGGCCGGCAGCGCGCCCGCGCGCAGCAGCACGGCCAGCTCCGTCGAGGACTCGACCGTGAAATTGCCGGTGATCTGCCCCGACCCGCCTGTGATCGCCTGCCGGATCACCGGGGCCGAAATCACCTCCTCGTCCAGGACGATGGCAAAGGGCGCGCCCACATTGGCCGAGGTGAAGGTGCCGAACTCGCGCGCGCCCGACGGGTCGAAGCGGAACGTTACCGATGGCTGCCCGCTTTGCTGGTCAAAGGCCGGCTGCGCGTCCACCAGGTCGTCGCCCGTCACCACCGGCGTCTGTTCCAGGATATAGAAAGCACCCGGCTCGTCCATCGCCGGCAGCAGGATCTGCCGCGCATCGACATCCGCCTCCGCCTCCTGCGTCCGCCCCACCACCGGGTGGAAGGTCAGCCGCGCCGTGGTCCCGATCAGGTCCTTCAGCTCCTGCGCCGACCCGATGCCCGGCACCTGGATCAGAACGCGGTCGGCGCCCTGGCGCTGGATCGTCGGCTCGCGCGTGCCGGCCTCGTCGACGCGGCGGCGCACGATCTCGACCGATTGCTGCATCGTGCGGTCGTCCGTCGCCTGCCGCTCCGCCTCGGACAGCGTCACGAAGATTGTGTCGTTCTCGCCCCGCACGTCCAGCGTGGGCGACCCGATCCCGGTCAGGCTCGCCACCGGCGTCGCCAATTCGCGTACCGCGGCAACGGCGGCGGCGATTCCCTCGGGCCGGCTGATGCGCACGCGCAACTCGCCCGCCGGGGCATCCTCGCGCCGGATCGTGCCGACCTCGTCGCGCACATCGCGCAGCGCGTCGCGCACATCGGGCCAGAGCCCGTCCATCCGCGCCTCGTAGACGTCCTGCACCTGCACCTCGGCCAGCAGATGTGCGCCGCCCCGCAGGTCGAGCCCGAGGTTCACCAGCGACGAGGGCAGGAAATCGGGCCAGAGCGCGCGCTCGGCCTCCAGCACGTCGGTCGTAGCCCCCGTCTCCTCGACCACGGCGGCGGCGTCGTTATGCCGCTCCACCCGGTCGTAGAACAGGTTGGGCATCGCATAGGCGAGCCCCGCCAGCACCACGAGGAGGATCATCAGCCGGTTCCAGAGCGGGATCTGCAACATGGTGTCAGGGCCCTTTCGGCCGTCGTGTCAGGGATCGCGGTCGGGCGCGCTCAGTCGTTGGCCGCTGCCGGCTCGGTCTTGGAGCGGACCTGCGCAATCGTCGCGCGCACCACGCGCACCTTCAGCCCGGTCGCCAGTTCGACCTCGACCTCGGCGTCGTCCTTCACCTTGGTGATCTTCCCGATCAACCCGCCCGCCGTCACGACCTCGTCGCCCCGGCGCAGCGCCCCGATCATCGCCTGGTGATCCTTCACCTTCTTTTGCTGCGGGCGGATCAGCAGGAAATACATGATCACGAAGATCAGGATCAGGGGAACGAACTGGGCGAAGGCTTCCATGGTCGGTGCGGTCCTTTGTGGCGTATCGGGCGCGCGCACGCTGCCCCTGTCGAAATCCGGCGCACCCTACTGAGCGTCCCCGTCGAAGGCAAGGCGCGGTCCGGCTCAGATGGGCGCAGGGGTGAGGCGCGGCAAGAGGGACGGCTGCGACATCGTGGGGCGGGGCTCGCCACGCTCACTACCTCCCCGCGTATGTACCGGGTGTGTACGCATTGTGCACAGCCTGTGTCCCCCTTCCCCCCTGCCCCCCTCTCTGGCATACCGCGCCCGACCACAGCCGAGACCGAGGCCGCCATGCACGACATCCGCGCCATCCGAGACAACCCCGCTGCCTTCGACGCCGCCCTCGCGCGCCGGGGCATGGCACCGCAATCGCCCGCCATCCTCGCGCTGGATGAAGAGCGGCGCGCCTGCATCCAGGCCTCGGAAACCGCGCAGGCCGACCGCAACGCGGCCAGCAAGGACGTGGGCGCCGCCAAGGCCCGCGGCGACGAGGCGGAATTCGAGCGTCTGCGTGCGCTTGTCTCTGAAAAGAAAGACGAAATCTCCCGGCTGGAGGAGGAGGCGAAGGACAAGGACGCGGCCCTCCGCGACCTCCTCGCCGCGCTCCCCAACCTGCCCTACGACGATGTCCCCGACGGCGCGGACGAGGCCGGCAACGTCGAAATCCACCGCTGGGGCACCCCCCGCGACTTCGATTTCACGCCCCGCGAGCACTTCGACATCCCCGGCGCAAAACCCGGCCTCGACTTCGAGACCGCCGCCAAACTCTCCGGCTCGCGCTTCGTGGTGATGCAGGGCGCCGTCGCCCGCCTCCACCGTGCGCTCGCGCAATTCATGCTGGATATTCATACACTTGAGAACGGGTTGACCGAAATCAACGGCCCCGTCCTCGTCCGCGACGAGACCATGTTCGGCACCGGCCAGCTGCCCAAGTTCGGCGAGGACAGCTACCAAACCACCAACGGCTGGTGGCTGATCCCCACCTCCGAGGTCAGCCTGACCAACATCGTCGCGGGCGAGATCCTCGAAGAGACCGACCTGCCCCACCGCTTCACCGCCCATTCGCTGTGCTTCCGCTCCGAGGCCGGCAGCGCGGGCCGCGACACCTCCGGCATGCTGCGCCAGCACCAGTTCGAGAAGGTCGAGATGGTCTCGATCACCCGTCCCGACCACTCGGACGACGAGCAGCAGCGGATGCTCCGATGTGCCGAGGGCATCCTTGAACGCCTTGAAATCCCGTACAGAACTATCGTCCTCTGCACCGGCGACATGGGCTTTGGCGCACGCCGCACCTATGACATCGAGGCCTGGCTGCCGGGGCAGAACACCTACCGCGAAATCTCCTCCGTCTCGACCTGCGGCGACTTCCAGGCGCGGCGGATGAACGCACGTTTCCGCCCCGCGGGCGGCGGCAAGCCGGAGTTCCTGCACACGCTGAACGGGTCGGGCCTCGCCGTCGGTCGCTGCCTGATCGCGGTGCTCGAGAACGGCCAGCAGGCCGATGGAACGGTGGTGCTGCCGCAAGCGTTGCACGCCTACATGGGCGGGAAAACCCGCATCACCCCCGAGGGAACCCTTGACTGATCTCGAACGCCCCGACGACCCGCAGGACACCGCCAAGCTGAAGGCGGTGCTGGTGCTGGTCGCGGCCATCGCCTTCGCGCTGTCGCCGTTCGTCGCGCCGCCGTTCTCGGGTTTCGACCCGGCGCAGATGCCGGTTGCGGTGGAAAACCCGCCGATCCAGCCCGCCGGCTACGCCTTCTCGATCTGGGGCGTGATCTACCTGTGGCTTCTGGCCCACGCGGGCTTTGGCTTGGTTCGCCGCGACACCGCGCGCGACTGGGATACGGGACGCTGGGGCCTGTTCCTGAGCCTCGCCGTCGGCGCTTCCTGGCTCTCGGTCGCGACCATGGCGCCCGTCACCGCCACGGTCCTGATCTGGGTGATGCTGGTGGGCGCGCTCTGGGCGCTGCTGCGCGCCCCGTCCCGAGACCGTTGGTGGAACGCGCTGCCACTCGGCCTCTACGCGGGCTGGCTCACCGCGGCCTCCTGCGTCGCGCTTGGCAGCGTTCTGATGGGCTACGGGGTCGGCAGCCCGGCCGCGGTCGGCTGGGCGATGCTGGCGCTCGCCCTGATCCTCTCCATCACGCTCGCCATGCGCCTGCACACGCCCGCCTACCCGCTCGCCGTCGCCTGGGCGCTGGTCGGCATCGTGGTGACGAACGGTGCCACCGCGTTGGGAATTGCCGCCGGGCTCGGCGCCGCAGCGCTCCTCGCGCTGGCCGTGCGCGACATCAGGGCCTGACACCACCTTTGGTTCACGAATAATCCGGGGGCTCGACGTCAGCGTCCGCGATCCGGCCCCGCACCTTGCCGGGTCGGACCCCAGCCGCTAGACCGGCAAGGAGCGACGCCCCCTGCCGGAGACCCCATGCGCATCCTCATCACCAACGACGACGGCATCAACGCCCCTGGCCTCAAGGTGCTGGAGGCCATCGCGGCCGAGATCGCGGGGCCGGAGGGCGAGGTCTGGACGGTGGCGCCCGCCTTCGAGCAATCGGGGGTCGCGCATTGCATCTCCTACGTCCACCCCACGATGATCGCCGAGCTTGGCCCGCGCCGCTTCGCCGCCGAGGGCTCGCCCGCCGATTGCGTGCTGGCAGGGCTCTACGACGTGCTCCGAGACAGCCCTCCCGACCTCGTGCTCTCGGGCGTGAACCGGGGCAACAACGCGGCCGAGAACGTGCTTTATTCCGGCACTATCGGCGGCGCGATGGAGGCGGCGCTGCAGGGCCTGCCGGCGATCGCCCTGTCGCAATATTACGGCCCCGGCAACGTCACCCTCGACAATGGGTTCGAGGCGGCGGCTCAGCATGGCGCAGGCGTGGTCCGCAAGCTCCTCGACAACGGCCATTGGGATCAGACCGATTACCGCGTGTTCTACAACGTGAATTTCCCGCCCCTGCCCGCCACCGAGGTGCGCGGCACCCGCGTTACCGCCCAGGGCTACCGGCGCGAGACCCGCTTCGGGGTGGAGCCGCATGTCGCGCCAAACGGCCGCCGCTTCCTGTGGATCAAGGGCGGGCGGCAGGACGTGCCGACCGAACCCGGCTCGGACGCCCACGCCAATCTCGACGGCTACATCTCGGTCACGCCGCTGCGGGCCGATCTCACCGCCCATGACCGGCTGGACGCGCTGAGGGCCGCGATCGAATGACCCCCGACGAGGCCACGCGCAAGATGCAATTCCTGTTTCAGCTCCGCTCCAAGGGGGTGACAGACCAGCGCGTGCTGAAGGCGATGGAGGTGATCGACCGCGGCGCCTTCGTGCAGGGTCATTTCGCCACCCGCGCCTATGAGGACATGCCGCTGCCCATCGCCTCGGGGCAGACGATCAGCCAACCCTCGGTGGTCGGTCTGATGACACAGGCGCTGGGGGTGCAGCCGCGCGACACCGTGCTCGAGATCGGCACCGGCTCGGGCTACCAGGCCGCGATCCTGAGCGAGCTGGCGCGGCGGGTCTACACCATCGACCGCTTCCGCACGCTCACCCGCGAGGCCGAGATCCGGTTTACGCAACTGGGCCTGACCAACATCACCGTGCTGACCGGCGACGGCAGCTTCGGCCTGCCCGAACAGGGGCCCTTCGACCGCATCCTCGTGACCGCGGCCGCGGAAGACCCGCCGGGGCCATTGTTGCAGCAGCTGAAACCCGGTGGCGTGATGGTCGTGCCGGTGGGCCAGTCCGACGCGGTGCAGAGCCTGATCAAGGTCACGCGCCGCGAGGATGCCAGCGGTTTCGACTACGAAGAGCTGCTGCCGGTGCGCTTCGTGCCCCTGATCGACGGGCTGCCGCGCGACTGACCCGATGTCGCATCGGCGATTCCGTGCCGCGGGGCTTTATCCGCAGGCGCGTTTCGATGTAGAAGCGCGGCAGGACACGACCCCCGGCGACCGGGGCAACGATCTATGGATGCAAGGCCGCGCGACGGCCACGACCTTGAGGAAGACCCGAGCGATGCCCCGCGCCTCCCTGATTGCCCTTGCCCTGTGCGTTCCGCTGCTGGCGGGTTGCGTCGGCTCCGACCTCGACTTCGACCTGCGCCCCGACCGGATTTCCACCCGCGGCACCGGCGCCACGGCCCCGCGCCCCGCGCCCGATGCCCGTGGGCTCATCACCTACGAAAGCTACCAGGTCGCCGTCGCGCGCCGCGGTGATACCGTCGCGAGCGTCGCCTCGCGCATCGGCATGGACGCCGAGGAACTGGCCCGCTTCAATGGCCGACAGGCCTCGGACGTGCTCCGCGATGACGAGGTTCTGGCCCTGCCGCGCCGCATCGGCACCGCCGGCGGAACCGATATCGCCAGCATCGCCTCGGGCGCCATTGACGCGGCCGAAGCGCGCCAGGGCACCGGCGCCGGTCCGTCCGTCGCCGTGCAGACCGGGCAGGAGCCGGTGCGCCACCGCGTCGGCCGTGGCGAAACCGCCTATTCCATCGCGCGGCTCTACAGCGTTTCGGTCCGCTCGCTGGCGGAGTGGAACGGGCTCGGCCCCGACCTTGCCGTGCGCGAGGGACAATACCTGATCATTCCGCTGGTGGTGGAAGAGGCCTCCGCTGCTCCTGCCGCGAGCGTTCCGGGCAGCACCGTCGCGCCGTTGCCGCCGTCCTCGGCCACGCCGCTGCCGGAACCGATCCAGCAGGCGACACTGCCGCCCAGCGGCAACCAGCCCGCCGCCCCGGCCGCAGCGCCCACACCGACCCCGCAGCCGGCCGCTCCGGCCGCCTCCTCGGCGCGGTTCTCGATGCCGGTCTCGGGCAGCATCATCCGGCCTTACGGCAGCGGCAACGAAGGCATCGACATCGGCGCGGCGACCGGCACGACGGTGCGCGCGGCCGGCGCCGGCGAGGTCGCGGCGATCACGCAGGACACCGACCAGATCCCGATCCTCGTGGTGCGCCACTCCGACGGATTGCTGTCGGTCTATGCCAATATCCGCAACATCACCGTCGCGCGCGGCGACAGCGTCACCCAGGGCCAGGCGATCGCCGAGGTCGGGCCGGGCGACCCGTCGTTCCTCCACTTCGAGGTGCGCCGCGGGTTCGAGGCGGTGAACCCGACACAATATTTGCCCTAGGCCAGCCTTCGTCCGGACACCTGCCCTAAGTCTGCCGCAGTCCCGGCGCGGCCCGCCGCAGGGCGCGCGTGAGGTCGGCCAGCGCGGCGGTGTTCTGCCGGGGCACCTGCCAGAACAGCGGCGTCTCGATCCGCGTGGCCGGGTCGAGGTCGACCAGCCGCCCCTCCGCGATCAACGGCGCGATCAGGCAGTCGGGGTTCACCGCCCAGCCCAGCCCGGCGCAGGCGGCCTCGGTGATGCCATGGGTCGAGCCGAGATAATGGGTCAGGAGCGGCCCGCGTGCGCCGGTCGCGGCCTCGGCCCAGGCGCGCTGCAGCCGGTCCTTGCGGTTGAAGGTCAGCGCCGGGGCGGCGGCCAGCGCCTCGGCCGTGACACCGTGCGCGAAGTGCGCAGCGACGAACCCCGGCGCGGCAAAGGCGATGTAGCGCAGGTGCCCGAGCGGCAGCGCATCGCATCCCGAAACAGGACGGGCCGAGGCGGTGATCGCCGCCGCGACCTCGCCCGCGCGTAGCAGGTCGGCGGAATGATCCTGGTCGTCGATCACGAGATCGTAGAGCAGCCCCTCGACCGTGGCGAGCGCCGGCAGCACCCAGGTCGCGAGGCTGTCGGCCGTCACCGCGATCCGCACCGGGGTCGCGCGCGGGGCCGCCAGCCACGCCAGTTCGCGCGCCAGCTCCCGCTCCAGCAACCCCAGCGTCTCGGCGTGGGACAAGAGACGCCGCCCGGCGTCCGTGGGCGTGGCGGGCCGCGTCCGGCGGATGAGGGTTGTGCCCAGAGCCTCCTCCAATGTCTTCACCCGTTGCGATACGGCCGATTGCGTGACGCGAAGCCGCCCGGCCGCCGCCTCGAACGAGCCGGTGTGCAGGACGGCAGCAAAGGCGGCAAGGGCGGCGCTGTCGATCATTAGAGCAGCTTATGCCTCAGCAGGCAATTGCGCTAGACTGATGGCGCTGGCGGCCCTAGTCGGTGCGGCGACCCGTTGATGGAGCCGCCCATGACCACCGTCTTTGCTGCCGGCTTCGCCCTGTCCTTCTCGCTGATCCTCGCCATCGGCGCACAAAACGCCTTTGTCCTGCGGCAGGGTCTCAGGCGCGCGCATGTCGGTGCGGTGGTCACGGTCTGTTGCCTGTCGGAGGCTGTCCTGATCTTTGGCGGCGTCGCGGGCTTCGGCGCGGTGGCCGCCCGCGCGCCCTGGGCCATCGAGGCGATGCGATGGGGCGGGGCCGCCTTTCTCGTCATCTACGGGGCACGCAGCCTGCGTGCAGCGTTGACCACCACCGAGGCGTTGGAGGCGGGTGGCCTGGCCGAGCAAAGCCTGCGCGCGGCGCTCGTCACCACCCTCCTGCTCACCTGGGCGAACCCGCATGTCTACCTCGACACGGTGGGCCTGATCGGCGCGGTGGCGGCGACCTACGGCGCAGGGCGCTGGCTGTTCGGCGCGGGTGCGCTGACTGCCTCCGTCCTGTTCTTCATGCTGCTCGGCTACGGCGCGCGCGGGCTGGCGCCGGTTTTCGCGCGCCCCAAGGCGTGGCGTGTCCTGGACGCCGTCGTCGGCGTGACCATGCTGGCGCTGGCCGTGAAACTGGCGCTGGCCGCCTGATCGCTGGACACTCCCGGCGCGCTGCGCCATGTCAAGGGCATGGCCCCCAGCCCGGACACACCGCCTGTTTCGCGCCCCCCGGCGGCCGCCGTGCAACCGCTGGCCGGAATGATCTGGATGATCGTCACCGGCCTGTGCTTCGTGGCGGTGTCGGCGACCGTGAAGATGGTCGGCACGGAAATTCCGGCCGGGCAATCGGCCTTCCTGCGCTATGCGTTGGGGCTGGTTTTCCTGATCCCGATGGTGCCCGCGGTGCGGGCGGCAAGGCTCGACCGCAAGACCTGGGGCCTCTTCGGGCTGCGCGGGCTGTGCCATTCCGTGGCGGTGATCTTGTGGTTCTTCGCCATGGCGCGCATCCCGATCGCGGATGTCACGGCGCTGAACTACCTCAACCCCATCTACGTGATGCTGCTGGCCGTCGTTCTACTGAAAGAACGGCTCGGCCCCTGGCGGATCGGGGCTGCCGTTGCTGCCTTTGTGGGCACACTCATCATCGTGCGGCCCGGCTTCCGCGAGATCGACCCGGGCCATATCGCGATGCTGGTCACAGCCGTGGCCATGGCCGCCAGCTACTTCATGGCCAAGATCCTCACCGACCGCGCCCGGCCCGAAGTCGTGGTCTTCATGCTCTCGGTCGTTGTGCCGGTCGTGCTGCTCCCCTACGCGCTGGCGGTCTGGGTGCCGATCGGCTGGCGCGAACTGGGCTGGCTGTCGCTGACGGCGGTCTTCGCCACCGGCGGGCACTACGCGATGTCGCTGGCCTTTTCCAAGGCGCCGCTGACCGTGACGCAGCCCGTGACCTTCCTGCAGCTGATCTGGGCCACGCTGCTCGGCGTCGTGGTCTTCGGCGAGCCGGCGGATGCGTTCGTGATGCTGGGGGGCGCGATGATCATCGCCTCCGTCACCATCGTCACCTGGCGCGAGGCGCGGCGCAAGAAGCCGGTCACGCCGCCGCCGAACGCCCCCACCATCTGAACCGGCCTTTCCCCTTCCGCCCTCAAAATGAGCATCCCGACGCAGGCCCGCACAGGCCTGCGCCAAAGAGCCCTGCCGCGCCGCAGCGATTTCGGGAGAGATGCTTGTGCGGTCCGCCCATCGCCCTTCGATGGGGGGAAGCGGAGGCTTTCATGACACTCGAGGCGGTGATTTTCGGCGGCATCGGCACGCTGGCAGAGGTGGCGGAACTGGACCGCGCCGCCTGGAACGCGGCGTTCCGGGCGCATGGCATAGCTTGGAACTGGTCTTGGGACACCTATGCCGAGCTGATGCGGCCGGGCGGCGACCGGCAACTGGCCGCGCGCTATGCCGCGCATCTGGGCCAGGTGGTGGAGGCCGAACTGTTGGACCGCACCCACCAGAACCATTTCGCGACCATGCTGGCGGGCGGCGTGCCGCTCAGGCCGGGCGTCGCGCGGGTGATGAACTGGGCCGCGCGGGGCGGGGTGAAACTGGCGCTGGTCAGCCGATCGGAGGTGGAGCCGGTGCGCGCGTTGCTCGTCGCCACGGCACGGGCGCGGGCAGGCGTGTCCTTCGACGTGGCCGTGCTGCGCGAGGATGTGGAACGCATGGCGCCGGACCCCGCCGCCATGGAGCTGGCGCTGATCGAGCTGGGCCTCGGCCCGGCCCGCGCCGTCGCGGTGGTGGACACGCCTGCCTCTCTCGAGGCCGCGCGCGCCGCCGGCCTTGCGACGCTGGCCTTCCCCGGCCGATTGGCCGATGTCGAGCCGGAGGATTTCGCGGGCGTGTCGCTTGCCCATGTGCTCAGCCCCGAGGCTTTGACGGCGGCATGGCGCGGCGATTCCGTGCAGGCTGCCGAGTGACGGAGCGGAAACCGCGCCGGGCTTGATCTGGCGCAAGGTGGGGCAGGGCCGCACCCGCCTAGGATTGTGGCCAACACAGACCAAAGGACGGAGAGCCGCATGTCCCACACACCCCACGAACTGGCCGAGGACTTCCCGCAGAGCGCGGAAAAGATCCACGCTCTCAAGGCAACGGACAGCCATTTCGCCCGGCTGATCGAGGCCTATCACGACGTGAACCGCGCAGTGCATCGCGCCGAGACCGGCGTGGAGCCGGTGGATGATTTCACCGACCAGAAGCTGCGCAAGGAACGCATGAGCCTGAAGGACCAGATCGCCACAATCCTGGCCAAGGACTGAGGGCGCGCCGGGCGGTAGGGGTCAGGCGTCGGGCGTCTCGTCCGGCGTCGGGCCTTCGAGACGGGCCTGGAACCGCTCGAAGAACTGGTCGGCCATCTTCTGCGCGAAGCTGTCGACCAGCCGCGAGCCAAGCTGCGCCAGCTTGCCGCCGACCTTGGCATCCACGTCGTAGTGCAGGTTGGTGCCGCCGCCCTCGGCGTCGGACAGCGCCACCTGCGCCGCGCCCTTGGCAAAACCCGCCACGCCACCCTTGCCCTCGCCCGAGATGGTATAGCTGGTCCCCGGAACCACGTCGGTCAGCGTGACCTCGCCCTTGAAGGTCGCCTTCACCGGCCCGACCTTCTGCTTGACCAGCGCCTGGAACCCTTCCTCCGGCGAGCCGGTCAATTCCTCGCAGCCGGGAATGCAGGCCTTGAGCACGTCGGGGTCGTTCAGCGCCTCCCAGACCTTGATCCGGTCGGCTGCGATGGTGCGGGTCGCGTGCATTTCCATGGTCGGTATCCTCCCTGCCGATCCGTCTCAGGTTTGCGGGGCGCCACGCCCCTCGTCAACGCCCGATCTCGTAGGGCAGCGTCCCGCGTCGGTTCGGGTCGACGGTCAGCTTCCGCTCCAGCGGCGGCACCGCACGCTGGTGGCAGTTGGCGCGCTCGCAGATCCGGCACGAGATGCCGATGGGCTGCCAGGCGGTGTCGCGCGCCAGGTCGAGCCCGTCGGCATATACCAGATCGGCGGCATGCTTCACCTCGCAGCCGAGCGAAATGGCAAAGCGGCGCGTCGGCGTGCCCCAGGCCCCGCCCGATTTCGACACATCCCGCGCGAGGATGACGTAGCGCATCCCGTCCGGCGTCTCGGCCAGTTGCCGCAGGAACCGCGTCGGCGTCTCGAACGCCTGATGCACGTTCCAGAGCGGACAGGCGCCGCCGAAGCGGGCGAATTGCAGCCGCGTGGCGGAATGGCGTTTCGTCACCGTGCCCGCCTGATCGACGCGCGCGAAAAAGAACGGGATGCCCTTGGCGCCGGGCCGCTGCAGCGTCGACAGCCGGTGCGCCACCTGCTCGATCGAAGCGGCAAACTGAATCGACAGCCGCTCGAGGTCATGGCGTGTCTCGCGCGCGGCCTCGGCAAAGCGGGTGTAGGGCATCAGCACAGCCCCGGCGAAATAGTTGGCCATCCCGATCCGCGCGATCTCGCGGCTTGTGTCGGACTGGAACCGCGCCAGGTCCAGCGTCGCCTCGATCAACTGCCCTTGGCCCAGCAGCGCGTATTGGTGCAACAGCTGGAACCGCTGGGTCTCGGGCGCGGCGCGGGGCGAGATCGTCAGGATCCGCGTAGCGGGGTCGTAGGCCCGCACGCCCTGCCCCGGCTCGAAGCGCAGGGTGATGCCCATGGCCTTCAGCACGCCCTCGGTATGGGCGGCGAGATCACCCTTGGCGAGCGAGGCGAAACGTTCCGCAGCACGGTCCACGGCGTCGATGTAATTGTCGCAATAGTGGAAGAAATCGCGCACCTCCTCCCACGGGCTGGGCGCGGCCAGGCGCTCCTGCCCCAGCGCCTCGTCGAGCGAGGCAAGCCGCTCGTGCGTCTGGCGATAGGCGCGGTGCAGGTCGAGGAAAGCGCGCGCCAGCGCCGGCGCGTTCGAGGCCGCAAGCCGCACATCGGCCAGCGGTGGGGCGGCATCGGCAAAGACCGGATCGGCCAGCGCCTCGCGCATATCCGACACCAGCCGCTCGGCATCGCCCGCGCGCAGCTCGGTCACGTCGACGCCGAAATCCTGCGCCAGCCCCAGCACCACCGCGGTGGAGACCGGGCGGTTGTTGTTCTCCATCTGGTTCAGGTAGGGCAGCGAGACGCCGAGCTTGGCGGCGAAATCCTTTTGCGTCAGGCCGAACCGGGTGCGGATCTCGCGCAGCTTGGCACCGGCATAGAGCTTGCGGGGGGACATGGGATACCTGCGCGACTTCGACTGATTTGCAATTCCATTCTGCTGGTTTGCAAAGCTCCGCGCAAGCCTCAGCCGACCACCTGCCGCTCGCGCCGGATCGTGTAGACGATCGACAGCACCCCGAGCACCGAGGCGACCAGCATGATCCCGATCAGCGGGTATGCGCCGCTGTTTCCGGTCAGCATCGCGCCTGCCAGCGCCGACAGCGCCGCGCCGCCGCCCACCATGATCGCGCCGCCGAGGCCGCTGGCCGTCCCGGCCAGATGCGGCCGCACCGACAGCATCCCCGAGGTCGCGTTGGGCAGGACCATTCCGTTGCCGAAGCCCACGAAGGTCATGAAGCCGAAGAACACCAGCGCCGTCTGGAACCCGGCCAGAAAGGTGGCAAGCGATATCACCAGCCCCGCCACCGAGACCCACGAGCCCCACAGGATCATCACGTTGATCCCGAGCCGGACGGAAAACCGCCCGGAGATCCAGTTGCCGAAGAAATACCCCAGCGCCGGCGCGCCGAAGTAGAAGCCGACCGCGCCGGGCGACAGGCCGAACACCTCCGACCCGACATAGGGCGCGCCACCGAGATAGGCGAAGAACGCGCCCGAGGTGAAGGCCGCGGCGAGGCAGTAGCCCCAGAACCGCCGCGAAACGAGCAGCTCGGGGTATTCGCGGAACTGGGCCGCGAAGCTCGACGAGGTGGCGCGCGCCGTCTCGCCCAGGTCGCGCCAGGTCAGCGCGAAGACGAGGGCGCCGAGCACGAAGAGCAGCCAGAAATTTGCCTGCCAGCCGAAACTCTGGTCGAGCACGCCGCCGATGGCCGGCCCGATCATCGGCACCACCGCCATGCCCATCGTCACGTAGCCGATCTGGCTCGCCGCCTGGTCGGCCGGATACATGTCGCGCACCACCGCCCGCCCGAGAACAAGGCTCACCACGACCATCGCCTGGATCATGCGGAAGACGAGGAAGACCTCGACGTTCGGGGCGAAGATGCAGCCGAGCGTCGCCACCAGGAACCCCGCGACACCCCAAAGCAGGACAGGCCGCCGCCCGTAGCGGTCGGAGATCGGGCCGATCACGATCTGCAGGACCGCGTTCACCGCGAGATAGAGCGCCACCGACAGCTGCATCAGCCGGTAGTCCGTCTCGAAATACGCCGTCATCTGCGGCAGCGACGGCAGGAAGATGTTCATCGACAACGCGCCGATGCCGGTCAGAGCGATCAACGTGAATATGTGGGGCGGGGTCTCGCGGTCGAGAAACCGCACCGGGATCGTCGTTGCCATGGCAACGGAGTTAGGCCGTTCCGCTTGGGCGGTCCAGCCCCGTGATCGTGCGCCGGCGCGCGGCGATGTGCGGTCGGGCGAGCGTCGAGATCTTTGCGAGTTTGCGAAACTTGCAAGCTCCTCGCAAAGTGATTTGCAAATATGCGCATTCTAACTGGCGCAGCCGCCACGGCATCCATAGGGTCGGCGAAACCCCGGGCCCGTTCATGCGGACCCGGGCCGAACCGATCGGGAGGGGAGTGGCGATGAAGGACATCTTGCACGAGCTGGAGCAGCGCCGCGAGGAGGCGCGTCTGGGCGGCGGTCAGTCCCGCATCGACGCGCAGCATTCCAAGGGAAAGCTGACCGCGCGCGAACGGGTCGAGCTGCTGCTGGATGAAGGCACCTTCGAAGAATACGACATGTTCGTCACCCACCGCTGCATCGACTTCGGGATGCAGGCCAGCAAGCCCCGCGGCGACGGCGTCGTGACCGGCTGGGGCACGATCAACGGCCGCATGGTCTATGTCTTCAGCCAGGATTTCACCGTGCTGGGCGGATCGGTCAGCGAAACCCACGCCGCCAAGATCTGCAAGATCATGGACATGGCGATGCAGAACGGCGCGCCGGTCATCGGCATCAACGATTCCGGCGGCGCGCGCATCCAGGAAGGTGTTTCCAGCCTCGCCGCCTACGGCGAGGTGTTTCAGCGCAACATCGAGGCCTCGGGCGTGGTGCCGCAGATCTCGCTCATCATGGGCCCCTGCGCGGGCGGCGCGGTCTACTCGCCGGCGATGACCGACTTCATCTTCATGGTGAAGGATTCGTCCTACATGTTCGTCACCGGCCCCGACGTGGTGAAGACGGTGACGAACGAGCACGTCACCGCCGAGGAACTGGGCGGCGCCACCACGCATACCCGCAAATCTTCCGTCGCCGACGGCGCCTTCGAGAACGATGTCGAGGCGCTGGCCGAAGTGCGGCGGCTGATCGACTTCCTGCCGCTGTCCAACCGCGAGAAACCCCCGATAAGGCCCTTCTACGACAGCCCCGACCGGATCGAGGAAAGCCTCGACACGCTGATCCCGGCCAACCCGAACCAGCCTTATGACATGAAGGAGCTGATCACGAAGATCGCCGACGAGGGCGATTTCTACGAGATCCAGGCCGCCTTCGCGGCCAACATCATCACCGGGTTCATCCGGCTTGAGGGGCAGACCGTGGGCGTGGTGGCGAACCAGCCGATGGTTCTGGCCGGCGTTCTGGATATCGACAGCTCGCGCAAGGCGGCGCGGTTCGTGCGGTTCTGCGATTGCTTCGAGATCCCGATCCTGTCGCTGGTGGACGTGCCCGGCTTCCTGCCCGGGACGGCGCAGGAATATAACGGCGTCATCAAGCACGGCGCGAAGCTGCTGTTCGCCTATGGCGAGGCGACGGTGCCCAAGGTCACGGTCATCACCCGCAAGGCTTACGGCGGTGCCTATGACGTGATGGCCTCGAAGCACCTGAAATCGGATGTGAATTACGCCTGGCCGACGGCGGAAATCGCGGTGATGGGCGCAAAGGGCGCGGTGGAGATCATCCATCGCAAGGATTTGGGCGACCCCGAGAAGATCGCGGCCCATACCAAGGAATATGAAGACCGGTTCGCCAATCCCTTCGTGGCCGCCGAACGGGGCTTCATCGACGAGGTGATCCAGCCGCATTCGACGCGCCGCCGGGTCTGCCGGGCCTTTGCCGCGCTGCGCCGCAAGGTTCAGCAGCGGCCTTGGAAGAAGCACGACAACATTCCGCTCTGAGGTCTCGGGGTCATGATCCGCGCACTCGTTTTCCTTGTTGGCGTCGTCCTCATCGGTGTGGCGGTCTACTGGTTCCTGACGGACAGTCCCGCCACAGAGTTCTGTCCGCTGGACGACAGCGGGACGGCTCCGTCCGGGCGGGTTCTGGAGCTGTGTGACGTGGTCTACGAGGTGCAGTCGAACAATGATGTCTGGGCGGTGGTCCGGGTGCTGGACGCCGGACTTGTGACCAATGCGAACCTGGCGGACCATGACTGGGCCTGCGAGACGTGGGGGATTGCCGCGCTCGACAAGGAACCGCGCCCCGTGCGGGTGGTCGTCCAAATCATGACCGCGCCCTTCATGCGGGGTGAGGCGGCACCGGGGATAACCCAGGCCATCGAAGCCTATTCCGTTCCAGGCGACACTTGCCAATGGGAGCTTTTGTGATGCGGCGTCAGATATTTGCCTGTGATTCTTCACTCGTCGGGACGAGTGATGAAACTGAGTCACTATCCGCAATCCTTTGTGGAAAGGTCTGTGGAGAATTTGTGACCCGTTGTAACGTCCTCCTCGGCTGCACAATCGCAGCTGTACCTCGGATCGTGGCTGGGTCGCTGGATAGCAGATCTTTCGGCCCGGTCACACCGCGAGGCAAAAAGAAGAAGAAAACGGCACGGGCGGAATTGCAGACGCCACCCATGCCGCGAAGGCAGGTCCTGAGGCACTATCCCCCAGTGTGCCCGAGCAGGACGTTCCCCCTAACCGGGCGAGGCGTCAGTCTTGCCCGGTTTTTCCGTGGGAGGCCCCTCCCATGCTGAAGCATCGCGGCTTTCCCGGGCGGCTTCCGGGTACCGATTTCCAGTTCACGATCCGGCGCGACAACAAGGGCGGTGCCACCAAGTTGATTGCGCGCGAGCGTTACGCCGACCGTCGGCCCGCCGACCGGCGCGCCGACGCGGGTTTCATGGAAGCGCTCTGGATGTATTTCGGCGATGAACCGTTCGAACGCGGCAACCTCGACGCGGGACGGCTCAGCTGGCTCTTCGGGCGCGAGGTGATCCCGGCGGAAGACCCGTTCGATCCAGAAAGCTACGACGCCCTGTTGCGCATTGACGAGGCCCGCGCCCGTGCTGCCTTCCCCGAAGCCTTCGACGGCACCGGCATCTGGGAGGGGTGATCGGCATGTTTTCGCCAGCGGCTTCCCGATATGAGCGGCCCGTCGCGCACGGATCGACGCTGCTCTGCCGGACCCTTTCGCGGCGGGAAAATCCTGTCATGGTCATTCTGCCGACCACTGTCCCCAGTTGTTTTTACCCGGTCGGCACCCACAAGACGTGTTACCCTTCCCCTTTACGGCGGTCGGCTGGCTTGCCCAACCGACCGCCTTTTTTTGCCTTGGTGCAGGCGCGGGAAATCCGGACTTATCCACAAGGCGTTTCTTGTGTAGGGTTGCGCGCACGAGGCAAATCGACAGGAGACGCATCACAATGCGCACCAAGCTTTCCATCACCGCCCTTTTCGCGGCCGTCCTGGCCGTCTCGGGCTGCGTATCGTCCGATCTTGAACGCGCCGGTGTCGGCGCTGTCGTCGGGGGCGTCGGAACCGCCGTTGTCGGCGGATCGGTTGCGACCGGCGTGGTTGTCGGCGCAGCCGCAAGCGCGCTCTGCGACGACGTCAACCTGTGCT
>CAKZPN010000058.1 GCA_937139335.1 uncultured Roseicyclus sp. | reverse complement strand
ATTCGTTGCTTTTCCCGTCGTTGACCATGACCGGTTCCTCCGTTCGCTGCCGCGATTGGGGTCACCATGACCAACGCCGGGGCGAGACAAGGGTTGCGTCGCTCGCGGCGGGCGAGCGACGATCGGGTAGCGCTGGAAGATCGCGCTAGACGATAGCGCTAGAAGATACTGAGGATACCGCCGCCGGACGCGTCCGGCATGTAGGTCTCGATCAGCTCCTCCATCTGCTTGTTGCGCGAGGCGCCGCTGCGCCCGCCGATCACCACCGCGATGATGTGCTTGTTCTCGCGCTGGACGGACACGACGAGGTTGAAGCCCGAATCGCGGATGTACCCGGTCTTGATGCCGTTCACCCCGTCGACCTTGCCGAGCAGCTTGTTGGTGTTCTTCCAGGTGCGCCCGTTGAAGGTGAAGCTCTCGGTCGAGAAGTAGGCGAACCAGCGCGGGTAGCGGTCCGACAGCGCCTTGCCGAGTATCGCCATGTCGCGCGCCGTCGTCACCTGCCGCGGGTCCGGCAGGCCGGAAGCGTTGACGAAGGTGGTCTGCCGCATGCCCAGCGCACGGGCCTGGCGGGTCATCGCCGCGGCGAACGCCTCTTCCGAGCCGGCGAGGTTCTCCGCGATCACCACCGCGACGTCGTTGGCGGAGCGCACGGAAAGGGCACGAACGGCCGTATCGACGGTGATCGGCTCACCGGGCCTGACGCCGATCTTGGTCGGCGGCTGATGCGCCGCCACCGAGCTGACCTCGAGCGGCGTCGCCGGCGTCAGACGGCCCGATTCCAGCTGCCCGAACACGATGTAAAGCGTCATCATCTTGGTGAGGGAGGCCGGATAACGCAGGCTCTGCGCCTCTTCCTCGAAGAGCACCCTGCCGTTGCGTGCGTCCACGACGATCGCGCTGTAGGCCCGCCGCTCCACGTCGGGCGGCTCTGTGTTGACGATCGGCTGGGCGATGACCGCCTGCGGCGATGCCGCGGTCGTGCCGGCCGGCCCGTCGGGCACCGTGCTGTTGCAGCCGGCGACGAACGCGGCAGCGAGAAGGACGAACAGGCGACGCATGGCAAATGCCCTTTGGAAAACGCGGCAGAGCCTATTCGAGGCGTGCCGCGAAGTCTGGTGCCCATGCGTCGCGAGGCGGCGCGGAGCGCCGTTTTTCCGTGGTGCGTTGCGAGAATGCAGCGTCGGGGTCCGCAAGGCGCCAATTCGCCACTTGAGCCTGCGCCGCAGTGGGTGCATCTAGGCGGCCATGCGCTCCTTTGCCCCGATTTTCGCTGCTTTCGCCGTCGCCGCCCTCCTCGCTGGGTGCGGCATGGTTTCCATGCCGTTCGGCGACAAGCCGGCGACCAGCGTGCCGGACGTGCCGCGCGAGCAGAGCGTCGACCCGGCGCGTGCCATAGCGATGATCAACGAGTACCGCAGGTCGAAGGGCCGGCCGCCGCTGCAGTTGGACCCGCGCCTGTCGGCGATCGCGCAGGAGACGGCGAACGAGCTCGCCCGCCGCGACACGCTGCAGACGAGCATGCACACCTCGCAGGGCATCGCCCGGCGCCTCGCCAAGGCCGACTACAGCGCAGAGCGCGCGGCCGAGAATCTGGGCGCCGGCTACCCGACGCTGGTGATGGCCGTGAAGGGCTGGGAGACCTCGTCCGGCCATCGCAAGAACCTGTTGAACCGGCAGATGACCCACGCCGGGATCGCCCTCGCCCTCACCGGCAAGGGCTCCTACCATTCCTACTGGGTGCTGCTGCTCGCCAAGCCCGACGGAGCCGCCTGAATGACCCCCTGGCCGCGCGAGCCGCTGCGCATCGCGCCATCGATCCTTGCCGCCGACTACACCTGCCTGGGCAGCGAGGTCGACGACGCTGTCGCAGCCGGTGCCGACTTCCTGCACATGGACGTCATGGACGGCCACTTCGTGCCCAACATCTCGTACGGCCCCGCCGTCATCAAGGCGCTGCGCGGGCGGACCACCGTCCCGTTCGACGTGCACCTGATGATAGAGCCGGTCGAGCCCTACCTCGCCGCGTTTGCGGACGCGGGGGCGGACGGCATCACCATCCACGCCGAGGCGACACGGCACCTGGACCGCGCGCTCGAGGTCATTGCCGGGTTCGGCCTGCGGCCGGGCGTGGCGATCAATCCGGCGACGCCGGCGGCCGTGCTGGAGCCGGTCCTGCACCGCGTCGCGCTCATCCTCGTGATGACGGTCAATCCGGGCTTCGGCGGCCAGTCCTTCCTGCCCAACGCTGCCGCGAAGATCGCCGACGTCAAGGCGCTCGTCGGCGATCGGCCGACCCTGATCGAGGCGGACGGCGGCATCGCACCGGAGACCGCCGGCGCGGCCCACGCGGCGGGAGCCGACGTGCTGGTCGCCGGCTCCTCGGTCTTCGGCAAGCCGGACCGCGCCGCCGCCGTGGCGGCCTTGCGCGAGGCGGCACGCGCCGGCCTCTGACGCGGCCGGGCGGCAGGCAGCGCTAGCCGCCGAAATCCTTCAGCGCGTCGGCGAGGCGGACGGAGGCCGATCCGCGGCGGGCCGGCTTCTGCTGGCTCGGGTCCGGCGCCCAGCCCGACAGGCACGCGAACACGAAAGTCGCGCGCAGCCTGCCATCGGGGTCTGCGTGCCGCTCGCGGTAGATCGCCTCGGCGCGCTCGAACAGGCGCCGGTGCGCCGGCCGGCGCTGCGCGAGGACGCCCCGCCCGCCGATGCCGCCGAGGTCGCGCAACAACCCGGCGAGATCCGAATATCGCAACACGACGCGGATCTCGTCGGCCACCGGCAGGGCGAAACCCGCCCGCGCCAGCGCGTCGCCCCATGTCCGCAGCGCCGCGAAGGGCGCGACACGCGCCGCCGCGCCACCCGTCAGCTCCGCCTCGGCGCGCAGCAGGCTGTCGGCCAGCTCGTCGAGGGTGCCGTGCGCCGCCGCCGCGCCGAGGAACAGCCCGTCCGGCACCAGCGCCCCGCGCAGCTCGCCGAGCGCGCGCACCGGATCGTCGTTCAGGTGCAGCGCATTCTGCGACACCACGATGGGGAAGGTGCGACAAAATGGCAACCCAATGTCGCAAACCACATCTTCACAACCAAAGGGTGCAGGACTAGCGTAGATCCATCGGGTCGGCATCTGGCGCCAGATGTCGCGTTGCCCGGCCGACGCCGGCCCGCAGATCAGGCCGGTTTCGAACCGTCGCTGCACGAAGCTCAGGCGTTCCGCGAGCTCCTCGGCGACATGGCGATGCAGCACGTCGTCGAATGCGTTGTCCCTGGGATGGCGCAGGCGGGTGCGATCGAACGTGGCCAATTGAGCAACTCCAAGGGTGTGACGGAACCCCTGCCCGTCGAATCCTGTTTAACTAATCAATAACTTCGCGGCGAAAGGTGCCGAGATGGAAGGAAACAAGGAGTGGGTCATCGACCCGGTGCGTAGCGAGGCGGCAAGCCTGTCGTCACCCATCGCGGTGCTGCGCTTTCTCCTCAAGCGGGCGGTCGATCTGGTGGCGCCGCCGCTGTGCGCAGCCTGCCGCAGACCGTTGATCGATCCCAGAACGCTGTGCGCTCCCTGCTGGCGCGAGCTGACCATGATCACGGCTCCCGTCTGCGACATCACCGGCACCCCCCTCGCCTACGACGCCGGACCGGGCGCCCGCTCCCCCGAGCTGATGTGGAATCACCCGTTATACGACCGGGCGCGGGCCGCCGTCGTGCTCGACAGGGTGAGCCGGCGCCTCGTCCACCAGCTCAAGTATCACGACGTGCCGGGCGTTGCCCCGTTGATGTCGCGGCTGATGGTCCCGGCCATCCGCGACGTCACGCGCGAGGCTGATTGCCTTCTGCCGGTGCCGCTGCACCGGCGGCGGCTGGCGGCGCGCAGATTCAATCAGGCCGCCCTGCTGGCCGACCAGCTCGGCGCCGCCACGGGCATCCCGGTCGTACGCTACGCCGTACAGCGGATCCGGCACACACCCCACCAGGTGGGGCTCGGCCGCGACGCGCGTGCCAACAACCTTCACAACGCCTTCGTCGTCAAGGACCGTGAGCAGGTCGCGGGCGACGCGGCACGCGGCCGAGGATGCGGGGCTGTTCTCGGGGCGCGGCAACAACTGAGGGGCAGCGCCTACTCGCTCAACCGCCGCAACACCGCCGAGACCGGTGCGAGGTCCACGCCTTCGGTCCGGCTGCCCAGCGCCCAGGAAAACAGCGCCGTCACCGTGTCGGGACGGGAGTGGCCCACGACCACCACCGCCCCCTCCTGCGCGGCGGCGAAGGCCGCGCGGCCGAGGTAGCGGGTGATGACCGGCGCGCTCTGGTCGGCGTCGTCGAGCAGGCGGAATACCGTCACCGCCGGAACGCCGGTGCGCCGCGCGGTCTCTTCCGCCGCGTTCAGCCCGCGCGGAAAGGCGATGAGACCGTGGCCGCTTTCCGCCAGCGTACCCACCGTCGCGTCGAGCACCGGGCGGTCGCCCTGGATGCGGCTCTCCGCGTCGTCCATCAGCGCCACGGCCTGCGGCACCGTCTCGCGCGCGACGGCCAGCGCCACCTCGACATCGCCGGGCGCGGCGCCGTCGGGGATCGCGGCGGCACCTAGTATCACCACCTCGTGGCCCGCCGCCCGCAACTCCGCCGCGCGCGCCCCGGCGTCGGGACGCATCGGGTCGATGGCGAAGCTGACCGGAAAGGTGAAGCTGGCCAGCGCCGCAGGCTCGATCGGGCTGTCGGGATCGTCGATCAGGACCACCGCCAAAAGCGGGTTGCCTTCCGGCGCGTCGAAGGCTTCGGCGTTGTCGGCCAGCGCGTTGGGGGGGGCGGGAGCAGGCTCTTCGGCAACCACTTCTGGCGCAGCCTCGGGTTCGGGCGTGGCGGTGACACCTGCTTGCGGCAGGCGCGAGGCGAGCGAGGGCGCAGGTGTCGCCGGCGCGGGACCACGCGGCACCGCCGCGACCTGCGGCAGTTGGCGCGGGGCGACGGGCTCCGGCTCGGATTCCGGCACGGCAGCGAGTGCCGGCGGGTCCGCAGGTTCGGGTTCGGGGTCGGCGCGGACCGGGGCGGCGGGTTCGGGCGCCGTTTCGGGTTCGGGCGCCGGTGTCGGCTCCGGCTCGGGCGGGGCCGGCGCGGGCTCCGTGTCGATCCCGGCCAGCGTGTCCTGCGGCTGCGGCGAGATCAGCCGACGCGGCGGCGTTCCACCCGCGCTGCCATCGGCGGCGCTGGAAAACCGCGGGCTGGGGGCGCTGACCGGCAAAGGCGGCGACGGGTTGGCCGGCACGGTGGCGATGGCAGGGGACGGCGCCGCGACCGGGGCCGATTGCGCCGGCGCGCTGTCTTGCGCCGGGGCCGCGGCGCGCGGGGCGAGCAGCGTGGCCGAGGGCGGCGTGTCGATGCGCGGCAGCGTGGCCGTCTGGGTCGGGGCCGCAGGCGCGGCCAGCGTGACCGCCTCGGCCCCCGCCCCGGCCAGGGCGGAGCGCGGAGCCGGGCCAGGCGTCAGAGCGGCCTCGGGCTCGGGCTCGGGGGCGTCCGGCGCGGGGTCTTCGGCGGGCGCTTCGGGTGCGGGCGCTTCCGGTGCTGGGTCCGCAGCGGGCGGCGAAGCGTCTTCGGCAGGGGCCGGGGCGTCTTCGGCAGGGGCCTCCGGCGCCGGATCGGCCCCCCGGGCCGCTGCCGGGTCGGGTTCCGGGACGGCCTCGGCAGGGACAGCTGCGACCGGCTGCTCCGGCAAGGGCGTGCTCAGCGACACCGCGGCCAGCACCACGCCCGAGACCAGCAGGCCCAGGATCGTCCCGTTCAGAATTCCGCCGCCCATGCTGCCCTCTTTCGCCTGCGCCCGGCTCTGCCCCGTGCGTGTCAGTGCCGCTTTCGCCTTCGGGCGCTTGACCACCCGGCGCGGCTTTGAAACATGTATACTCCGGGTGTGCGCCGCCTTCACCCCTTTTTAACCCTTTGCGCCGGACCCGCCCCATGTTGCTGCTTATCGACAACTACGACAGCTTCACCTGGAACCTCGTCCACTATCTGGGCGAGCTGGGGGCCGAGGCGCATGTCGTGCGCAACGACCAGATCACCGTGCAGGATGCGCTGGCGATGAACCCCGAGGCGATCGTGCTCAGCCCCGGCCCCTGCGACCCGGCGCAGGCCGGCATTTGCCTGGCGCTGACCCGCGCAGCGGCCGGTGCGGGCTTGCCACTGCTCGGCGTGTGCCTGGGCCATCAGGCCATCGGCGAGGCTTTCGGCGGCACCGTCCAGCGCCATACGGAGATCGTGCACGGCAAGCTGGGCGAGATCCATCACCAGGGCGCCGGCGTCTTCGCGGGCCTGCCCTCGCCGTTGAACGCCACGCGCTACCATTCGCTCGTCGTCGACCGCGCCAGCCTGCCGGCGGAGCTTGAGGTGACGGCCGAGCTTCCGGACGGAACGATCATGGGCTTGCGCCACCGCAGTCTGCCGATCGAGGGCGTGCAGTTCCACCCCGAAAGCATCCGCTCCGAACACGGGCACCGCCTGTTGCAGAACTTTCTCGACCTGGCGAAAGCCGCGAAAGGAGCCGTCCCGGCATGACCGACGCGATGAAACCGCTGATCTACGCTGCCTCCGAAGGGCCGCTTTCCCGCGCGCAGGCCGAGGCCGCGTTCGAGGAGCTGTTCGAGGGGACCGCGACGCCTGCCCAGATCGCGGGTCTGTTGATGGCGATGCGCGCGCGGGGCGAGTCGGTGGCGGAATATGCCGCCGCCGCGCAGGTGATGCGCGACCGCTGCGTGAAGGTGACGGCCCCCGAGGGCGCGATGGACATTGTCGGCACGGGCGGCGACGGCATGGGCACGCTCAACATCTCGACCGGCACCGCCTTCGTCGTGGCGGGCGCGGGCGTGCCGGTCGCCAAGCACGGCAACCGCAACCTCTCGTCCAAATCCGGCGCCGCCGATGCGCTGACCGAGCTTGGCATCGACATCATGGTCGGGCCCGAGGTGGTGGAGCGTGGCATCCGCGAGGCCGGGATCGGCTTCATGATGGCGCCGATGCACCACCCGGCGATGAAATCGGTGATGCCGGTCAGGACCGAACTGGGCTGCAAGACGATCTTCAACATCCTCGGGCCCCTGACCAACCCCGCGGGCGTGAAGCGGCAGCTGACCGGAGCCTTCGCCATCGACCTGATCTTTCCGATGGCCGAAACGCTGCAGGCGCTGGGGTCGGAGGCGGCCTGGCTCGTCCATGGCGCCGATGGCACCGACGAGATCTCCATCGCCGGCCCGACCTCGGTCGCGGTGCTGAAGGACGGCAAGATCCGTTCGCGCGAGGTGCACCCTGAGGACGCCGGCCTGCCGGTCCACCCGTTCCGCGACATCCTCGGAGGCACGCCGTCCGAGAACGCGGCGGCGCTGTCCGCACTGCTCGATGGCGCGGCGGGGGCCTACCGCGACGCCGTGCTGCTGAACGCGGCGGCGGCGCTGGTGGTGGCGGAAAAGGCCGACGACCTGAAATCGGGCGTCGAGATCGCGCGCGACAGCATCGACAGCGGTGCCGCGAAACGCGCGGTCGAAAAACTCGCCGCCATCACATCGGGGAAATGAGCGACCGCATGGCCACCATCCTCGACAAGATCAAGGCCTACAAGCTCGACGAGATCGCCGAGGCCAAGCGCGCGCGGCCCCGCTCGCAGGTGGAGGAAGCCGCCCGTTCGGCCCCCCGCGTCCGCCCCTTCGGCGCGGCGCTGCGCAAGGCGGAGCAGACCGGCTATGGCCTCATCGCCGAGATCAAGAAGGCCAGCCCCTCCAAGGGGTTGATCCGCGACGATTTCGACCCGCCGGTGCTGGCGAAAGCCTACGAGGCCGGCGGCGCGACCTGCCTCAGCGTGTTGACCGACACACCCAGCTTCCAGGGCAAGCCCGAGTATCTCAGCCGCGCGCGCGCCGCGACCTCGCTGCCGTGCCTGCGCAAGGATTTCCTCTACGACCCCTACCAGGTCGCCGAGGCGCGGGCCTGGGGCGGCGACTGCATCCTCATCATCATGGCCTCGGTCGAGGACGGCCAGGCCGCTGAGCTGGAGGATGCAGCGGCCCACTGGGGCATGGACGCGCTGATCGAGGTGCACAACGCGGCGGAACTGGACCGCGCGCTGCGGCTGAAAAGCCCGCTCCTCGGCATCAACAACCGCGACCTCAACACATTCGTGACCGCGCTGGAAACCACCGAGACGCTGGCCGCCCGCGTGCCGGGCGACCGCATGGTGATCTCTGAATCCGGTCTCTTCACCCCCGCCGACCTCGCGCGCATGGCGCAGGCCGGCGCGCGGTCCTTCCTGATCGGCGAGGCGCTGATGCGGCAGGACGACGTGACGGCGGCGACCCGCGAAATCCTCGCCGACCCCGTGACGGCGGGCTGACGCGATGGCCGGGCTCACCCATTTCGACGGATCGGGCCAAGCCCACATGGTCGACGTCTCGGACAAATCCGTGACCGATCGCGTGGCGGTGGCCGAGGGCTGGGTCAGGATGCGCCCCGAGACACTTGCGCTGGTGGAGGCGGGCACTGCCAAGAAGGGCGACGTGCTCGGCATCGCGCGGCTCGCAGGTATCATGGGGGCCAAGAAGACCGCCGACCTGATCCCGCTCTGCCACCCCTTGCCGATCACCAAGGTCGCGCTCGACCTCGTCCCCGACCCCGACCTGCCCGGCATCCGCATCACCGCGACGGTCAAGACCACCGGCCAGACCGGGGTGGAGATGGAGGCGCTGACGGCGGTGTCCGTCGCCGCGCTCACGGTCCATGACATGCTGAAGGCCGCCGAGAAATCCATCGAGATCGGCGGCATCCGCGTGGTGCTGAAGGACGGCGGCAAGTCGGGCCGCTACGAGGCCGGGGCCTGAGGGCCTGCGCAAACCCAGGAAAGTGACGACCATGACGGACGCGCAGCGATGATCTCGGTCGAGGAGGCGCTGGCCGCTTGCCTCGCGCTGGCCCGCCCGCTCGGCACCGAGACGGTGCGGCTGGCCGAGGCCGGGGGCCGCGTGCTCGCAACCTCGGTCGTTGCCCGCCGCGATCAGCCGCCCTTCGCCGCCTCCGCCATGGATGGCTACGCGCTGGCCGTGGCCGACCGGGTGCCGGGCGCGACCCTGCGCGTGGTGGGAGATGCCCCTGCCGGGCGCGCCTGGGCCGGCCGCATCGGCCCCGGCGAGGCGCTGCGCATCTTCACCGGCGCGCCGGTGCCGGAGGGCGCGGACTGCGTCGTGATCCAGGAGGATGTGACCCGCGACGGCGACCGGATCGTGCTGGGCGGCACGCTGGAGGAAAGCACCAACATCCGCCCCGCCGGCGCCGATTTCCGCATCGGCGCGCAGATCGAGGCGCCGCGCCGGATGAGCCCCGCCGATGTCGCGCTGAGCGCCGCAATGAACGTGCCCGAGCTCGAGGTCTCCCGTCGCCCCGAGGTCGCGCTGATCGCCACAGGTGACGAGTTGGTCAGCCCCGGCGAAGACCCGCGCCCTGACCAGATCGTCGCCTCCAACAGCTACGGGCTGAAGGCGATGATCGAGGCCGAAGGGGCCCGCGCGCGCCTGTTGCCCATCGCCCGCGACAGCCGCGAAAGTCTGGAACAGGTGCTGCGGCTGGCCGAGGGCGCCGACCTGATCGTGACCATCGGCGGCGCCTCGGTCGGCGACCACGACCTGGTGGGCGAGGTCGCGGAAGGCATGGGGCTGGAGCGCGCCTTCTACAAGGTCGCGATGCGGCCCGGCAAACCGCTGATGGCGGGCCGGATCGGTGACGCCGCCCTTCTGGGCCTGCCCGGCAACCCGGTCTCGGCCATGGTCTGTGGCCATATCTTCCTGATCCCGATGCTGCGCGCGATGATGGGCCTGCCCACCGGTGAGCGGCGGCGCTTTCCCGCGCGGCTCGGGCGCGACCTGCCCGAGAACGGCCCGCGCGCGCATTACCTGCGCGCCGACCTGATGCCGGGCAATGACTACCCCGAGATCACGCCCTATGGCAGCCAGGACAGCTCGCTCCTGACCGTTCTGTCCCAGGCCAACGCGCTGCTGGTCCGCCCGCCCCATGACGGGCCGCGTCGCGCGGGCGATATGGTCGAGTATCTGCCGCTGACCCCGCTCTTCGCCTGATTCGTTGACACGGACAGGGAACAGGGGTAGAACATTCCCCGAACGCGCCCGTTTGGCGCCGGCGTGAGGAGTGCGAGCCGATGCTGACCCGCAAGCAGCGTGACCTTCTGGAATTCATCCACAAGCGTGTGCAGCGCGACGGGGTGCCGCCCTCCTTCGACGAGATGAAGGAGGCGCTGGACCTGCGCTCGAAATCCGGCATCCACCGGCTGATCACCGCGCTGGAGGAACGCGGCTTCATCCGCCGGCTGGCCCACCGCGCCCGTGCCATCGAGATCGTCAAGATGCCCGACGCGATGGAACGCCCGACCTTCGAGCCGCGCGTGATCGCGGGCGACCGGAATGATCCGCCTCGCGGCGCGATGCCGGTCGAGGCCGCTGCGACGGAGCTGCCGGTGATGGGCCGCATCGCCGCAGGCACCCCGATCGAGGCGATTTCACAGGTCGAAAGCCATGTCGCGGTGCCGCAGCAGATGATGCGCGCAGGCCGCAGCCATTACGCGCTCGAGGTGCGGGGCGATTCGATGATTGACGCGGGCATCAACGACGGCGACATCGTGGTGATCGAGGAAGGCTCGACCGCCGACAACGGCGACATCGTCGTGGCGCTGGTCGAAGGCCAGGAGGCTACGCTGAAACGGCTCCGCCGCAAGAACGGCATGATCGCACTGGAGGCGGCGAACCCTGCCTACGAGACGCGCGTGTTCCGCGACGACCAGGTCGAGGTGCAGGGCAAGCTGGTCGGGCTGATCCGTACCTATTGAGAAATCCGGGACTTACCGGCGCGGCGACCAGAGCCTCTCGCCCTGCCGCATCCGCGCCGTTGTGACGACCAGCGCGTCCCCGACGGGGACGAGCGTCAGCGACCCTGTCGCTGAGAGCAGCGGGCCGTCGATGACCTCGCAGCGCGCGCCGGGGACGAGACGGACCGGCTCGGCGGTGTCCAGACGGGCACGAAGATCCGCCGCCACCTCCGCCATCGCGCCCTCTGGCGCCGATTCCGACAAGATGACGAGTGCATGGCTGGCGCAAGCTTCCTCCGCCCCCTCCAGCGCGCGGCGGCCGGCGCCGTGCCAGATCGTCCAGCCGCCAAGCGACGCCTCCGCCCCCTGCCCCGCCGGCTGCCAAACGTCCCGCGCGGCCGCTTCCGCCTGTGTCGCCGCGTCGCCGTCGTTCTCCAGCCAGATGCCGGCGACGAAGCCGCCGCCCCGCTCGCGGCTGAGCCCGCGCGCACCGTCCTGCATGACGCCCACCAGCCCGCCGCTGTCCGAGATCAGCACCGGCGGGCGGACGGCCGTGGGCCACATCAGCAAGGTCACGACGACGGGCAGAACTCCCAGCCAGCGCGCGCGCCCCTGCCACAGCAGCACCATCAGCGCGCCCATCGCGATCGCCCCCAGCGTCCAGCCGCCCGGCGTCGGCACCGGCTCCACCGCGCCCGGCAGGGCCGCGACCCGCGCCGCGACCTCGAGGATCCAGGTGAGGCCCCAGTCCATCACCCGCCAGACCGGCCCCGACAGTCCCAGCGGCCAGAGCAGCGCCGCAAGCACCGCGCCGGGGATGATCACGCTGCCCATCACCGGCACCGTGAGCAGGTTGGCGATGAGCCCGTAGATCGCGATCTGGTTGAAATGCACCGCGCTAAAGGGCGCGGTGGCCGCCCCCGCGACCGCCGAGGACACCATCAGCGCGAAGAGCCCCTTCGCCCATTTCGGCCAGCCCTGCATCCAGACCGCGCCCCGCAGGGCGCCGAAGACGCCGACGAGCGCGGCGGTAGCGGCGAAGGACATCTGGAAGCCCGGCGAGAGCAACGTCTCGGGCCGGCGCAGGAGCACGATGATCGCGGCGATCGCGACCGAGCGCAGCGTGATCGCGCGCCGGTCGAGCAGCACCGCGACGAACATCACCGCAACCTGGATGAAGGCGCGTTCGGTCGCGACGTTGCCGCCCGAGAGCGCGAGGTAGAAAGCCCCCGCGACCAGCGCCACGGCCGCCGCCCATTTGCGGATCGGGTAGCGCAGCGCGAGCGCCGGGATCAGCGCGAGGATCTGGCGCAGCGCGGCATAGACGAAGCCGGTCAGAAGCCCCATGTGCAGCCCGGAGATGGCCAGCAGATGCGCGATGTTGGCGGCCCGCATCGCCTCCACCGGCCCGACGTCCAGGCCGGAGCGGTCGCCGGTCAGCACCGCGGCGGCAAAGGCGCCGGGCTGCCCCTCGATCCGCGACTGGATCGCGGCAGACATCCGCATCCGCAGGTGGAACAGCCGTGCGGCGCCGGGCGCGCGATGCTCCAGCAACATCAACGGCGTGCGCGAATAGCCGACGCCGCCGAGCGACAGGAAAAAGGCGTGGTGCTGAAAGTCGAAGCCGCCCGGTTCCGCGGGCCCCGCGGGCGCGGAAAGGTGGCCGGTCAGCATCACGACCGCGCCGGGCGTCGGCGGCGGGCCGCGCCCCTCGCCATGCAGCGACACGCGCACCCGGCGCGGCGTGCGGGCGGGGTCCATATCCTCCAGCCGGACGTGATCGAGGGTCAGGCGCAGAGCGTCGGAGGCCGAGCGGTCGACGCCGACCACCCGCCCCTCGATCGCGCCGTAGTAGCGGAAATCGAGCACCGGGCCGGCAACCTGGTGCGCGCGCAGCCCCGCCGCGAGCAGGCCGAGCGCGACAAGTGCAACCGTCAAGCCCAGCGGACCAAGGATTTCGCGCTGCCAGAGCGCCAGACCGAGACCAAGCACGAGGGCCGCCCCCGCCAGCGCATAGCCCGCCATCCCCGGCTCCACCGGCAGGCCGAAGTAGAGCGCGACACCCAGCCCCAGCATCACCGCCGACCACGGCATCAAGGCCCCGCGCTGGCCCTGCTGGATGGCGTCGAGCCGTGCCAGCGCCCGCGCGGGCCAGATCGGCGGCGGCGCCATGTCGAGGGGATCGCTCTGCTCGGCCACCTGCTTGTCAGCGCCCTTCGGGATGCGGTATCGAGCGCCAAGTCTTGCCCAGGCTTGGTTTCCAACTGGTTAACACGCGCCCTTTTTCCAGGGTGCGGAAGGGATCACATGGCCGACAGTTCCACGCCCGTCGTCACCCGCATCGCGCCCTCGCCGACCGGGACGATGCATATCGGCACCGCCCGAACGGCCTTGTTCAACTGGCTCTACGCGCGCGGGCGCGGCGGGAAATTCCTGTTGCGGATCGAGGATACCGACCGCGCGCGCTCCACCCCCGAGGCGACGCAGGCGATCCTCGACGGGATGGGCTGGCTCGGCCTCGACTGGGACGGCGAGGCGGTGAGCCAGTTCGAGCAGGCCCCGCGACACGCGGAGGTGGCCCACGAGATGCGCGCGCGCGGCCACGCCTACCGCTGCTACTCCACGCAAGAGGAAATCGAAGCGTTCCGCGAGGCCGCGCGGGCCGAGGGGCGCTCCACCCTCTTCCTCAGCCCCTGGCGCGACGTGGCCGAGGCCGATCAGCCCGACGCGCCCCATGTGCTCCGTCTGAAGGCGCCGCGCGAGGGCACGACAGTGATCGAGGACGCGGTGCAGGGCACCGTCACCTTCCGCAACGACCAGCTCGACGACATGGTGTTGCTGCGCTCGGACGGCACGCCGACCTACATGCTGGCGGTGGTGGTAGACGATCACGACATGGGCGTGACCCACGCGATCCGCGGCGACGACCACCTGAACAACGCGGCGCGCCAGGCGCAGATCTACCGCGCGATGGACTGGGCCGAACCGGTCTGGGCGCATATCCCGCTGATTCACGGTCCCGACGGCAAGAAGCTGAGTAAGCGCCACGGCGCGACCGGCGTGATGGAATACGCCGAGTTGGGCATCCCTGCGGCGGCGATGCGCAACTACCTCGCCCGGCTCGGCTGGAGCCATGGCGACGACGAGCTGTTCACCGACGAGCAGGCGCGCGAGTGGTTCGAGCTTGGCGGAATCGGCCGCTCGCCCGCGCGGCTCGACTTGAAAAAGCTCGAAAGCGTGGCGGGCTGGCACATTGCGCGGATGGAGGATGCGGAGCTGGTGGCGGAAATCGGCCGGTATCTCGCGCTGACGGGTCAACCCGCGCTTTCGCAGGTGCAGAAAGATATGCTCACCGCTGCGATGTATTGCCTCAAGGATCGCGCGAAATCCCTGCCCGACCTGCTGGACAAGGGCACATTCGCACTGGCCTCGCGGCCTTTGCAGCCTGACGAGAAGGCCGCTGCGCAGCTTGATGCGGTATCCCGTGGTATACTGCTTGAATTGACTGCGCAGATGCAGAATGTTAGCTGGGACCGAGACACGCTCGAAGCGACGCTGACCCAGGCCGCCGAGGCCCGGGGGACAAAATTCGGCAAGCTCGCAGGCCCGCTCAGGGCCGCGCTCGCCGGACGCAGCGTCACCCCGAGCGTCTTCGACATGATGCTCGTCATCGGCCGCGAGGAAACCCTCGCCCGCCTGAAAGACGCCGCTACCCGCGAGGCCTGAACGCCCGCGGATGGCCGCTACCCTCGGGGCCCCGGCACAGGTTTGCGCCCCGACCGAACAACCGCGCGCAGGGCCACTCCGGCGCCTCGCAGGACACGATGGAGAAGGGACGACCATGGCAGAGACGACCAGAACCGCGACCTTGACGATTGATGGGCAAAGCTACGAGTTGCCGATCCACGCGCCCAGTGCCGGTCCCGACGTGATCGACATCACCAAGCTCTATGGGACCGCGGGCGTGTTCACCCACGATCCCGGCTTCACCTCCACCTCGGCCTGCGAAAGCAAGATCACCTTCATCGACGGCGACAAGGGCGAGCTGCTGCACCGGGGCTACCCGATCGACCAGCTGGCCGAGAAATCGCATTACCTCGAAGTTTGCTACCTGCTGCTTTACGGCAGCCTGCCCACCGCGGCGGAGCTGGAGCATTTCGAGCACACGATCACCCATCACACGATGATCCACGAGCAGATGCACAATTTCTTCCGGGGCTTCCGGCGGGACGCGCATCCGATGGCGACGATGGTGGGCGTGGTCGGCGCGATGTCGGCTTTCTACCATGACAGCACCGATATCAACGACGAGCGCCAGCGCGAGATCGCCAGCCACCGCCTGATCGCCAAGATGCCGACGATCGCGGCGATGGCCTACAAGTATTCGATCGGCCAGCCCTTCGTGTACCCGCGCAACGACCTCGACTATGCGTCCAACTTCCTGCGCATGTGCTTTGCCGTGCCGGCGCAGGAATACGTGGTCGACCCGATCCTGAGCCGCGCGATGGACCGGATCTTCACGCTTCATGCCGACCACGAGCAGAACGCCTCGACTTCCACGGTGCGGCTGGCGTCCTCTTCGGGCGCGAACCCGTTCGCCTGCATCGCCGCCGGCATCGCCTGCCTCTGGGGTCCGGCGCATGGCGGCGCCAACCAGGCCTGCCTCGAGATGCTGAAGGAAATCGGCAGCCCGAACCGCATCCCCGAGTTCATCGAGCGCGCCAAGGACAAGAACGACCCGTTCCGCCTGATGGGCTTCGGCCACCGCGTCTACAAGAACTTCGATCCGCGCGCGACGGTGATGAAGCAATCGGCCGACGAGGTGCTGGACCTGCTCGGCATCGACAACAACCCGCTCCTGCGGATCGCCAAGGAGCTGGAGCAGATCGCGGTGAACGACGAGTATTTCATCGAGAAAAAGCTGTTCCCGAACGTCGATTTCTACTCGGGCATCATCCTCGAGGCGATGGGCTTCCCCACCGCGATGTTCACGCCGATCTTCGCGGTCTCGCGCACTGTCGGCTGGATTTCCCAGTGGAAGGAACAGCTTGCCGACCCGGCGATGAAGATCGGCCGTCCGCGCCAGCTCTATACCGGCGAAACGGCGCGCGATTACGTCGAGATCGAGAACCGCTGAAACCGGCGGACCTGACACGAAAGGCCGCCCCACGGGGCGGCCTTTTTGCATCGCGCCCGGTCCCTGTTTCCCGACTATCCCGCCGGAGGCATTGAAGTCTCGGTCGCGCTGGACAAATCTAGTGCGGCGCAGCGACAAGGACGGACGGATGCCCCGCAAGATCATCATCGACACCGACCCGGGACAGGATGACGCCGTGGCGATCCTGCTCGCCTTCGCCTCCCCCGAGGAGATCGAGGTGCTGGGCATCACCGCCGTCGCGGGCAACGTGCCGCTGGCGCTGACGCAGAAGAATGCGCGCATCGTCTGCGAGCTCGCGGGACGGCGCGAGATGAAGGTCTTTGCCGGCTGCGACAAGCCGCTGGTCCAGAAGCTCGTCACCGCCGAGCATGTGCATGGCAAGACAGGCCTCGACGGCATCGCGCTGCCCGACCCCACGATGCCGCTGCAAGAATCCCATGCCGTCGATTTCATCGTGGAGACGCTGCGCCAGGAGATGCCCGGCACGATCACGCTCTGCGCGCTCGGGCCGCTCACCAACCTCGCCACCGCCTTCCGGACCGCGCCGGAGATCGTCGGAAAGGTGCGCGAGATCGTCTTGATGGGCGGAGCCTATTTCGAGGTCGGCAACATCACCCCCGCCGCCGAGTTCAACATCTACGTCGACCCGGAAGCCGCGGAAATCGTGTTCAAATCCGGCGCGCCGCTGACGGTGATGCCGCTCGATGTCACGCACAAGGTGCTGACCACCCGGCCGCGGATCGAGGCGATGCGCGACATCGGTACCGAGATCGGCCACGCGGTCGCGGAATGGACCGATTTCTTCGAGCGGTTCGACATGGAGAAATACGGCTCCGAAGGCGCGCCGCTGCATGACCCCTGCGTCATCGCGCATCTGATCCGCCCCGGCCTGTTCTCGGGCCGCCATATCAACGTCGAGATCGAGACCGGCTCGCCGCTCACCCGCGGGATGACGGTGGCCGACTGGTGGGGCATCACCGACCGGCCGAAAAACGCGCTGTTCATCGGCGATGTGAAGTCGGAGGGGTTCTACGACATGCTCACCGGCCGGCTCGCGCGGCTCTGACCCCTTTTGCCGGCCCCGCTCCGGCTTATGTGACAGAGGGAAAGGACGCCCGATGACCGCCCAGTTCCCCTTCGACAACAGCTATGCCCGCCTGCCCGCGCGGTTCTTCACCCGCCAGCCCCCCGTACCAGTGGAGGCGCCGGGGCTTGTCGCGGTGAACCGTACGCTGGCAGACCGCCTTGGCATTGCCCTGTCCGATGACCCGGCCGAGATCGCCCGCATCTTCGCCGGAAACGCCCTGCCCGAGGGTGCCGAGCCCTTGGCGCAGGTTTATGCCGGCCACCAGTTCGGCGGCTGGTCGCCGCAGCTTGGCGACGGGCGCGCGGTTCTGTTGGGCGAGGTCGTGGCGCCGGATGGTGCGCGCTTCGACATCCAGCTGAAGGGCGCGGGCCAGACGCCCTATTCGCGCATGGGCGACGGCCGCGCCTGGCTCGGCCCGGTGCTGCGCGAATACATCGTCTCCGAGGCGATGGCCGCCATGGGCGTCCCCACCACGCGCGCGCTGGCCGCCGTCACCACCGGCGAGATCGTGCGCCGCGACGGCTTCATGCCCGGCGCGATCTTCACCCGCGTCGCCGCCTCGCATATCCGCGTCGGCACCTTCCAGTTCTTCGCCGCCCGCCGCGACACCGAGGCGTTGCAGGCGCTCTGCGACCACGCCATCGCCCGCCACTACCCTGACGCCGAGGGCCCCGCGGGCCTGCTCGACGCCGTGATCGGCGCGCAGGCGCGGCTGATCGCCGACTGGATGGGCCTGGGCTTCATACACGGCGTGATGAACACCGACAACATGGCCATCTCGGGCGAGACCATCGACTATGGCCCCTGCGCCTTCATGGATGCCTACCACCCCGACACGGTGTTTTCCTCCATCGACCAGTTCGGGCGCTACGCCTATGCCAACCAGCCGCAGATCGCGGTCTGGAACCTTGCGCAGCTGGCGACATCCCTGCTGGCGCTGATCCCCGACCGCGATGCCGGGGTCGCGGAGTTCACCGCTGCCGTGAACGGGTTTTCCGAGCGGTTCGATGCCGCATGGCACGCCGTCTTGCGCCGCAAGCTGGGGTTTGCGACGGCCGAGGACGATGACCCTGCCCTTGCCCTCGACCTGCTCACCCGCATGGCCGAGAACGGCGCCGATTTCACCCGGACCTTTCGCGCTCTTTCCGGCCCCGACCCGCGCCGCGCCCGCGACGAGTTCATCGACCCGACGGCCCTCGACCCCTGGCTCGACCGTTGGCACGCCCGGCTGGCCGCCGAGGCCAAGGACGACGCGGCGCGCATTGCGCTCACGCGCGCCGCCAACCCCGCCCGCATCCCGCGCAACCACCGCGTCGAGCAGGTGATCCAAGCCGCCGTCGCGGGCGACCTCGCACCGTTCGAGACGCTGATGGCCGCACTCGCCGATCCCTTCGCCGATGACCCGGCCTATGCCGCCTACGAGGACCCGCCGGCCGAGGGCGAGCATGTCATCCGCACCTTCTGCGGCACGTGACCGGTTTCACCGGCCGCCACGTCTTTTCTCGCGCCCGCAAATCCCCTACAGGTGCCGCCCACGACCACAGTCACGGGGCGCGCTGGCCATGACCGATACGATCGAGGGGCGTTGCGAGACGCGCGGCCTCAGGATGACCGAGCAGCGCCGCGTGATCGCGCAGGTGCTGGAAGAGGCGAAGGACCACCCCGACGTGGAGGAGCTTTACGCCCGCGCCTCGGCCCGCGACCCGCGCATCTCCATCGCCACCGTCTACCGCACCGTGAAGCTTTTCGAGGAGGCCGGCATCATCGACCGGCTGGAATTCGGCGACGGCCGCGCCCGCTACGAGGATGCCGAGCGCGACCACCACGACCACCTCATCGACATGAACTCGGGTCAGGTGATCGAATTCGTCGACCCCGAGATCGAGGCGTTGCAGGAGAAGATCGCGGAGAAACTGGGCTACACGCTCAAGGGCCACAGGCTGGAGCTTTACGGCGTGCCGCGAAAGCCGCGGGCGTGAGCGCCCCCGTCGCCCCCCTCGTCGAACGCCCGATGCAGATGATGCGCGGGATCGGGCTGATGATGCTGGCCATGGCGCTGCTGGCGCTCTCGGACATGTTCATCAAGTCGGCCAACCTCGCCGGGTTTCCGCCGGGGCAGGTCATGTTCCTCCTCTCGATCGGCGGCACCGCCTTCTTCATCCTGATCGCAAGGCTCCAGGGTCAGCCGGTCTGGACCCGCGACGCGCTGCACCCGGCGGTCCTGTGGCGCAACTTCTTCGAGATCGTCGGGGCCATCGGCCTCATGCTCGGCCTCGCCTGGGTGCCGCTGTCGCAGTTTGCCGCGATCATGCAGATGGCGCCGCTGATCGTCGTGATCGGCGCGGCCACGGTGCTGAAGGAACAGGTGGGCCTGCGCCGCTGGCTGGCCGTGGCTGCGGGCATCGTCGGCATGCTGCTGGTCGTCCGGCCGGGGATGGAGGGGTTCACCCCGGCCGCCTTCCTCGCGCTGATGGGTGTCGCGGGGCTGGCCATGCGCGACCTCGTCACACGCCTGTCGCCGCCCGGCATCCCCTCCATCGCGCTTTCGACCTGGGGCTTTGCCGCGACGATTCCCTTCGGCGCGATCCTGATGGTCCTCATGGGCGACGCGCCACGCTGGTCCGCCCCGGCCATGTGGCATGTCGCGGGCGCCATCGTCGTGACGAGCACCGGCTACTACGCCATCACCACCGCGATGCGCATCGCGCCGGTCTCGGTCGTGTCGCCGTTCCGCTACGCGCGCCTCGTCTTCACCATGGGCCTCGGCATCCTCGTCTTCGGCGAACGTCCCGATCCGCTGACGCTCACCGGCGCCGCGATCATCCTCGTCGCCGGGCTCTACACCTTCCTGCGCGAGCGCCAGTTGTCGCGCCGCAATCGCTGACCTGTCGCAGGCTTTTCGCCCTAGCGGCACTTCGCATGGCGCGCCCCCCTTGCTATAGAGCGCCCAACAGCTGACCCAGGAGGGACCCCCATGAGCATCATCATCGACATCCACGCCCGCGAGATCCTCGACAGCCGGGGCAACCCCACCGTCGAGGTCGACGTGACGCTGGAGGACGGCACTGAAGGCCGCGCCGCCGTGCCCTCGGGCGCCTCGACCGGCGCCTACGAGGCCGTCGAAAAGCGCGACGGCGACAAATCCCGCTACCTCGGCAAGGGCGTGCTAGAGGCCGTCGCTGGAGTGAACGGCGAGATCGCCGAGGCGCTGGTCGGTTTCGACGCGACCGAGCAGGAGGCGATCGACGCCGCCATGTGCGAGCTCGACGGCACCGACAACAAGTCGCGCCTGGGCGCGAACGCCATCCTCGGCGTGTCGCTCGCCGTGGCCAAGGCGGCTGCCAGCTTCACATTGCAGCCGCTCTACCGCTACGTCGGCGGCACCGCGGCGCGTGTCCTGCCGGTGCCGATGATGAACATCATCAACGGCGGCGAACATGCCGACAACCCGATCGACATCCAGGAATTCATGATCATGCCGGTCGCCGCCACTTCGATCGCCGAGGCGGTGCGCATGGGGTCGGAAGTATTTCACACACTGAAGAAGGAGCTGTCGGCCGCCGGCCTCTCCACCGGCATCGGCGACGAGGGCGGCTTTGCCCCAAACCTTAACTCCACCCGCGACGCGCTTGATTTCATTCTGAAATCCATCGAGAAGGCCGGCTACACGCCGGGCGACGACATCATGCTCGCGCTCGATTGCGCGGCGACGGAATACTTCAAGGACGGCGCCTATGTCTTTGCAGGTGAAGGCAAAACCCTGACATCCGACGAAAACGTCTCGTATCTCGAGGCGCTGGTGAACGACTACCCGATCCTGTCGATCGAGGATGGCTGCTCCGAAGACGACTGGGACGGCTGGGCGACCCTGACCGAGGTTCTGGGCAACCGCGTGCAACTGGTGGGCGACGACCTTTTCGTCACCAACCCCGAGCGCATCGCCGAGGGCATCGAGAAGGGCTGCGGCAACTCGCTGCTCGTTAAGGTGAACCAGATCGGCACGCTGTCGGAAACGCTCGCCGCCGTGAACATGGCGCACCGCAACCGCATGACCTGCGTGATGTCGCACCGTTCGGGCGAGACCGAGGACACCACCATCGCCGACCTCGCCGTCGCCACCAACTGCGGCCAGATCAAGACCGGCTCTCTTGCCCGCTCCGACCGGCTGGCGAAATACAACCAGCTGATCCGGATCGAGGAACTGCTCGGCGAAAGCGCGGTCTACGCGGGGCGGAGCATCATCAGGGGATGAAGGAGGCGAAGTCCTACGCAAGGACGCGGGGCTGGCTGTCGCTCGTCGAGGGCTCCGGCTGGGCAATCCTGGCCGCCGGTGCCTTCGCCGTCTGCGGCTTGATGCTTGGCATCGCGGGGGGTGCCCTCGGCGCGTTTGAGCGGACGTTAATGGCAATTCTTATCGTGATCGCTAGCCTTTCGGGTGCGGCAGTCATGGTCGCTTTGGCGCGGATCGGCCACGCCGTCTGCGACATCGCCGAGAACACCGCGGCGGGAAACCGGCGCGCGGACCGGACGCCGGGCCGTCGCGACCCGGTGATCTCCCGCGCGCCGCTTTCGCCCCGGCCCGGCGGTGACGAAGCGGACACGGACTGATCTCATGGAAGCCCGGCGCGCGCCCGTCCTACGCACCGCCGACTGGGCCCGCGACGCGCCCGAGATCGCGCGGCTCTGCTGGGGCTACCGGCGCGCTCTGGTGGAGGCGACCGCCGACCGGCCCGAGATCGTCGCCGACTACTACGGTGAGGCAGAGTTCGCCGCGCTGATCGACAGGCTGCCGACCCTCCACGCCCCGCCCGGCGGCGCGGTGCTGGTGGCCGAGGGTGCCACCGGCCTCTCCGGCGTCGCGATGCTTGTCGACCGGGGCGACGGGCTCTGCGAGATCAAGCGCGTCTTCGTCGACCCCGAGGCCGCCGGCCAGGGCATCGGCCGCGCGCTGGTCGTAGCGATGATGTCGCTTGCCCGAAGCGCCGGCCACCGCCGCATGGTGCTCGACACGATGGCGCCCCTTGTCCCCGCGATCCGCCTCTACGAGCGCCTCGGCTTCGCGCCCTGCCCGCCCTTCTACGAGTTGCCGCCGGACCGCGCCGATTACATCCTCTTCTTCGGGACGGACCTGTGACGATCCGCGCGCTCGTCTTCGACGTCTTCGGAACCTGCGTCGACTGGCGCAGATCCGTCGCACGCGAGGTGGCGGCGGTGCTTCCCGGCGTCGACGCCACGGCCTTCGCCACGGCCTGGCGCGCGGAATACGACCCCGCGATGGCCCGCATCCGCGACGGCGGGCGCGGCTACGTGCCCCTCGACGATCTCCACCGCGAGAACCTGCACAAGGTCGCCGCGGATTTCGGCGTCACCGCGCCCGATACGCTCAGCGCAGCGTGGGAGCGTCTCGACCCCTGGCCCGACGTCGTCGCGGGCCTCACCACATTGAAAACGCACCACATCATCGCGCCCTGCTCCAACGGCTCCATCGCGCTGATGACGCGGCTCGCGAAACACGCCGGCCTGCCCTGGGACTGCATCCTCGGCGCCGAGATCGCGCAGGACTACAAGCCCAAGCCGGCGGTCTACCTCGCCTCCTGCGCCGCGCTGCGCCTGTCGCCCCACGAGGTGATGATGGTCGCCGCCCATAACGACGACCTGCACGCGGCGCGCCGGGCGGGGCTTGCGACCGGTTTTGTGCCGCGTCTTGCCGAACACGGGCCCGGCCAGACCAGCGACTTGACCGCCGAGACCGATTGGGATGTCATCGCAAGGGACTTCACCGACCTCGCCCGACGGGTGACACCCGAGGCGCCATGACCGCCGACGAGATCATTGCCCATCTGGGCCTCGCCCCCCATCCCGAGGGCGGCCATTACCGCCAGACCTGGGCGGCCGGCAATGACGGACGCCCGACCGGCACCTGCATCTATTTCCTGTTGAAAGCAGGCGAGGCCAGCCGCTGGCACAAGGTCGACGCGACCGAAATCTGGCTCTGGCACGGCGGCGCGCCGCTGGTCCTGTCGCTGGCCGAGTCCGAGGCCGGGCCGGCGCGCGACCACCTGCTCACCGCCGACCTGACCATGGGCGCGCCGCAGATCATCGTGCCGGAACATCACTGGCAAGCCGCGCGCTCGACCGGGGAATTCACGCTGGTGTCCTGCACCGTCTCGCCCGGCTTCCGCTTCGAGGGATTCACGCTGGCGGCAGAAGGTTTCGACATCCCGAGGGCATGACTCATCACGATCCGTGATCCGGAGGATCGCGATTTCGCGCTCGCCCCCGTCCGCGCCTTCCGTTAGCCAAGGCGCATGGCAGCCCCGCTCCCCCAGACCGGCGACTCGCGTGCAGGCTTCGCCTTCGCGGTGACGGCCTACCTGCTCTGGGGCTTCCTGCCGCTCTACATGAAGGCGCTGTCCCACATGCCGGCGGTCGAGGTCATCGCCCACCGCATCCTGTGGTCGGTCCCCATCGCCGGCCTCGTCCTCGTCGTGCTGGGGCGCACCGGCGACCTCACCCGCGCGCTGAAGACGCCGCGCATGGTCGTCATGGCCGCCGTCACCGCGACGCTCATCTCGATCAACTGGGGCGTCTATGTCTGGGCCATCGCCCATGACCGCGCGCTCGACGCCGCACTCGGCTACTACATCAACCCGCTGTTCTCGGTGGCGCTCGGCGCCGCGATCCTGCGCGAGCGTCTGGCCGCCGCGCAATGGGTCGCCGTGGGCCTCGCCGCGGTCGCCGTCACGATCCTGACCGTTTCCGCGGGCGTGGTGCCCTGGGTCGCGCTGGTTCTGATGACGACCTTCGGCCTCTACGGCTTCCTGCGCAAGACGCTGCCCATCGGCCCGAACCAGGGCTTCCTGCTCGAGGTGCTGCTGCTCTCGCCGCCGGCGCTGGCCTGGCTCATCTGGCTTGGCCCCACCGGCCATTTCGCCACCGGCTCCTGGTCCGACACGTGGCTCCTCCTCGGCACCGGGGCCGTCACCGCGGTGCCACTGATGCTCTATGCCAACGGCGCCAAGGGTTTGCGGCTTTCGACCATCGGCATCCTGCAATACATCGCGCCGACGATGATCTTCCTGATCGCGGTCCTCGTCTTCGGCGAGCCTTTCGGCCCCGCCCGCGCCGTGGCCTTCCCGCTGATCTGGCTTGCGCTGATCATCTACACCGGCTCGATGATCCGCAGCGCCCGCACCGCGCGCGCCTGATCCCCCATCCTAGCCTCGGAAATACCTCGGGGGCAGAGCCCCGAGACGGGATCACACCCGTGACACGCGCCCGCCGCCCACCGCCGCCGCCACGCCCGTGGTCCCCGGCGCCGAGGTCGGCAGCCCGCGCAGCACCCGCACGGCGAGATAGGCAAAGGCCTGCGCCTCGAGAAAATCACCGTCGAGCCCGGCGGCCTCCACCGGCTCCACCGGGCGGTCCAGCGCCACAGCCAGCATCTCCATCAGGCCGGGGTTGCGCCGCCCGCCGCCGGTGACGAGGATCCGCTCGGGCAGGAGCGGCAGGTGCTCCATCGCCTGCGCCACGGCCCCCGCGCAGCAGGCGGCCAGCGTCGCCACCGCATCAGCGTCATCCATCTTGGCCACCCAGCCTGCGAGCGCCGGAAACCCGTCGCGGTCGAGCGATTTGGGCGGGATCTTGCGGAAATAGAGGTCGTCGAGGAAGACCGCGACGGTCTCGGCATCCACCTGCCCGGCTTGCGTCAGAACCCCGTCGCGGTCGAAGGCTTCGCCCCGCCGCGCGCGCATCAGGTCGTCGATCGGCGCATTGGCCGGGCCGGTGTCGAAGGCGAGGCAGGCGCCGGGCAGCTCCGGCCGGTCGATCCGCGGATCGACCAGGGTGATGTTGCCGACGCCGCCGAGGTTCAGGAACGCCACCGGCCGCGTGGCCTCGATGAACCGCGCCAGCGCCCAATGGTAGAAGGGCGCCAGCGGCGCGCCCTGCCCGCCGAGTTGCATGTCGTTCGAGCGGAAATCCCACACCGTGGTCACGCCCGCCTCTGCCGCGATCCGGCCGCCGTCGCCCGCCTGATGCGTGCGATGGCCGTCGGGGTCATGGGCCAGCGTCTGGCCGTGAAAGCCGAAGGCCTCCGCCCCCTCAAGACCGGCCAAGGCCTCCAGATGCGCGTCCTCGACTACCCGCGCGGCCTCGGCCACGTCGGCCTGCCCCGGCCAACGGCCCAAGGCGGCGCGGATCACTGCGCGCTCGGCCTCGGAATAGGACCGGTAGCGGGTCTCACCGAAGCCCGTCACCGCAATGCCGTCGGTCTCGATCACGGCCAGGTCGACCCCGTCCATCGAGGTGCCCGACATCGCGCCCGCGACCCGGACGGGCCCCGGTCCAACGCCCCGCCTGTCGCTCTTTCCCTTCACGCGCCCGCCCGCTATAGCCCGTTGCACAAGACCTCAAGCATGGACCGGACCCCCATGACCCACCAGCCCAAATCGGAGTTCCTGCGCACCATCATCGCGCGCGGGTTTCTTGCCGACTGCACCGACCTGCAAGGCCTCGACGAGGCGCTGATCAAGGGGCCGCTCACCTGCTATATCGGCTATGACGCGACGGCGAAATCGCTGCATGTCGGGCATCTCTTGAACATCATGCTGCTGCGCTGGTGGCAAAAGTCCGGCAACCGCCCGATCACGCTGATGGGCGGCGGAACGACCAAGGTCGGCGATCCCAGTTTTCGCGCCGACGAGCGCCCGCTGCTGACGCCCGACCAGATCGACGCCAACATCGCCGGCATGCAGCGCGTGTTCGACCGTTACCTCGGCTATGGCGAGGGCGCGACCGATGCCATGATGCTGAACAACGCGGAATGGCTCGACGGGCTCAACTACCTCGATTTCCTGCGCGACATCGGGCGGCATTTCTCGGTGAACCGGATGCTGTCGTTTGAATCCGTGAAATCGCGCCTCGACCGCGAGCAGTCGCTGAGCTTCCTCGAATTCAACTACATGATCCTGCAGGCCTATGATTTCCTGGAGCTTTTTCGCCGCGAGGGTTGCGTGCTGCAGATGGGCGGCTCGGACCAGTGGGGCAACATCATCAACGGCATCGACCTGACGCGCCGGGTGCTGGATGCCGAGATCTTCGGGCTCACCACGCCGCTGCTGACCACCTCGGACGGGCGCAAGATGGGCAAATCGCAAGGTGGCGCGATCTGGCTCGATGGCGACATGCTCAGCCCCTACGAGTTCTGGCAGTTCTGGCGCAACACCACCGACGCCGACGTGGGCCGGTTCCTGAAGCTCTACACCGAACTTCCGGTGGCGGAGTGCGAGCGCCTGGGCGGGCTGCAGGGGGCCGAGATCAACGAGGGCAAGATCGTGCTGGCCAACGCGGTCACGACGCTCCTGCACGGGGCCGAGGCGGCGGAGGCGGCGGAAGCCACCGCGCGCGAGGTCTTCGAGCATGGCGGCGCGGGCGACGAGTTGCCGACGCTGACGCTCAGCGCCGCGGAACTCGCGGAGGGGATCTCGGTCGCGCAGCTCGTCACGCGCTCGGGCCTCGCCACCTCGGGCAAGGAGGCCAAGCGCCTGATCGCGGAAGGCGGCGCGCGGATGAACGATGCGCCCCTGACCGACGCCGGGCTGATGATCGGGGCCGCCGACCTGGCGCAGCCGATCAAACTCAGCGCCGGGCGCAAGCGTCACGCGCTGGTGGTGCTGGCGGATTAACCAGGTGTTAGGCATGGGCGGGGCAGGCTCCCGCCCATGTTCGATCTTGGCATCCCCGAAAGCCCGCTGCCGTTGCAGCAATCCCCGCTCTACCACGCCGCGCTGACACGGATCGGGGCGGAGGCGGCGTTTGTCTCCCTGCCCTTTGGCCCGGCGCTGGTGTTGACACGCACCCTGCCCCTCCTCGGCCGCGTCGCGCTGATCTCCCGCCCGGTGTGGGACGACCCGCCATCACTGCCGGCGCTGGCGGGGTTGCGTCACAGCCTCAAGGCGCGGGCCCTGATCACCAATGCCGAAACGCCGGGTGACGGCGCGGCCCTGGCGCGCGCGGGGTTCCTGCGCCTCGCCGCCCCACGCCCGGTGGCGGAGCTGCCGCTGTCGGGCTGTCCCGAGGACTGGCTGGCGCGAATGGGTGGCAAGTGGCGCAACCGGCTGCGGCACGGGCAGCGGCAGGGGCTTGCCGTGTCGGAGGCCGCCCTGCCGCCCGACCCGCAGCACTGGCTGTTCCACAAGGACGCCGCGCAGCAGGCAACGCGCAGCTATGCTGGCCTGCCGCCCAAGCTCATCACCGCGATGGCGGTCGCGGCACCGGGCGCGCTGCGCCTCTTCACCGCGCGGCGGGGCGCCCGGACGGTCGCGGCGATGCTCTTTGCCCTGCACGGGCGCGGCGCGACCTACCTGATCGGCTGGTCGGGCGCCGAAGGGCGCGCCGCCTCGGCCCACAGCTTGCTGATATGGCAGGCGATGGGCGCACTGGCGACACACGGTGCGATCCGAATCGACCTCGGGCTCTGCGACGGGAGGCGGTCCCCCGGCCTCGCCCGGTTCAAGCGCGGCAGCGGGGCCGTGGTGCGGGATCTGGGCGGAACCTGGGGCGCGGGCGGGCCAACGGTGCCGCTGCACGCCTTGCTGCGGCGGCTTCGCGGGCTCAGCGGCTCTGCGCGCGCCCGCACAGCGCCGATTCATCCCGGCGCGGCCCGGTGCACAGGTCGCGTGGAAGGCAGCTGATGCTCTCGATCACCCCGTTGCGGTGCAGCACGGTCAGGATGTCCGTCGTCTCGATCAGGATCAGGCTGGCCGTGCCGTCCGGCCCGATCCCGGCGACATCGACGACCACTCCGGCGGCCATGGCAGCATCGGTGTAGGGCCCGATCTCCTCCAGCGGGCGACCGACCAGCCTGCCGGACAGCGGACTGTCGCCGTCCACCCCGCAGAACAGGAAGCCCGGCACGTCGCGCCGCACCTCGGGCGGGTCCGCGGCGGGCTGGCACGCGACCATCGCAAGGCACATCGCCAGAAGGGAGAATCGCGGCCGGCACTTCAGGGGCAGGTTCGGCATCGTCATGACCTTTACGCTGGTGCATCCGGGCGATCGTGCCGCCCGCAGGATCATGCGATCAAGACGTGGTTTCCCTACCCCGCCACCGCCCTGAGCAGCCGGGCGCGCGCCGGCGGCACGGCGCGGATCTCCAGCCCGGTGAAGACATGCAGCGTGCCGAGGTCGCGGTCGATCACCGCGTGGTCGCTGACCCAGCCGCCCATCAGCAGGTAGGTCCTGAGCAGCGGCGGCATCTTGGCCTGCGCGCGCTTCAGGTCGGGCTTGCGCCGCAACCGGCTGGCAAAGCGGAATACCGCGGGCGCCTTGACCCGCGGCAACCAGCGCTTGGGCGCTATGTGGCGGTCGCGCAGCAGTGCGAAGGCGTCGTAGTAGTCTTTCGCCTCGATCCCGTGGAAGGACGAGCAGCCGAACAGCATTTCGACCTTTTCGCGGTCCACGTAGGCCGTCATCGCGCCCCAGGCGACGCGCAGGATGTCGGGGTCGCGGTGGTCGGGGTGGATGCAGAACCGCCCCATCTCGACCATCGGGCCGTCGAAATCGGCCAGCGCCGACAATTCGTAGAACTGCGCCGAATAGCTGCGCCCGATCTCGGCACCCGATCCGAGATGCAGGAGCCGGAAGCAGCAGACCAAGGCGCCGCTGCGCGCCTCCTCGACCAGCACATGGGTGCAGGTCTCGTCGAAATCGTCATGATCCACCATCGCGGCACCCGGCCCACGGAACGCGAGGGTACGCAGGCGCTGCGCCGCCTCGATGTCTTGCGGGGTGTCGGCGATGCGGGCGCGATAACGCCCCTTGGCAAAATTCAACATGGGAGCCCGCTCCTGCCTTGCCGATCCCGCTTGCCCGTTGGACACATCCTAGGATGCGCCCATGACGCTGCGACGACAAGTGCGCGCCGATCACTCCCCGCCGAGCACGTCGCCGACGTTGATCCGGCCGAAGTTGGACAGGATCTGGCTCAGGAACGAGATCTCGCGCACCGAACTGGTCGTGACGCGCCGCGACAGCTGGATGATGTTGCCGTCGTCGAGGCCGAATTCCTCGATATTCTGCACCCGCCCGGCCCCGTCGAAGGATACCGCGAGAACCTGCCGCTCCGTCACCTCGGGGGCGCGGTAGGCGTAGTTTCGCACGCGGTAGGCGGTATAGAACCAGGCCTCGTCGCGCATCACGCCGGACACGCCGGGCGTGCCGATGGTTTCGATCACCGCCTCGCGGCTGTCGCCGATATTGACCGCCGCCAGATCCTCGGGCGGGGGCACGAAGCCGTGGTTGTCGAAGGTCGCCGAACAGGCCGCAAGCCCGAGCGCCAGGCAAAGGCCGAAGAGACCTGTCCGGAAACCGCGTGTGGACCTATGCATACTCGCCCTCTTGCCCCAATCTCTGTCCGGTCGGCGCGCCGTCACCCTTGCGAAGCCGTCCGAAGCTTTCTATCCGCTTAGCTTACCGCGGCCCACAGGGCAAGTTTGCGACGCATCCCGAAGGAGGCTCCGCCATGGCAGACCCGGCCACCCACCTGTCCCTCGCCCGCCTGACGCGGAGCAAGGACACCGCATTCGAGATCACCCCCGAGGCCGAGGCGCGCAAGGTGTTGGCCGAGGAGATGGAGCTGATCGCACTGCGCAAGCTGCGCTTTGCCGGGCGGCTGGTGGCCGAGGGCGCGCGCGACTGGCGGCTCGAGGGCACGCTGGGCGCCACCGTGGTGCAGCCCTGCGTGGTGACGGCCGAACCCGTGACCACGCGCATCGACGAGCCGGTGCTGCGCCGCTACCTGGCCGAGATGCCCGAGCCAGAAGAGGACGAGGTCGAGATGCCCGAGGACGACTCGGCCGAGCCGCTGCCGGCGGTGCTCGACCTGTCGGCGGTGATGGCCGAGGCGCTGGCGCTGGCGCTGCCGCTCTACCCCCGCGCCCCCGGCGCCGCGCTGGAAGAGGCCACCTTTGCCGCGCCCGGCGTGGCGCCGATGACCGATGAGGATGCCAAGCCGCTGTCGGGTCTGGCGGCCCTGCGCGACAAGCTTGCGGGCCGCGAAGACGACGAGGGCGAGAGCGGCGGCGAGGGCAGCGAAACCGGCGAAAACTGAGCCCCGAATAGGGGTTGCATGGGCAGGGAATCAGAGTATGTTCCCGGCCTCATTCGCGCCCCGCCAAGGGTGCGGTCAACCTGCCCTTTGCATCATATCCGCACTGGCCAGTCAGGCCGCAACAGGGTATCGGGGCCGCGAAGACCGAGACGAGAATTTTGACTGATCGGGCGGCCGTACCGGGATCGCCCCCGAACACCGAGGTTGTGACATGGCTGTCCCCCAGAACCGAGTGACGCGATCGCGGCGCGGCATGCGTCGTGCCCATGACGGGCTCGAAGGCTCCAATCCGAACGAGTGCCCGTCCTGCGGCGAACTCAAGCGTCCGCATCACGTCTGCCCGTCGTGCGGCACCTACAATGACCGCGAGATCATCGCGAAGGCCGACGAGATCGACCTCGACGAAGACGCGGCCTGATCCGGTAATCGGCCCGAGGCGGCGAAGGCGACGCGGGGCATGACGCACGGAACGGCACTTACGGCCCACACCATACCCGGCACGGTCCTGTCCATCGACGCGATGGGCAGCGACATGGGGCCGTCCGTCGTGGTGGCGGGAATGGCCTTGTCCGCGGCCAAGAACGCCGCGTTGCGGTTCATCGTGCATGGCGACCGCCCGCAGCTCGAGCGCCTGATCGAACGCCGCCGCGACCTGATGGACCGGTGCGAGATCCGCCACGCTGAGGGCGTGGTGACGATGGACACCAAACCTTCCCACGTGTTGCGCAACGGCAAGTCCACCTCGATGTGGTCCTGCATCGAGGCGGTGCGCAGCGGCGAGGCCGGCGCGGCCGTCAGCTGCGGCAACACCGGCGCGCTGATGGCGCTGAGCATGATCCGCCTGCGCAAGATCGAGGGGGTGAACCGCCCCGCCATCGCCTGCCTCTGGCCCTCGCGCAATCCCAGCGGCTTCAACGTGATGCTGGATGTGGGTGCCGACATCCGCGCCGATGCCGCGGACTTGCTGCAATACGCCCTGATGGGCGCCAGCTACGCGCGCAACGGCCTCGACCTGCCGCGGCCGCGCGTCGGGCTGCTGAACGTCGGCACCGAGGAACACAAGGGCAGGGCCGAGCTGAAGCTTGCCGCCGAACTGATCGAACGGGTCAGCAAGGCCGCGGATTTCGACTTCGTGGGCTTCATCGAGGGCGGCGATCTGCCCTCCGACATGGTCGATGTGATCGTGACCGACGGGTTCACCGGCAATGTCGCGCTGAAGACCGGCGAGGGCACCGCGCGCCTGATCCGCGAACTGCTGGGCGAGGCGTTCCGGTTTTCGCCGCTGTCGCGCATCGCGGCGCTGCTGGCCTATACCTCGCTCCGCCGCCTGTCCAAACGCATCGACCCGCGCCGGGTGAACGGCGGCGTGTTCCTGGGGCTGAACGGCACGGTGGTGAAATCGCACGGCTCGGCCGACGCGACCGGCGTCTCCGCCGCGATCAAGCTGGCCGCGCGGCTGGCCGCGGCGGGGCTCAGCGACCGCCTGGCGGCCCGTCTCGCCGAAGCCGAACAGGCCGCCTCGGCCATCATTCAATCGGAGGCCGGAGAGCCATGACAAGGATCCGCGCCGTCCCCGTGGGCATCGGCCACTACCTGCCCGCCCGCGTGGTCGAAAATTCCGAGTTTGAAAGGACGCTCGACACCACCGACGAATGGATTCGCTCGCGCTCGGGCATCGAGCGGCGCCATTTCGCCGCCGAGGGCGAAACCACCAGCCAGATGGCGGTGGAGGCCGCGCGCGCCGCGCTCGACATGGCCGGCCTCGAGCCTGACGCCATCGACGTGGTGATCGTCGCCACCTCGACCCCCGACCTGACCTTTCCGTCCTGCGCCACGATGGTGCAGGCGGGGCTGGGCATGCGGAGGGGATTCGCCTTCGACGTGCAGGCCGTCTGCGCCGGATTCGTCTACGCGCTGGCCAATGCCGATGCGCTGATCGCCTCGGGTCAGGCCAAACGCGCCCTGGTCATCGGGGCCGAGACCTTCAGCCGCATCATGGACTGGACCGACCGCGGCACTTGCGTCCTCTTCGGCGACGGCGCGGGCGCGCTGATCCTCGAGGCGCAGGAGGGTGAAGGCACCGCGACCGACCGCGGCGTGCTTGCCACCGACCTGCATTCCGATGGGCGGTTCAAGGACCTGCTCTACGTCGACGGCGGCGTCTCAAGCTCCGGCACCACCGGGGTGCTCCGCATGGAGGGCCGCGAGGTCTTTCGCCATGCTGTTGAAAAACTTGCCGAAACGGCCGAGGCTGCGCTCGACAAGGCGGGCGTGCAACCCGAGCAGGTCGACTGGATCGTGCCGCACCAGGCGAATTTGCGCATCATCACGCGGACCGCGCAGAAGATGGGTATCGCCATGGACCGCGTCGTTGTGACGGTGCAGGACCACGGCAACACCTCCGCCGCCTCGATCCCGCTGGCGCTGTCGGTGGGGGTCGCGCGCGGCCAGATCAAGCCCGGCGATCTGCTGGTCTGCGAGGCGATCGGCGGGGGCCTCGCCTGGGGCGCGGTCGTGATGCGCTGGTGACAGTCGGCGGCAGATAAACGCCAGCCTGCAAGTCTCTCGATTGACTTGAGAAATCCCTTCACGCATCCTGCATCCACATTTGGGGGACGCAAACTGATGGCTGGCAAGACGCTGACACGGATGGACCTGTCCGAAGCGGTGTTTCGCGAGGTTGGCCTGTCGCGCAACGAAAGCGCACAGCTCGTGGAACGGGTGCTTGAATTGATGTCCGACGCGCTCGTCGAGGGCGAACAGGTCAAGATCTCGTCCTTCGGGACCTTCTCGGTGCGGTCCAAGACCGCGCGCGTGGGGCGCAACCCGAAGACGGGCGAAGAGGTGCCGATCAGCCCGCGCCGCGTGCTGACCTTCCGGCCCTCGCACCTGATGAAGGACCGGGTCGCGGCGGGCAACCGCGGCTGAGGAGCCGGCTTCGCGCCTTGAGGCGGCGCGCGGCACGAACGGCAGAGGGACCGAGCAGAGGCGGGCAAACCGGCCATGTCGAAATCGTCGCAAGCCTTTCGGACCATCCGCGAAGTGGCGGATTGGCTGGATGTTGCCGCCCATGTCCTGCGTTTCTGGGAATCGAAATTTCCGCAGATCAAGCCGGTGAAACGCGCCGGCGGACGCCGTTATTACCGCCCCGCCGACATGGAGCTGGTGGGCGGCATCAAGGTGCTGCTGCATGACCGCGGCCTGACCATCCGCGGCGTGCAGAAGATGATCCGCGAGGAGGGCGTTGCCGCCGTCGCTGCCCTGTCGCCGCCGGTCGATTTCGCCGAGGGCGACCTGATCGACGCCGAGGCGCTGAGCGACTGGATCGACGAGGCGGAGGTCGAGGACACCACCGCCGAGACGCGTGCCGCGCCCACCGCTGCCGAAACGCCGCAACGGCTGTTCCCCTTCGTCGTCCCCGACCCGGAGCCGGAGCCGGAAGACCTTGCGCCCGAGCCGGACGATGAAGCCGTCGCGCCGGACCCCGAGCCCGACATCGCCGGACCCGCGCAGGAACCGGAACCGGAGGCCCTTGCGCCCGAGCCGGAGGCAGAGCCGACACCCATGCCTGCCCCCGACACTCCGCCCATGGACGCCCTCGCCGCGCTTGCACGAGGCGACCGCCTGCCGCCCGCCGCCCTCGCCCGGCTGCGCCCGGCGCTGGCGGCGCTGCGCGACCGGATGCGGGCCGGGCCATCGGCCTGACCCCTTGCGCGCCCCGGCAAAATGGGTAGAAGGGCGACACGTCGGGCTATAGCGCAGCTTGGTAGCGCGTCCGTCTGGGGGACGGAAGGTCGCAGGTTCAAGTCCTGCTAGCCCGACCAAATACTTCCCGCCACCGCGGGACCCCGCGAAAACCGCCTTGCGCCCACGGCGCGGGCGGTTTTTTCTTGGCCGAACGAGGGGGAGCCCGGATGAGTGACGCGACGGATCAGAGGCCCCCCGGCGAGGCGGGCGAAGGCGTGCTGCCCGACCACGCGATCGAGGCGATGATCGCGCGCGGCCAGATCAGTTGCGTCAACCCCGATACCGACCAGGTGCAGCCGGCAAGCCTCGACCTGCGCCTCGGCAAGACCGCCTACCGCGTCCGCGCCTCGTTCCTCGCCGGCCACGGCCGCCGCGTCGCCGACCGGATCGCGGAATTCGAGATGCACCGCATGGATCTGAGCCAGGGCGCGGTGCTGGAAAAGGGCTGCGTCTACGTCGTGCCGTTGATGGAAGGGCTGGCGCTGCCGCAAGACGTCTCCGCCGCCTGCAACGCCAAAAGCTCCACCGGGCGCGTCGATTGCCTGACCCGCGTGATCGCCGACGGCGGGGCGGAATTCGACCGCATTCCCGCGGGCTACACCGGCCCGCTCTACGCCGAGATCTGCCCGCGCTCCTTTTCCGTGAAGGTTGCGCCGGGCCTGCGCCTGAACCAGATCCGCTTCCGCCGCGGACAGGCAGTGCTGAGCGATGCGGAGCTGACCGCGCGCCACGCGAAAACGCCGCTGGTCGACGGCACCCCCGTGATCGACGAAGGCCTCGGCTTCTCGGTCGATCTCACCCCCACCGCCGCCGGCATCGTCGGCTACCGCGCCAAGCCGCACACCGGCGTCATCGACCTGACGCAGGTGGGCAGCCACAGCATCCCCGAGTTCTGGGAGGAGGTGCGCAGCGAAGACGGCCGCATCATCCTCGACCCCGGCGCCTTCTACATCCTCGTGAGCCGCGAGGCGGTCACGATCCCGCCCGACTGCGCCGCCGAGATGTCGCCCTACCTCGCCATGGTGGGCGAGTTCCGGGTGCATTACGCTGGCTTCTTCGACCCCGGCTTCGGCCACGGCGTCCCCGCCCGCGGCGTGCTCGAGGTGCGTTGCCACGAGGCGCCCTTCGTCCTCGAACACGGGCAGGTGGTGGGGCGGCTGGTCTACGAGCGCATGGCCGCCCTGCCCGCCCGGCTCTACGGCTCGGGCATCGCGTCGAACTACCAAGGCCAGGGCCTGAAACTCTCCAAGCATTTCAAGGCGTAAGTCAGCCCCGGAGCAGGCGCGAGTAGTAGAGGAGCCCGTGCCCCGTCATGGCTCGCGACACGCCCGCCCAGATCGGCGCGAAGGCCATCCAGTCGGTGCGCATGGCCCGCGCGATCTCCCCCAGCGTGCGGCGCCCGTCGATCTGCGCCAGCGCCCGCACGGCAAGTGCCGGCACCGGGATCTCGAAGCGTTCGCCCTCGTGGCGCACCGGGATCGTCCCCTGTTTCAGCGCGATCTGCGCCAGCTTGCCGCCTGCCACGCCCTTCAGATGCGGCACCGCGTGGGGGCCCGGCTGCGCCACCCGCCCCTCCACGGACCGCGCGGCATAGAGCACATGGGTGCGGATCGTGCCGCGCAGCGCCTCGGCCAAGTCCATCCGCTGCGCCGCGTCCAGCCCCGCAAGCAAGCCCTTGTCGCCGAGGATAGGTAGGGGATCGTAGAGATGCGCCTGCGGGCTGCCGGTCATGGTCAGCCCCGCACGGTCCAGCACCCCCAGCAGCTCGCCGATACGGAACGGCCTGTCCTGGCTGTGCAGGAGCAGGTCGTAGAACCCCGCCTCGCTCGCCCTGTGGTCGCCGAGTTGCGCGTTGCGCTTGAACGGGTGGCCGTCGGGGATGCGCTCGAAGATCGCCTTCGCCCGCCGCAACCGGTCGCGCGGGCTTCCGTCCAGCACCGCCCCGAACGCCTCCTGCAGCGGGTAGACGCCCGAGCGGCCGAAGGGCGCGTAGACCATCAGGCCCAGACCGCCCTCGGGCGCAAGGCTGGCGGCCAGCGCATCGAAGCCTTCCTGCGGCTCGGGAAGGTGATGCAGCACGCCGCAGCAGTCGATATAGTCGAACGGCCCCAACTCGGGCGCATCCAGCAGCGAGCGGGTGTGAAACGTGATCCCGGAAAGCCCCCGCGACGTTGCCCGCGCCTCGGCGATCTTGCGCGATGCCTCCGACAGGTCGAGATAGGTGATCTCGTAGGGCTTGCCGGCGCTGGTCAACACCTGCGCCAGCTGGATCAGCGCGTCGCCCGTGCCGCCGCCGGCCACCAGCGCGCGCAGCGGCTGCGACCAGTCGCGCGTGCCGCCGAAGAGGAAATGGTCGATCTCGAGCGGATGGCTGGGGGAGCCGGTGATCAGCCGCTTCGCTTCCTCCGCCGGGTCGCGCTCGGGGTAGGGAAACGCCTCGTACTGCTCGCTGACGCGGCTCATGTGATCGTCTCCGCGCCGGTCAGCCGCGCGCGCGCGTCCTCCGGCAAGGCACCCAGCGGCACGACATATGTATGAATGGTAAATGCTACGGCATCACTTGAAGGAACCCGCAGAAGGCATTGCTTTTCCGACCGAAGATAGCGGCCCTGCCCCGCCTTCTCGCGGCGTGGCGCGGCCTCCTTGCGCGGCTGGTGCAGCGCCGGGTCGGCGTAAACCAGCGCGTTCTGCCGCCAGAGCGGACAGTCGGGCCGGATCGCGTCGAAGAGCCGCTGGACCCGCGCGGCCATGCCGTCGTCATAGACCTCGACAGGCGCGTGGATGCCGGTGAGCGGGCGGCCGAGCTTTTCGGCAAGGGTCCAACTTGCCGGAAAGCACAGCACCGCGCCGGTCAGCACATGCTCGCCGCCTCGGGGCTGCATCAGGCACAGATCCTCGTGCACCAGCCGCGCGGCGGCGACCAGCGGCGGCTCGGCGTCGAGCGCCACGCGCACCCCGTCGGGGCGGATCACCACCCCGCCCTCGCGCGAGTACCCCGGCCCGAGGTGGTCCAGCACCAGCGCCAGAAACGCCGCAGCAGCAGCCTCGGCGCCGGGGGTCATTGCGAAAACCTCCGCGCGCCGCTCCGCCAGCAATTGCTCGCGCAGCGCCATCTGCGCGGCAAAGGCGTCGTCCACCTCCAGCCAATCCGCCCAGTCCAGCGGCTGCACGCCCGGCAGGCGCGCCATCGCGGGCTGCATCCACGGCAGGCGCGGCAGCGTGGTCTGGCAGATCGGGTCCATCGGCGGCGACATCCTCACGAGCGGGGCCGCCCGACCAAAGCCGATCGCACCCCCAAGCGCAAGATCGCGCGCTCACGCCCGGACACCGGGCCGCACGAGGGCGTGATGCGGCGGAGGCTTAGGTTGCGATCCCCGCCCGACGCGCCCATCCTCGGGCGGCGCGCAGTTGAAAGACCGATCATGCCCACCGACCGCTTCACCTTTCCCGGCCATGACGGCCACGCGCTCTCGGCCCGGCTGGACCTGCCCGAGGGGCCGCATCTGGCGACCGCGCTGCTGGCGCATTGCTTCACCTGCGGCAAGGACATCGTCGCCGCGCGGCGCATTTCGGCCCGGCTGGCGGCCATGGGCATCGCGGTGTTGCGCTTCGATTTCACCGGGCTGGGCCATTCCAAGGGCGAATTCGCCAACACCTCCTTTACCTCGAACGTCGGCGACCTCACCGCGGCGGCGGAGGCGCTCGCCGCGCGCGGCATGGCGCCGAGCCTGCTGATCGGTCATTCGCTGGGCGGGGCGGCCGCGCTGCGCGCCGCGCCCGAGATCGACAGCATCAAGGCCGTGGTGACGCTGGGCGCGCCCTTCGACCCGGCCCATGTCCTGCACAATTTCGACGATGCGCTCGACGTGATCTCGGAGAAGGGCGTGGCCGAGGTGACGCTGGGCACGCGCCGGGTGAAGATCGGCCGCGGGTTCGTCGAGGATGTCCGCGCCGAACGGCTCGCGCCGGCGTTGGCCGGGATGAAACAGGCGCTGATGGTCATGCACGCGCCCCGCGACGCGACGGTGGGCATCGACAACGCCACGCAGATTTTCACCGCCGCGCGCCACCCCAAAAGCTTCGTCACGCTGGATGACGCCGACCACCTGCTGAGCCGGCCCGAGGATGCGGAATATGCCGCGGGCGTCATCGCCGCCTGGGCCGACCGCTACCTCGACCTGCGCCCGCCCGCGCCGCCGCCCGGCGCGCCCGAGGGTGTCACCCGCGTGTCGGAGGCCGACCCCGACGGCTTCCTGCAGGATGTGCAGGCCGGCCCGCATCACCACATCCTCGCCGACGAGCCCGAAAGCTACGGCGGCACCGACCGCGGGCTGACCCCCTACCAGCTGGTCGCGGCGGGCCTTGGCGCCTGCACCGCGATGACGATCCGCATGTATGCGCGGCGCAGGGGCATCGCGCTCGACCACGTGTCGGTCGATGTGACGCATGACCGGGTTCACGCGCAGGACGCCGGCAACACCAACGCGCCGCTCGACCATTTCACGCGGATCATCCGGCTGGAGGGCGACCTGTTGCCCGACGAGATCGAGAAGCTGCTGCAGATCGCGGGAAAATGCCCAGTTCACAAGAGCCTTGAGCGCGGCGCGACGATCATCACGACGCTGGCCCCAATGGCAGAAGCGGCGACGCCTTGATCTCCTCCATGCTGAGGAGCGCGGTGACGTTGTAGATCTTCACCTCCGAGATCAGCGCCTGGTAGAACGCGTCATAGGCCCGCGCGTTCTGCACCCGCACCTTCAGGATGTAGTCGATCTCGCCCGCGAGCCGGTGCGCCTCCTGCACCTCGGGGCGGGCCCTGAGCGCGGCGAGGAACTTGTTCTGCCAGTCTGCCTCGTGCTCCGACGTGCGGATCAGCACGAAGAAACAGGCCTCGAACCCCAGCTTTTCGGCATCGAGCAAGACGGTCTGCCGCCCGATCACGCCGGCCTCCTTCAGCTTGCGAATCCGCGACCAGACCGGCGTCTTGGAGGAGCCCACTACGCGGGCGATTTCGTCGAGCGAACGGGAGGCGTCTTCCTGCAGCGCGGCGAGAATCTTCCGGTCTAGCGCGTCGATCTGGACAGTCATCGCAAGGGCCTCCGGCTTCGGTGAACAGGTCGGTTGGATCTCCTGAGAATTGCGAACATATGTTCCTTTGTGCAAGCCATATCTGCCAATCAGGGGGAAATTATTCTATCTCTAGGGCGTGTCACCGGAATAAGGGCGCAGCCGACGATGGACCATTTCCCGATCTTCCTGGCCGTGCAGGGCCGGCATATCGTCGTCTCCGGCGGTGGCGAGGCCGCGCTGGCGAAACTGCGGCTGCTCCTGAAGACCACGGCGCGGATCACCGTCTATGCCGCCGAGGCGCTGCCTGCGCTGACCGATCTTGCCGCCGAGGGCCGCCTGACGCTGGTCGATCGCGCGCTTGCGCCCGGCGACGCGGCAGACGCCGCCCTGTTCTATGCCGCCAATGACGACGCCAAGGAAGATGCCCGCGTCGCGTCCTTTGCCCGCGCCGACGGGGCGCTGGTGAACTGGGTCGACAACCTGGAAGAAAGCGCCTTCATCACGCCCGCCATCGTCGACCGCGACCCGGTGACCATCGCCATCGGCACCGAGGGCGCGGCCCCGGTGCTGGCGCGCGCGATCAAGGCCGACCTTGAGGCCCGCCTCTCCCCGACGCTCGGCCTTGCGGCCCGCATCGGCAAGGGTTTCCGCGCCGCCGCCGACGCGCTGCCGATGGGCCGCAAGCGGCGCGATTTCTGGGCCGAGTATTACAGCGACATCGCCCCGCAGACGATTGAAAAGGAAGGCGAAGCCGGGCTGGTGCCTGCGCTCGCCACGCTCCTCGACCGCCACCTTTCCGGGACCGCTTCACCGGGCCGCGTCGACCTCGTCGGCGCCGGCCCCGGCGACCCGGAACTGCTGACGCTGAAGGCTCGCCGCTTGCTCGACCGGGCCGACGTGGTGATCCATGACCGACTGGTGTCGCCCGCCATTCTCGAACTGGCCCGCCGCGAAGCATTGCTCGTCGACGCCGGGAAAACCGGCTTCGGCCCCTCGATGGCGCAGCAGGAAATCTGCCGCCTGATGGTTGCCCATGCCGCCGAGGGCGCGCATGTGGTGCGGCTGAAGGGCGGCGATCCGTCGGTCTTCGGCCGGCTCGACGAGGAAATCGCGGCGCTGGACGGCGCCGGCCTCGACTGGTCCGTGGTGCCCGGCGTGACGGCGGCGAGCGCCGCCGCCGCCCAGATCGGCCAGAGCCTGACCAAGCGCGACCGCAACAGCAGCCTGCGCGTGCTCACCGGCCATGACATGCAGGGCTTCGCCGAGCAGGACTGGCGCGGGCTCGCCCGCCCCGGCACCGTCGCCGCGATCTACATGGGCGCGCGCGGCGCGCGCTTCATCCAGGGCCGCCTGATGATGCACGGCGCCGCCCCCGAGACGCCGGTGACGGCGGTCGAAAACGCCTCCCGCCCCGACGCGCGGGTGATCGCGACCAGCCTCGCCCGGCTGCCCGCCGACCTCGACACCGCTGCAGCACAGGGCCCTGTCATCCTTCTCTACGGTCTGGCGCCCCGCGCGGCCCAGGCCGCCTTGCCCCTACTGCAAGAGGAATTCGCCTGATGCCCCGCCCCTATACCCCCAAGGTCCTGACCGCCAACGCGCTGCTCGAGGGTGACGTGGTCTGGCGCGCCAGGGATGGCCAGTGGACCCGCAAGCTGGAAGAGGCCGAACTGATCGAGGACGAAGCCACGGCCGAGCTGCACATGCTCGACGCGGACGCCCGCGGCCACGAGGTTGTCGGCGCATACCTGGCCGAGGCGCGCCCCGGCCCGAAAGGCCCCGAGCCGACCCATTTCCGCGAGGTGTTCCGCACCCGCGGACCGTCCAACTACGCCCATGGCAAGCAAGAGGGCCAGTGATGTATCGCTATACCGAATTCGACGAGGGGTTCGTCCGCGACCGCGTGGCGCAGTTCCGCGCGCAGGTCGACCGCCGCATCGACGGGTCGCTGACCGAGGATGAATTCAAGCCGCTGCGCCTGATGAACGGCCTCTACCTGCAACTGCACGCCTACATGCTGCGCGTGGCGATCCCCTATGGCACGCTCGACAGCCGGCAGATGCGCCAACTGGCGCTGATCGCCGACCGCTGGGACAAGGGCTATGGCCATTTCACCACGCGCCAGAACATCCAGTTCAACTGGCCGAAGCTGCAAGATGTGCCCGACATGCTCGACGCGCTCGCCGATGTGGGGATGCACGCGATCCAAACCAGCGGAAACACCATCCGCAACGTGACCGCCGACCATTTCGCGGGCGCCGCCGAGGGTGAGGTGATGGACCCCCGCCCGGTGGCCGAGCTGATCCGGCAGTGGTCGACCGACCATCCCGAATTCCAGTTCCTGCCGCGCAAGTTCAAGGTCGCGGTGACCGGCCACGCGCAGGACCGCGCGGTGACGGCGGCCCATGACATCGGCCTGCGGCTGGTGGAGCGGGACGGCGTCGTGGGTGCGACGGTGCTGGTGGGCGGCGGCCTCGGCCGCACGCCGATGATCGGCAAGGTGCTGTCGGACTTCGTGCCGATGGAAGACCTGCTGCCCTATCTCGAGGCGATCGTGGCGGTCTACAACCTGCTCGGCCGGCGCGACAACAAATACAAGGCGCGCATCAAGATCACCGTCCACGAGTCCGGCATCGACGAGATCCGCCGCTTGGTGGACCACGAGTTCGCCGCCCGCAAGCCGCTGTTTTCCGGGGCGGACCAGGCGTTGCTGGCGGGCATCACGGCGCAGTTCGCGCCGCCCGTCTACGACGCCACCGGCCCGGAGGATTACGAGGATTGGCGCGCCGCCGACCCGGTTTTCGGCGCCTTCACCGACACCAACGTGGCGGCGCACAAGCACCCCGATTACGCGATCCTGACCGTGAGCATCAAGGCGCATGGCGCGACGCCGGGCGACGCGACCTCGGACCAGATGCGGGTGCTGGCGGACCTCGCCGAACGCTACGCCCATGACGAGTTGCGCATCTCGCACGAGCAGAACGTGATCTTGCCGCACCTGCCGAAACGGCACCTGAAGGCGGTGCATGACACGCTGAAGGCCGCCGGCCTCGCGACGGCGAATGTCGGGCTGATTTCGGACATCATCGCCTGCCCCGGCATGGATTACTGCGCGCTGGCCACCGCCCGCTCGATCCCGGTGGCGCAGGAGATCGCCAACAGGTTCGACGCGCTCAAGCTCGAGCACGAGATCGGCCCGCTGAAGATCAAGATCTCGGGCTGCATCAACGCCTGCGGGCATCACCATGTCGGGCATATCGGCATCCTCGGCCTCGACCGCGCCGGGGTGGAAAGCTACCAGATCACGCTTGGCGGCGATGGCGGCCCCGATGCCGTGATCGGCGAGCGGACCGGGCCGGGCTTCGCCTATGACCAGATCGTGCCCGCGATCGAACGCATCCTGCGCGCCTATCTCGACGTCCGCGAGACCCCGGAGGAGGAGTTCCTGGACACGTTCCGGCGCCTCGGCATGGCACCGTTCAAGGCAGCCCTCTACGACGCCGACGAGGCGCGGGCCGATGCCGCGTGACACCGCGCCCCTGACCAGCCGCGTGGCGCGCCTGAACGCGCGCTACCGGCACCATTCCGCCACCTCGGTGGTCGAGCATGCGCTCGGCGACGCCGATACCGGACAGGTCGCGCTGGTGTCGTCCTTCGGGGCGGAATCGGTCGTGCTGCTGCACATGGTGGCGATGGTGGACCGCGCGACGCCGGTGCTGTTCGTGGAAACCGGAATGCTGTTCCCCGAAACGCTGACCTACCAGCGCGAGGTCGCCGAGCACCTCGAACTGAGCGACCTGCGCATCATCCGCGCGGCCCCCGTCCGCCTTGCCGCGCATGACCCCGAGGGGCAGTTGCACAGGTCCGACCCCGACGCCTGCTGCGCGCTGCGCAAGACGGAGCCGCTGGAGCGCGCGCTGGCGGGGTTCGACGCCTGGATCACGGGCCGCAAGCGGTTCCAGTCCGGCACCCGTGCCGATCTGTCCTTCTTCGAGGAGGAGGACGAGACCGGCCGGATCAAGGTCAACCCGCTAGCCCACTGGGCGCCGCAGGACGTGGCGGACTACATGGTGAACAACCGCCTGCCCCGGCACCCGCTGGTGGCGCGCGGCTACCCCTCCATCGGTTGCGCGCCCTGCACGACGCCGGTGGCCGAGGGCGAAGACCCCCGCGCCGGGCGCTGGCGCGGCACCGACAAGGACGAATGCGGCATCCATTTCGTCGACGGCAAGATGGTGCGCGGCCCGCTGAGGGCGGCGTCGTGACCCGGCCGACGACCACGGACAGAGAAGAGGCAGTGACGATGAGCGACAGGACGATCATGCGCGACGACGGCTTCGCACAGGACGACTGGACGGGGGAGATTTCCCCGGAGGTGGAGACGGCGACGGCCATCGACCTCGACCCCGGCGCGGATCTTGCAGCCCTCGCCCCCCACCTCGACCGGCTCGCGATGATCCGCGTGCGCTTCGGCGGATATGCCGACGGGCGCGGCTTCACCGTGGCGCGGCGGCTGCGCGTGATGGGCTACACCGGGCGCCTGCGCGCGGCCGGCCCGATCGTGGCCGACCAATACGCGATGGCGCGGCGCTCCGGCTTCGACGAGGTGGAACTGACCCCCGAAATTGCCGCCCGCCAGCCCGAGGAGCAGTGGCGCGCCCGCGCGAACTGGCGCTCCGGCGACTATCAGGCGCGGCTGCGCGGCTGACGCAGGGTTTCCCTGACCCAGATCAACGCTTAAACAGGCGCCCATCGCTACAAGGTGCCGAGATGGACATGACCGAGCAGAGACCCGTGAAAGATATCAACGCCCCCACTTCCGCCAAAGCGACCCCGACCCTGCCCGATGCGCAGACCGTGACCGAGGTCGAACATTACACCGACCGGCTGTTCCGCTTTCGCTGCACGCGGCCGGCGAGCCTGCGGTTCCGGTCGGGCGAATTCGTCATGATCGGCCTCATGGGCGACCCCGATCCCGAGACCGGCAAGCAAAAGCCGCTCCTGCGCGCCTATTCCATCGCTTCGCCGTCCTGGGACGAGGAACTGGAATTCTACTCGATCAAGGTGCCCGACGGCGCGCTGACCTCGCGGCTCCAGCACATCGTGCCGGGCGACGAGATCATCCTGCGCCCCAAGCCCGTCGGCACGCTGGTCCATGACGCGCTCCTGCCCGGCAAGCGGCTCTGGTTTTTTGCCACCGGCACCGGCATCGCGCCCTTCGCGAGCCTGTTGCGCGACCCGCAGACCTATGCCGACTACGACGAGGTCATCCTCACCCACACCTGCCGCGAGGTGGGCGAGCTGGCCTATGGCGCGAAGCTGGTCGCGGATATCCGCAACGACGAGATGCTGACCGAGCTGATCGGCGAGGGTTTCGCCGACAAGCTGCGCTACTACCCGACCACGACCCGCGAACAGAGCCCCAAGATGGGCCGGATCACCGACCTGATGCGCTCGGGTGCGGTGTTCGAGGATCTCGACGTCGCGCCGCTTTGCGCCGAGGATGACCGCGCGATGGTCTGCGGCAACCTCGCCTTCAACCTCGAGATCAAGGAGATGCTCGAAGGCTACGGGCTGACCGAGGGCGCCAATTCGCAACCGGCGGAATACGTCGTGGAAAAAGCCTTCCTCGACTGACCGTCTGAGCGGCCCGGACATGAAAAAAAGCCCCCCGCGGTCGGACCGCGGGGGGCTCTTCCGTCCCTCAAAGGGGCTCACTCGATGCCGAGCGCCTGGCGGGCCTGGGCCAGCGCGGCTTCCAGAAGCTCCGGGTTGTTCTGCGCCGCTTCCAGCGCGGTCGTGACGGCCGTGCGGGTGACGGGCGAGATGTCGGCGGCCTCGAGCGCGGCGGCAGCCTGCTCGAAGTCGAAGCCTTCGGCGGTGAAGATGTCGGCCAGCGCGGCATCGCCGGCTTCCTCGGCGGCGACGACGGCTTCGGCGGTGGCCTCCTCGGTGGCTGCCTCGACCGCCTCGGCGGCTTCGGTGGCCTCTTCCGTGGCGCCCTCGACGGCCTCGGTCACGACCTCTTCGGTGGCGGCGGCGGCATCCTCAAGCGCTTGCGCGGCGGCGGCAGCTTCCTCGGCGGCGGCAGCTTCGGCAGCAGCGGCTTCTTCTGCGGCGGCGGCTTCGGCGGCAGCAGCTTCCTCGGCAGCGGCCTGTTCGGCGGCAGCGGCCTCGGCGGCGGCGGCTTCCTCGGCAGCGGCGGCTTCAGCGGCTGCGGCTTCTTCCGCGGCCACAGCCTCGGCGGCGGCGGCTTCTTCCGCGGCGCGGTTGGCGTTGTTCTGCATCACGTAGTACCCGCCGACGCCGATGGCCGCGAGGATCACGATGATAATGATAACCCTGTTCATTCTTTTTTCCCCCGTTGGGATGGCGTTCAATGACGCGCGCTTACTCCTGTCATGCGGCATGCGCAATGCGGCGGTGCCGCACAACGGTCGAAAGCGGCACGAACAGGTCCAAATCGCCTTGAAAGAACGGGGCGGCGCGAGTAACTTGCCGCCTCGATCACTGGCAACCTCAGGAGGCCCCCATAGCCCGCAGACCCCACAATGCGCCGCCGCAACGCGACACCGGCCCGCGCATCAATGACCGTATTCGCGCCCCCGAGATCCGCCTGATCGGCGCCGAGGGCGAAAACGTCGGGGTTGTCACCCCGGCCCGCGCCATGGCCATGGCCGAGGAAGCCGGGCTCGACCTGGTCGAAATCTCGCCCAATGCCGAGCCGCCCGTGTGCAAGATCATGGATTTCGGCAAGTTCAAGTACGAGACCCAGAAGCGCGAGGCCGAGGCACGCAAGAAGCAGAAGATCATCGAGGTCAAGGAGGTCAAGTTCCGCCCGAACACCGACACCCATGACTACGAGGTCAAGATGCGCAGCGTCACCAAGTTCCTCGAGAACGGCGACAAGGTGAAGGTCACGCTGCGGTTCCGGGGACGGGAAATGGCGCACCAGAACCTCGGCCGCGAGCTGCTGGAGCGGGTGGCAACCGATGTCGAGGGGCTCGGCAAGATCGAGAACATGCCCAAGATGGAAGGCCGCCAGATGGTCATGATGATCGGCCCGGCGAAATAACGCCGGCCAAGTCCGCCACCGGGGCGCGCCCGTTCGGCGCGCCTTTTTGATTCCGGCTGGCGGTGTGAACGACACGGGCGTAGACTGCACCGCATGGTTCCCCGCGTCGCCCCCGCCCTCATCTGCCTTGCCCTCGCCACCGCCCCCGGCCTCGCCGCGGCCCAGGGTATCGAGCTGTCGGGCACCGCGGAAATGGGGCTGATGGGCGGCTCTCAGCCGGCGGGCGGCACCCGCACGCGGTTGCTGACCGATCTCGAGTTGCAGATCCGCATGAGCACCGTCACCGACGGCGGGCTCACCATCGGCGTGGAGTTCGACCTCGACGACCTGCTGGACGAGACGCCCGCCGCGAGCCCGGCCCGCCGCCTTCCCCCGGCCGCGGACGCCCCCTGAGCGCATCCTGTGGCGGTTTCGCCGCTTTGGGGATAACTCTGCGCGGCTTGTCTTGAACCGCCCCCGATGCTGCGGCATCCTCCGCTCATGCCGCACGTCAGCTTCATCCTGTTCCCCGAGTTTCCCATGCTGGCCTATGCGCTGGCGAAGGAAGCCCTCGATATCGCGAACCGCACCGCCGGCGAGACGGTTTTCACCAGCGACACCCGCATTCCGGGCCATGTCGAGACCCGCGCCTCCAATGGCGCGCTGATGACGCCCGGCCGCGGCGACTGGGACGAGGCGGACAAGATCGACCTCGCGCTGGTGATCTGCGGCGATAGTTTCCCGCGGCGCATCCCCAACCAGTTCCAGGGCTTTCTCAAGGCCGTGGACGCGGCGGGCGGGCGGCTGGGCGGGATCGAGACCGGCACGCTGATCCTGGCCAAGGTGGGCCATCTCGACGGCCGTCGCGCGGTGGTGCATCGCGGCACGGGCGGCGACCCCGAGGAACGGTTTCCGGCGATCGAGATCAGCGACCGCGCCCATGTGCTGGACGACCGCCGCCTGACCGTCGCGGGCGGCATCGCCGCCGGCACAGCGCTCTGCGCCTGGATCGCCGATGTCGCCTCGCCCGCGCTGGCCGACGAGGTCGGGCGCGCGCTGACCACGGGCCGCTCGCGCCTGGTCCATACGGCGCCGGAGGAACCAGACCAGAACGCCGACCCGGTGATCGCCGACATGGAGGCGCGGATGCGCGCACACCTGGCCGACCCGCTGTCGCTGTCGGACCTGGCCGACGGTCTGGGCCTGACCCGCAAGGCGCTGCGCGGGCGCTGCGTGCGGGCGCTGGGGGTGAAACCCTCGGATCACTACCTGAACCTGCGGCTGAAGCATGGCGCGGACCTCTTGCGCCACACCGCGATGCCGGTGTCGCAGATCGCCCGCGAAAGCGGTTTCGAGACGCTGGCCGGCTTCTCGCGCTCGGTGCGCAACAATCTCGGCGTCAGCCCGTCGGCGATGCGCAAGATGGCGCGCGCGGCACGGATGGTGGCGCAATACGCCTGAACCCCAGGTCGTGAAACGAAAAACGCCGGGTCGCCCCGGCGTTTCTTTTGTCGAAGTGGCGCGGCTCAGCCTGCGGCGGCGACCGCGCGGCCGGTCATCACCTTCACCAGATGGGCGCGATAATCGCCCGATCCGTGCAGGTCGCTGATCATCGAGCCGGAGGGGACCGACAGCCCGTCGACCGCGGATTTCGAGAAATCGCCGCTCAGCGCCGCCTCGGCCTCGGTCCAGCGGAACACGCCGTCCGACGAGGCGCCGGTCACCGCGACGCGCACCCCATCCGCGAACTGCGCCACGAAGACGCCGACCAGGGCGAAACGCGAGGCCGGCTGCACGAATTTCTGGTAATTCGCCGTCTGCGGCACCGGAAAGCGCACCTCGGTGATGATCTCGCCGTCGTTCAGCGCGGTCTCGAACATGCCCTGGAAATAGTCGTCCGCCGCGATATCGCGCGTGTTGGTCTTGATCGTGGCGCCTGACGCCAGCGCCGCCGCCGGATAACAGGCCGAGGGATCGTTGTTGGCGAGCGAGCCGCCGATGGTGCCGCGGTTGCGCACCGCCGGGTCGCCGATGTGGCTCGCCAGCGCCGCCAGCGCCGGGTAATGCGCCGCAGCCTCGCGCACGACCATCGCGTGCGTCGTGGCGCCGCCGATGCAGACCTCGCCCGCGTCGTTCAGGCAGACCCCGATCATCTCGGGGATGGCGTTGAGGCTGACCAGCGTCGCCGGCGCCGCCAGCCGCTGCTTCATCGTCGGCAGCAGGGTCTGGCCGCCGCCCAGCGCCTGCGCCTCTTCATGGCCGAGCGCCTCGACGGCATCGGCGATGGTCGTGGGTTTGGCGAATTCGAAGTTGTACATCCGTTCCTCCCGAAGGGTCGCGCCCTTCTTCGTTTTCCAAATATCCCGGGGGGTCCGGGGGGCTGGCCCCCCGGTCCTCCCTCTCAGCCTTGCATCGCGGTCCAGACCCGCGCCGAGGTCAGCGGCATGTCGATATGACCCACGTGGGTCATCCCGCCCCGGTGCAGCGCGTCGATCACCGCGTTCACGACGGCGGGCGGGCTGCCGATCGCCCCCGCCTCGCCGCAGCCCTTCACGCCCAAGGGGTTGTGGGTGCAGGGCGTCACGCAGGAGTGGTCCACCTGGTAGAACGGCAGGTCATCGGCGCGCGGCATGGCGTAATCCATGTAGCTTGCCGACAGAAGCTGCCCGTCCGCGTCGTAGCTGACGTTCTCCAGCAGAGCCTGCCCGATCCCCTGCGCCAGCCCGCCATGGACCTGGCCCGAGACGATCATCGGGTTGATGACATTGCCGAAATCGTCGGCCGCGGCGAAGGAGCAGATCTTGACCTTGCCGGTCTCCGGGTCGACCTCCACCTCGCAGGCATAGGCGCCGGCGGGATAGGTGAAGTTGTTGGGGTCGTAGAAGGCGGTTTCCTCCAGCCCCGGTTCCAGCTCGGTCAGCGGGTAGTTGTGCGGCACGTAGGCGGCCAGCGTGACATCGCCCCAAGCCACCGACTTGTCGGTGCCCGCGACGGTGAACTGTCCGTCCTTCAGCTCGATGTCGCTGTCGGAGGCTTCCATCAGATGCGCCGCGATCTTCTTGGCCTTGCTGATGATCTTCTCGGTCGCGCGCACCATGGCCGAGCCGCCCACCGCGATGGAGCGCGAGCCATAGGTGCCCATGCCCATCGGCGTGTTGGCGGTGTCGCCATGCACGATCTCGATCTGCGCCTCGGGGATACCGATCATGTCGGCGACGACCTGCGCGAAGCTCGTCTCGTGCCCCTGCCCGTGGCTGTGGCTACCGGTCATCACCACGATGCCGCCGGTCGCGTTGACCCGGACCGTGGCGGATTCGTAGAGACCCGCCCGCGCGCCCAACTGCCCCACCAGCGCCGAGGGCGCGATGCCGCAGGCCTCGATGTAGCAGTTGATGCCGAGGCCGCGCAGCTTGCCCGCTTCCTTCGACTTCGCCGCCCGCGCATCGAACCCGTCGCGGTCGATCATGATGAGCAGCTTGTCCATCGTCGCGTGGTAGTCGCCGGTGTCGTATTCCACCGCAACGGGCGTCGCGTAGGGAAACTCGGTGATGAAGTTCTGCCGCCGCAGCTCAACCGGGTCCACGCCCAGCTCGCGCGCCGCCTTGTCGATGAGGCGTTCGAGCTGGAACGTCGCCTCGGGCCGTCCCGCGCCGCGGTAGGCGTCGACCGGCACGGTGTTGGTGAAGACCGCCTTCACGTTCACGTAGATCAGCGGCGTCTTGTAGTTGCCCGCCATCAGCGTCCCGTGGAGCCAGGTCGGCACCGAGGGCGCGAAGGTCGAGAGATATGCCCCCATGTTCGCGCAGGTGTCGGTGCGGATCGCCATGAAATTGTTGTCGGCGTCCAGCGCCAGCTCGATCTTGGTCACGTGGTCGCGGCCATGTGCATCGGAAATGAAGGCCTCCGACCGCGAGCAGGTCCATTTCACCGGGCGCTTCAGCTGCTTGGCGGCGAAAGTGCAGAACGCCTCCTCCGCGTAGTGGAAGATCTTGGAGCCGAAGCCGCCCCCCACGTCGGGCGCCACCACGCGCAGTTTGTGTTCCGGGATGCCGAGCACGAAGGCGCCCATCAGCAGCCGGATCACGTGCGGGTTCTGCGAGGTGGTGTAGAGCGTCGAGTCATCCGTCCCGGCGGCGTAATCGCCGACCGCCACCCGCGGCTCCATCGCGTTGGGAGCGAGGCGGTTGTTCACCAGCTCCAACGTGGTCACATGCGCGGCCTTGGAAAAGGCCTCGTCCACCGCGCCCTTGTTCTCCTCCACGAAGCCCCAGTCGTAGCAGAGGTTGCTGTCGAGATCGTCGTGCACCTTGGGCGCGCCCGGCTCCAGCGCCTTGCGCATGTCGATGACGGCAGGCAGCTCGTGGATGTCGACCGCGATGGCCTCAGCGGCGGAGCGCGCCTGCGCGGCGGTTTCCGCGACCACGGCGGCGATCGGGTCGCCGACGTGGCGCACCTTTCCCTGCGCGAGGATCGGGTGGCCCGGTTCCTGCATCGGGTTGCCGTGCTTGTCGGTCACCTGCCAGCCGCAGGGCAGACCGCCCACGCCCTCGAAATCCTTGCCGGTGAAGATCCGGATCACGCCCGGCATCCCCTCCGCCTCGGAGGTGTCGATGCCGTTCAGCGTGCCATGCGCCACGTCCGAGCGCAGGAAATGCACATAGGCTTGGCCGTAGAGGTTGATGTCATCGGTGTAGCGGCCGCGCCCGGTCAGAAACCGGACGTCCTCGCGCCGCTTGCTGCTGGCGCCAATCCCGTGATCCTTCGGCATGGTGGGTCTCCCTTGGGGTCTTCGCGCCCCGGCCCGCCACCATAGGGGGCCGTGGGGTCAGGGCGCTCCTCCGCCCTTCGTCTGTCGTTTGCGGCCCGCCTCCCCGCGGCCCGCGCGGGCGTCACTCGGCCGCGATCTGCGTCACGTCCTGGCCACTGGCGGCCATGATCGCCTTGACGATGTTGTGATAGCCGGTGCAGCGGCAGATGTTGCCTTCGAGGTAGTCGCGCACTTCGTGCTCGCTGGGCTTGGGGTTGTCCTTCAGGAGCGCCGCGGCGCTCATCACCATGCCCGGCGTGCAGAAGCCGCATTGCAGCCCGTGATGGTCCTGGAACGCCTGCTGGATCACCGACAGCGAGCCATCGGGGTTGGCCATCCCCTCGATCGTCACCACCTCGGCGCCGTCGAGATCGAGCGCCAGCGCGGTGCAGGATTTCACCGCCTCGCCGTTCACATGCACCACGCAGGCGCCGCACTGGCTGGTGTCGCACCCGATATGTGTGCCGGTCAGGCGCAGCCCCTCGCGCAGGAAGTCTGCCAGCAGCGTCCGGCCTTCCACATCGCCGGAAACGGATTTCCCGTTCACGGTCATCTTGACCTGGGTCATGTAGTTCCTCCCTCGGTTATGACCGGCATCCAACCACGGATGCCGGGAATCGCAAACGGAAAATTTGGGCCGGGGGCGTCTCCGGAGCGATCGTTCCAAGTGTCCCGGAGAGACGTCCGTCAGCCCCTCCCGGCCATCGCGGCAGGCGGCCTCGATGTCGTGGTTCGAGCCGCTGACGCGGCCCCTGCCCGTCCGATCATCCGCGCGGCGTGCGGTCCCTTGGCTGGGGCCGGGTCGGGATCTCCTTCAGCAGCCCGCCGACCCCCATTGCGGAGATGTCCGGGCCGCTCACGTCGACCCCGCAGGCGACGCGTTCCAGCACCCAGTCCGCCCCGTTCAGTGCGGGCGAGCGGGCGCAACCCGGCAGGCCGATCACCGGGCGCGTGGTCAACTGGCCCAGCACCAGCAGGTTGCCCGGATCGACCGGCATGCCAAAGCGGGTGACGGTCCCGCCGGCCGAAACCAGCCCCGCCGGCGCCACGTCGGCGATGTCGGAGGTGGCCGAGCCGGTGAGGATCAGGATCATGTCGGCGAGCGACGCGGCTATGGCTTCGGCCACGGCGCCGCCCGTGTGCGGCACGATCCGCGTCTCGCCTTCCGCGATTCCAAGCCGAGCGATGCGGGCCCAGACCGCACGCACGCCCTTGTCCTCCGCCCCCGCCGCTCCCGGTTCGGTCTCGGTCACGATCAGGTCGACGGAACCCACCACCGGGGCGCGCCGCCGCATCGCGCCCTCCCCGGCGGCGCAGGCTTCGGCGAGTGCCGTCTCGGCCACGGCGTAGGAAATGATCTTGACCGTGCCGACCATCGTGCCCTCGGTCACGCGCTGCCACTCCGGCACCGTGGCGAGCGTGATCATCGGATCGACCGCGTTCAGCCGCCCGATGGCGGCGGCGTCAAGCTGCACGACCCCCGGCCCGGTCGCGCGGATGTTCACGCGGCCGGTGAACGGCGCCTCCACCCGCAGGCCCGCCGCGTCCGGGTCGGGCACCAGCGCGGCGGCCAGCCGCGCCGCCGCCGCATCCTCGCCCACGTCGCCGGGGTCCATCCGGGCGACGATGATGTGCGAAAGGCCGGCGTCGGTCATGCGCGCCACGTCCACGTCGCTCAGCACCCGGCCCTTCTTCAGCTTGCCGCCCTCCAGTGCGACCGCGTGGGCCAGCACCGCGCCTGTCGCCTCTGCCACCGGAACCGGTCCGAACCTCATCCGCGCCGCAGCCTTTGCGTGACCTCGGCCAACACCGAAACCGCGATCTCGGCCGGCCCCTGCGCGCCGATGTCGAGGCCCACGGGCGCGTGGATGCGGGCGATCTGGTCAGGCGTGAACCCCGCCTCGTCCAGCCGTGCCACGCGCTTGGCATGGGTACGTTTGGAGCCGAGACAGCCGAGGTAGAACACCTCCGCCGCCAGCGCCGCCCGGATCGCGGGATCGTCGAGCTTCGGGTCGTGGGTCAGCGTCACCACCGCCGTGCGGGCGTCGAGCCCGAGCTCCGCCAGCGCCTCGTCCGGCCATTCTTCTACAATATTCGCCCCCGGAAACCGCGCCGCCGCGCCGAAAGCGGGGCGCGGGTCGATCACCACCGCGTCGTAGCCCGCCAGTCGCGCCATCGGCACCAGCGCCTGCGCGATATGCACCGCGCCCACCACCAGCATGCGCAAGGGCGGGTTGTGGATATGGATGAAGGTGCGGCCATCTTCCTCCACCCCCGAGCGGTCCATGCGGAAGCGATCCGGCCAGTCCCTGGGCCCGTCCAGCCGTCGGTCCGTCCCCTCCAGATCGGCGACATAGGCCACCGGCTGCCGCGCGGCGCGGGCCGTGACAAGTTCTTGCAGAAGATCTACCGGCATCGCGCCGCCGACAGGCTCCAGCAGCACCCGGATGCGCCCGCCGCAGGCAAGCCCAACGGCAAAGGCCTCGTCGTCCGACACCCCGAACTCCAGCAGCCTGGCCGTGCCGGAACCGACAAGCTCCATCGCCTCGACCACCACCGCACCCTCGACGCAGCCGCCCGAGACCGAGCCTTCCATCTCGCCCGCGCCCGAGACGACCATCTGCGCGCCCGTTGCGCGCGGGGCCGAGCCCCAGGTCTCGACCACGGTCGCAATCACCGCGCCGCGCCCGGCCCGGTGCCAGTCGAGCGCAAGCGCCGGCATGTTTTCCAGGGATGCATCGGACATGAGAAAACCCTCCCCCATCGCGGCGACGATGGAGGAGGGCGAGAGGCTTGTCAAAGCCGGTGCGGTCCGCCGTCAGTTTGCAGCGGCAACCTGCAGCAGGTTCGTGATCTGGCGCACCGCGACGCGGCGGTTCTGCCGTTCGTCGTCCAGCGTCGGGATCAGCAGATATTCCTCGCCATAGCCCTGGATCACCATGTTTTGCGGCGGCACGTCGAAATACTCGGTCAGTGCCAGCGCGACGGTCTCGGCGCGACGGTCCGACAAGGCGAGGTTGTAGGCCGCGCTGCCCACCGCGTCGGTATGGCCCTCGATCAGGAAGACCTCGCGCGGGTTGCTGGCAATCTCGTTCGACATGTAGCGCCCCAGAGACAGCAGCTGCGAGGCCTGGTCCGAGGTGATCGCCGCCGAGCCGCTGCGGAAGGTGACGGTCTCGAGGTTCAGCGCCGGGGCGAGGTCGCGCACCGCGCGGATGTTACGCACCTGCGCCAGCGAGAAGCTGCGGTCGACCTGCGTGCCCTGTGCCCGCAGCGCGCGGGCCAGCGCCTGCTCGTCCGAGGACGAACCGTAGGTGACGACATCGCCGGTCGGCCGGCTCTGCGGCAGTTGCGAGACCTGCACCGGCGCCGCGCGCTGGGTGTCGTCGATCAGCACGGTGCGGGTGCCGTTCGGCGCCACCACGGTGCGTCGGATGATCTGCAGGTCGGCGCTGCGGATCGTGATGACCTGCGTGCCGTCAGGCTGGGTGACGATATTGCGCGAAGAGCCGTCGGCGAAGGTTTCCGTCGTAACCTCGTTGCCGGGGCGGCGCAGCAGCGCGTCATCGTCGCGGATCACCTGGTAGTCGCCCTGCGGACGCAGGACCACGACACGGTCATCGGCGCGGTTCACGACCTGACGGTTGCCCGACAGGACAGAACCCACGGCGAGGCCGGCCAAACCGCCAAGGATCGCACCCTGAAGCCCGGTCAGGCCGTCATCGTCATTCCGCCGGCGCGGCCGGGTCTCGCTCTCGGTGGTCTCGATCGCGCCGAAATCCTCGTCCGACTGGCGCGCGGTCTCTTCGGTGATGACCTGGGTCTCGACCTCGGCGGTCGGCTCGGCGTCGTCCTGAAGGGCCTGCGACTGCAGCGCCTGTTCGGAGGTTTCGGCCTCGGCCGCGGCTTCCGCTTCGGCCTGGGCCTCGGGATCGACGGCGTCGGCCTCCAGCTCGGCGGCGGCGGCGGCTTCGCGGGCGGCGGCAAGTGCCGCCTCATCCTCGGGGGTCAGATCCTCGACCGCCTCGCCGGCGGCGTCCTCCGCCTGCTGAAGTGCTGCGGCAAGACCGTCTTCCTCGGTGCCGGCCTCGGCCTCGGCGTCCGCCGTGATTTCGGCGTCGACCGGCATCTCGTCCTCGGCCATCTCCTCCTCGGCGGCCTCGCCCGGCAATGCCTCCTCGGCCATTTCCTCCTCGGGGGTTTCGTCGGCTGCAGCCGCGTCCGCTTCGGCCTGCGCTGCCTCTTCGGCCGCCGCAGCCTCGGCGTTCTCCGCATCCTGAAGCGCCTGCTCCAGCGCGGCGGCATCGGCGTCCTCAGCCGCCTCGGCTTCGGCTGCCGCGGCCTCTTCCTCCGCGGCCGCTTCCGCAGCGGCGGCATCTTCTGCTGCCTGCTCTTCAGCAGCCGCGGCCTCTGCGGCTTCGGCGTCCTCGGCCGCGCGCAGCGCCTCTTCCAGTTGCGCCGCCTCGGCTTCCGCCGCAGCAGCTTCCTCGGCCGCGGCCGCTTCGGCAGCCGCCGCTTCTTCCTCTGCAGCAGCCTCGGCTGATGCAGCTTCTTCCTGCGCTGCGGCCTCTGCTGCAGCAGCTTCCTCCTGCGCAGCAGCTTCTGCGGCGGCCGCTTCTTGCTCTGCGGCGGCCTCGGCTGCCGCTGCTTCTTCCTCTGCGGCGGCCTCGGCGGCGGCGGCCTCCTCGGCCATCCGAGCCTCGTGCTCTTCCAGGGCGTCCTCGGCCCTGCGCACGGCTTCCTGCGCCTCTGCGTCGTCGGCGGGATCCTCGGTCGCCTCCGCGGCGTCGAGCGAGGCTTCCGCTTCTTCCAGCAGGCGTTCGAGGCAGCTTCCAGCCTCTTCACCGTCGCGGCATTGGTCGCCGCCCGGGCTTTGTGCGAACGCGGCCACGGGCATGTGGCCCAGCACCAGCGACAGGCTGGCAGCAAGTGCGGTGGACGAGCGGAAAGTGCGTTTCATGGGAACCTCAAGCGTTACCTGGATGCCAAATTGGCTGACGTGGATGATCCCTTCGGCAACGCCCAAGCACAAATTACGTTCCCGTCAGACAGCGGAAATCAGCGCATCATCGCCAGAAGCCGCGCCTTTTCCCCGGCGTCATCGGGGCGCGACAGCGCCTCGGCCAGACCCTCAAGAGCGGCGATGTTGTGCCCGGCGCGGAAGGTGTCGACATGGGGCAACATCGCGCGGATGCCGGCAGCCTTCGGCGCGAACCCTTCCCAGCGTAACAGGGGGTTGATCCAGATGACGCGGCGGGCGGACAGGTGCAGCCGCTCCATCGCGCGCTCCAGCCGGTCGGGCGCGTCGCGGTCCAGCCCGTCGGTGATCAGCAGCACCACCGCGCCCTGCCCCAGCACCCGGCGCGACCAATCGCGGTTGAAGCTCTCGAGGCAACTGGCGATGCGGGTGCCGCCCTCCCAGTCTTGCGCCTCGGCGCCCGCGGACTTCAGCGCCGCGTCGACGTCCCTTTGCGACAAATGCCGGGTGATGTTGGTCAGCCGCGTGCCGAAGGTGAAGGCGTGCACCCTGGCCCAGCCCGCGCCCTGTTCATTGGCCACCGCGTGCAGGAAATGCAGGACAGCGCGCGAATAGGACGACATCGAGCCCGAGATGTCGCAGAGCGCCACCAGCGCGGGCCAGCGGGTGCGCCGCGCCTTGCGCGCGAACTCGGTGATCTCGCCACCGCGCGACAGCCCCGCGCGCATGGTGCGGCGCCAGTCGGGGCGCGCGCCGTGCACCGCCGCCTCGGTGCGGCGGCTGGTCAGCGGCGGCACGGCAAGGCTCATGCGGGCGATGATGCGCCTGGCCTCGGCCATTTCCGCCAGCGACATCTGCTCGAAATCGAGCGTCTTCAGACGCTCCTCCCGGCTCATCGTCAGGCTTGCGTCGATCTCGATCTCGGTGCCCTCGTCCTCCGGCTCGGGCAGGTCGGGCGCCTCGCGGTCGACGCCATGCAGCAGCGCCTCGGCCGCGCGCTTCTCGGCGGCGCGCAGCTCCCGCTCCTCGGCAACGCCGCGCATCTGCGGCAGCATCAGCGACATCATGTGTTCGAGAAACCGCGGATCGCGCCAGTAAAGCCGGAAGAGCTGGTCGAAGAGCGCGCGCTGTTCCGGCCGCGACACGAAACAGGCCATCAGCGTGTGGTAGAAATCGGCGCGATTGGTGAAGCCCGCCGCCTCGACCGCGCGGATCGCGTCGGCGACCCGCCCCGGCCCCGCCGGCAGGCCCGCCACGCGCAGCGCGCGGGCGAAATGGGTGATGTTGGTCACAAGCTGCGGGTTGTCCGGCAGCTCCAGCGGCGCGTGCTCAGCCATGCCGTCAGCAGAAGCGCGCGCCGCGCGGCAGGTCAAGGGCGGCCGGATCAAACAAATTGATCTCGATCATAGTTTCAAGTGACAATTCATGGTCGGAGTCCGCCCTGCGCGGGCACGCCGCCCGCGCGCACAATCGAGGCAGTCGAGGGAGACACCACCATGCGCCGATCCGATCCGTTCCTTTTCGCCCTTGCGGGGGCGCTTGGCGTGCTGATCCATGCCGGAACGCCCGCCGAGGCCCAGACGCTTCACAACCCCTGCCCCTATACCAACGATGGCGACTGCGACGAGCCGAACGGCCTGAACCTCTGCGCCTGGGGCACCGATACCGCGGATTGTTCCAACCCGAACTCCAATTTCGGCGGCGGCACCGGCTATGGCGGCGGCGCCAGCCCCAACACCGCCGCGGCGGGCGCCTCCTGCCCTTGGACCAATGACGGCGATTGCGACGAGCCGAACGGGCTCGGCCTTTGCGCCTGGGGCACCGACACCGCCGATTGCTCCAACCCGAACAGCAACTACGGCAGCGGCAGCGGCTACCGCCCCGGCAGCAGCGTGCCCGGCGGCCATGCCGGTGCCACCGTGCCCCAGACCCAAGCACCCGGCAGCCCCAGCACCTTCTCGGCCTGGACCCGCATCACCAACGACCAGAGGCAGTTCTCGGCGCAGCCCGGCGGGGTGATGCCGCTCCAGGTCTGGAACGCGATGAGCTTCGAGCCCGGCGCCTACGTGATCTACCACGGCATCACCGACGGCTCGGGCTCGCAGTCGCCGATCTGGAACATCCAGTCGCATCAGGTCACGCTCTCGCCCGACACCCGCTATGTCGCCCGCGCCTCGTCGATGGGTTTCGAGTCGTTCCAGAGCGGCGGCGGATCGCTCATCATGTACCGCGAGCCGGAGCGTGGCCGCGCAATGATCTACGTCCGCAACGACGATATCGCCAACTGGCGCGCGATCTGCGTGCTGCCCGTGGGCATGCCGCAATCGACCTGCGACATGGTCCGCTACTGAAGGCGGCAAGAAAAGGCCCCCGGCGCGGATGCGTCCGGGGGCTGGCAACGGGCGGCGCGACGATCAGTAGTTGTATTCGGTGATGATCAGCTGCGCCGGGTTGTTGGACGAACGGTGGTAGCTGCCGGTCCAGATGTCGTACTGGCCCGACAGCGGGTTGGTGAAGACGATCGCGGAATCGAACCCGCGGTAGTCATCGTTGAAATGCCACGTCCCGTCGGGCGCGTTCACCAGCAGAACCGGGTCGACGCTGGAGCGGGAGTGCAAGGCGAAGGTCAGCCGCCCGGTCGGCGACCGGCCGTTGTAGAACAGACGGAAATCGGGGCGTGTGACGACCCAGCCCGACCAGCCGCCAAAGCACGATGCCAGGTTCACGGTGCCGCCCGCGGTCAGGTTGCGCACCTGCGGGTCGGGCAGAAAGCCCGCGTTCAGCGTCATCGACCCGAAGACGGTTGGATTGTTGTAGGATGGGCAGCCTTGCGCCGACACGGCGGCAGCCTGACCGAAGGTGAAGACGAGCGCCGCGGCAACGGCGGCAAGAACCGATTTGAAACGTGTCATGTGTTGTCCCCCTGACAGTTGTGTTCTTGACGCAGAGTAAGCCTCCTCATCCGTCGATCTGTCAAAGGAAAGCAGCGGCAGGGGCAGGAAAACCTTAACAAAAACCCCGGTCCTTCATCCGGCAGCCTCTGCTGCGACCTGGTCGAGGATGCGTTTCGCCTCCGATCCCTGCAGGCGCTGGATGTCGTCCTGATATTTCAGGATCGCGCCCAGCGTGTCGGCGATAACCTCGGGACTCAGCTCGATCACATCGAGCGCCAGCAGGCACTTCGCCCAGTCGATGGTTTCGGCCACGCCGGGGCGCTTGAACAGGTCCTCGGTGCGCAGGTGCTGGACGAAGCCGACCACGGCGCGGCTCAGCGCCTCGGCGGCGTCCGGCACGCGCGCCTTCAGGATCGCCAGCTCGCGTTCCAGATCGGGGTAGTCGACCCAGTGGTAGAGACAGCGCCGCTTCAGCGCGTCATGCACCTCGCGCGTGCGGTTCGAGGTCAGGATCACGATGGGCGGCTCGGGGGCCTTGATGGTACCAAGTTCGGGGATCGTGACCTGGAAATCCGAAAGAGCCTCCAGCAGGAAAGCCTCGAACGGTTCGTCGGTGCGGTCGATCTCGTCGATCAGCAGGACCGGGGCGCCGCCCGCGTCCGGACGCATCGCCTGCAGCAGCGGCCGCTCGATCAGGTAGTCGGCCGAGAACAGCTCGTTCTTCAGCACGTCCTTGTCGACCGAGCCCTCGGCCTCCGCCGCGCGGATCGCGACCATCTGTGCCGCGAAATTCCATTCGTAGACGGCACTTGCGGCGTCGAGCCCCTCGTAGCACTGCAGCCGGATCAGCCGGCGGCCCAGCGCCGCGGCGATGGCCTTGGCGATCTCGGTCTTGCCGGTTCCGGCCTCGCCCTCCAGGAACAGCGGCCGGCCCAGCCGCAGCGACAGAAACACCACGGTGGCCAGCGCCCGGCCGCAGACATAGCCCTCTTCGGCCAATCCCGCCTGCACCTCGTCGATCGAGTTCATCGCACCGCTGCCCTCCCCTCGGGTCTCTTCCCGCCCCATCAACCCCGTGGCGTCGGCCCCGGTCAAGGCCGCAACGCCGGGTCCGTCACCAGTTCGTTTACCAAATAGTGACCGATTCCCCTTGAATCGCCCGCGCGATTTCGCAGCTTTGCCACAGTCGCATTCGATACAAGACGAAACACCCAGAACGCAGGGGCCGAGCACCGATCATGACACTGACCCACCCCGATACCCAAGCCACCGGCGCCGCCGGTCTCAGCCAGTCCGACTGGCTCGGTCGGTTGTCGGAGATCGGGCGGAGCCATGGCTTCTTCGAGCGGGTCGGCGTGGAACATCTGGCGCTCTTCGTGCAGGAGGGTGACACGCTTCTGGTCAGCTTCGACCGCGCCGCGCGGGTCTTCGCGGAAGAGGTCGACGGGCTGCCGCTGGGCTTCGAGGCGGTGCGGAAGCGGGAATGGTCGCTCCTCTCGATCCAGTCGGTGGGCGACAGCTGGTTTCGCGCGCCCGACTTGATGGCTTTCTTCGACAGCCTCAGGGCCGCCGGCTTCTTCGACAGCTTCAGGCAGGTGATCTTCGTGGGCTTCGGCGCGGCCTGCGGGCATGCCGCCTGCGCCTATTCCTCGGCCGCGCCGGGTGCCTCCGTGCTGGCCTCGGCCCCTGCGGCCACGCTCGACCCGGAGCTGGCGGGCTTCGACCGGCGGTTCCGACGCGACCGCAAGCGCGACTTCAGCCGCTACGGCGACGCCCCCGCGCTCATCGCCGGTGCGCGCGACGTGGCGATCCTGTTCGACCCGACCGATCCCGCCTCGGCCGCCCATGCCGCGCAGTTTCGAGGCCCGCAGGTCACACACGCGCCGCTGCGCTTCACCGGACCCGCGCCGCACCGGCTGGTGACGGAGGGGGGCACCCTCGTGACCATGCTGCGGGCGTTGGCGAACGGGCGGCTGTCGCGCAGGCGCATTGCCGCGCTGATCCGGCCGGTGCGCCGGGTCGACGCGACCTACCTGTGGCGGCTGGCGCAGATCGCGCAATCGCAGGGCCAGTTCGACCGCGCCCGCAAGATCGCCGACTACGCCGCAGATGTCACCGGCGAGGACCGGTTCACCGATCTTGCCGCAACACTCGGCTCATAACCCGCCGGCCTGTTTCAGGAACGCCACCACCTCGGCCACGCCCCTGTCGTGGCGGAGCGAGGCCATGACGAAGGGCCGCGAGCCCCGCGCCGCGCGCGCGTCCGCTTCCAGCAGCTCCGGGTCGACGCCGACATGCGGCGCGAGGTCGACCTTGTTCACCACCAGGAAATCGGACCGCGTCACTCCCGGCCCCTTCTTGCGCGGGATGTCCTGCCCGGCGGCAGTATCGATGACGTAGAGCGTCAGGTCGGCCAGTTCCGGCGAGAAGGTGGCGGCCAGGTTGTCGCCGCCCGATTCGATGAAGATCACGTCGAGTTCGGGGAACCTGGCGCGGAACGACGCCACCGCGGCGAGGTTGATCGAGGCATCCTCGCGGATCGCGGTATGCGGGCAGCCGCCGGTTTCCACCCCCAGGATGCGGTCGGCGGGCAGCACCTGCGCGCGCAGCAGGAACTCCGCATCCTCGGCGGTGTAGATGTCGTTGGTGATGACCGCGACGGAATACTCCGCCGCCATCGCGCGACAGAGCTTTTCGGTCAGCGTGGTCTTGCCCGCCCCGACCGGCCCGCCGATGCCCACCCGCAAGGGTCCGTTTGCGCTGCCCATCTCGTGTCCTTCCCCTCTGCTCCGGCCTCAGGTGCGGAAGATCCGCACCTCCAGCCGCTCGTGTTCCATCGCCGCGAGATCGGCCCCGAAAACCGCGGTGCCGATCCCGTCGAGCCCCGCCGCCACCGCTTCAGCCGCGACTTCCTCGATCGCCGGGTGCAGCGCGGCCTGCAGCCTCTGCCCCTCGGTCTGGCCCAGCGGCACGAAACGCACCGCGACCGAGACCAGCGCGCCGGCGAAGCCCTGCAGGTAAAGCGCCGCGACGGTCCGGTCGGGCAGGTCCAGCCCCCGCGCCGCCAGCCCCAGCGTGACCGGGTAGGGCCGCGCGACCCCGTCGCCGATGCCGAGCGCGCCCAGCGTCTCGGCCAGCGCGCGGCCCTGCGCCTCGGTCTCCTCCAACCGCTCGCGCGATCCGGCGAGCGCGCGGGCCAGATCTGTCAGCGCCTCGGGCGTGTCCTCGGCCCGCCGCGCGGCCAGCATCACGATGGCGTCGCTACGCCCGGTCCCGGCCGCCAGCACCGCGGCGATCCAGTCCTGGATGCCTTGCGCATCGGTCACGCGGCCGCCGGCGATCTCGGCCTCCAGCCCGTGCGAATAGGCATAGGCCGAGACCGGGAAGGCCGGCGACAGCCATTGCGACAAGCGCAGCAGATCGGCGTCGCCGCTCAGTGCCGGTGGCCGTGATCGTGGTGACGGGCGTGCCCCTCGGTCGCGTCCTCCGCATGGGCGTGGTCGTGGCCGTGGTCACAATCGTGGTTTTGGTCGTGGTCGTGGTTATCGATTTAACCGCAACCATGAAAGGAGTAACAACCCAAGAGGAAGGGGATCCAACACATGGAATCGATCTGATCGGGTAAAAGGAAAAGAAACCCAAAAAAACCCTACTCATAAAAATGAGAACGTCTGTTACAGATGTGGATCGAAGGGACACTGGTCTCAAATATGTCGAACTCCTCGGCATCTATGCCAATTGTACCAAGAATCTATTAAAGGCAAGACAAAAGAAGTAAATCTCAATGAACATCTTGTGGGTACAACATCGACATACCTCGAATCCTCTGACTTTATGGGAGATTTCGATGAGGCCACTCATCAAAATAATTGAAGTGCTTGTACTGATCAAGCTTAATAATGCCTAATGATGCCATAAAATATTATGTTGCCTAATGGAACAAAGTTTTCCATAGATAATGCCTTATATTCTCCAAATTCTAAGAGAAATTTGTTGAGTTTCAAAGATATATACCGTCAAGGGTATAACACTCAGTCTGCAACTGAGAATGGAAAGATGTATTTGTATATAACTTCTGAAAAATCAGGCAAAGGCCTTGTACTGGAAAAATTTCCAGAACTTCCTTCTGGATTGCATCACACTTATATTGATGCTATAGAATCACATCTTGTGATAAAAAGAAATCCAGAAGATGTTACATTATGGCATGATCGCCTTGGTCATCCAGACACTACAATGATGCGAAAAATCATTGAAAGCTCACATGGTCATTCAATAAAAACCCAAGATATATACCAAAGTAATAAAATGACATGTGATGCGTGTGCTCTTGGGAAATTAATCATAAGGCCATCACCAACCAAAATTGACAAAGAATCACCAAAGTTTTTGAGTAAACTATTTTATCGCACTTTTATATTATCTTTGGTACTAGCTATAACTACTTTTATAGGGTTGTTTGTATTCTTTGAAGGTAGGCAAAAAAGTAAATCGTATGAAAGAGAGAAAATCATTGATGGGCAAATCTACAAGCAAAGGTAAATTTAGCTTGAGATTTCCGCGGATATACTCATTAATTGTAGTATATGCACTTCTAAAGGAGAAAGGGACATGAAAATA
>CAKZPN010000057.1 GCA_937139335.1 uncultured Roseicyclus sp. | reverse complement strand
TTTACTCCGTGTAGCCTTGCCGCAACCCGACGAAACTCATCGGCCATTGGCGACGGATAACGCCGCAGCGCGTGGGGATCAATGTTCCCTAGTTCGGCAAGTACCTCGGGGGCCGGCGGATAGGGATTCTCATTGGTATTGAGCTTGATGATACGGCCCCCCTGAGGCTGCTCTCCAGGGGTATAGGCATGCAGGCGCTTAACGCTGGGTCTTTCATAACTCATTCTTTTTGGCTTTATGGATTCGATTAATAGTTAACGAGGCGGTGGTACGGCACCGAGGCCATCAGATGATGTTCCTGGTGAAAATTCACATTGAGCGGTGCCACACAGCAACGCGCCAGCCAGCCGGCCCGGGTGGTCCGGGTGTTGGCAAAGATCTCTGATCCGCCCGGCAGACAGGCGTGCTCGGCCAGGGCGCGTATGCGCAGAAACACACTGAAGCTGGTCAGATAGGCCAGCGGCCAGGCCCAGTAGACCCAAGCCGCGCCGCAGGCCCACAGCAGCGCAAACAAAGCCAGCTGGCTGAGCACCATGGGACCAAGATTGCGCAGCCCATTGCGCAGATAAACCGTCAGCCCGCGCTGCGCGCGCGGGCGCCAGCGCACGTCACCGGAAACGGTGTAGTGCATCGCCCCGATATCCATTAGAAAAAGCCCGAGCACGCGCTTGAGCCCGGTCAGCCCCAGGGCGTCACGCAGCAGGCGGCGACGCATCGGGCGAAGCGAGGACACGGTCCACAGCATCAGGAAGCCCCGAATGCTGTCGGTGCGGATGCGCCGGCCCTTGTCCAGATTGCGGCCATACCAGGCCTCGAACCGCTTGCGGGACTGCACCCAGCGTCCGATCCGGCGGGGCAGGGTGGTGGGGGTGATCTTCATGCCGGCGTCTCCGTGGCTGCGGCAGCCGCGGGAGCCGCGGAAGCCCCGATCTCCGCCGCATCAGTGCCCGGCTCACCCCTAGGCTTGTCCGCTTCGGTCTGCTCAACCACTTTCGCCTTGCGTCGCGGCCGACCGGTCGCAGGCGCCGTTCTCCGCGGGCCGGACACCGCCGCAGCAGCCCGCTCGGGCCCGTCCGCGCGCACGACCAAGCTGTAGGCGGTCAATCCACCGTCGGTGCGGCCGACGTCGATCCTGTGCCCGGCCTTGCGCAAGCCGCTGATCGCAGCCCGGGCCGTATGCAGTTGCCAGCCGAAGTCCTGGCAGATCTGCGCCAGTGCCACCGGCGCGCCGCCGCCCAGCAGGGCCAGGAGTTGCTGCGGGCGGCTTGATCTGGTTGGTGCCGGGGGCGGCGGAACTGGAGTGGTCGGGGCGTCAGCCTCCACCTTCGTGCTCCGGGCACTCCCCTTCGCGCTCTTCTTCGGGCTGCGCGCGGCGCTATCGCTCGGGCTTCCCACCTCACGGGTTTGGGTGGTCTTTGCGTCGGCGTTGGTCGTTTGCTTGCGGGGCATGGTGTCTCTCCTGCGTCTGAAGCCGGAGCGTCATTGCCCCGGTACTGACACAGGCCCGGAGGCCGGGAGACGGAGAGGGCGGGTGACGATCCGTGCCCCCGCACCAGGAGCTTTGCTTGCGGGGGCCGGGCAGTCCAGCGCGAAGGTGCAGAAATATGGAGACAGCGGTGTGTTGTTCGCACGCGACGGTAAGTCAGGCTGTCGACCCTTGAGACCTCAATGACGATGTAACTGGGCCCGACAAAAGCCTCGTAGCGGAATGCTTGCGCCACTGGCGAGGAGACGCGGCATGACCTCAATATGTTGCATCATACATCGCACTCCCGCAGGGTCTCAACACACGCACTCTCACCTGTGGGACCACCTATGGATCTGGCCCTGATTATTGCTCTCGTCTGGCTCGCTCTTCCGATCATTCTCCTGATCCTCTGGCTCCGGGCTCGAACTGCCGCCAAGCGCACGCGCGGGGATCTTGAGGCAAAGGGTGCTGAGATGGCGGCCCTGGAGTCCAAACATTCTTCGCTTGAGTCAAAATACGAGCCAATCATCTCCATTGAGGCCGAGGTCCTTCGCTTGCAAGCAGATGCCAGCAGGATCCGCGGTGAAACGGATGCACTGCGCTCAGCCTATGCTGAGAAGCGCCAGATCTTGAACAAGCTCGAGGCACAGGTCGCCATATACGACGAGAAGCTCGCCTTCGCCGAGCTCGGAGTTTACGAGCCGCATTTCGACTTCACGGACAGTGAGGCCTACAAGGCGGCGATCTCAAAAGTTCGAGAGAAGCAGAAGGCGATGGTTACAGCGAAATCAGCCACGATTTGCCCGACTGGATGGACAGTCGATGGCAGCGTCGCGAAGGGTCAGATTATGATCAATCGCCAGATCCGCTTGACCATGCGGGCCTTCAACAATGAATGCGAGGCAGCTATCGCGAACACCCGCTGGAACAACGTCAATGCGATGGAGAAGCGGGTCCTGACCGCGGCCAAGCAAATAGACAACGCAAACGAGTCCATGAGGCTGACGATCAGCGACCGTTACGTGGCTATGAAACTCGACGAGCTCCACCTTGCCCATGAGTATCGCGAGCGCCTGAAGATCGAACGGGACGAGCGCGCAGAGATGGCGCGCGCCGAACGCGAGGAGAAGAAGCTGCTGGCCGAGGCGGAAGCTGCCGAGCGCGAGGAACAGAGGTTCCAGAACCTGCTCGACAAGGCGCGAGCAGAGGCCGGCATAGACGAGACCAGGATCGCGGAACTGGAAGCAGCCCTGGCGGAGGCCCATGCGACAAGCGAGCGGGCCCGGGCGATGGCCGAAATGACGAAATCGGGTTACGTCTACATCATCTCGAACGTTGGATCTTTTGGCGAAGATGTCGTGAAGATCGGCTTGACCCGTAGGCTCGATCCTGACGACCGCGTGCGGGAGCTCGGGGACGCGAGCGTTCCGTTCAGCTTCGACACCCATGCAATGATCTATTCTGACGAGGCTCCCGGGCTCGAATATGCCCTGCATCGCGAGTTCGCCGACCGTCGCATCAACGGCATGAACATGCGGAAAGAGTTTTTCCGGGTGAGTTTGGACGTAGTCGAAGACGCGGTCAGGCGCCTCGCGCCGACGGCGTCCTTCTTCAAGGACCGGGAGGCGCAGGAGTGGCACGAGACCCTGGCACGACGCAATGAGGCCTTGCTGCAAATGCAGACGGCCTCGGATACATTTCCGGCTGCGATATAAGCAACGGAGACCGCTTCCCCACGACTTGGCTAGGTGCCGGCTGGGCATGAACGGCCCAAAGCTGCCTTCTGCAGTCACCGTTGCAGCGCTGCGGCCTGCCAGAGGAGACATTCGCTGCAAGCGCGAAATCGAGCATTCGGCGAACGGGCAGTCTGCGCGACTAAGCTAATTTTCGCTGCAGTTGCGCCAAGGTCTGCTTTGGCGATCTCTCAAAGTCAACGACGGTCGTTATCGCCGGGGCTGCAAACCCCAGGCGAAAGATGGCATCCACGGGCCTGTCAGAGAAGTGGTGAGTGGGATTTAGGTCATCTTTCTTAACTTAAAATCAACATTGGTTTAGAACCGTTTCAGAACGCTCGGACTCCTAGCACTTCATTGCTTCCAGGCTCGAAAAGCACATATGCGGTCGAACCAAACTCCACCTCTTCAAACTGTTCGTAGACTATAGTCGCCTCAGTGCAACTTCGAAAAACCAAAGGTCTGCCGGTGCGCTCAATACCATACGCGAGCTGATACGCGTTTGAATAAGCCGCTGTCAAAATTGGATCAACTAAAGCACCTTCCGGTCCACAACCCTCAAAATCAAAGCCTTCCAGGGATAAAGGTGTGCACGCCGTTAAAATGGCCAACAAAGCCACCCTGGATAGTAGGGTAATTGCCCATGTAGGTGCGGAGTGCGGTGATGTCTTGTGGTGCTGGACCTGCATAAAAGTTCACCATTATGTTGTGTATTTGAGGACGCCAATGCGTGTGGTAGAGCGCAACAGGGCGCATGCCTTGAATTGATGCCAACTGGCCAGGATTAACTGACATGCGCTCCTGAAAGTTGCCTTCGAATGGCACCAGTTGAATTATGCTGTCGGCTCTAATGGTTGCGTTACCAGCATAAACGGTAAAACCCGCCTCCGCCTCCCGAGCTACGGAAGCTCCAAGATACTCCAGGTGAGCCCGCGCAAAGATTGGATTTTGTAGGATTGCTTGTAGCTCTTGAGGCATCGTAGACCGGCGGCCGAATAGCCCGCCTAATCCGTGTGCTCGTACTTCGACTACACCCGGTCCCCAGTAGGTGTGAGATGGGAATAGCCCGGGCTCGGTAGACGACTGAGTAAGTGTGCGTCTCAATGAATCGTTATAACGAACCCAAGCCGCCGGGCTCACTCCACTGTGGTTTGGGCATCCGCAAATAATCTGACCATAGCCTGGTTCACCTGGCAGAACTTGCCCAGTGTACTCGTTCAGCCCGTCACCATCTTCGTCAGTGTAAACCGCCGCGTACCCACTAGGGTCGAGCATGTTGATCGGGTCCGCGACCGAATAAGCGTATCTGTTCGTGCCCACCCCCGGGATCGTCGGCGATAGCGGATCAGCCTGAAGAAACAGCGCGTATGCCTGAGCTGTCGTAAGGACCAGAAAGAAGACTGCGAGAAGCGTTCGGAACATCTGTTTCATCATAATCCCATGATCAAAATTCCACTGGTCGCCAGCCTAGCGCTTCAGCTTGGTCGAAGCTGGTTTGGTTGATTTCTTGGAGGTAGTGTAGATGCGGTCTGAGGTCTTCAGGCACATCAGCATAGGTTGCGAAGTTAGCGTGGAATTCCGTGTGAAGCAGGTAGTAGGCAGCCGTGCCGCGTTTCACCATTAGATAGACGAAATTCGGATACTGCTCAAGGATGAGATCAGCGGCCTGAATGGCCTCGGCGTACTCACCCCGGTCGATCAAATCATCCACCACAACGGATGCGATGACAGCCATGGCCTCTTGCTGGCTGAGTGACACCATGTAGACGCCATTGGCGACCGCTGCATCCGTGATGGGCAAGTGCTCGCGGTAGTGCGCGTCCCGCGCTAGTCCAGCGCCGCTTGTGGTCTCAAGGTTAAACGTGTCGCCCTGACTGTCTGTGAAGCGCACATAGACATGGAGCGGTGCCATGGCCGGTGCGACATTCAGGCCAAGCCGCTGGCCGAGGATGATGAAGAGGAACGGCATGGTTATACAGTTGCCACGCCGATCCTCAAGGTAGTCTGAAAGCAGCCGATTGCGGGGGTCTTGGCCATATGGATCGTCGTGGTCGTAGCCAAAGGCGCGATGTTCGTTCCAATGACCAGGCTCGTAGATGACGCGCCGGATGGTTTCCAACCGGTCCCATTCATTGGGGTTCGGCGGCAACATGACGCGAATGATGCTGACCATCTGATCGATCTCGGCCAGAAGCGCATCCGCGTCGATGGAAGGTTCGACGATTTGCTCGGCCTCGATCATCACACGTGCAAGATCCACATGGGAGAAATCCTGGTTGAAGATCGCAGCAACGTGGTCAGCGATATTCGCCGTGGCGAACGACGTTGAACAAACAAGGCTCAGCAGAATTCCGAAAAAGAAGCGCATCGACAAAACCCAAAAGCGGATGTGTAGATGCTGACCGCGAGCTACTGCCCCTGTCAACTCCATGCGAGAGTTACGCACAGGTTTTGATGGGCGCGCCAAAAACGGTCGCTTTTGTCACTGGCGGCGATGAGCCCACAAGTGTCCAAAAATCTTGCACCATAACCCCTTGGCAAAAATCGGTTTGATTCTGTCCCGTTCTTGGCCACGGCCTTGGGGAGCGGACATTGGCGCTGTGTCCAGTATCCAGCAACTTGGCCTCTTTGCTGCCCTCGGAGGCAGCGCAGCATGGTGTGATGGGGAGCTCCGGTTGGCCTGCCCCCTGAAAAGTGGTCCTCCCTGAAGTAGCCTTCCATCCAGAATGGAGGACGATGGAATGCCGCAGAAGAAGCACAAGCCCGAAGAGATCGTCGCGAAGCTCCGGCAGGTCGACGTATTGGTGTCGCAAGGCCGGTCGGTTGCCGAGGCGGTGCGCACGATCGGCGTGACGCAATTCACCTACTATCGGTGGCGCAAGGGGTATGGCGGGCTGAAGACCGATCAGGTGCGCAGGGTCATCCTGCGTAATTACTGCGCGCTTGGTCGGTGCCAGATTTCGGAACCGACACGTTCCGATCTCTAGTGTCTGCTCACTGCACACCAAGCAGCACCGCTTCGCCGGTCGGTGCTATGCGCACCAAATGATTGCAACAATGCGCAACGATTGCAAACATCACCGCCAACACACCAAGTGGCTCACACTAGGGCGCTTGCCTCAACCGCTCAGACAAGGACCGAACCCGCAGAAGAGCTACGTTTACCCCGTCACATCATTCTCATACGGAGTGCGAATAAAGTGTTGCGGGTTGATGCAACATCCGCAAGACTTGGCCTAAGCGTTGGACTTGATGGGCATCGGTATCTGCATTCGCAAGTACTGAGTCAGCAAAAATATAGTTTCGAAGAGATGGAAGGGAACCTACGTGAGTATAATAGTGAATGTAGGTCTGAAATCGGCTGCCTATGCATTTATTGCTCTTATTTTGCCAGATCTTGCGCATTCGCAAAGCGATCCAATTGATTTCGAGATGCCTGAGTTCCAGATACCGTCGGACGTCCAGTCTGATGGGTCGTTTCGATATTCTGTGGAGCTAGACCTTCCGGACTATCGTGGTTTGGTGCCTGATCTATCGATTTCCTACAGCTCATCATTTTTGGGCCACGGCGCCCCAGAGGTGTGGCTCGGTGTGGGGTGGCAGCTCGGGGGCCTGTCGAGCATAGAGCGGGTCACGCCCGGCGGAGGCATACCCAGTTTTGAAGATTCGCGGGATATCTACCGTATCGATGGAATGGAGCTGCTGGCCTGCTCGGATGGTGAAGCAAGCAACCCCTGGCCGGCCGGGAGCTCGACCTACCCCGCTGACTACAGGACCAATGCCGTAAGCGCCAGTTGTCTGGCCGGCGGCAATTTAGCTCCATTAATTGAAGACTTCCGTAAGATTGAGCGACTGGAAACGTTGCACAACGGTGAGATCGTCCACTATTTCACGGTCACCCATCGAAATGGAACCAGATACCGCTATGATAGCGTGGGTGTTCTCGCCAATGTGGGCCTGCCATCTTCGCATGAACACTATGACGCGGCCTTTGAGCGCCTGTTCCTTTTAACCGAGATCCGAGACGCACAGGCTGCAGCAAACATGGTTGCGGTAGATTACGACTTCGCTCCCCTTTCCCAGGGCCTTGCGCATCGGCCTTCCAGCATCGACTACTCACAGTATTCTGTGGAGTTTCACTATGCGGAACAGCCGCTGCCCATAGCTAGCTTCGCCACCGGCGCGCAAGGATTCCTAGGTGTTCAGGAGTTTCTTCTTGCATCAGTCACTATCAGTGATGGCGCGACGGGGGTGCGAGCCTACGGAATCGATTATGAACCGGTGTCGCCTCTGGCCGCCCACCGGCTGGCAGCGCTTAGAGTGTTTGGTTCGGACTATATGGTCGGACAAAACGGAAACATCGTTTCGGGATCGGAACTTCCCGAGCTGGTTTCGAACGCGGTGTACACTTCCGAAGCGGCAGTATTTTCGACCACTACATATCCTGACACTCCGTTTCATGCACAAGTCCAACCGATAGACTTAGATCGCGATAACAGAACCGAGCTGCTGTTTACGGGGTGGCAGGCGTCGACCTTTACCAACAGCCAACAGTTCGGCGGCGTCGATACGGCCGATGACGTACCTCCGCTGCAAGCGTCAGTGGTCGAATTTGGCACCGATCGAACTATCAGTACGCAACTCGGAAATGACCCGGTCAATACTCCGGATGGAGGAAATACGGTTCCGGTGTCTGTGTTTGCGGACCTTGGCTCGTATCAATATGGGAGCCCAGGCTGCCAAGGAACGGTTCGTCGTTCTATTCTTGGCTTCAGTGGCTACGTGCCGTCCCTTGATGACAACTATTTTATCTATGAGTACTACAATAGCAATCATAGAGATTCCGATAGCTGCCCGAGCAATCCAAATACAGACATTGATCTAAACGGTATATCAAGCGGGGATTCTTGGAACCTGAACGCAAATTACTATAATGGGTTACAATTCGCGAACTTGATGGAAGGGCCCGACCCCGAGTTGATGTTCGGACGCAGGCTATACCGTCTTACAGCAAACGGCCCACAACAGATAGCAAATAACCAGTTCTTGGGTGATCATGCTGGTCTCGGCGCGGTCATCGATATCGCTTCGACTCAACCGATCGATCTCAACGGGGACGGAGTAAGCGAGCTTTTGGCAGGTCCAGGGGCGCACAACCCTCATCAATTCAATCGTGCATCGCTCTGGTGTCGCTTATTAAATATTGGCTCAACTCCTTTGCTTTGTGATGGTCTGGATTTCGATGATGGTTCTACCATTCAGCAGAACCGAAATGACTTCACTTGGAATCAGAATAATCCTGGGCAACCAAGAGACGAGCGTCGCAGCTTCTACTTCGGTGACTTCAATGGTGATGGCGCGCGAGACCTCCTGATCCTCGACGCCTATGAAGACCAGGCTAGAGAGCTTCACATCTCCTATGGCTGGGGGTTTGGCTTCGGCGACAGAGTTCTGGTCGCAGATGAAACAACACACCCGCTTCTCGGATTCACTGATGGGGAGCCATTCGGCGATGGGCAAGGATCATTTGATATCAGCTCCAATATTGTGCGCCGAGTGGATTCAATCCGTGTTGTTGATATTAACGGTGACGGGCTTTCGGACGTAGTACTAATTGCCGAGCCGGACCCGGACCATGATGATACTTATGATGATTTGTTTGACGACGGACCCGGTGGGCCAACGGATGACGAAGTGGCAACGGCTTTACAGACCGTCTCTCTTATCCTTCTCTCGACTGGCAATGGGTTTCTTGAAGTAGACCCTACGGGCATGCCCGATCTCCTTGGGGTTGTCGCATGGGCGGATCTTGATGGTGACGGATTGGCGGACGCCGCTATGCGCGGTGAGGACGGTGTTGTCCTATGGAACGACGCCGAACTGCCGAATTTGTTGACGTTCTTCGACACTCAACTGGGAAGCAGCATAGGGGTCTCCTATGCATCGTCATCGAGTTTAGAAAATGTGGGAAATGAGTTGCCTTCTGTTCTTCAGGTGGTTGCGAGCATCACTAGGCACGACGGACGAGGTCAAGCTCGGCAGACGACTTACTCTTACGTGCAAGCTGAATACGATTATGAGTACCGCCGACCCTTGGGGTTTCAATCTGTTACCGCACACCTCCCGAAACTTGAGGGTGAGGTGGAAGGACCCTGGATCGTCACGACATACGCAAACGACGAACTTCGCGAACGTGGGCTAATTTTGTCACAGACGATGATCCAGAATGGAGTCACATGGCGCCAGAATTTGCGGAGTTGGGATATTCGAGACGCCGGACTCCGACCGATGCGGCGTTTTCAAGCGTCTGAAAGAACCCGGCTTCGCTATGGTTCGGATTTAGTCGAAGCCACGACGCTGTTTCCTACCTACTCGGCCTACGGAAATGCAACACGCATCCAACACCTTGGTCTTACTGAAAACGGTGTTGATCTTTCCCCGGCTGACAATTTTGTCGAAGCCAGGCAGTTCGCCACCTACAACACTGCAGACTATCTAGTCTCGCTTCCCGCCCTTGTTACGATACAATCCGGCACAGGTTTCAACCTTTCGGACACAGGTAGAACGCTTAGCTCGGAATTCTATGTTTATGAGGGCAATAGCACTCATCATCAGACTCCTTCTAGTCCCAATGTCTCAGTCATTGCCCATTGGACAGGGAATCTTGGCAATCCTCACTCTCAAAGAAATTCCGCCAGTTTCACCTACGATTCATACGGCAATGTTCTGAGCCAAGCAGATGGATTGGGGAATACATCCGTCTTCACCTATGATGCGTCGCGACATTTGTTCCGAACATCCTCAGCCAATGCGGCAGGGCATTCTGAGCAGGTGAGTTGGAGTTTCATCTGCCAAGCACCTTTGCAGGTTACCGATGCAAATGGTCTCGTAACTCAATTTACTTATGACCACCATTGTCGTGAAATCCGACGCGACGACCCGAATGGAAATTGGCAATCAGTAGACTGGGTGAATTTGGGTGATCCGACTTTGCAGTTTCGCCAGGTGACGTCGCTCGCGCCTGGGACCGGTGCAGGAAATGACGAGGCGATATCTCGCGAGTATTTTGATGGTCTTGGTCAAGCGTACAGAGTTACCGTTCCGGCCGATACCGAGGCGCAAAGTTCGTTCATTGTGACTGAGCGGGTGTTCGACCGGCGGGGTAACATGACATGGGAAAGTATCCCTCGTTTCTGGTCCGATGCTGAAGCAGCGGGATGGAACGTGGCGGCCAATGAACGGACGCAGTTTGTCTTCGACCCGCTGGGAAGAATCGAGACGATTCTTGCAGCGGACGGGGCCACGAACACACTATCTTATTCAGTCTATCCAATCAGTGCGATACCACACCCGATGGTCGTCGCGAATGACGCCCATTGCTACGATGGAGAGATCACGACGATTTGCGGCGAAGTTCGCCTCGTTGCAGATGCGCAAGGCAACACGATCCGCCGCATTTTGGCAGACGTCGATGGCACAGATGTCGGAGGTGTCGGTACGGATCGTGTGACAGAGTATGACTACGACTTGCTCGGCAGGTTGGTTGGCGTCGTGGATCCAATTGGCGCGACGTGGGACTATCAGTACGACACCTACGGCAATCGCACTCAGTCCGACGATCCGGCTCTTGGTCTTTGGACCATGGTCTACGATGCGGCTGACAATCTTGTCCTTCAGACGGATGCATTGGGCCAGACTACTGGTTTAGAGTACGACCTCCTGAATCGTGTGACGCGGAGAACCGTGACAGGAGCAGCGGCGACCCTGGTAACGACATCTACCTATGATCAGCCTGCTCCTGGTGAATACAACATCGGGCACCTGACCGAGCTCTCGAACCCTGACCACACGATCGGATACGGGTTTGATGCGGCCGGCAACACGGTCCGCGAAGAGCATTCGCTTCTCGGGCGCACCTACGAACTCGCGTTCGCCTATCGTGCCAGTGGCCATCTACAGCAGGCGAGTTTGCCGAATTCGCCGGGAGGCACTTTAGTATCGCCAGCCGGTGAGCATGTTTACGATGCTGCCGGTCAGCTGCGGAGCTTTGGCTCGGAAGTGCTCGAGATCGACTACAACGCCTATGCGGAGCCGACGCGGTTCGAGTACGGGAACGGCACATTCGTAGAACATGTCCGCACTGAGGACATGAATCGTCTGCGGTGGATCAGGCTCAACAACTCGGCAGGCTTGATTAGTGAAGTGGAGTACGATTGGACGGCGACAGGGCGCATCTGGGAACAGGAGCATTCGGTCCTGGCGCAGCGTTTCCGTTATTCGTACGACTACGCGGGACGCTTGATCGAGGCCGATAATTATGGCGGCTTCCCACAGTTCGATCAGACGTTCTCCTACGACGTCGCAGGCAGCATGGTCTCAAACTCGCACGTCGGCATTTACGCATATGGGTTGCCGAGTGGACCGCACCCGCACGCGCCAACGCAGGTGGGAGGCGACCCCCTGACCTATGATGCAAACGGTAACATGATCGTTGGGCCGCCAATTGCCCCGGGCTTCAATGGCCGGGTGATCACCTATGATGGGGAGAACCGCCCGTACACGGTCAACCATGGCGGGGCACTCACAAGCTACACCTACGCCGCCGACGGTGCCCGCCTGCTGCGCGAGGATCATCAGGGCCGCATCACCGCCACCTTCGGCCCGGTCGAGATCCGCAATTTCGGCCGACCCGACGAGGAGGTTCTGACCTACCCACACCCGCATATCCGCGTCCGGAACGGAGCCGAGGTTCACTACCTGCACCACGACCACCTTGGCTCGGTCGCCACGATCACTGACTCGGCCGGCGCGGTGGTGGAGGATCGACACTACGCTCCCTTCGGCGAGATCGCCGCGGCCACGGGCGGGATTACGCCGGTGGAAACGATCGGCTTCATCGGCGAACGGTATGACGGCGACGCCGGCCTGCAATACCTCAACGCCCGCTACTACGACCCCCGCCTCGGTCTCTTCATCCAGCCCGACTGGTTCGAGGTGACCGCGCCGGGGGTGGGGACGAACAGGTACAGCTACAGTTTCAACGATCCGGTGAACAACCTTGATCGCACCGGAAACGCCTGTGTCCCGTGCGTTCCTGTAGTCCTTTCGGCGCTTGAGGCGCTGATCGCGGCGGTAACCATCGACACCGCGGCTGACCTGCTCGACAATGGTGTCGCAGACGGGTCAATGGGCACAGGCCTTGCGGCTGCGACGCAAGAAGCGGTTGAGGGTTTCATTCAGAGCGGAATTGCTTCGCCGATGGAACAGGGTGAAAACGGCGAGCAATCACAACCTTTCCCGGATAGAAATGAGCCTTCTGAAAGGCCCCAAGAACCGCGCAGGAACTTCTTTCCGGACTTGGCCGATTTTGAGGATCCGGAAAACGTTCCTTCGCCTTGGGAATGGAGGGGCGGCGGCGAACGCGGAGGGCGCGAAGGCGCATGGCACAATCCGGAAACAGGAGAGTCGCTTCACGATGATCGGACCCACCCAACTGGTCGTGATCCTCACTGGACGTATACAGATGAAGATGGGCAAAGATGGGAGGTGTATGATGACGACCGTGACAATTGGGAATCGAGAGGGCGGAAATAGTGGGATCTCGTAGAGAAGTTACAGTCCTCGGATCAAAGCTATGGTCTGAATACATAGACGAGAAAGTTGCATCGTTCTCAAGATTGGCTTTTGATACGGCGTCTCCCACATTCAGGGTTGTTTCAGCAATGCTCGTTTTTCCAGAGTACGAGATTCCGGAGGAGACCCTGCATTTCGACCCGCACTCCAGGTTGCCTTGGGGGCAGGGAAGCGTTCATCAGGGATGGCAAGCGCGGCAGGATTTCTACGATATTGGTGCGCAGTCTCTCATCTCACACGCGAACCGACTTAAACTACCCGAACTACTTTGCTTTTCTGAGTATTCGAAGCCAGGCGATCCAGTATTAAAGGCCAGGCCGCATAAGGTTCTTGGCGACTCTGTTTTCTTTTTGGCCGATATACGAAGACGAAGCACAAAGCAAATCGCCACTCTATTGCGTCAAGCCAGATCGCTCCAGACATTTGGTGTTGTTTCCAAGGGAAATGTGGAACCGTGCCATCCAAAGAGTGGTGATCTCTTTTTCACTGACGCATTCGATGGAGAGATGATCATACTGTGTGAGGTTCAGACGCGTTAGCAAAGATTTTTTGATACTGATCAAGTTTTTTGAGGTTTAAGGTTCCGTGTGCCAATTCTTGCCACTTTTCGTCCGACCACTCCACATCACCGGCCGGTCGAGATCCGCAACTTCGGCCGCCCGGACGAGGAGGTTCTGACCTACCCCCGCCCGCATATCCGGGTCCGGAACGGAGCCGAGGTTCACTACCTGCACCACGACCACCTTGGCTCGGTCGCCACGATCACTGACTCGGCCGGCGCGGTGGTGGAGGACCGGCACTACGCCCCCTTCGGCGAGATCGCCGCCGCCACGGGCGGGACCACGCCGGTGGAGACGATCGGCTTCATCGGCGAATGCTATGACGGCGACGCAGGCTTGCAATACCTCAACGCCCGCTACTATGACCCGCGGCTGGGGCTCTTCATCCAGCCCGACTGGTTCGAAGTGACTGAGCCGGGAGTGGGGACGAACAGGTATGCGTATTCGGGGAATGATCCAGTTAATCTGCTGGATCCCAGCGGGAACAGTTGGATCAGCAGAGTCGCCGAAGAAATTGCCGATCAACTTCGAGGAAGTGCGCGGCGCGGCGTTGACGAGGCTTCCGACGGCGTTGATGATGCAGTAGTACGAAGCCTTGCCAGCGGCATGCGGCAGCTGCACCGGCAGGCTGTGGGTGAGGCGTGGTGGCAGGAGATGGAACTAGTTAGGCGGACCGGCAGAGGCACGGCCGAATGGTCCGAGCGCCAACTTCGGCAATTGGCGCAGGGTATTCGCCCCCGTGGCATCCACGGACACCACATCAACAACGTCGCGCATCATCCAGATCTTGCAGGCGACCCCAACAACATCATGTTCATGAGAGGCCCTCAACACACGGCCCTTCATTCCACCAATGGCGGCACGCGTATGCCCACGACAGGCGAGTTCATCGATCGCGCTGTAGAGTTTGAAAACTTTACCGGGGAGGCTATGGGCTCGTCCGGCCGGATGATGAGGAGCTATGATGACGTCCTGAATGCGGCCCGCGAAAGCGGTCGCAGCATGTTGGGCCGAACCGTTGACGGGATCTCCAATACGTTGAATGCACTTCCTCCTGACCCGCTAGGATTGGGGATCGACTATGTCACTGGACAGTGGCAACTGAACCAACACCTGGCCTATTGCCAATCCAATCCCGACCGCTGCTCCTAGGCGCCCGCGCTAAACCCCGGTGGGGCCTCAATGGCCCGAGGAAGGAACCGATGACATCATCGAAGAAAGTGAACCTGGCCGTGCTGCGCAAACGACTGGCACCTTGGGAGCATGTCGGATTCAAGGTTTGGAAAACCGGCGCGCTTGTCTATGGAAACCTTGAGACTGGGCGCATAAACGGCTGGCTTCACGTGGTGTTTCCGCCAATCCCCGACGTCAACATGAAACGGGTCACCGATGAAGTCACCTTCATCAAGGACTACGGATATCTGAACATCCTTGGCGGCATCAATGGTGCAATGCTCTTTTCCGGGATGCTCAAGCTCTACGGCGTGCACGCCAAAGGATCAGCGTTGGGCGGACCCGGTATTCCCCTAAATATCTTTGCTGAGAACGTCAATTTCACGCGGCATGTGGAAAGGCACGACGGCCTGGTCTTTGGCTCGGCAATGTTCGCCCCGATCTTGCGGCTCTATATCGAGACCAGATCGGGCGAGATCCTGAGCGTCGATGAAGAGACAAGCGACATCGCTCACCGATGGCCGGATTTCGACACGTTCTTTTGGAGGGAGATCGACCGCCTCGAAGGCCATCTAGGGCCAGATGGGCACGTAGTGGATCCGCAGGCGGCGGCCAAGTACTGAGGATATCTTGGTCGCCGACGAGGCCCATTCTTTTTTCGCAGGGACCAACCGGGCCGCATCACCGCCACCTTCGGCCCGGTCAAGATTCGCAATCTCGGCCGGCCGGACGAGGAGGTTTTGACCTACCCCCAGTCATGAGACGGTTCGGTTCTGGTAGCACCGGCATGGCCCGATGTTCGCGGCAGAGATCCGAAAGCGCCGGATCGAGGGCATGAGCTCCAGCATCTGGCGATGGCACCTCGCCTTCGTGAAGGTCAACGGCGAGCGGCACTACCTCCGGCGGGCCGTCGATCACGAAGGCGAGGGGTTGGAAAGCTATGTCACCAAGACCCGTGACAAGAAGGCCGCGTTGAAATTTCTTGAAGAAAGCGGTGCGCAGGCACGGTCGCCCCGCGGCCAACGTGACCGACAAGCTGCGCGTCTACGGCGCCGCGCCGAAGGAGATCGGTGCATCTGCTCGGCAGAAATCGGCCGGTGGGCCAGCAACCAAGCGGAGAACTCACATCTGCCGTTCCGACGCGAGAGCGGGCGATGCTCCGGTTCCGCCGTATGCGAAGTTTGCAGAAGTTCGCCACCGTCCGCGCCTCCGTCTGCAACCACTTCAACCAGGAGCGCAGCCTCTCCAGGCGCGATGCTTCAAGCTGAACCGAACCGCCGCTCTCACCGATTGGCGCGACTTTGCGCGGGATAAAGGGCAGCGTCCCTTTCCTAGCTGAGACTGGTTCGACTTAGTCTGCCAGCACCCAAGGCGATGAGGTCGAACCTAACAAGGGGAATGTCGTCGATATCAAGCCCAACCGGGCTGAGGCGGCAGGCGGGTTCCGGGATAGTAGGTCGTATCGAACGACGGTCGCGCCTTGACCCGCTCGTACCATTGCGTGAAGGCGGATAACCCGGCCCATTCCTCGTCCAGTCCCAGATCCTCCATCCGCACGATCGTCGGGATCAGCACGATATCGGCGATGGAAAACTCATCGCCGGCGAGGAAGGGGGTCGAGGTCAACTGACGCTCGGCCCGGTTCAGCGTCATCCTGAGCCGCTCCAGCGAGTCCTCGACATCCTTCGCCGCGAAACCGCCCTGCTGCATGCGCCTGTAGAAGGCCTTTCTCAGCGGCATCTTGTCGGTCCAAGTCTCGAAGTCAGCGTTTTCCGATGACGTATCGACCTTGCTGAAGATCTTGTTGAAGGTCGGGACGCGGATGGCGGTCGTGGGGACTTCTTCGAGAAAGCGCATCCAGGCTCGCATGCCGGCACGGCCGACCGGGTCACGGGGCGCGAGAGGCACCTCAGGGAAAACCTCGTCAAGGTATTCGCAGATCACCGAGGAATCCAGGATGACGGCGCCGTCATGCACCATGGAGGGCACGACACCGTTGGGATTGATCTGCAGATACCAGTCCTCAAGATGCTCACGCGTCTTGAGATTGACCTCGATCCGGTCGTAGGCGATGCCCTTTTCGGCCAAGCACAGCCGCGCCTTTTGGCTGCAGGTCGATTGAGAGAACTGGTAGAGTTGGATCGTCACTGGTCGCTCCGCCGTTTCGACGCCTGTCCGAAGTCGCGCATCCCCAGAACGATGTCGGAGAGGGTCTTGGTGGCCTGGGGGTCGGTGATGCTCATTTTCCGCAGGTCGGGGTCGTCCTGGAAGGTCTGCCGCTGATGCGAGAGGTAATGCGCCATCGCCGCGAAGGCGGCATCGGGCTCCTTGTTCGCGATCGCCTCGAGTATGGCCTTCCGGTCGTCCTGGAACCCGAGGCTTCGGGCTTGCCAGTTGGACAGGCCGCGCGACCCGATCGGACCTAGCTGCAACAGCAAGAGCAGCTTGATCAGGATCGATTCCAGCCCGGACAGGAGCGGCGTGTGCGCCGCGACGGAGATGGCTTCCTGAAACGCGATGATGCGGTCGAGGACGTCGTTCACGGTGCCGGCGTCATGGATCTGACCCAGCCGGTCGAGGCTTTGTTCCATGGCGGCGAGATCGGCCGGGGTCGCTCGCGTTGCCGCCCGCTTGGCGGATTCCAGCCCGAGAACCTCGCGCGCGTCGAGCACTTCCAGGATGCCGATCCGGCTGAACTGCAGAAGGTTCTGAAGGGCGAGGGCGGTGCTGTAGCCCTCGTTGTCGCTGACGTAGGTGCCGCTGCCCTGGCGCACCTCCAGGAGACCGGAAGCGTCGAGGACGCGGATCGCCTCACGCACGGTGGGCTGGCTCGCGCCGAAGCGGTTGGCGATCTCGCGTTCGGATGGAAGGCGCGCGCCGACCGGCAGCTTTCCGACCAGGATATCCTGCCGAAGCTCTTGCGAAATCTCTTGCGCGAGATTGGGGCGGCGCCTGCGCCCGTTGCCACCTGAAGCTTCTGCGTCCTGCATCGTGGGATGGTCTCCTGAAATTTATGATTGACGTCTAGCACATGGTTTCGTAGATGAAAAGTCACTTGGTGATTTATCACACAGAGAGAGGCTCTACCGTGACCCGCAAGATCAGCAGCAAAGAGATGTACCGGACACACTTCGAGGAATATTCAGCCCGATGGGCAGACTATTTCACGATGCGCCGCGAGGACGGCATCATCGAAGTCCGCATGCACACCGATGGTGGGCCAGCCGCATGGAGCCTCGAACTGCACCGTGCGCTGATCCCCGCCTTCGCCGATATCGGGCACGACCCCGAGAACGAGGTGATCATCTTCAGCGGGACGGGCGACAAGTTCCTCGCCTCGATGGATCACGAGGCCTGGGTCCGGCAGGATTTCCACAAGCCCTACGATTTCAAGAAGGGCTACGACTACTGGTACACCGACCAGGTCCACGAGCCCTTCGCGATGCTGATGTCGGAAATCCCGATCATCGCGGCGATCAACGGCCCGTTCTTCATTCACCAGGAGCTTGGCCTCGTGAACGACATCGTCATCTGCAGCGAAAGCACGACGATGACGGACGGGCACTACACCGGCATGGGAATCGTTCCCGGCGACGGCGTGCAGACGCTGTATCGCGAGCTGCTGGGCCACAACCGTGGCAAGTACTACCTGCTGACCGGCAAGACGATTTCCTCGAAGGAGCTTCTCGACTGGGGCCTCGTCGGCGAAGTGGTGCCGGACGAGCAGCTGATCGACCGCGCCTGGGAAATCGCGCGCGACGTCTTCATGACCCGGTCGAGATCGCACCGACGCATGACCCGCGCCCTGCTGGTGCAGCCGTGGCGCGAGCTGTTCATCCGTGAACTGCCCTTCGGCCTGTCGATGGAATGCTGGGCGACCCACGAATACTGGCCGCTCGCGGACGAAGCCGGTTACGACATGGGTGCACTGAAGAAGAAGGGCGGCTGACATGGCTTCACGCATCGCCCATTTCAACATCCGCGCCAGGGATCCCGAGGCCTCGATCGGCTTCTATCGCAAGCTTGGTCTCGAGCCGGTGGGGTTCCTGAACCTCTCGGAGACCATGTACCTGATCTACCTCGGGACGCCGGAAGAGCCGGACGTCACGCTCGAACTGACCGTGAACGAGGCGCCGCCGGCAGGCTACGACTGGAGCGCCGGCAGCGGTCACATCGCCCTTGGGGTCGGCGACATGGACGCCGCACTGGCGCGGCTTGCGGAGGCCGGCTTCCAGCCGGAGGGTCCGCCGTTTCACCCGGGCGAACGCGCGGAGCTGCGCGTCTGCTTTGTCAGAGATCCAGACGGCGTGCGGGTCGAGCTGGCCGACGGTGAGTTCCGCACACCGGGAGATGAACTGCCGGAGAGATTCAGGAACTGAAGAAGCGAAAGGGAGGAACTTCACCATGACACTGTGGAAGACAACATTGCTCGGGAGCGTGGCGGCGGTCGGTCTCATCGCCTCGACGCATCAGTCGAGCGCGCAAGAGACGATCACGGTCACCTTCACCAGCGGCTACCCGCCCCAGACCACCTGGGTCGCCGCCTTTGACGATTTCGCGGCGGCCGTCGACAGCGCCCTAGCGGACACGGGAAACTACGCGATCCAGTGGAACATCGGCAGCGGAGGCCAGATCGCGGCACCCCGTGGCGAGCTGGAAGCGGTCCAGACGGGCATCGCCGACATCGGCGCGATCGTGACACCGTTCCACTTCGACCGGGAGCCGGTCTATCAGCTGCCGTTCGTGACGCCGTTCACGGTGAACGACCCGGGGTTCCTGTCCGAGCTTTATTCGCGGCTGGAGGAGCAGTTTCCCGACTACATCAACTGGGAGGCCGCGAATATCATGGTTCTCAGCGGCACCGCGGTTGTTGACGATTACATGATCATCTCGACGGTTCCCTTGAACAGTGTCGACGATCTTCAGGGCCTGCGCATCGCCGCCGCCGCCCCGTCGCTTCCGTGGGTGGAGCCTGTCGGCGCCGTCGGCATCGCCTACACCCAGGACCAGGGCTACACGATGCTCGATACGGGCGTGGCGGACGCGGTTCTCGCCACGGCTGCGGCCATCGGAACGCAGCGTTTCTGCGAACCGGCGACGCATCTTCTGGTGCCGAACCTGGGGGCGAACAGCTCCGTCCATCTCGGCGTGAACGTCGACCTCTTCTGGGACAACCTGCCGGAAGAGGTTCAACAGGCGTTTCTCGACGCGGCCCCCGTCTACGACGAGGCGCAGCGCCGCATCCTGGCCGACAACTCGGCGGCCTCCCTCGAGCTCTGCGCCAGCGAATACGGCATGGAGACCGTGACCCTGACGCCCGAACAGACGGCGGAATGGGCGGCACGGCTGCCGAACATCGCGCAGGACTGGGTCGACCGCGTGACCGACCTGGGGATTCCCGGGCAGGAGATCCTCACGTTCTACATGGACCAGGTCCGCGAATCGGGCGTGACTCCGGCACGGGACTGGGATCGCGAATAATTCACGAATGGCGCCCCCGGTCGTTCGGGGGCGCCGCTTGCCGTGACCAAGGGACGACCGGATGCGCGCGCGTTCGGAAGGGAGGGGATTATGAGGCTGCTAGATGCGCTCGACCGACTGGTCGCCGTCATTTCGTCCGGAGCGAACGCAATCGGATCGTTCTGGGTCGTCGTTCTCATGCTGCTGATATCCGCGGATGTCGCCTTGAGGGCCTTTGCCAACGCTCCGATCCGCGGTGTCCACGAGATCGTGGAGATCTCGATCGTCGCGATGCTGTTTCTCCAGATTACCAACGCGCTGGTCCTCGGGACCCTGACCAGATCCGACGCGCTCTTCGGCTGGATCGTCAAGAGCCGCCCGCGCATGGGGATGGTGCTGAGCGGATTGTTCAACGTCGCGGGCATGACGGTCATGGGGCTTATCGCCTACATCGGCGTCGACAAGGTGTCGCAAGCCTATCACGGCGGGTTCTTTATCGGCATGCCCGGCGTCTTCGCCGTACCCCAGGCGCCGTTGCGCGCGGTCATCGTCTTCGGCTGCGCATTGATGGCGACAAAGTTCCTGCTTGTGGCCCTCCGCGATTTCGCCGCGATCCGTTCTGGATCCCTTCCAGGCCACTTGGCGCACTACGCCGGGGCGCCTTCCGCCGCCGGGGACCTGTAATGCTTGGTTTCGAGATTGCCGCGATCTCCGTTCTTGCGATGATCATCCTGATCTATCTCGGGATGCATGTCGCAATTGCTCTCGCCCTCGTGTCCTTCATCGGAGTTTGGTTCATCCGCGGGAGCGCCTCGATTGCGACGAGCCTTCTGTGGAGCGCCGCCGAACGCACCGTGGACAGCTACACATTCGCGGTCGTGCCCCTGTTTGTGTTGATGGGGCTCATGGCCGGCAGAGCCGGATTGGGCAAGGACGCCTACGAACTGGCGCACCGCGTTTTGTGCGGTATCGCGGGCGGCCTTGGCATGGCCACCGTCGTCGCGAACGCGATCTTTGCCGCGATCACCGGCGTATCGATCGCCTCGGCGTCGGTCTTTGCGAAACTGTCGGTCCCCGAAATGCTCCGCCACGGCTACCAGCCCCGGTTCGCGGTCGGCGTCGTGGCGGGGTCGTCCGTCCTGGGCATGCTGATCCCGCCGAGCGTCCTGCTCATCGTCTTCGCGATCATTGCGGAGCAATCGATCGGCGACCTCTTCGTCGCAGGCATCGTGCCGGGCGTCCTGCTGACCCTCGCCTTCTGCCTGCTGATCTGGATCACCGCGCATCTGCGTCCGTCCCGCGTGTTCGCAGACCGCAGCATCGCCGAGGGCCACGCCGGCCCGATGCATCATGCCCCGGCCACCCGCTACTTTCCCATCGCCATCCTGATCTTCGGGGTGCTGGGGGGCATGTACGGTGGCCTCTTCACACCGACCGAGGCGGCGGCCGTGGGGGCACTTCTGGCGACCATCATCGCCTTCCTGCGACGCACGCTGGACGCCCGCAGCATCTGGGCGCTGCTGAAGGAAACGGGAAGCGTGACAGCCACGATCCTGTTCCTCGTTGTGGGCGCCACGATGTACAGCCGCATGCTTGGCGTCTCCGGACTGCCGACGCAGATCGGAACCCTAATTACCGAGATGGATGCCAGCTTCTGGTTCCTGATCTCGATCTACGTGCTGATCCTCATTCTTCTCGGCACCATCATCGATTCCATCTCGATCATGCTGATCACCGTACCCTTGTTCATGGAGGTGCTGTCGCCCTACGGGATCGACCTGGTCTGGTTCGGCATCATCACCGTCATCGCCGTTGAAATCGGGCTGATCACACCCCCGTTCGGGATCGCCGTTTACGTCGTGCATTCCACGCTGGGCCGATCCGACGTGTCCATCGGGGACGTGTTCCGGGGCGCGTTTCCTTTCGCCTTGATGATGTTCCTCGTGCTCTGGCTCATCATCTTTGTCCCCGGCATCGCGACATTTCTGGTCGACCTACGCTGATCCGAGGCCGAGACGCAGAAAGGAGAAGACCATGTCCAACAGGAAGCTCATCAAAGGGGCCGCCATCGTCTCCGTCGACCCGAAGATCGGCGATCTTGCCTGCGGCGACATCCTGATCGAGGGCAAGGTGATCCGCGCCATCGCGCCCACGATCGAGGCCGATGATTGCGAGGTGATCGACGCCAGCACGATGATCGCCATCCCGGGTTTCGTCGACACCCACAGGCACACTTGGGAGGCGCCGGTGCGCGCGGTTCTCGCCGACGGGACGCACCGCGACTACAGCGAGACGGTCCTGCAACGCATGAAAAGCGTCGTGCGTGCCGAAGATGCCTATGCCGGCACGCTGGCGGGCTCGCTCGAGGCGCTCGATGCGGGGGTTACCACCCTGGTGGACTGGAACCACGTCGCAGGTATCACGCCGGAGCATGCGGACGCGTCGGTTGCAGCGCTGCGCGAGGCGGGGTTGCGCGCCGTCTTCGCCTGGTCGCCGAACTTCCAGAACTCGTGGGAAGAGGAGTTTCCCAGCCGTCGCCCCATTCCCGAGGCCGAGGCGAAACGCCTTCGCCGCGACTATTTCGCAAGCGAGGATCAGCTCGTCACCCTGGCGCTCGGCGCGCGCGGGCCTTGCGTCACCACGCCCGAAACCGTCGCGGAGGATTGGCGCATCGCCCGCGAGTACGGCCTCGGCATCAGCTTTCACTGCGGCATCGATGGCGTCGGACCGGAAATCCGGTCCTGGCATCCGGTTGCCGAACTTCACAAGCAGGGGCTGATGGGGCCGGACGTCACCTACATCCACTGCTGCACCTGTACCGACGAGGAGCTGACCTACATCCGCGACAGCGGCGGGAAGGTGTCTCTAGCGCCGGGCAGCAACATGCCGATGGGCATCGGGGTGCCGCCGACCGGGCGCCTTTTGGAGATCGGCGTACGGCCAAGCCTCAGTGTCGATGTCGTCGTGAACGTTCCCGGCGAGATGTTCACCCAGATGCGGCTCTGCTTCCACATGCAGCGGATGCTGGACTACATGGAGCAGTCGGGCATGATCGTCGGTCGCGGCGGGTTGCGCGATGAGTGGTCGCCGACGATCGGCATCCGCGACGTGCTGGAATTCGCGACGATCGAGGGCGCGCGGACGGCGGGCCTCGACCACATCACCGGCTCGCTCACGCCTGACAAACGCGCCGATATCGTGCTGATCTCGACCGACAGCTGGTCGATGATGCCGGTGAACGATCCGCTCGGCGCTGTCGTGAACTTTGCCAGCGTGCGCGACATCCACACGGTCCTCGTCGACGGCGAGATCAAGAAGCGGAACGGGGTTCTCCTTGATGTCGACAAGACACGCGTGATGGGGCTGACGCTGGCGGCGCGGGACCAGATGCTCTCGTCGTTCCGAAAGGAAAACGGCGAGTTTGACAACGAGCGGTTCAGCCGCCTGCGTCTGCCGCCGCCCGGTCTGGTCTGTTGCGGCAGCCATCACGCCGCCGCGCACGCCAAGGATCGGCACAGCCATGTGCCTGCCCATTAACCCGATACACGCGAGCGAGGGTCTATCATGAGCGACCGCGACATCCTGATCCGAGGCGGAACGATCCTGTCGGTCGACCCCGACCTGCCCAACGAGTTCATCGGCGAGGTGCTGGTCCGGGGGTCAAAGATCGTCGCCGTCGCCCCGAAGATCGAGGTCTCGCCCGAGAACGTCGAGATCATCGACGCCACGAATAGCATTGTCATGCCCGGGTTCGTCGACACGCACCGCCATACCTGGCAGGCGCCCTTGCGCTACATCGGCACCGACTGGACCATCGCACATTACGCCGAGGCGATGTTCCGGCGCTTTGGCCCGAGCTACACGCCCGACGACATGTTCGTGGCGCTCCAACTCGGCATCGCTGAGGCGCTCGAAGCCGGCTTCACACAGCTGTTCGACTGGAACCACAATCTTCTCTCGCCGGACCACGCCGACGAAGTGGTCCGGGCGCACATGGAGTCGGGCGCGCGGACGATCCTGGGCTACGGTCAATCCTCGCGGGAATGGGCCGCCCTAGCGGCACGGGCCGATCACAAGAGCATCGACGCGCCGTCGCGCGACATCGAACGCCTGCGCAAGCGCTATTTCACCTCCAACGACCAGCTGACGCAACTGGCCATGGCCGCGCGCGGGCCCGAGTTGTCGACGCTGGAGGTGGTGAAGGCCGAATGGGAGCAGGCGAGGGACCTCGACCTGCGCATCTCGGTGCATTGCGGCAACGGCACCTGGGCCAAGATCCGGCCAGTGCAGATCCTGCGCGACAACGACCTTCTGTGGTCGAACGTCACCCATATCCACTGCAACGGCGTGACGGATGAAGAAATCCAGATGATCGCCGATTCCGGCGGCACCGTCTCGCTGTCGGTGGAAGAGGAGATGCACATGGGGCACGGTCATCCGGCCGTGGAGCGGGTGCTGCGGGCCGGTATCAGGCCGAGCTTTTCCATCGACACCTGCACCAATGTCAGCGGCAGCATGTTCGCGCTGATGAAGGCGGCCCTGTCCGTGGTGCGCGGCGATTCCAACGAACGCCGCCTGCGCGAAGGGGCCGATCCGATCTCTCTCGACCTGTCGGTACGGGACGTGATCGAATTCGCGACCTTGCAAGGCGCGCGCGCAAACGGGCTCGATCACCTGACCGGTTCGCTGACGCCGGGCAAGCAGGCCGATCTCATGATCATCGCCTGCGATACCGTCGGAATGATCCCCCTGAACTACGCCGCCGGCGCCGTCGTTATGGGCGCGCACCAAGGTAACATCGACACGGTAATGGTCGCCGGCCGGATCGTGAAGCGCCACGGCAAGCTGGTCGATCTCGACATCGAGTCCCTGCGTGGCCGGGTCGAAGCCTGCCGGGACCGCTTGCTGGAGGCGGGTGGCGCAAGCCTGGGCGGGTGGGTTCCCGAACTGACCGGTGCAGGAGCGGTCGGTGATGGCGCCGTCGCCGCCGGACACACGCATTCGCACAGCCACTGAGGATTGCGGACCCGATGATCACCCTTCACAACCTCGACCAGTCCCGCGGCCATCGGATCGCGTGGCTGCTGGAGGAACTCGGCCGGCCTTACGACATCGTGCGATACGCGCGCGAGCCGGGCACGCTCAAGGCGCCGCCATCCCTTGCCGCGGTGCACCCCCTCGGCAAGTCGCCCGTGATCGTCGATGGCGATACCACGCTCGCGGAATCCGGTGCCATCATGTCCTGGCTGCTCGCACGGCATGGCGGCGAGCGCCTGCTCAGGACAACAGGCGATGCGGGCTTTGATCACTACCTGTTCTGGTTCCATTTCGGCGAGGGGTCGGGAACGCTGCCGCTGACCCTCCTGCACGTGTTGGCCCCGCTCGCGCCGGCATCAGACGGCTTGACCGCTGCGGCCCTGGCGCAGTTGCACCGCGCCCTCGACCTTGCAGAGGACAGGCTTACGCAAAGCGCCTGCTTCGCCGACGACGCGTTCTCGGCGGCAGACATCATGATGAGCTACCCGTTGATCGCGGCGCGAGACCGAGGCTTTCTGCCCGGCTCGGCCACGAAGATCGCGGGTTTCCTCGACCGAATGGAATCCCGCCCGGCCTTTCAACGGGCGATCGAAAAGGAGTGACTGCATGAAACTCGCGACATTCGTGGCCGGGGACCGGCCCCGCGTCGGACTTGTCGATGCCGAGGCCGGGTCCATCCTTGACCTGAGTGCGGCGGGATCCGAACATCCGTTCCTGGGCTCGATGGTTTCGCTGATCGAGCGCGGTGACGAGGCCCTGGAGGTGATCCGGGACCTGGCCCGCAGCGGGCAGGAACACCGTCTCGCCCTCTCCAAGGTCCGGCTGCTTGCGCCGCTTCCGCGCCCCGAACAGATCCGCGACTTCTTCATTTTCCCGGGACACATCAGGCAAAGCGCCGTCGGCATGCGAAAGCTCGCCGCGCGTCTGGAAGGCACCCCGGTGGGCGACACGGCTCCGGGGGAGGTGCCCGAGATCTTCAAGACCCGCCCAGTTTACTACATCTCGAACCGGAACAACGTGTCCGGGCCGGGAGACGAAATCAGCTGGCCCAGGTACAGCGAGATCATGGATTTCGAGCTGGAATTCGCGGCGGTGATTAGTAAGGCGGGCAAGGACATCACGCAGGCGAACGCCCGGGACCACATCTTTGGCTACACGCTGTTCAACGATTTCTCGGCCCGCGATGCGCAGTTCCTTGAAATGAAGGGCGGCCTTGGGCCGGCGAAGGGCAAGAGTTTCGACGGCGCAAACAGCCTCGGTCCCTGGATCGTCACCGCGGACGAAATCGCAGACCCTTACGACCTGACGCTCGAAGCCCGTGTCAACGGCGAGGTCTGGGCGAGCTCGACGACCAGCGACAGCCTGTTCACCTTCGAGGACCTGATTGCCTACGTGTCCCGCGACGAGACGATCTACCCCGGCGAGATCTTCGGCTCGGGCACGCTCAAGGACGGGTGCGGCCTGGAACATGACCGCTACCTGCAGGATGGGGATGTCGTCGAGCTGCAATCGTCAGTGCTCGGGACGCTCCGCAACACCGTGCGATCGCAGACGTGATGGTGAGGGAGAACGGCCGTTTCGCGGTTAAAGCACCAGATAGTGCTTCAGGACTCCAGACATTCATCGAAACCCTTCGCAAGTGATGTAATCTGGCTCCCGTGGAGATGGTTGGACGTCAGGCCTATCTCCTCCGCCACCCTGACCAGACGTTTCTAGGTTCCAGCGCCTTATTGGCAGGATTTTTCTGACCTGCTTGCGGGCAAGATTGTTTCGTCCAGGTTCGCCATCTCCCACCCGCGCATCCCTTCGATTAGCGCGCCGGCGTGGCGGTTTGCCGAGACCGGTTCGAATTAGGCCAAGGCCCCGACCAGCACGAGCGCGCAGACCAGCAGAAAACAGGTCTGGACCGCGATCAGGCCGATCCCGCCGCGACCGGAGCGGAAGAGGTGCCCAAGCGAGGTCTTCACCCCCAGCGCCGAGATTGCCATGACGAAGAGGAAGCGGGACAGGTCGCCCATGGCCTCCACCCCCGCGTCGGGGAGAGGCACGGCATTGCGCAACAGCATCAGGCCGACGAAGGCGACGACGAACCACGGCAGGCGCACGGAGGCGCCATTTCCAGGTCGAAAGGCGGTTGCGATCACCAGAAGCACGAGCGGCAGGAACGCCACCCGCAAGAGCTTGCTGAACGTCGCGATGTCGCCGGCCTCTTCGCCGATGGAATAGCCGGCGCCGACCACCTGCGCGACGTCATGGATCGTGACCCCGATCAGGTAGCCGGCTTGCTGCTCCGAAAAGCCGAGGCTCGTGAACAGGACGGGATAGGCGATCATGGCGACGGTCGAGAGAGCGGTGACGCCGACCACCGTCACCAGCACGTCCTTTTCGCTCAGGTGGCGGGGCAAGAGCAGCGCCGCGATGGCAAGTGCCGCCGAGGCTCCGCAGATGGCAACCGCACCGCCGGTGAGCAGGCCGAAGGCCGCCGGAAACCCGAAAGCCCGTGCCGAGAGGATGCCGAACCCGATCGTCGCCGCCAGAAGCCCCGCCACCCCGACCACCGAACCGACTCCGAGGCCGGCGATGTCTGAAAACGTCAGCTGCAGGCCCAAAAGCGCGACCCCGACCCGCAACAGGACCTGCGAACAGAATGTGAGGCCAGGGCCGGTGCGCGGACTGCCGTCGAGGAAGTTGAAACACATGCCGATAAGCAGCGCGACGAGCATGACGGGAAGGCCGGACCTGCCCGCAAGAAACTGCGCGGCCAGCGTAACGGTCGCGGCCACGACGGTGCCGGCCCAGACCTGCATGACCCAGGCCGGAACAGGTCGGCCGAGGACGTGGCGGAGGGTGCGATCCATCACGAAGGCGCCTTTGCCGCACAGGACGCCGTGACGATGGCCGCGACGAGGCAGTCGAGGGTGTCGAAGGCCGTCGCCCGGCCTGCCATGGCATCGGCGATCATCGAGAATTCGGTGCAGGCGATCATCTGGACGCTGGCGCCCTCGACCCAAAGTCGGTCCGACGCTTGCCGGAGCGTCGCGTGCGCGGCGGCGGTCGGGCCTTCGCGCTTGATCGACCGGATGGCCGCCAGCATCGCCACCTCGTCCGAGGCGTAGACCGGCACGAGGCCCGCGGCAGCCATAGGCCCATCGAAGAGGCCGATCCGGCGCACGGCGGGCGAGGCGAGAATTCCGACGCGGCCGCCCGGTCCTGCGAGATTGGCTGCGTGGCGGACCGACAGCGCCACCATGTCGAGAAGCGGCACCGAAACGGCCTTGCGGATCGCGTCGGCGTAGTGATGCGCTGTGTTGCACGGCATCGCCAGCGCCGTCGCGCCCGCGCCCTCCAGGCGCTGCGCCATCGCGGCCAGCACCGGCCCCGGGTCGTCGCCCGTGCCTTCGACAAGGCGCGCGATGCGGGAGGGAACCTGCGGGTTCTGGTCGACAAGCAGGGGGATGTGGTCGGCGTCATCCTCGGCGGGCACGGCGGCGATGACCTTCTGCATCAGCAGAACGGTCGCCTCCGGCCCCATGCCGCCAAGGATGCCGATCATTCGGCGGGGTGGGTCGCGTGGCGGCATCAGGCGGAAGCGGACAGCGCACCGTCGGCAAAGACCGCGTCGTAGCCGAACAACCCCGCCGCGCCGCCGGTGTGCAGGAAAACGATGCGCTCGCCCTTCTTGAAGATGCCCTTGCGGCAATAGTCGATCAGTCCGGCGGCGCCCTTTCCGGAATAGACCGGGTCGAGCAAGATGCCCTCGAGCTCCGCGAACATGCGGATCGCCTCGATCGTGTCGGCGCGCGGGATGCCGTAACCCGGCCCAACATAAGTGGTATCGGCCACCACATCCTCGCGGGACACGATGTCCGCGCAGCCCAGCTTGTCCGCGGTCGCGCAGGCCAGAGCAAAGACGTTTTCCTCCTGCTTGTCCTTCGGCGCCCGCACGCCGTAGCCCAGAAGCGGGATCTGCGCGTTGATCGCCTTCAGCCCCGTCACCAACCCCGCCTGGGTTCCGGCGCTGCCGGTCGCGTGGACGATCCGGTCGATGACGAGTCCACGGTCGTTGGCCTGCCCGACGAGTTCGAAGGCGCAGTTGACGTAGCCCAAGGCTCCGGTCGGATTTGAGCCGCCGCCGGGAATGGTGTAGACCGTGCGACCCTCGGCGCGGACGCGTTCGGCTGCCGCCTCGAGCGCGGCGTTCATGTCTTCGCCGCCCGGGTATTTTTCCGTCGTGGCACCGTGGAGGTGGTCGAGCAGGACGTTCCCGTTGGAATTGTAGTTCGGATCGTTCGAGCCGGTCCGATCCTCAAGCAGGATATGGCAGGCCATCCCCAGCTTTGCAGCGAAAGCCGCGGTCTGGCGCGCGTGGTTCGATTGCGTCGCGCCCTGGGTCATCACCGTGTCGGCGCCCTGTGCCTGCGCCTCGGCCATCAGGAATTCGAGCTTGCGGGTCTTGTTGCCGCCGGTTGACAGGCCGGTGCAGTCGTCGCGCTTGATCCAGATCTCGGGTCCGCCAAGCTCGCGGCTCAACCTGTCCAGCCGTTCGAGTGGCGTCGGCAAATGGGCGAGGAAGACCCTCGGAAACCGGGCGAGGAGCATGTCAGAATCCCTTCGAGTTGCGTCATGCGAGAGTTGCGGAGGGAAAAGCGCTGGTCAAATTCGAAATTCGCGCATTAATATGCAAGAATCACATGTTATGGGTCTCGCATGCGTCTCGAATGGCTGGAAGACATCCTTGCCGTTGCCGAAACCGGCTCGCTCTCGGCGGCCGCCGAGCGTCGCCGCCTGACCCAGTCCGCGTTTTCCCGGAGGATCCGTCAGATCGAGGATCACGTCGGGGTGGAACTGTTCGACCGCACCCGAAAACCGATCGCCCTCAAGCCCACGACCGAGGAGCAGCGCGAGCAGATCGGGCGGATCGCCAGGGCCCTGCGCGATCTCGAACACGACCTGCGGCAGGGCGCGGACAGTGCGGCGCGCCGGATCGTCATCGCAAGCCAGCACGCTCTGACGACCTCGGCCACGCCCGCCATCATCGAGGCGCTCGGCCGCAGCACGCCGCGGCTTTTCGTGCGGCTGGTGTCGGCCAACCTCGACGAATGCTTTGCGCAGCTTCTGGCACGGCAGGCAGACATCGCGCTCGTCTACCGGCCGCCCGGTTTGGCGCACCCGGTTCGGCCCGACTTCGTCGAGGTGGCCGAGGTGGGGCGCGACTGGCTGGTGCCGGTGATCGGCGCGGGCCATCGGGCGCGGGTCGAGACGGATATCGCGCAGGGCGCCCTGTCTTGCGTCACCTATCCCGGCGACGTATTTCTCGGCCAGTTGCTCGAACGCCAGATCCTCGCGGGGCTTCGCCAGACCCTGCAGGTCAGCGCCAGCGCCGAGACGGCGCTCACGCTTGCCGCGCTCGAGATCGCCTCGGCCGGCGTGGCGGTGGCCTGGGTGCCGCTGTCGCTCGCCGACGGACGGATCGCCGCAGGAAGCCTTGCCGATCTTTCCGACCTCCTGCCCCGAACGGCGATGGACGTCACGGCGGTGCGGCTTGCCGGGCCCTCTGGCGCCTCGGTGCAGGCCGCGTGGGACATGGTGGTGCGCTTCGGCGGCAGCGTTCAGTGAGCAAGCACGGACCTGCCGACCTCGCGCAGCGCCGACAGGAAAACCTGCACCGCTGCGGTGGGCACACTGCCCTGGCGGCGCAGCACGCAGATCGTGCGCGTGGGCAGGGTCATGTCGATATCGAGGCCGACAATCCGGCTGTCAGGGATCTGTTCGCTGAACTCCCGCATCGACCGGAAGGCGATGTAGTCGGACCCGCGCAGCAGGTTGCGGATCAGCGATGACGACGAGGTCTCGGCACGTCCGACCGGCGGTGGAAGCCCGGATGCGGCAAAGAATTCCTCCATCATCCGGCGGGTGATGCTGCCGGACGGAGGCAAGATGAAGGAATGCGCCGTCAGGTTCGACAGGGCGAGCCGCCGCCGGTCCGCGAGGGGGTGGTCATGGGACACGAAGAACCCAAGCTGGTCCTCGGCAATCTGTTCGACCTCGATCCCCTCGAGCAGACGGCGTTCGGGGTAGGCGCAGATCAGCGCGTCGATCTCGTCGATCCTGAGCGCCGAGATCATCGTCTCGATCGGTCCTTCCACCGTGCGGATCTCGACGCCGCCCTCACGGGCGAGCACCATCTTGATCGCGTCGGGCAGCAGGACGCCCCTGGAATAGGGGAGGCCGCCCACCCGGACGATCCCCGACGGGATGCCGCCCGCGGACCGGATGTCATCGTGGATTCTGGCGATCTCGGCGATGATGCGCCGCGCGCAAAGCGACATCGCGGCGCCCGCGGGCGTGGCAGCCATACCGGTCGTCAGACGGGTGAACAGTGCTAGGCCGAGATCCGCCTCGAGCTGGCGCAGGGAATAGGAAACCGCCGGTTGCGTCAGCCCCAGCTGATCGGCCGCGCGCTGGACCGAATGGTGGTCGTCAACGGCGATGAGGGCGCGCAGGTGCGCCAGGTCGGCCAGCATTGCGAAGACCGCAGCATTGTCGCGCAGGCCGGCGCGATGGTCGCGCCCGAGCTGCGTCTTGCACCTGTCCAGCTCTGCCCGGATGGTGGCGCAGCGTCCCGCGACCAGCCGTCCCTCTACCGTCGGGGTTAGCCCGAACGCAGACCGGTCCAGCAAGGCCGCGCCGAGGCCCTGCTCGAGCAAGGCGACGGAGCGGGACACCGAAGACGGGCTTCGCCGGAGTGCCGCCCCGGCTGCGGTCACGCTCCCCGCCTCCAGCACGGCGGCGAAGGATCGCAGGTGCCGGAGCGAGATACCGGGGATCGGCAGAACGGTCTTGTCCGGCATCGTGCCTGCGCCCTCGTGCTGTCACGCCAACTGTCCGTGGCCGACCCACAAGTAACACGAAAACCTCCGGCTGCGCATGTTGGAAACTGCGAGCAGCTATGTGAATGTTTTCACGCAGTTATTTTTGAAACCGGCTCTCTATATTCGCGGCAGAAAGGCTCAAGACCGATCCGGGCATAAGCAGAATGAAAAAGCCATCACGATAATGATCTGGCCTCGCCGGTCCTTTGCGTGGTCTGATTGCCGCGGAGTAAGGGAGGACTTCATGAAACTTACATCTCAGCGGGCAACGCTCGCCATTCTTGCATCGACTGCTCTGGTCTGGGCCGGTGCGGCCCATGCCGATTATCCCGAACGGCCGGTGACCATCATCGTGCCGTTCTCGGCGGGGGGCAATACCGACAACATCGCCCGCATCGCGGCGGATCACCTGTCCGAAGCGCTCGGGCAATCCTTCGTCATCGAGAACCGCGGCGGCGGCGGCGGGTCGATCGGCGCGGCAATGGTCGCGGGGGCGGAGGCCGACGGCTACACGCTACTGTTCGGAACCACGGGCACGCACAACGTGAACCCGAACCTGCGCGACGTGGACTATGACCCGATCGCGGATTTCACGCCGATCAGCGCCGCCGTCGTGTCGTCGGTCCTGATCGTCGCCCATCCGTCTGTCGAGGCGACATCACTGGAAGAGTTGATGGCGCTGACGTCGTCGGACGCCGGGGCTGCAATGAACTATTCCTCGGGCGGGGTCGGCACAGTCGCCCATGTCGCGGGGGAGCTCTACAACGAGATGACCGGCTCGCAATTGCTGCACATCCCCTACAGTGGCGCGGGCGAGGCTTTGAACGATCTCGTCGCAGGCCGGGTGCAACTGAACATGAACAACGTTCCCGCGTTCCTGCCGCACATCGCGTCGGGGGCCGTCGTTCCGTTGGCCATAGCCGCCGACGAGCGCAGCATGCTGCTGCCGGATGTTCCGACGACAGCCGAGGCGGGGCTCGACAACTTCGTCATGGGGTCGTGGTTCGGCCTGCTTGCCCCCGCCGGGGTCCCGCAGGAGGTGATCGACACGCTGCACTCCGGCATGGCGTCGCTTGCGGACAACGAGACCGTGGTCGAGCGCTACAGCGCGATCGGCGTCGAGGCGACGCCATCGGCCTCGCCCGCGGCCTTCGCGCAGTACATATCGGCCCAGTACGACTGGTGGGGTGAGACGCTCGACAATCCTGCGTTCCAGGAATGACATGAGCGAACCATCTGCGGGCGGACGGGTCACGCCGTCCGCCCCACTTCCTGCGAGGCAGACATGGCGAGATATGTGACCTGGGGCATCTTGTGCCTCGTCGCGGGAGCGGCTTTCATCCAGGCGTTGAGTTTCGGGTTTGGCAGCGGCCCGCGGATTGGGTCGGCGATAATCCCGCTCGCCCTGTCGGGGGGCATCGCGCTCCTGTCGGTGACCGGCCTCGTCCGGGCCGGCCGCGAACAGGGGACCGATACGCTCGATCTCCGCGCGCTCGCAGCCGTGGGGGCGGGCGTTGTCGTCTTCATCCTGACCGTGGAGCGCGCGGGCCTTATCCCCGCGACGCTCCTGTGCATGGGCATCGCCTATGCCGGCCAGAGCGAGGCCCGGTATCTGGACTTCGTCGCCTACGCTGCCGTCTTTGCCGTTGGCGTCTGGGCGATCTTTATCGCCGGACTGGGCCTGCCGGTCCGGGCTTTCGGAGGATAGCGGCGCATGGACAACCTGATCCTCGGCCTGTCGACCGCGCTGTTGCCCGCGAACCTGCTCGCCTGTTTCGCAGGCGTGCTGCTAGGCACCGCCATTGGCGTCATTCCCGGCATCGGCGCGATGGCGGCCATCGCGTTGATCCTGCCGCTCACGTTTTCACTCGATCCAACCACCGGCATCGTGATGCTGGCCGGCGTGTACTACGGCGCCGAATATGGCGGCTCGACCGCGTCGATCCTGCTGAACCTGCCGGGAACGCCGTCCAACGCGATCACCTGCCTCGACGGCTATCCGATGGCGCAGCAGGGGCGCGCGGGCGTCGCGCTGTTCATCACCACGGTTGCCTCGTTCATCGGCGGGAGCATCGGCATCGTCGTGCTGACGCTGCTGACGCCGCTGATCGTGGACGTGGGCCTGGCCTTTGGTCCGGCGGAGTATTTCGCGCTGATCCTGCTTTGCTTCGTGGCGGTGTCGGGCGTGGGCGGGGCCGATCGCCGGAAGAATTTCGTGATGATCCTGCTGGGCGGTCTCGTCAGCACCGTCGGCATCGACATCTACGACGGAACGTATCGCTACACCTTCGGTTTTCACGAGCTGATCGACGGGCTGTCGCTGGTGCCGGTCGCGATGGGGCTGTTCGGCCTGTCCGAAATCATCTGTTCGGTCCGGCAGTCGCATGAGCGGGTGAAGCACAAGGTGACGATGCGTTCGATGCTGCCAACGCGCGACGACTGGCGGCGCATGGTCTGGCCGATCCTGCGCGGGGCGGGGTTCGGCTGCTTCTTCGGACCGCTTCCGGGCACCGGCCCTTCGGTCGCGGCGCTGTCCAGCTACGCGACCGAGCGGCGGATCTCCGACCGCCCGGAAGACTTCGGTACCGGCCGGGTCGAGGGCATCGCGGGGCCCGAAGCGTCGAACAACGCCGCGGTGCAGACCGCCTTCATCCCGACGCTGTCGCTCGGCATCCCCGGCACGCCAACCATGGCGATCATGATCGGGGCGCTGATGATCCACGGGATCGTGCCCGGCCCGATGCTGATCCAGTCCGAGCCCGAGTTGTTCTGGGGGCTGGTTGCGAGCTTCTGGATCGGGAACCTGCTGCTGCTCATCCTCAACATCCCCTTGATCGGCGTCTGGGTGTCGTTGCTCAACATCCCCTACCGGCTGCTCTATCCGTCCATTGTCGTGCTGATCTGCATCGGCGCCTACAGCATCTCGAACGCCGTGTTCGACGTGGCGCTCATGCTGCTCTTCGGGCTGCTCGGCTACCTGCTCCGCTCCCGCGGGTTCGCCCTGGCGCCGATGCTGATCGGCTTCGTCCTGATGCCGATGCTCGAGGAAAACCTGAGGCGCGGCATGCTGATGGGGCGTGGCGACCCGGTCTATTTCTTCAGCAGCCCTATCGCTGCCACAATCCTCGCGATTGCCGCGCTTCTCGTCGTGGCGCCGATCTTCGGCTCGGTCCTGCGTCGCCGGCCGCGCGACGAGGGCAGCGCGAAACTCCCCTTCAACGAGGATGACGCATGATCATCGATTGCCATGGGCACTATACGACCGCGCCGAAGCAGCACGAGGCCTGGCGTGCGCAACAGATCGACGCCAGGGGCGACGTCTCGCAGCTGGATCACCCGGACGGCCCCGTCATCACCGACGACGAGATACGCGATAGCCTCGAGTCGACGCAATTGCGCCTGCAACGCGAACGCGGCACCGATCTGACGATCTTTTCTCCCCGCGCCGGTGGCATGGGGCATCATCAGGGCGACGACGGGATGAACCGGCATTGGTCACGCCTGTGCAACGACCTGATCGCCCGCGTCTGCAAGCTATATCCCGAGAACTTCGCACCGGTTTGCCAGTTGCCGCAGGCGCCGGGGGTGCCGCCCGAAAACGCAATCCCGGAGCTGGTGCGCTGCGTCGAGCAGCTCGGCTTCATCGGGTGCAACCTCAACCCCGACCCGTCGGGTGGCCACTGGACCGATCCGCCGCTCACCGACCCATGGTGGTTCCCGTTCTTCGAGAAGCTCGAAGACCTCGGCGTGCCGGCGATGATCCACGTCAGCCAGTCGTGCAACCCAAACCACCAGTTCACCGGCGCGCATTACATCAACGCCGACACCTCGGTGTTCATGCAGATACTCGACTCCGACCTGTTCGAGCGCTTTCCCCGCCTGCGCATCATCATTCCCCACGGCGGCGGCGCCGTGCCCTATCACTGGGGCCGCTACCGCGGTCTCGCGATCGAACGCGGTCGCAAGGAGCCGGCGGATCTGATGGGCGAGAACCTCTATTTCGACACCTGCGTCTACCACCAGCCGGGCATCGACCTGATGGCCAAGGTCGTGCCCGTGAAGAACGTGCTTTTCGCCTCCGAGATGCATGGCGCGGTGCGTTGCGTCGACCCTGACACCGGGCATTTCTTCGATGACACGAAGCGCTACATCGATCAGAGCCCGGAGTTTTCGGCAGAGGACCGGGACCAGATCTTTTCCGGCAACGCGCTGCGCCTGTTCTCGCGGCTCAAGGGTCCAGCCCTCGCGTGACGGATTTCGGATCGAGTTGAACCCTGAGAAAAATCATCGAGCAGACAATCTGCCGATGTTCCGCGTTGCTGTGACTGTGCAAGACCCGTTGATTGCGACCTCGCCGGAGCATATTAGGGAAGATGCGAGGGCTATATACGGAAATATTTCTCAGCATGCGGGATATTTGAGTTGAGCGATGTTCGAACCAGCAAGCTGCTTGCCGTGCTGGAACTATTTGATTCTCCGAAGAGCGATTGGAGCGCGGAGGAGGTGTCCGAACACCTCGGCTTCTCGCGATCGACGGTCTACCGCTATCTTGCGGATCTTTGCGAGCACGGGCTTTTGGCGCAGGGAAGCGGCAACGCCTTCGTGCTGGGGCCGAAGATTTTTTCGCTGGAATACCGGTTGAGGAAATCCGACCCGCTGACCCTGGCGGGGCGACCGATCGTCCAATCGCTGGTGGAGGAGTTCGGTGGCACCGCGCTCGTGAATCGGCTGTTTCGGGACCGGTTCATCTGCGTGGAGTTCGAAACATCGCTTCCCGAAGGCCAGGAAACACACAGGCGCGGTCAGCCGATGCCGCTGGTGCGCGGCGCGAACGCCCGCGCCATCCAGGCTCATCTCCCGCGCCACCGGCTGGTGCGGATCTATGAAGAGAACGCTGCCGAATTTGCCGCCTCGGGCCTCGGGCGGGACTTTGGCGAGCTTCAGACCAAGCTCCGCGAGGTGCGAGCGGCCGGGGTGTGCCTGAGTGATGGCGAATTGCGTCCGGGGATCGTCGGTATAGCAGCGCCGATTCTGGTGGGCCCCGACACCGTCGTCGGCACGTTGGGCTTCGTCGATCGCAGCGACGCCCTGGGCGACCGGCGACGCAAGGAAATCATGGCGCAAGTGCGACTTACGGCCCGAATCCTGAGCCGCCAGCTGTCTTGATGATAATAAAATCCCGTATAATGGGAAAACTTGACGCATTGAAAATCCTGAGTTACTGATTCCTCAGACGCGATCTGGACCATCGCGGCAGGGAGGACATCGTGAAGATTATCGACTGCCACGCGCACATGGCAGTCCCGGCGCAGTTGCCCGTATTCAAGGCGGGGCTTCTGTCGCATCGGGGCGCGCATGGGCTGAAGGGAAAACTGCCTTCAGACGACGAGATCCACGAGGCGCTGTCGCGTGTCGAGATGGCCCCCTGGGGGCATCTCGAATGCCTCGACCGGGCCGGGGTCGACATGCAGATGCTGTCGCCGCGTCCGTTCCAGCTGATGCATTCGGAAGAGCCGAAGCCCCTTGTGCATGCCTACGTCAAGATGGCCAACGACATCCTGGCACGCCAGGTCGCGCTCTATCCTGACCGCTTCGCCGGGGTCGGCGCCTTGCCGCAGACCGGCGACAGCCCGATCGAGGCGGCGCTGCCCGAGCTTGAACGCTGCGTGTCGGAGCACGGGTTTCGCGGCTGCCTGATCAATCCGGATCCGTTCGAGAATTCCGGGCGCAAGGCGCCGCCGATGGGCGACCGCTACTGGTATCCGCTCTACGAAAAGCTCGTGGAACTGGACGTGGTGGGGCACATCCACTCGGCCTCGTCGCGCGAACCGGCGCGCGAGCCCTATTCGCTCCATTTCATCAACGAGGAGACGACGGCGGTCTATGGCCTGTGCCGATCGACCGTGCTGGAGGATTTCCCGGACCTGAAGCTGCTGATCAGCCATGGTGGCGGCGCGATCCCCTATCAGCTGGGCCGGTTCGATGCCACGAGCGTTCCGCGCCGCGGCATGGACACCTCGGCCGCGACACGATTCAGTACGCGGCTGAGAAAGCTCTATTTCGACACGGTCCTGTACGGGCGAGAGGCGATCGAGCTGCTGGTCAAGGTCGTCGGACCGTCGCAATGCCTCTATGGTGCGGAGATGCCGGGCGTCGGGTCAGCGGTAAACCCCGATACCGGCGAAACCTTCGACACGATCCTGCCCTTCATCCGGGACATGGATTTTCTCAGCGACGCCGACAGGGCGGCGATCTTCGGCGGCAACGCCCGGCGGCTCTTCAAACTGGAGGCCTGATTGATGCTGAGTTTCTTCGTCCGGCGCCTGATTGTCGCCATCGCGGTCGGCATCACCGTCTCGCTGATCAGCTTCGCATTGTTGCGCATGTCGGGCGACCTGGCGCTGGTCCTGGCCGGCGAGGGTGCCACCGAGGCGGAAGTGGCCGAGACGGCGCGGCTCTATGGCCTCGACCGGTCCTTTGCCGTTCAGTATCTCGACTGGCTGGCCGGGGCGGTTCGCGGGGATTTCGGTCGGTCGCTGTTCACCAATGAACCGGTCCTCGACATGATGCTCGAAACGGTCGGCGTGACGGCGCTGCTGGCAGTCCTGAGCCTGCTGTTCGGGCTGGTGATCGCCATACCGTTGGGTGTGCTGGCGGCGGTGCGCGCAGGTGGGTGGGTCGACCAGCTGGCCCTTGGCGTCGCGGTCTTCGGCAAGGCGGTTCCGAATTTCTGGTTCGCGCTCTTCCTCGTGTTCTTCTTCGGCGTGCAGCTGCGTTGGCTGCCGATTTCGGGATCGCAGGGCTGGCAGAGCTACATCCTGCCGGTGATCGTCATGGGCACCGGCGTCATGCCGCAACTGATGCGGTTGACCCGCGGCGGCATGATCGACGTTCTGGAAGCTGATTTCGTGCGAACCGCCTGGGCCAAAGGCCTGTCGCCGGGCCGGGTGTTCTTCAAGCACGCATTGCGCAACGCGATCCTTCCGGTCGTCGCAGTCTCCGCGGTGTCGCTGGGGTTCCTGCTGGGCGGGTCGGTGATCGTGGAATCCATCTTCGCGATCAACGGGATCGGTGCGCTCGCCTATGAGTCGATCCGCCGGGTCGACTTTCCGGTGGTCCAGTCGATCCTGTTCTTCCTGTCGCTCATCTACATCATCCTGACGCTCATCGCGGACCTCATCAACGCGCGGCTCGACCCGCGGATCAGGCTGACCTGATGGCGTCGAACCTCCACCAGCCGACCGATCTGCCCGAGGTGCTGCCGCTGTCGCCGCGCCGCGAGATGCTGTTGCGGGCGCAGGGCCACAAGGGGTTCCTTATCGGCCTCGCCATCGTCACGCTGGCCGCGCTCTGCGCCGTGCTGGCCCCCGTGATCGCCCCGCATGATCCCTATGTGCAGGATCTGACGAACCGCCTGCTGCCGCCAGTCTGGCAGGATGGCGGATCGGCGGCGCATCTGTTGGGAACGGACCAGTTCGGTCGCGATCTGCTGTCGCGGGTGATCTACGGTGCCCGCGTCACGATGCTAGTCGGGGTCGGGGCCGTCGTCGTCTCGGGCTTCATCGGGTCGCTGCTGGGCCTGCTGGGCGGGTATTTCGGCGGCTGGGTCGACAGCGCCGTGGTCTTCCTGACCAGCGTCAAGCTGGCCATGCCGGGCGTCCTGATCGCGCTGTCACTGCTCACCATTTTCGGCGGATCGCTCCTGTCCATCACGCTGATCGTGGGCTTCCTGTTCTGGGACCGTTTCGCGATCGTCGTGCGCACCGCGACGCAGCAGCTGCGCAGCAGCGACTTCATCACGGCGGCGGAAACGGCGGGCGCGTCCAAGGCCTGGATCATCGGCCGCGAGATCCTGCCGAACGTCCTGAACCAGATCATCGTCGTGGCGTCGCTGGAGATGGCCATCGCGATCCTGGTCGAAGCCTCGCTGTCCTTTCTCGGGCTGGGCATCCAGCCCCCGATGCCGAGCTGGGGCCTTCTGGTGTCGGAGGGGCGACCGTACCTGATGTTCAAACCCTACCTCATCAACGTGCCCGGACTCACGATCTTCGTGCTCGTGGTCGGCATCAACCTGCTGGGGGACGGGCTGCGGGACATCCTGTCGCCACGGGGTCGCGCATGAACCCGCTCGTCGACATCCGCAATCTGCATGTCTCCATCCCGCTGACGGCGGGCGACCTGAAGGTCGTGCGCGGCATCAGCTACACGGTGGAGCCCGGCGAGACCTTCGCCATCGTCGGCGAATCCGGCTGCGGCAAATCGGTAAGCTCGCTGGCCCTGATGGGGCTGCAGCCCAAGCAGGCGCGGGTCGAGGCGGACCGCATGACCTTTGAGGGCGCCGACATCCTGTCGATGCCGCGCGCGGCGCTCTCGCGCATCCGCGGTGTCCGGCTCTCGATGATCTTCCAGGATCCGATGACGGCGCTGAACCCGGTCTACACGATCGGCGATCAGTTGACCGAGGTCTACACGGCGCACGGTCTGGGCGGCCGAAAGGCCGCGCGGGAACGGGCGATTGACCTGCTGGAACGTGTCGGCCTGCACAACGCCGGGGCCCGCATGACGCTCTACCCGCACCAGTTGTCGGGCGGGCTGCGCCAACGGGTGGTGATCGCCATGGCGATGATGTGTCACCCCATGCTCATCATTGCCGACGAGCCGACCACGGCGCTCGATGTGACGGTGCAGGCGCTGACGCTCGGCATTCTCAAGAAGCTGCAATCCGAGTTCGGGACGGCGATGATCCTCATTTCACATGATCTGGGCGTGGTCGCGAACGTCGCTGACCGCGTGGCGGTCATGTATGCGGGCGAAATCGTGGAGACGGGCACAGTGGCCGAGGTGTTCGCCGCGCCGCGCCATCCCTACACGCATGGCCTGATGAGCTGCATCCCCGGTGGCGCGCATCTGGGCGGGCGGCTGCCGACGATCCCGGGTACGGTCCCGTCCCTGATCGGCGAGATCGACGGGTGCGTGTTCCGCAACCGGTGCCATCTGGCGCGCGGCGCCTGCAACCACGGCCGGATCGCGGAGCGGCTGGACGGCGGGCACGCCTATCGCTGCATCCACGATCCGGAGACGCTCGCGCGGCAGGGCCAGCCCCACGCGGAGGCGACGCGATGACGGCGCTGCTGGAAGCCCGTGACCTGAGCGTCATCTTCCCGATCGGGCGGACGCTGTTTCGCGCGGGGCAGAGCCTTCGGGCCCTAAACAACGTGCAGTTCTCGCTCGAGCGCGGCGAGGTGCTGGCGCTGGTGGGCGAATCCGGCTGCGGGAAATCCACGCTCGCCAAGGTGCTTCTGGGCATCCAGGCGCCGACGGCTGGCGAGGTCTTCTTCGACGGGCGACCGCTGGCCGATCAGTCCCGTCGCGACCTTGCGCGGCGGGTTCAGCCGATCTTTCAGGATCCGTATTCGTCGCTCAACCCGCGCCACACGATCGCCGACCTGATCGCGCTGCCGCTCTTCGTGCGGCGCGAGGTGTCGACGGCGCAGGCGCGGGCGGAAGCGCGCGAGATGATGGGCCTCGTCGGACTGCCGCGGCGCCTGGAGCACGCCTATCCCGGCCAGTTGTCTGGTGGGCAGCGCCAGCGGGTCGCCATTGCGCGCGCGCTCGTCACCCGTCCCGAGCTGGTGATCTGCGACGAGCCGACCTCGGCGCTCGACGTTTCGGTGCAGGCGCAGATCCTGAACCTGCTGCAGGAGATGAAGGAGACCTTCGATCTCACCTATCTGTTCATCAGCCACGACCTGTCGACGGTCCGGCATTTCTCGGACCGGGTGGCGGTCATGTATCTGGGCCAGATCGTCGAGATCGGCGCGACCGCGGATGTGATCGACCGGCCCCTGCATCCGTATGCGCAAAAGCTGAAGAACGCCGTCCTGCCGGCCGACCCGTCCAGAGGGCTGCCGCCCCTGCGGTTCGACGGCGGCTTTCCGGACCCGACCAATCCACCCCCTGGCTGCCCGTTCCATCCGCGCTGCCCCGACGCCTTCGAGATCTGCCCGCGGCTGCGGCCAGATCGCATCGCGCAGGGCGCCTCGCAGGTGGCCTGCCATCTCTACGACCCGCGCCACCGGGCGGCGGCGCCTGACCATTCAGCAAAGGAAACCTGACACATGGCCCAAATCGTTGGATTCATTGCCACCTCGCACGGCCCGCAACTGCACACCACGCCCGACCAGTGGCTGCTGCGCGTGGAATCGGACAAGGCGCGGAAGCACTGGTTTCGGGGCGGGCTCTATTCTTTCGCGGAACTCACCGAGCTGCGGGCGCAAGAGGCGCTGGCCGCGAAAGCCACGCGGACGGCGATGGAAGAGAACTACCGCATTTGCCACGACGCCACCGAGGCCTTGGCCGAAGCCTATCGGGCGATGAAACCGGACGTCGCCGTCATCTTCGGGAATGACCAGCACGAGATCTACGGCGACGACCTGAATCCGCCCTTCATGGTCTATTACGGCGACACGATCTCGCACCATCCCGCCTCGGACGAGGGGCGCCGGCTGATGCCGCCCGGCGTGGCCGAGGGGGAGGCGGGCCACGCGCCAGAGGAACAGCGAACCTACCCGGCGCATCCGGAGCTGGCGCGGCACATAATCGGAACCCTGACGGCGCAGGAATTCGACGTCACCGTTTCCCCGCGCCTGCCGGTCCACAACCCCAAGACCACCGGCATCAGTCATGCCTTCGGCCACATCTACCGGCAGATCATGAAGGATGACGTGATCCCCAACGTGCCGATCTACCAGAACACGTTCTTTCCGCCGAACCAGCCACTTGCGCGACGGTCCTACTCCTTCGGCAAGGCGGTCGGCGAGGCGATCCGCGACTGGAAGAGCGACGCGCGCGTTGTCGTGTTCGGGTCGGGCGGGATGACCCATTTCGTGATCGACGAGGATTGGGACGCCCGCTTCGTCGAGGCGCTGCGCAGCCGGGACAAGGCGTTTTTCTGCAACCTGCCGCTCGACGAGCTGCAGGCGGGCACCTCGGAGCTGAAGAGCTGGATCTCGATGGTCGGCGCGATGGAGGGCTGCGCGACGCAGATGCACGAGGTCGCCTATGTGCCCTGCTATCGTTCGGAGGCCGGCACGGGCACGGCGCAGGGCATGTACTGGTGGGAGGCGCGGGCATGACGGATGACCTGCTTGCCCGCCTGCGCGCGCTTGACGTGTGCGCCGTGTCGGATGCGCTCGACGCGCTCGGGCTGCCGCCGTCGGTCGGCGTGCTGGGGCGTCTGTCGGGCGACGGGCTGGTCTCCGGGCGCGCGGTCACGGTCGAGGTGGTGGAAGGCCCCGCACCGCCGGATGCCCCGAAAGTCCATCTTGGTGCTCGCGCAATCGACGCGGCGGGACCGGACAGCGTGATCGTCGTCGCGCATCCCGGCATCGATGCGGGCGGCTGGGGCGGGGTGCTGTCCAACGGCGCCCGGGCGAAAGGCGTTGCGGGCGTCATCGTCGACGGCCCGATCCGCGACATCGACGAGGCCCGCGCCCTCGACTTCCCCACGTTCGGGCGCGGCACGACCTCTCGGACGGCGCGGGGTCGGGTGCACGAGGCGCGGTCGGGGCAGCCGGTCACGATCGCCGGCACCCGGGTCGCGCCCGGCGACTACGTGATCGGTGACGGATCGGGTGTCGCCTTCGTGCCGGCCGAGATGGCGGAGGCGGTCGTCGCCAAGGCCGAGCGCATTGCCGCGCGGGAGCGGTTGATGACGGCCGACCTGCTCGCCGGACGACCTGCCGTCGCGGTTCTGGGCGCGGATTACGAGAGCATGCTGGAGGCGGGCGATGAATGATCCGATGGTGGACCGGGCCGGCGCACTCGACTGTGCGTCGCTGTCGGACGCGATGGACCGGCTGGGGCTGGATGGGGTCTGCCGCGGGGTTCTGCCGCGCGACCCCGGGTTCCGGCTGGCCGGGCGCGCCTTTACCGTGCGCTACGGCCCGGTGGACCCCGACAGCCCCGGCACTGTCGGCGACTACATCGACGATCTGGCGCCCGGAACGGTTGTCGTGCTGGACAACGCCGGGCGGGAAGATTGCACCGTCTGGGGCGACATCCTGACCGAACTGGCCCATGCCAAGGGGCTGGCGGGCACCGTGATCGACGGCCCGTGCCGCGACCTGCACCTTGCTCTGGATCTTGGGTACCCGGTCTTTTCCCGCAGCTACTCCATGCGCACCGGCAAGGACAGGGTGCAGGTCGAGGCCACGCAGGAGCCGGTCACGATCGGCGGCATTCGGGTGCGACCGGGCGACATCCTGGTCGGCAACAGCGACGGCGTGCTGCGTATCCCGCGGGAGTGCGAGACCGCCGTCATCGAGGCGGCAGAAGACATCGAGGCCGTGGAGGAGGAGATCCGCGCCGCGATCCGCGCCGGGAGGAGCCTGCGCGATGCAAGACGCGCGCACGGTTACCACGCCCTGCAAACCAGAAACCAGACATAAACCAAACGGGAGGAAGACCATGAAGCATGCTATCATCGCTTGCGTCGGCGCCTTGGCACTGGCTGCGGGATCTGCCGAGGCGGGGCCTGAAGACGGGACCCTCAACCTGGCCTTCACCGATCCGATCGAGGGGGTGGATCCCATCTTCGATCCGAAGCAGGAGACCGATTTCCTGGCCTCGGCCGTGTTCAACCGGTTGATCGCCTACGACGCGGACAGCCGCAGCTACTACGGCGAACTGGCCGAGGATTTCCGACAGATCGACCCGCTGACCTGGGAGTTCGACCTGCGGTCGGGCATCACCTTCCACGACGGGTCCGCCTTCGATGCGGAGGACGTGGCCTATACCATCAACTTCATCGCCGACCCCGACCAGCGCTATCGTCTCAGGACTCGGTTCACCTTCATGCAGGGGGCCGAGGTGGTGGACGCGGATACCGTCCGCATCCATCTGGTCGAGCCCTATGCCCCGGCGCTGGCGCGGCTGGCCACCTCGCTGCCGATCTTTCCCTCGGACGCACATGGCGCGCTTGAGGATCCTTCGACCTGGGGCCAGGTCGCCGTCGGCACCGGCCCCTACCGGCTGCTCTCGCTCGATGCCAGCGACGGGATCGTGCTCGAGCGCTACGAGGACTATGCTGTGGGCGCGGCGCCGGAGATCGAGACGATACGCATTCGTCCGATCCCCGACGCGCAGAGCCAGCTTGCCGAACTGATGGTCGGCAACCTCGACGCGATCCGCGTCCACAACGCCGACATGGTGATGATGGCGGGCGCCAATCCGGATGTAGAAGTCACGACCTACCAGTCGCTGAACTTCCTGTACCTGCTGCTCGATGCCAGTGGCGAAAGCGGGGCGGAGCAACTGACCGACCCGCTGGTGCGGCAGGCGATCTTCCATGCCATCGACCGCGGCGCCATCCAGCAGGCCATCGTGGCCGGGGGCGGGGAGGTCGAGCAGATCGATCGCATCTGCTTCCCCTCGCAGGTGGCCTGTCCGGAAGGTGGCGAGGTGCCATCCTTCGACCCCGACCTGGCCCGGGATCTTCTGGCAGAGGCCGGTTTCGCCGACGGTTTCCCGATCGAGATCACCACGATCGGACCGGTGCGCCATATCGCCGAGGCCGTCGCCGGCTACCTCAGGGATGTCGGGATCGTGGCCTCCGTCGATACCCAATCGATGGGCGGCTACCGGCAGCGGCAGCAAGACGGCGAGATCCAGATTCTTGTACAGGAATACACGCATGGTGGCCTGCCGGATGCGGGCTATGCGCTCAGCTTCTACTACGGGTCGCCGACGCGAAACTCGTCGGGCGATCCCCGCATGGGCGAGATTGCCAGGTCGGCGAATTCCGAGGCCGATGCCGAGGCGCGCGAGGAACTGGTGCGCGAAGGCTATGACCGCATGGTGGAGACCGGTTTGATCTTGCCGATCTCGGCCAGCCCGGCGGTGTTTCTGCACAGCAGCGCCGTCACCCTCGATCTCGAGACCGAGGCCTTGCTGATGAACCCCTATGGCGCGTCGGCGCTGACCTTCGCCTGGGCCGACTGATCCGGTCTCCGGCGGGCGAGGCGCCCCGGCGTCCCGCCCGCCAACCCTGAAATCGCTGGCGGGTGCCGGCGTCGCCGCGGGCAGCGGGATCGTTTCTTGCAGCCTGCCTGCACTTAATCTGGAGCATTCACATGCGAACACAGGTTGGCATCATCGGGGCGGGACCGGCAGGGCTCCTGCTCGGGCGGCTCCTGGACATGCAGGGCATCGACTTCGTGATCCTGGAACAGCGCAGCCTGGACTACGTGCTGGCGCGCGTCCGGGCCGGCGTACTGGAGCCGGGGACCGTCCAGACGTTGCGCGACTGCGGCGTCGCCGACCGTCTGGACCGCGAGGGGCTGCCGCACGAGATCATGCAATTCCGCTGGAACAAGACGCGCAACGACATCCCGCTGGTCGGCGAGGACGGCAGCAAGCTCGTGACCTATGGACAGGCCGAGGTGGTCAAGGACCTGATCGAATACCACGAGGCGGCGGGAAACCGGATCATCTTCGAGGCGGAAGTGGCCGGGCTCGACGACCTGGAGGGCCGGCCGGTCATCGGATTCACTGACGGCGGCACGGCCAGGACGCTGACCTGCGATTTCGTCGCCGGCTGCGACGGGTTTCACGGGGTCAGCCGCAAGGCCATTCCCGAGGCCGAGGCGCACTCCTTCATCAAGGAATACCCGTTCTCGTGGTTGGGCATCTTGGCCCAGGCCAAGCCAAACAGGGAATTGCGCGGTTTCGCGCATTCCACGCGGGGGCTCGCCGTTGCCTCGGCGCGCTCGGAGAGCCTGGGGCGGCTCTACCTGCAGGTGCCGCATGATCTCGATCCCGCCACGATGAGCGATGAAGAAATCTGGGCGGAGCTCGACTATCGCATGGACGACGGGTCCGGCGAAAGACTGTCGCGCGGACCGATCATCGAGAAGAGCGTCGCACGACTCCGCGGCTTCGTCTGCACACGGATGCAGCATGGTCGCCTGTGCCTTGCCGGCGACGCGGCGCATATCGTGCCGCCCAGCGGCGCCAAGGGCCTGAACCTCGCGGTCGGGGATGTACGGGTGCTGTCAGAAACCATCGTGAGACTCCTGAAGCGTGACGACGCCAGCTTGCTGGACAGCTACTCGGAGATCTGCCTTCGGCGGATCTGGCCGACCGTGCACTGGTCCTGCCTGATGTCGGACAATGTCCACATGTTCCCCGGCCAATCCCGCTTTGAGACCATGATGCAATACGAGATGCTCGATCATTTGGTGAACTCCGAGACCGGCCGGCTCCGCATGCGCGAGGCGATGCTGGGCCGTCCCTACGAAATCTGAGGGTGTGAAAGATGACGATTGACCATGACGTGATCATCGCCGGCGGTGGCCCTGTCGGCATGGGACTGGCCATCGAACTTGGACAGCGTGGCGTGCGGGTTTGCGTGGTGGAGCGCCACGCTCAGCCGCAGCCAATCCCGAAGGGCCAGAACCTGACCCAGCGCACGATGGAACACATGAAGGCCTGGGGCGTCGAGGCCGAGGTGCGGGCCGCCTGTCCGATCCCGGCGGAGCAGGGGTTCGGCGGCATGACCTGCCATGGCTCGCTGGTAAGTGAGTTTCACTACGACTGGCTGGACCGCCGCCATGTCGCGGCCTTCTACCATGCCGCCAACGCTCGGCTGCCCCAGTACGAGACCGAGCGGGTGCTGCGGGCGCGGGTCGCGGAGCTGGAGACCGTGATGGTGCTTTATGGCCGTAAGGTCACAGGGCTGGTTCAGGACGCCGAAAGTGTCACGGTCGCGGTTTCGGGCGGCGAACCGGCGCAGGTGACGGGCAGGTACCTTGTCGGCTGCGATGGCAGCCGATCGGTGGTGCGCGAAGCCGCGGGGATCGTTCAGACTAAACGGGATCATGACCGGTTGATGGTGCTGCTGGTATTCCGGTCCGAAGGGCTGCACGATCTTCTGGCGCGCTATCCGGGCAAGTCGTTCTTCAACGTCCTGCAGGCCGGCATGGGCGGGTACTGGCAGTTCTTCGGACGGGTCGACGGGAACCGGAACTGGTTTTTCCATGCACCCGTGCCGATGGGTACCACGGCAGACAATTATGATTTCGTCGACCTCCTGCACCGCGCCGCCGGGGCGGAATTCGACGTGGTGTTCCAGCACGTCGGCTTCTGGGACCTGCGCATCGCGATCGCGGAGAATTATCGGAAGGGGCGGGTCTTTGTCGCCGGGGACGCCGCGCATTCTCACCCGCCCTACGGCGGCTACGGCATCAATACCGGGTTCGAGGATGCGCGGAACCTCGGCTGGAAGCTGGCCGCCGTCTGTGCCGGGACGGCGGGGGATGGTATTCTGGACACCTATGACGAAGAACGCCGGCCGGTCTTCGAATCCACCGCGCGCGACTTCATCGAGAAATCCATCTTCGAGGACGCGGCGTTTCTCGCCTCCCATGATCCGGAGCCGGATCCCGATGCCTTCGCACAGGCGTGGGCGGCGAGGGGGGCCGGAACTCCGGGCGAGGTCGACGCCTTCGAGCCGAACTACGAAGGGTCGTCGCTGGTATCCGGATCGGGGCACCCGAGTGCTGTCGGAACGCATGTCTTCAAAGCGCGCGCTGGCCACCACCTTCCACCCCGGAGGGTGGCGGACGGCAGGCCGGTCACGGATGTGCTGGGCACGTCCTACACGCTGATCGTCTTCGGCGCGTCGGAGCGCGACCTTGGCGACATCCGCCAGGCGACCCGGAATTTTCCACTCGGTGCTTCGATCGTGTCGTTCCCGGCGGAGGGAGAGGTGCTGGACTACGGTGCGCGGGCAATCCTGGTGCGGCCGGACGGGTTCGTTGCCTGGACCGGGGACGCGAGCGAGGCCGCGGGCTGGTTGCGGTCGAGCCATACCGCGCAGGATGCGGCGCCGGTCGTCGCGGCCGCAGATTGAGGAGTTCGCGACATGTATGGCTTTGAAATCCTGCCGCGGGGTCCGGATCCGGATCCCGGTCTGATCGCGCGCGCCGCGAAACTCCCCGTGTCCAACATCAGCGATTGCATGTCTCGATCTTCCGGCAGCGACTGGCGCATAAGGCCCATGCACGCGGGCGGCGGCTTCGCCGGCTGCGCCTTGACGGTGAAAACGCGGCCCGGCGACAATCTCATGCTGCACAAGGCGCTCGACATCGGCAGGCCCGGCGACGTGATAGTGGTCGACGCCGGTGGCGATCTGTCCAATGCGCTGCTCGGGGAATTGATGGCGGCCTATGCGGACAGCAGGGGACTTGCCGGCATCGTCATCGACGGCGCGGTCAGGGACTCGGCTTCGCTGAAGTTGCGGAGCTTCCCCGTCTATGCCGCCGGGATCACGCACCGTGGGCCTTATAAGGACGGGCCGGGGGTCATCGGCTGTCCGGTCTCGATCGGCGGAATGACGGTCATGCCGGGGGACATCATCGTTGGCGATGACGACGGTGTTCTGGCCATTCCGGCAGGTTGCGCGGCCATGATCCTCACCAGGGCCGAGGCGGTGTACCGTTCCGAAGCCGAGCAGAGCGCCGACATCCAGGCCGGAACATGGCGCCGGGACTGGGTCGATACCGCGCTTGAGGCGTCCGGCGTGCCGCTGGTCGTGGCCTGATCTGCCAAGCTGCCGCGATCAGCCGAAACATCCGATGGGGCCACCCTCTACCAAGTCAGGTCCGTCGTGACGGCGCAAACCGCCATGGGTGAACCGTCGGTCGTTTTGGGCACGCATTGTTTGCTTGGTCGCGACAGCATCGTCGACCTGGAACCAACTTTGGTGCTGCTCCGAATGGGGTGGTCCGGCGGGCCGGACTCCAAATGCTTGACAGAATCTGAACGGCCCGCTCAACTATTAACTGAAAAGTTGGTTATAACAGTGGAGGTGATCAAAATGCAGAAGACTCTGGCAATCGGAGCGATATTGGCCGGCACCCTGGCGGGTGGCGCCATGGCGCAGGAGTGGCAACCGACGGAGCCCGTGACCATCGTGGTGCCGTGGTCTGCGGGCGGCTCGACCGACAGCGTGACGCGGGTCGTGGCCGAGGTTCTGACCGAGGCGGTCGGCCAGACCTTCGTGGTGGTGAACCAGCCCGGAGCCTCCGGCTCGGTCGGCACCCGCTCGGTCTGGGAAGCACCGCACGATGGCATGATGTTCGCCGCCGGCGCCGCTGCCGATCTTGGCGCCTATCCGGTGATGGACATGCTCGACGTGCCGCTGTCGGACTGGCAGCTTTACCTGCACGTCGCGAACCCCTCGCTGGTTTCTGTGCCAGCGGATTCGCCCTATGAGGATTTCGGTCAGCTTCTCGAGGCACTGCAGGCATCGGGCGACCCGATCACCGCCTCCTCGGCCGGCCTGACCTCGGCCGGCGCGATCAGCCTCGACGCCATCGACACGGCGGCGGGCGGCATCAACTACCAGCAGATCACCTACGAGGGCGGCGCGCCTGCCGTGACCTCGACGGTTGCGGGCGAGACCCAGATGACCGCACAGACCGCGGTCGAGCAGGTCGACATGATCCGCGCCGGTCGCCTGCGGCCGCTGGCAGTGGTGGCAAGCTCGCCGCTGGAGCTGCAGGACTTCGGGAGCGTGCCGCCGATCACCGACTGGCTGCCCGAGATCGCGGTCGCGCCGAACTACTTCGGCCTGTTCCTGCCCGCCGACGCGCCGGCAGAGGTGATCGCGACCATGGACCGGGTCTGGGCCGAGGTCCTGCCCGGCAGCGAGCGGATGCGCACCTACGCCGCCGAGCGGGCCGCGCTGTTCGATCCGTCCTCGGGCGAGGCGGCGCAGGAGGCGGCGATGCCGTTCCTGCAGATCAACGCCTACCAACAGTTCGACAGCGGCGCCGGTCCGAACGACCCCGCCGAGTTCGGTATCCCGCGCGCGGAATGACCTGCACCCCGGTCCGGGTCGCGTGAGCCGGACCGGACCCTGACACGCCCGGTGCCGCATCCCCTGGGCTGCGGCGCGCAAGCCTCCCCTTGTCCACGACGATCTCCTCCGAGGCCCATGGAAAACCTGTCCCACATGCTTGCCGCGGTCGCCGATATCGGGGCATCGCCCAAGATTTTCACGGTTTTCTGGGCCTGCCTGCTGGGCATCGTGGTCGGCATGATCCCCGGCCTGACCGCCACGCTGGGCGTCGCGCTGATGACGACGCTGACCCTGTCGATGGAGCCGGACCAGGCGATCCTGATCCTGATCTGCATGTATGTCGGCGCGATCTACGGCGGCAGCCGCTCGGCGATCCTGCTCAACATTCCCGGCACGCCCGCCAATGCCGCCACCTCGCTCGAAGGCTTCCCGCTGGCGCGCAGCGGCCACGCCGGCCGGGCGATGGCGGTGGCCACGACCGGGTCCTTCCTCGGCACCGTGGTGGGCATGCTGGCGCTGGCGGTGCTCGCGCCCTGGCTTGCGGAATTCGCGCTCGACTTCGGCTCGTTTGAGTTCTTCTGGCTCGCCGTCTTCGGCATCGTGCTCTGCGGCCAGCTGACGGCGATGGAGGATGGTCTCAAGGGCTGGATCTCGGGCTTCCTCGGCCTCCTTATCGCGATGGTCGGGCAGGAAAGCATCCACGGCTACGCGCGGTTCTCCTACGGCAACCCGAACCTCGCCGGCGGGCTCGGCCTGTTGCCGATCCTCGTCGGCGCCTTCGGCTGCGCCGAGGTGTTCTCGGTCATGCGCGGCGCGGCGGGCCAGCGCGTTGCGAACGACGCGAAGGGCATCCTCGCCTCCAGCCTGCAGGCGTTCCGGCACAGCGCGACATGGATCCGCTCCGGTCTCATCGGCACCTTCATGGGCGTCGTGCCCGGCGTGGGCGAGGATATGGGGGCATGGGTCTCCTACGCGGCGGCCAAGCGGTTCAGCCGCAAGCCCGAGGAGTACGGCAAGGGCTCGGTCGAGGGGCTGCTGGCGGCCGAGACCGGCAATTCCGCCGCCGTGCCCGGCGCGCTGATCCCGGTGCTGACGCTGGCGATCCCCGGCTCCGCCCCCGCCGCCGTCCTGCTCGCCGCGATGATCATCCACGGCATCCGTCCCGGCCCGCTGATCATGTACCAGCAACCCGACTTCTTCTATTCCATCGTCGCGATGGTGTTCTGGGCGAGCCTCGGCATCCTCGTCCTCGGCTTGCTCCTCACCCGCCCGCTGCTCCTGATCCTGCAGGTCCGGCGCGAGTGGCTTCTGGGCGTCATCTTCACCCTGTGCGTCGTCGGCGCCTTCGCGATCTCGAATCGGATGTTCGAAGTGCACCTGATGGTCGTCTTCGGCCTCATCGGCTTTCTGATGCGCGAGACCGGGTTTCCTGTGGCGCCGCTTGTGCTGGGGGTCGTGCTCGGCCCGATCCTCGACGCCAACCTGCGCCGCAGCCTGACGCTGACGCAGGGCGACCTGACGCCGTTCTTCACGCGCCCGATCTCGGCGGTGCTGGCGGTGCTCGTGGTCCTGATCCTGCTCGCAGGGCTGTTGCCGACACGGCGAATCTACGGCTGGCTCCGGCAGCGGATCGGGGGCACCTCGTGACGCGCACGGTCCTCATCGCGGGGTACGGCGCGTTCGGCGCACTGCACGCGGCCGCCTGGTCGCGCCTGCCCGGCATCGCGCTGCGGGTAGCCGACGCGGAGGCCGCGGCGCGGGTGCGGGCTGTCGCGGACGGGATCGCGCCCGAGGCAGTGTTCGCCGACCTCGCCGCCGCGATGGCGGGCGCGGACATCGTCGACATCGTGACGCCGCCCGACGCCCACGTTGACGTGGCCGAGATGGCGCTGGCGCGGGGCCTGCCGGTGCTGATCGAGAAACCCGCGACGCGGACACTGGCCGAGGCGCTGCGGTTGCAGCGACTTGCCCACGGCATCCCGGTGCAGATCGGCCTGATCCTCCGCGCCCATCCCCTGACGCTCCGCGCCCGTGCGCTGCTGGCCGAGGGTGCGATCGGGCGGCTCATCTCGATGTCGGGCGATTTCTCCGGCTGGAAGCGGACGCGCGAGGACAGTTCGCTGGTCGAGAACGACGGCGTGCATTTCCTCGACCTCATGCGCCACCTCGCGGGCTCGCCCATCGCCTCGATCGATGCTGTCGGCCATGCGCGGCTGGGCGGGGCGCTGGCCGATGACATCCGCATCGACACGATCCACGCGTCCGGCGTCACCGGAGAACTGCGGCTCGGTCTCGTGCGCGGCGGAACCGTGGCCGACAGCGTCGTGCCCGACGCGCAGACCCGCAAGGAGCTGATGCTTTGCGGCGACGGCGGCCTCCTGCACCTCGATTTCAACCGCAACCGGCTGACGAAAGCCGCCGTGCGCTACGCCGCCACCCCCGGCGGCTGGCATCCACACCCCGGCGCGCTCGAGACCGAGGAGATGGGGGACACCAGCACGGTCGACCTGCTCCGCGCCTCCTTCGCCGCCTTCCTCGACACGCTCGACCACGGCACGCCGCCGCTCAGCGGGGTGGCAGAGGGCGCGGTGGACCTGGCGCGCGTCACCGACGCCATCGCCACGGCCCTCGCGCGCGGACCCCGCGCGCCCGTCAACGTTCTCGAACCGGAGGCGATCCCATGAACGAGAGCAGCGCCATCACCCGCGTCGACCTGCTGTCGGGGCTCTTCACCACCATCCTCGGCGCGGCGGGGGTCATCGCCTCGCTGCAGATGCCACGCTTCGCCGAACGCGGCGTTGACCCCAACACGGTGCCGGGCGTCACGCCGGGCCTGGTCTCCGCCGCGCTCGTGGTCTTCGGCCTGATGCTGACGCTCAGGGCGGTGCGCGGTGGCGGCACCCGGGTCGGCGTCACCATCCACGATTGGGACCGCGGCGCGGTTTTGCGCACGGCGCTCACCGTCGCGCTGGCGCTGGCCTACGGCATGCTGCTCTTCGGTGCCTTGCCCTTCGTGCCGGTCACGGCGGGCTTCGTCTTCGTCTTCGTCGTGGCGCTCGACCTCGTGAACCCGGACCGACAATTGTCGCTGCCGTGGCTTTTTGGCGGGGCGGCGCTGCTGGCGCTGGTTGCCGCCTTCGGCATCCAGCTCGTCTTCGAGGAAATCTTCCTGGTGAGGTTACCCGGATGATGCGGCTCGCGCTCTGCAACGAGGTGCTGCGGGAACATGATTTTGCCGATCAGTGCAGGATCATCGCCGACCTCGGTTTCGACGCGATCGAGATCGCGCCCTTCACGCTCTCCGACGACCCGGCCCGGCTGAGTGCAACCCGCCGGGCCGAGGTGCGGGCGATGGCGGAGGATACCGGCCTGGAAATCGCCGGCCTGCACTGGCTGATGAACGTACCGCTCGGCTTGTCGATCACCGACCCCGCCCGTGCCGATGTGGCGGGCGCGCATATGGAGGCGATGGTGGAACTCTGCGCCGACCTCGGCGGCGAGATGCTGGTCCACGGCTCACCCGACGCGCGCAACCCCGCCGACGCGCCTGATCCGGCCACGGCCCGCGCCACCGCCGCCACCTGTTTCGCGCGGGCCGGGCACGCGGCCGAGGCGGCGGGGGTTCGCTATTGCCTCGAGCCGCTGTCGCCCACCCTCACGCCGTTCCTCAACACCGTCGCCGACTGCGCGGCGTTCATCGACGAGATAGGCGCGCCGGGCCTGATGACAATGCTCGATACCTGCGCCGCCGCTGATGGCGAGGACCGTCCGGCGCACGAGGTCCTGGCCGAATGGCTGCCGACCCGCCGGATCGGTCATGTCCATGTCAACGATCCGAACCGCCGTGCGCCGGGGCAGGGCGCAATGACCTTTCGCGCGGTACTGGAGGCGGTGGCGCGCTCGGATTACACCGGCTACGTCAGCGCCGAACCGTTCGTTTACGAGCCCTCCGGCCTCGCCACCGCCGCCGTTGCCGCGGGCTACCTGCGGGGCTTGCGCGAAGCCGTCGGAGGCAAACCATGACTCCCGCCACCATCAGGATCGGGGCCGCGCGCATCGGTCTCGACGACGTTTTCGCGCGGATGCCGTTCCGCTTCGGCGTCGTCACGATCGAGGCCGCCGTCGCCGCGACGCTGGCGCTGGAACTAACGGTGGAGGGCCGCGCCGTCACCGGCTACGCCTCGGAAATTCTCGCCTACAAGTGGTTCGACAAGCGGCCGGAGAAATCGGCCGCGGACAACGTCGCGGATCTGCTTGCGATCCTGCAGGACGCCGTCGCCCGCGCTGGGACGTTCCCCGAGGGCGACATCTTCACGCTCTGGCGCCACCTCGACGCCGAGATGCGCGCGGCGGCCGAGGCGCAGGGTCACAACGACCTGATGGCCGGCTACGGCACCTCGATGGTCGAGCGCGCGCTGATCGACGGCGCCGGCCGCGCGCTGGGGTTGAGCCTGCACGAGATGCTGGCGCAGGGCGTGACGGGTCTGGCCCCCGCCGCGATGTTCCCCGAACTTGCCCACGAAGACCCGATGGCGGCGCTGGCGCCAAAGCCGCTCGACCGCATCGCGGTGCGCCACACCGTCGGCATGCTCGACCCGCTCGATGGCGGCGACCTCTCCGACCGGCTGGACGACGGGCTGCCCGAGACGCTGGAGGATTACCTCGCGACCGGCATCCGCTACCTGAAGGTAAAGATCGCGGGCGACACCGAAGCCGACCTCGACCGTCTGCGCCGGATCGGGGCGCTGGTCGACCGTATGGGCCGCCCGGTGCGGCTGACGCTCGACGGCAACGAACAGTTCGCCAGCGCCGACGCCTTCGCGGGCTTCATGGAGGCGGTCCGCGCCGAGCCCTTGCTCGATACGCTCCGCCGCGCGATCCTCTTCGTCGAGCAGCCGATCGAGCGCAAGGCGGCGCTCTCCGCTCCGCTCGACCCAAGTGCCCTGCAGGCCATCGGCCTGCCGCTGCTCATCGACGAAAGCGACGATGCGCCGGATGCGTTCCGCCGCGCCATCGACCTTGGCTACCAAGGCGTCAGTCACAAGAACTGCAAGGGCGTGCTGCGCTCGGTGATGAACGCGATTCTGGCGCGGCACCATTCCGCGGCGCGCGGCGTGGCGCTGTTCCAGTCCGCCGAGGACCTGAGCTGCCTGCCCATCGCGGGCCTCAACGCCGACCTCGCCGTCGTCGCCTCCCTCGGCATCGGGCATGTGGAGCGCAACGCGCATCATTTCTTCGCCGGCATGGCCCACCTGCCACCGGCCGATGTGGCCGCCGGGCTTGCGGAGCATCCCGATCTCTACCATCCCGACGGTCGCACCGGCGGTCGCCTCACCATTCGCGACGGACTGCTCGCCACCGGCAGCCTGCAACGGCCCGGCATGGGCTTTCCGCCGCCCGACATGGACGCGCGCACGCGCCCCGAGGACTGGTCCTTCGACCGGCTCGCGCGCCGTCCCCGACAGAAGAAGGAGCCGTAGATGCACCCCCTCCCCACCACGGGCTTTTCCGACCTCGACGCGCTGGAAGAGGCGTTGTCGCGCCCCTCGGCCGCGCTTTGCGACTATCTGCCGACGCTGCCCGGCGACATCACCTTTCTCGGCGTCGGCGGTAAGATCGGCCCGACGCTGGCGCGGATGGCCAAGCGCGCGGCGCCTGAGAAACGCATCATCGGTGTCGCCCGGTTCTCGGAACCCGGCCTGCAGGAAAAGCTGGAGGGCTGGGGGATCGAGACCGTCGCCTGCGACCTGCTCGACCGCGACGCCGTGAAAGGATTGGAAAAGACCGAGAACGCCGTCTTCCTCGCCGGGCGCAAGTTCGGCAGCGAGGGCAACATGGCGCTCACCTGGGCGATGAACGTGCTCTGCCCCGACATCGTCGCCGAGGCCTTCGCGGGCGCGCGCTTCGCGGTCTATTCCACCGCCTGCGTCTACCCCTTTGTCAGCGTCACCTCGGGCGGTGCGCCGGAACACCTGCGCGTCGATCCGCCGGGCGAATACGCCAATTCCTGCGTCGGGCGCGAGCGGGTGTTTGAATACGCCGCGCAACGGCATGGCACCAGGTCGGTGATCCTGCGCCTCTCCTACGCGCTCGATATGCGCTACGGCGTGCTCCACGACATCGCCCAATCGGTGCTTGCGGGGCAACCGGTGCCGCTCGAGATGGGCCATTGCAACGTGATCTGGCAGGGCGACGCGAACGACGTGGCGCTCAGGTCGCTGGCGCTGGCCGACAATCCGCCCCGGCTCCTGAACCTCTCCGGCCCCGAAACCGCCTCGGTCCGGCGGATCGCAGAACGGTTCGGACAGATCTTCGGGAAAGCACCGGTGTTTTCCGCCGCGGAACAGGATCGCGCCTGGCTGGTCGACACGACGGTGCAGCAGCAGAATTTCGGCTATCCCGACGTGCCCTTGGCGCAGGTGATCGACTGGACCGCCGACTGGGTCGCGGCGGGGCGCGGCTCGCTCGGCAAGCCCACGCATTTCGAGGTGCGCGACGGTGCGTATTGAGGCGGCACGGCGCAGGCGCGGCCCTCGCGACGCCGAGGCGACACGGGCTGCGATCCTCGACGCCGCGCGGGCGGAGTTCGCGGAAAGCGGCCTCGGCGGCGGGCGCATCGACGCCATCGCAGACCGCGCCGGCTGCAACAAGGCGATGATCTACCACTATTTCGGCTCCAAGGACGCGCTCTTCTCGGCGGTGCTGGAGCACAACTACGTCCTGATCCGCGCGGCCGAAGCTGGGCTGAACCTGGCGCGCCTCGCCCCCGAGGACGCGGTACGCACCTTCGTCGAGTTTTCCTTCGACTATGTCACCGCGAACCCCGAGTTCATCCAGCTTCTGAACGAGGAGAACCTGCACCGCGGCCGCCACATCGACCCGGACCACGCCCGCCAACTCAACAGCCCGGTGATCGGCGCATTGGCCGGCGTGCTGGCGCGCGGGGCGGAGCAGGGGCTGTTCCGGGCCGATGCCGACCCACAGCAGCTCTACATCACCATCGCGTCGATCTGCTATTTTCCGGTCTCCAACCGCTACACGCTGTCGGCGATCTTCGATCTGCCGCGCGACGGCGAGATGCTGCGCCAGCGGCGGCAACAGGCGATCGACGTGATCTTCGGCTACCTCAGACCCTGAAGGACGACACGACATGCTGATCTCCGACATCCCCTCGGATATCCTCGGCCGGCTGCGCCATGGCGGCGTCATCCCGGCCCATCCGCTGGCGCTGAACGCCGAGCGCAAGCTGGATGAGCGCCGCCAGCGTGCGCTCACGCGCTACTACCTCGACGCGGGTTCCATCGGGCTCGCCGTGGGCGTCCACACCACGCAATTCGCGATCCGCGAGGCGGGGCTCTATGCCCGGGTGCTTGAGCTTGCCGCCGAAGAGGCCGCGGCGCACGGCTCCCGCCCGGTCCTCGTCGCAGGTGTCGTCGGACCCACCGCGCAGGCGGTGGCCGAGGCAGAGGTCGCGCGGTCGCTCGGTTACCACGCCGTCCTCCTGAGCCTCGCGGGTCTCGATGATCTCGACGAGGACGCGCTGGTCGCCCATTGCGCGGAGGTGGCCGAGGTCATGCCCGTCTTCGGCTTCTACCTGCAACCGGCGGTCGGTGGCCGCCGTCTGCCGCGCTCGTTCTGGACGCGGTTTTCAGCCATCGAGAACGTTGTGGGCATCAAGGCCGCGCCCTTCAATCGCTACTACACCCTCAATGTCGTCCACGGCGTCGTCGCGGCCCGCGCCGAGGACCGCGTCACGCTCTACACCGGCAACGACGACCACATCGTGGCCGACCTGCTGACCGAATTCCGCATCCCCCGCGACGGCGAGATCGTGTCGCTGCGGTTCCGCGGTGGCCTTCTCGGGCACTGGTCGGTCTGGACCCGCAAGGCGGTCGAGCTGATGGAGGCGGTGCATAACCCGCCCGCCGATCGCAGCGCCTCCGACTGGCTGGCGCTGGATGCGCTCACGACCGAGGCGAACAAGGTACTCTTCGACGTCGACAACAATTTCATCGGCTGCATCGCCGCGCTGCACGAGGTGCTGCGGCGGCAGGGGCTGCTGGAGGGGACATGGTGCCTCGACCCGGACGAGGCGATGGGGCCGGGGCAGGAAGCCCGGCTCGACGCGCTTCTCGCGGCGCATCCCGAGCTGACCGATGACGCCTTCATTGCCGCAAATATCGCGCGCTGGCTTGGCTGACCCGCCCTCAGATCCCGCGGGCCAAGCCGTGGCCCATGATGAGCTGGCGCAGGCCAAGCCAGGCGCCGGCCCAGATCGTGAGCGCGACCACCGGCGCGTGGAAGGACAGGAGCGACAGCGCCGACAGGCCCTGGCCGACCGAACAGCCCGCCGCCAGCACCGCGCCGAAACCCATCAGCACCGCGCCGCCCATCTGGCGCTTCAGCTCGCGCGGGTCGTCGCAGGCCTCCCAGCGGAAGCCGTCGCGGATCAGGCTGCCGAGGAAGGCGCCGATCAGCACGCCGAAGACCGAGCCGATGGCGAAATCGGGCTGCAACCCGGAGGAGGTCATGGTGTAGCGGATCGTGTCGCCCACCGGTGCCGTGAAGCTGTGCGACTGGACCAGCCAGGGCTCGAACCCGGTGTTCGCGAGCCAGGAAGTGGCAAGGAACCCGCCGCTGATCGCGGCCCCGGCGGCGCTGCCCCAGAACAGCTCCTTCCAGCGGCGCGTGCGCGCCAGCGCGAGGCCGGCGGCCAGCACCAGCACGAGGCCGACGGCCACCCCGAGCGTCCAGGGCGGCACCCCGATCGCGCTGCCGACCAGATGCGCCCAGCCCTGCGCCGCCTCGGGGTGCGGCTCGATCGGGAACAGGCGTTCGCGCATGGCGGCGAGCGGCCCGGACAGCATCGCATAGGCCGCGACGCCCATCACCAGCGCGATCACCAGCGCGCGCAGGTCGCCACCGCCGAGCCGCGCCAGCATGCCGAAGCCGCAATTGCCCGCCTGCGCCATGCCGTAGCCGAACATGAGCCCGCCAAGCGCCGCGCCCGACAGGGTGAAGCCGTTGTAGAGGTAGATCGCCTGGTGCAGCCGGATCAGACCCGCCGCCTCGGCCGCGAAATTCGCGCACATAGCGACGCCGAGCGCCACGACCCACATCCAGAGGCGGAAGCGTTCATTGCCGTAATGCACGTCCTCGATCATGCCGAGCGTGCAGAGTCGCCCGAGCCGGGCGGCAAGGCCCAGCACTATGCCGCCGGCAAGGCCGAGCAACGTGATCGTCCACGACTCTCCCAAGAGGTCGAGCATGTCCCCTCCCTTTCACCCGCGCGGCGCCCCTCCCCGGGTGCGGCGTCAGGTGCAGAACAACTCGTACACGCGTTCGATGATCAGACGCGCCCTGTCGTCTGTCAAACGGTAGTAGATCTGCTTGCCCTCGCGCCGCGCCGTCACCAGCCCCTCGAGCCGGAGGCGTGACAGCTGTTGCGACACCGCCGCCTGCCGCGAGGACAGCATCGCCTCCAGCTCGGCCACGGATTTCTCGCCGTTGGCCAGCGAGCACAGGATCATCAGCCGCCCCTCGTGGCTGATCGCCTTGAGAAAATCCGAGGCGGTCTGGGCGTTGTCGCGGATGCGGTTCCAGGTGGCGTCGTCCATCGGCTCGTCGATCCGCGGCAGGATCGACGAGGTCCGCGGCGTGCGGTGCGGGTCCATGTCCGACATGTCTTGCGGCATGCTCATCGCAGGCTCCTCCCACGCCATTCAGCGTCGCACGGGCGAGCCTTTGCAAGGGTTTGGCTGTCGCGCGCGGTCATCCGTCCGTCTCCTGTGTCGCCCAGGCCGCATCGCCCTGGCTCAGCAGGCGGCCCAGAAGCCCCCAGAAGAAATCCTCGCCGGGGTAGCCTTCGAGCCGCCCGACCTCGGCCCCGTCGCCCATCAGCACGAAGGTCGGCGTGTAGATCGGGCGGCTGGCAAAATCCAAATCCTCGGGCAGATCGCGCAGGTCGACGCGGCGGAGCGGCGCGAACCGTCCCTCGGGCGTCAGCGGATATTCCGGCGCGACCTCTTCGTTCCAGCGTGCGCAGTAGATGCAGCCGGCCTGTTCCACCATGACCAGCACCCATCCTGTCGCGGCGGCCGGGCGGGGCAGGGCCAGCAGCGCGAGCGCCAGCAGCCCGGCAAGCCAGGCGCGCGGGCGCGGTGCGGGTTGTTGAATCTGCAACGTTGACGAAACTCTCATGACGTCACTAATATGAATTTCTGAATGTGAAGTCCACGCAGGTTTCCCCATGTTCGACATCTCGCTGACGGGAGCCTTTCTTGCCGGGCTTCTGTCCTTCCTGTCCCCCTGCATCCTGCCGATGGTGCCCTTCTACCTGAGCTATCTCGGCGGCATGAGCGCAGCCGAGGTCGCGCAGGGCGGCGCTGTCACGCGGGCGACGCGCGTGCGGGCGGTCACCGGCGCCACGGTCTTCGCGGCGGGGGTGCTGACGGTCTTCGTCGGCCTCGGCGCCTCGGCCTCGCTCTTCGGGCAGGTGCTGCGCGACTGGTTCGACGTGCTGCGCTACCTGGCCGCCGCGCTCATCATCGTGATGGGCCTGCATTTCCTGGGCGTCATCCGCATCGGGTTTCTCAACCGTTCGCTCCGCGCCGAGCCGGGCGACACCGCCAACCTCGGGCTCGGCGGTGCCTACCTGATCGGGCTCGCCTTCGCCTTCGGCTGGACGCCCTGCGTCGGCCCGGTGCTGGCGGCGATCCTGTTCATGGCGGGCTCGACCGGGTCGGCGGGGCAGGGGATGACGCTGCTCTTTGCCTATGGCATCGGCATGACGCTGCCCTTCGTGCTGGCGGCGGGTTTCGTCGGGCCGTTCATGCGCCTGATGCGCCGGTTCCGGAAGCATCTGGGCAAGGTGGAAAAGGTCATGGGGGGCGCGCTCGTCGTCTTCGGTGTGCTGATCGCCACCAACGCGCTGCTCTACGTCGGTCAATGGATGATCGACAATTTCGAGGTGTTCGGCGCGATCGGCTGACACCCACACGGCACCGGGAGGAGGAGGCCCACGCCATGTTTGCAAGATTGACCGGAATGATCGCGGCGGCGCTGCTGACGCTGGGCGCGGCCCAAGCCGAGGTCGGCGACGACGGGCTGCACGTCGCGCCCTGGATCGAGGATACCTTCCTCGACCTGCGCGAGGATCTGGCGGACGCCACCGCCAACGACCAGCGCCTGATGGTCATCATCGAACAGCGCGGCTGCATCTACTGTTCGCGGATGCACGAGGAGGTCTGGGTGGTGCCCGACATCTTGCAGATGCTGGAGGAGGATTTCTACGTCGTCCGCATCAACATGCACGGCTCGACCGAGGTGACGGATTTCGACGGCGAGGTGATGGAAGAGCGCGAACTGGCCCGGCGCTGGCGCAACATGTTCACGCCCACGATCCTGTTCTTCCCCGAGGAGGTGCCCGAGGAAGTCACCGGAATCGAGGCCGCGGCGGTCGTGATGCCCGGTGCCTTCGGCCGCTGGACCACCTTCAACATGCTGAACTGGGTGCTCGAAAACGGCTACGAGGGCGAGGAAGATTTCCAGCGATATCATGCCCGTATGTTCGCGGATCAGGCCGCCCAGGGTGGTTCGGAATGACCGTGGCGCAGGCCGCCTGCCCAATTCACATGCAAAAAAATAAATGTGTTCTTGCAATCGAGAGGCGTGCGAGCCTACCGTATAAGACGGCCACTGACTCGGCCAAAGGGAGGACACCGAAGTGAAGCGCCAGATGCTTTTGGCGGCCGGCATTGCCTTGGCTGCGACAAGTGCTCAAGCCGACGTCATCGCGCCCGATGACGTGGTGATGAACGAATACGGCGAGATCGCCGAATCCTTGACCGGCCAACCCGGCGACCCGGCCCGCGGCCTGGAGATCCTGGTGAGCCGGAGCGAGGGCAACTGCATCGCCTGCCACCAGGCGACCGCGCTCGAGGAATACCCCTGGCATGGCGAGGTCGGACCGTCCTTTGACGGCGTCGGCGCGCGCTGGGACGAGGCCGCGCTGCGCGGCATCATCGTGAACGCCGACAACATGTTCCCGGACTCGGTCATGCCCTCGTTCTACCGCGTCTCGGGCTACACCCGGCCCGGCAACGCCTTCACGGGCAACGCGCCCGAAGGCCCGCTTGACCCGCTGCTTTCGGCGCAGGACGTCGAGGACGTCGTCGCCTTTCTCATGACGCTGACCGAATACTGATGCCGCCGGCATCGCGTAACCCCGAGACCAAGGAGACCGATCTCATGACCCAGACACGCAGGCAATTCGTGGGCCACGGCCTGGCGGTTGCCGCTGCCTTCTTCGGCCTGCCGCACCTCGCCTCCGCCGCGCAGGTGGAAGAGGCGCTGAACGCCTTCACCGGTGGCGCCGACATGGCCGATGACGGCATCACGCTCATCGCCCCCGAGATTGCCGAGAACGGCAACACGGTTCCGATCGAGGTGTCGGCCCCCGGCGCCGAGGCGATCATGCTGCTGGCCGCGGGCAACCCGCAGGCGGACGTGTGCACCTTCAATTTCGGCCCGGCCGCGGGCTCGAGCGCGGCCTCGACCCGGATCCGGCTTGCCGGCGAACAGGAAGTGATCGCGATCGCGCGGATGCCCGACGGAAGCTTCAAGCAGGCGCGCCAGAACGTGCGCGTGACCATCGGCGGCTGCGGCGGCTGAGCCAGACAGGACAAGGAGAGAGACCATGGCAGAGAATGTCACCCCCCGCGTCCGCGTGCCCCGCGACGCAACCGTTGGCGAAGTGGTGTCCGTCCGGACCCTCATCAGCCACCAGATGGAAAGCGGACAGCGTCGCGGCAGCGACGGCGAATTGATCCCGCGCTCGATCATCAACCGCTTCACCTGCGAGTTCAACGGCACGTCGGTCGTCGACGTGACGATCGAGCCGTCGGTGTCCACCAACCCGTATTTCCAGTTCGATGCGACGGTAAACGAATCCGGCACCTTCGCCTTCACCTGGTACGACGACGACGGCTCCGTCTACACGGATTCGGCAGAGATCACGGTCGCCTGACCGGCTCTGCCGGACCCAGCCGTCGCAAGGGAGGAATGAACGGCCATGACAAACAAAGTGCTTCTTGGGAGCGTCTCGGCGGCGATCTTCGCCGTCGCGGCGGCCGGGATCGGCCTCGCCGATATCCGGACCGGGGCCAGCCTCGTCATCAACGGCGAGATCCCGATCGTCACCGAAACCGAACCGCCCGAGTTCTTGCAGGACGTGTTCCCCGAGATCTACTCGGGCTGGGTGTTCCGCACCGATGAGACGCGCGCGATGGAGGAGGACGATTTCGACAACCCCGGCATGCTTTACGTCGAGCAGGGGATCGAGGCGTTCAACACCGTCATGGGGACCGAAGGCAACAGTTGCGCCTCGTGCCACGACGCGCCCGAAAGCCTGGCCAACGTGCGCCCCACCTACCCGCAATGGGACGAGGCGCACGGCGAGGTTCAGACCGTCGAGATGCAGATCATCGAGTGCCAGACCGAGCGCATGGGGGCCGAGCCCTACGGCTACGACAGCCAGCAGATGCGCAACATGGCGTCGCTGATCGCCTCCGTCGGGCGCGGCCAGCCGGTGAACGTGGCCATCGACGGTCCCGCCGCCGAGACCTGGGAGGCCGGGCGCGAGATCTACTATACGCAGTTCGGCCAGCTCGAAATGAGCTGTGCGGATTGCCACGAGCGCAACTACGGCAACTTGATCCGCGCCGACCACCTGAGCCAGGGGCAGATCAACGGGTTTCCGACCTACCGCCTGAAGAATGCCAACGTGAACTCGGTCCACAACCGCTTCCGCGGCTGTATCCGGGACACCCGCGGCGAAACCTTCGCGGTCGGCAGCCCCGAGTTCATCGCGCTCGAGCTTTACGTCGCCTCGCGCGGCAACGGCCTCTCGGTCGAAGGGCCGTCCGTCCGCAACTGACCAGACATCGAAGCCCGCCCCGGACCACATCCGGGGCCGGCCTTGCCCTGAAATATTCAAAAATTTGAATAACATCTGAGGTTCCCCCCATGATCTCGCGTCGCCACTTCGTTCAGGCCGCCATGGCCACCTCGGCCCTCTACGGCGCCTCCGGCTTCGGCAACTGGTCGCGGCTCTCCGCGCAGCAGGTGCTGTCGCAGGAAGACCTGATCGGCACCGGCGGCCCCGGCAACGTGACGCTGATCCACGTCACCGACATCCACGCCCAGACCCAGCCGATCTATTTCCGTGAGCCGGAATTCAACCTCGGTGTCGGTTTGGCAGAAGGGCAGCCGCCGCACCTGGTGGGGGCCGAGTTCCGCGCGATGTACGGGATCGAGCAGGGCAGCGCGCTCGACTACGCGCTCACCTACGACGATTTCACCGCGCTCGCGCGGACATACGGCAAGATGGGCGGGCTCGACCGCATCGCCACCGTGGTCAAGGCGATCAAGGCCGAGCGTCCCGACGCGCTGGTCCTCGACGGCGGCGACACCTGGCAGGGCTCGCTGCCCTCGCTCCGCACGCGTGGGCAGGACATGGTCGACCTGTTCAACCTGCTGGGGTCGGACGCGATGACCTCGCACTGGGAATTCACCCTCGGTTCCGACCGCGTGCGCGAGATCGTGGAGGGCGGCGGGCTGAACCCCGCCTTCCTCGGCGCCAACATCTTCGACGCCGAATGGGACGAGCCGGTGTTCGACGATTACCGCATGTTCGAGCGCGGCGGCACCAGCATCGCCGTGATCGGACAGGCGTTTCCCTACATGCCCATCGCCAACCCCGGCTGGATGTTCCCGGAACTCAGCTTCGGCCTGCGCCGCGAGCGCATCGCCGAGGTGGTGGAGGAGGTCCGCGCGGCCGGTGCCGAGGTGGTGGTGCTGCTGTCGCACAACGGCTTCGACGTGGACCGCCAGTTCGCCCGCGACATCCCCGGCATCGACGTGATCCTGACCGGGCACACCCATGACGCGCTGCCCGAGCCGCTGCAGGTCGGCAACACCTTCCTGATCGCGTCGGGCAGCCACGGCAAGTTCGTCAGCCGAGTCGACCTCGACATGCAGGACGGTGCGCTGCGCGGTCTGACCCACCGCCTGATCCCGATCTTCTCCGACGTGATCACGCCCGATGCCGAGATGGCCGCCGCCGTCGCCGCCACCCGCGCCCCCTTCGAGGCCGAGATGTCCGAGGTCATCGGCACCTCGGGATCGCTTCTCTACCGGCGCGGCAATTTCAACGGCACCTGGGACGACGTCATCTGCAACGCGCTGATCTCGCAGCGCGACGCGCAGATCGCGCTGTCCCCCGGTTTCCGCTGGGGCGCGGCGATCCTGCCGGGGCAGGAGATCACGCGCGAGGACATCTACAACGTCACCGCGATGACCTACCCCAACGCCTACCGCACCGAGATGTCGGGCGAGATGCTGAAGACCATCTTCGAGGATGTGGCCGCCAACATCTTCAACCCCGACGCTTATTACCAGCAAGGCGGCGACATGGTGCGGATCGGCGGCATGGGCTACCGGATCGACCCCGCCGCCGAAAGCGGCAACCGCATCTCCAACATGACGCTGCTGGCCACCGGCGAGCCGATCGACCCCGCGACCAACTACGTCGTCGCGGGCTGGGCCAGCGTGAACGAAGGCACCGAGGGGCCGCCGATCTGGGAGGTGGTGGAAGACCACATCCGCGAGCAGGGCACCGTCACCGTCGACCCGAACGCCACCGTCGACGTGGCCGCGGGCTGAGCAGCAAAGAGGTATCGACCATGACCGACACCCCGAACTTCACCCCGTCGCGCCGGCAGTTCCTGGCCGGGGCCGCCGTCGCCACCGGCGCGGCCGCGACCGGCAAGCTGGTCCATGCGCAGGCCATGCCCGACCCAGCGATCACCGAGATGCAGCCCTGGCAGCAATATCTCGGCGCCGGCGTCGACGCCGCGCCCTATGGCGTGCCCTCGCAGTTCGAGGCGCATGTGATCCGGCGCAACGTCGAATGGCTGACCGCCGACGCGGTCAGTTCCATCAACTTCACGCCGCTGCACGAGCTGGAGGGGATCATCACCCCCAACGGCCTCTGCTTCGAGCGCCACCATTCCGGCGTGGCCGAGATCGACCCCGGCCAGCACCGGCTGATGATCAACGGGCTGGTCGACACGCCGCTGGTCTTCACGATGGAGGACATCCTGCGCTTCCCGCGCGAGAACCGGACCTATTTCCTCGAATGCGCGGCCAATTCCGGCATGGAATGGCGCGGTGCACAGTTGAACGGCGTGCAGTTCACCCATGGCATGATCCACAACGTCGTCTACACCGGCGTGCCGCTGCGCCTGCTGCTGCAGGAGGCGGGGCTGCACGGCGACGCGGCCTGGATCCTGCCCGAGGGTGCCGATGCGGCGGCGATGACGCGTTCGGTGCCGCTGGAAAAGGCGATGGACGACTGCCTCGTCGCCTTCGCCATGAATGGCGAGCGGCTGCGCCCCGAACAGGGCTACCCGATCCGGCTCGTCGTGCCCGGCTGGGAAGGCAACATGTGGGTGAAGTGGCTGCGCCGGATCGAGGTCGGCGACCAGCCCTGGCATCACCGCGAGGAAACGTCGAAATACACCGACCTGCTGGAACACGGCGAGGCGCGGCGCTTCACCTGGGAGATGGACGCGAAATCGGTCATCACCAACCCCAGCCCGCAGGCGCCGATCACCCATGGCCCCGGTCCGACGGTTCTGTCGGGCGTTGCGTGGTCCGGCCGTGGCACCATCCCGCGCGTCGACGTCACCATCGACGGCGGCATCACCTGGCATCAGGCGCGCATGTCCGGGCCGAGCTTCGACAAGTCGATGCACCGGTTCTACCACGAGTTCGACTGGGACGGCGGCCCATTGCTTCTGCAAAGCCGGGCGCATGACAGCACCGGCTATGTCCAGCCGACCAAGGACCAGCTCCGCGCCGTGCGGGGCGAGAACTCGATCTATCACAACAACGGCATCCAGACCTGGGCGGTCAACGAAGGTGGGGAGGCGGAAAATGTTGAAATCGGCTGAGATGATGAAGACGCTCGCCCTCTGCACCGCCCTGGTCGCCGTTCCGGGCGCAGTTCTTGCACAAGAAAGCGCCGCCCCCTCGCGTGACGGTGGCTACGGCCTCGGCCGCACCGCGCTGCCCGAGGAGATCGCGGCCTGGGACATCGACATACGCCCGGACGGGCAGGGGCTGCCGGTCGGCTCCGGCGATGTCTGGACCGGCGAGGAACTGTTCATCGAGCAATGCTCGGCCTGCCATGGCGATTTCGGCGAGGCGGTCGGCCGCTGGCCGATGCTGGCGGGCGGCTTCGGCACTCTGGAGGGCGAGGACCCGGTTAAGACCATCGGCTCCTACTGGCCCTATCTCTCGACGGTCTGGGATTACGTGCATCGCGCCATGCCCTACGGCGCCGCGCAGACCCTCGAGGATGACGAGGTCTATGCGCTGGTCGCCTATCTCATGTATGTAAACAACATGGTGGAGGATGATTTCGTGCTCTCGAACGAGAACTTCCTCGAGATCGCGATGCCGAACGAGGAGGCGTTCTTCATGGATGACCGGGTGGAGACGGAATTTCCGCTCTTCACCGTCGAGCCCTGCATGGAGAACTGCGCCGAGAGCGTCGAGATCACGATGCGCTCCATGGTGCTGGACGTGACGCCCGACACGGAGGAGGCGGCCGAACCAGCACCAGAAGAGGCGGCGGTCGAGGAGGCGCCCGCCGAGCCGGCGGCCGATGCCGAACCCGCCGAGGCTGCCCCCGACCCGGAACTGGTCGCGGCGGGCGAGCGGCTGTTCCGCCAGTGTTCCGCGTGTCACCAGATCGGCGATGGCGCGGTGAACCGCACCGGCCCCTTGCTGAACGGCATCCACGACGCGCCGGTGGCGAGCCGCGAGGGCTTCCGCTACTCGCCCGCGCTGGCGGGAGCCGGAGACTCCGGCATGGTCTGGGATGACGAGACGCTGGCGGGCTACCTCGCCGATCCGCGTGGCTTCATCCGCGGCAACCGCATGGCCTTTGCCGGCCTCCGTTCGCAGGAGGATATCGAGGCCATGATCGCCTATCTCCGGGCCGCGAGCACCGAATGAGGGCGGTGCGGTCAGGTCTGGCCGCACTGGCCCTGGCGGCCTTCGCCGCAGCGCCTCCGCCTGCGCAGGCGGAGGGTGATCCGGCGCGGGGCGAGACGCTGTTTCGCCCCTGCGCGGCCTGCCACATGATCGGCGAGGATGCCGTTCACCGTGTCGGGCCGCACCTGAACGGCCTGATCGGGCGCGCCATCGGGCTGGCGGCGGGCTACGAATTCTCCGAAACCCTCGCGGCTGCGGGCGCCGAGGGCGCGTTGTGGTCCGAGGCCACGCTCGACCGCTTCCTCGCCGGCCCGCGCGAGTATTTCCCCGGCACGCGCATGGTCTTTCGGGGCATCCGCTCGGACGATGACCGCGCGCACCTGATCGCCTACATCGCGCAGACCGGGGGCGTGGCCGAGGCGCAGACGGCCGGGCAGGGCACGGCGCCCGACCCGGAGGTCGCCTCCATCGTCGCGCTCGAGGGCGATGTCGCTTATGGCGCCTACCTCTCGTCGGAATGCACAGCCTGCCACAGCGCCAGCGGCGGCGAGGACATTCCCGCCATCCGCGGCCTCGCGCCCTCGGTCTTCGTCACCGGAATTGTTGCTTATCGCAACGGAACGCGCGAGCATCAGGTCATGAATACGGTCACGCGGCGCTTGGGCGATGAGGAGATCGCGGCGCTGGCGGCCTATTTCGCTTCTGCCGAGTAACGGAACCCGGCAGCAAAGGGGGGAATGGCGTCGCGGGTTTCGGCGCGTGTCCCGCAAGCCCGAAAAGGGCACAAAAGGGAGGACTAACCATGTTCATCAACAGACGCGCCTTTCTCGGCACGACCGCGGCCCTGACGGCCACGCTTGCCAGTCCCACGATCACCCGCGCGCAATCCCGGCCCCATGTGGTCGTCGTCGGCGGCGGCGCGGGCGGGGCCACGGCGGCCCGCTACATCGCCCGCGACGGCGCGGGGGCGGTCGACGTGACGCTGGTGGAGCCGCAGCGGATCTACCACACCTGCTTTTTCGGCAACCTCTACATCGGTGGCTTCTACGACTACGACGACCTTGGCCATGGCTATGGCGCGCTGGCGTCGGATTACGCCATCAACGTCGTCCATGACTGGGCAACCGGCGTGGATCGCGAGGCGCAGACCGTGACGCTGGCAGGCGGCGCGACGCTGCCCTACGACCGCCTCGTGCTCAGCCCCGGCATCGACTTCGTCGAGGAGAGCGTGCCGGGCTGGTCGGTGGCGCATCAGGGGCGGATGCCGCATGCCTACAAGGGCGGCACGCAGGTGGAACTCCTTCGCGCACAGATCGCGGCGATGCCCGAGGGCGGCACCTACGCGATGGTGGCACCCCCGAACCCCTACCGCTGCCCGCCCGGCCCCTACGAACGGATCTCGATGGTCGCCCACTACCTGCGCGAGAACAACCCGACCGCCAAGATCCTCATCGCCGACCCGAAGGAGAGCTATTCCAAGCAGGGCCTGTTCGAGGACGGCTGGGAGCGGCACTACCCCGGCATGATCACCCGCATCGGCCCCGACATGGGCGGCAACGCGATCGAGGTCGACCCCGAGGCGATGACGCTCACCATCGACGGCGTGGTCGAGAACGTCGATGTCTGCAACGTCATCCCCGGCCAGCGCGCGGGCCAGATCGCCTTTGCGGCCGGCATCACCGACGGCAACTGGGCGCCGGTCTCGGCCTATGACATGTCGAGCCGGATCGACCCCAACATCCACGTGCTGGGCGACAGCGCGGCGCAGGGCGCGATGCCGAAGTCGGGCTTCTCGGCCAACAGCCAGGCCAAGGTGGCTGCCAACGCGATCCTTGCGGCACTGACCGACGCCCGCGCCTTCCCGGCGCGCTATGCCAACACCTGCTGGTCGCTGATCGACACCGAGGACGGGGTGAAGGTCGGCGCGACCTATGAGGCCAGCGACGAGGGCATCGTCAGCGTCGACAGCTTCATCAGCCAGGTGGACGAGGATGCCGAAACGCGCGCGGCGACCTATCGCGAAAGCCTCGACTGGTACGAGGCGATCACCACCGACATGTTCGTCTGACCCCAAGACCCTGCGGGCGGCGTCGGCCGCCCGCGACACTCCAGCCCCGAGGTATCCTCCATGACCCGATCCCTGTTCCTTGCCACCGCCCTTGCACTTGCGCCGCTCGCCGCCGCCGCGCAGGAGGCGATCACCTTCACCTACCCGGGCAGCTTCGATGACGCGAGCTTCGCGGTCGAGAACGCGATCATCAACCGCGGGCTGGTGATCGACTTCACCTCCCATGTCGGCGACATGCTGAACCGCACCGGCGAGGATGTCGGCGCCGAGGAGGACCTGTTCGACAACGCGGAAATCTTCCTGTTCTGCTCGGCCGCGGTGTCGCGCCGGGTGATGGAGGCCGACCCGATGAACATCGTGCATTGCCCCTATGGCATCTTCATCACCGAGATGGAGGGCGAGGTGCTGATCGGCCACCGCGACTACCCCGACGGCCCGATGCAGGAGGTCGAGGCGCTGCTCGACGCGATCATTCTCGAGGCCACCAGCGAGTGACGCGGGCCGCTTGATGCAGGTCAACGCGCGGTCCTGCGGCCGGGCGTAGACCGGTTCGCAGATCGAGGAACGGCACGATGCTGGAAGACCTGCTCATGTCCTGGGGCGACCCGCTCGTGCTGGCCGCGAGCGGCGCGCTGACCGGGCTCATCTTCGGCTGGGCCGCGCAGCGCTCGCGCTTCTGCCTGCGCGCGGCGACGGTCGAGGTGGCCGAGGGCGGGTTCGGACCCAAGCTGGCGATCTGGCTGATCGTCTTCTTCGCCGCGATGATGCTGACACAAGGCGGCGTCGCGGCGGGGCTCTTCGACGTCTCCTCCACGCGGCAACTGGCCGCCGAAGGCTCCGTTTCCGGCGCGCTGATCGGCGGAGTGATGTTCGGGATCGGCATGATCCTCGCGCGTGGCTGTGCCTCGCGGCTGCTGGTCCTCTCGGCCACCGGAAATCTGCGCGCGCTCGTGACCGGGTTGATCCTCACGCTGGTCGCCCAGGCCTCCTACACCGGCATTCTCGCGCCGGCGCGCGAGGCGCTGACCGCGCTCTGGACCGTGCCGGGCGGGGCAGGGCGCAGCCTGCTCGACAGTCTCGGCCTGACCAACGCGATGGCTGCGGGGCTGGCGGGCGCGGCGCTGATCGGCGCGCTGGTGCTGGCGCGGCGGCGCGGGCTTGGCATTGGCACCATCCTCGCTTCGCTTGGGGTAGGCCTTGCCGTCACGATGGGTTGGGCGGCGACTGCCTGGATCGCGGCGGCCAGTTTCGAGATCGTGCCGGTCGGCTCCGTCACCTTCACCGGGCCCGCGACCGACACGCTGATGGCGCTGGTCACGCAGCGCTCGGTCGTGCTGTCCTTCGGCATCGGCCTCGTGCCCGGCGTCTTCGTCGGCGCGGGGGCCGCCGCACTGGCGTTCCGCGAGTGGAAGCTGGAGCGCTTCGGCGCCGACACGCCGATGGAACGCTACCTCGCAGGCGCCGTCCTGATGGGCTTCGGCGCGATGCTGGCGGGGGGCTGTGCGGTGGGCGCGGGCGTGTCAGGCGGGGCCGTCTTCTCGACCACCGCCCTGCTGGCTGTCTTCGCGATGTGGATCGGAGCGATGGCCACTGTCCGCGTGCTCGCGATGCGGACGCGCGGCGGCGCTCAGACGGTGTAGTTCAGCCCCAGCCGGCCGCCGTCGACATAGATCGTCTCGCCGGTCACGTAGCTGGATTTGGGCGAGCACAGGAACGCCACCACATCGCCGATTTCCCGCGCCGAGCCGACCCGCCCGATGGGGGTGCGCGACAGCACGCGGGCCAGCGCATCGGCGCTGGAATTCACGCCCGCCATCATCTCGGTGTCGATGGAGCCGGGGCCGACCGCGTTGACGCGGATGCCGTGCGAGGCCAGCGCCAGCGCCGAGGCCTTGGTCAGCTGCTGCACGCCGCCCTTCGACGCGCAATAGGCCGGGATCGCGGGGATCGCCACCACCGCGTTGATCGAGGACATGTTCACGATCGCGCCGTTGACGCCCGCCTTGATCATGCCGTTGGCCGCGCGCTGGGTGGCGGCGAAGACGGCGCGGAGGTTCAGCCCGATCACCGCGTCGAAATCCTCAAGGCTGTAGGACAGGAAGTCGCCGGGCCGCGCGATGCCGGCGTTGTTCACCAGCGCCGCGACCGGGCCTTCCTCGGCCTCGATCGTGTCGAAGAGGTCCATCAGCGCAGCGGTATCGGACACGTCGCAGACGAAGCCGCGCCCGCCGATCTCTTCCGCCGCGGCGGTCACGGTCTCGCGCAGATCGGCCAGCATGACCCGGTAGCCGTCGGCGGCCAGCGCCAGGCCGCAGGCAAGCCCGATGCCCTGTGCGCCCCCGGTAACGAGGGCTATCGGTTGGTCGGCCATGGCGAAATCTCCTGTCAAACGGCTGCCGCCGCGACCCTGCTGCGCGGCGCGGTCCGAGTCAATTCGATAGGGCAGCCCCCTCGAAAAGGTCGGCGTGGCGGGTCTTGAGATCGTCCAGCGTGTCGAGCACCGCGCGCAAGTGGGTGCGCATGGCGTCCTGCGCGGTGGCGGCGTCGCGCGCCAGGATCGCGGCGTGGATCTTGCGGTGCTGGTCGAGCAGCAGGCCGATGTGCGCGCGGTCCGACAGCGCCAGCACCCGCAGACGGTCGAGCGCGGATTTCTCGCGGATCAGCAGCGTCTCGGCCCGGTCGAAGCCGGTCGCGCGCGCGATCTCGGCGTGGAACGCATCGTCGAGGGACTGGAACCGCGCGGTGTCGCCGTCGCGTGCGGCCTCGTCCTGCGCGGCGAGGGACGCGTCGAGCGCGGCGCGTGTCTCGGGCGCGAGCCCCATCTCGCAGGCGCGGGCGACGAAAGCGGTCTCCAGCGCCTCGCGCAGGAATTGCGCCTGCCGGATCGCGGGCTCGGAAATGCGGGCGACGTAGCTGCCGCGCGAGGGCCAGGTCACGATCAGCCCGTCCTCGCGCAGCCTCGTGAAGGCGTCGCGCACCGGCGTGCGGCTGGCGCCGAAGCGCAGCCCGACCTCGGTTTCCGACAGCAGGCACCCCGAGGGAAGGTCGGCGCGCAGGATCGCGGATTTCAGCCCGGCGTGGATCTGGTCGGCCACCGGACGCCCCGGGTCGAGCGGCGGCACCCGCAGGGCGGCGACAGGCTCGGGGCGGGGGCTTTCAGACATGGGCAATCCGGAATGCGACAGAGCGTACCCGTTTGTATACCGGTATACAGGTCTCTTGACAACCGCCCGCTGCCCGGCGCAGGGTCGCCCCGAACAGGGGGAGATGTCATGGCCGCTGCCGCGCCGGACAGAGTGCTGAACGCCGTCGTGATCGGCGCGGGGATGGTCGCCGCCACCCATGTCGCCGCACTGCGCGATGCGGCCGGCGTACGGCTCCACGGCGTCTGGTCGCGCACCGCGGCACGGGCCGAGGCGCTGGCTAAGCCGGAAGGCGCGAAGGTCTACGCCTCCCTCGACGCGGTCGCCGCCGACGCGGAAGTGGATTTCGTCATCGTCCTGACGCCGCCGAACGCCCGCGTAGCGCTGGTCGAGACGCTGGTGGCGGCAGGCAAACCGATTTTGATGGAAAAGCCGGTCGCCCGCGACGGCACTGAGGCGCGCGCGCTGGTTGAAACCTGCGAAAAGGCCGGCGTGCCGCTCGGCATCGTGTTCCAGCACCGCATGCGCGAGGCGTCCCTCGCCGCGACGAATCTGGTGGCCTCGGGCGCGCTCGGCGCGCTCGGGCTGGTGGAAATCGCGGTGCCGTGGTGGCGCGGCCAGTCCTACTACGACGAACCCGGCCGCGGCACCTACGCCCGCGACGGCGGCGGCGTGCTTATTTCGCAGGCAATCCACACTATCGACCTTGCGCTATCGCTCACCGGCGCCGTCGCGTCGGTGCAGGCGATGACGGCGACCACGCGGTTTCACGAGATGGAAGCCGAGGACTTGGCCGTCGCGGGGCTGCGCTTTGAAAACGGTTCCGTCGGTTCGCTCACCGCCACCACCGCCAGTTTTCCCGGCGGGGCGGAGTGGATCCGCCTCCATTACGACCGCGCCAGCCTGCATCTGGAGGCCGGCGTGCTGACCGTCAGCCACCGCGACGGGCGGGTTGAGACGCATGGCGCCAAGGGCGGCACCGGCGGCGGCGCGGACCCGATGGCCTTCACCCACGCCTGGCACCAAGGCATCATCGAGGATTTCGCCGAGGCGCTCCGCCAGGGCCGCGATCCGGTCGTGACGGGGCGGGCGGCGCTGGCCGCGCATGCCCTGATCGACGCCATCACCCAATCGGCCCGCAGCGGGCAAGTCACTGAGGTCACAGCATGAAATTCGGCGCCATCGGCATCGACCACCGTCACATCTTCGGAATGGCCGCGAACATGATGGCCGAGGGGGCCGAGTTCGCGGGCTGGTGGACGGACGGCGACCCCGAGCCGCTCGACGGGTTCGTGAAGCGTTTTCCCGATGTGCCGCGTGTGGCGGACGTGCAGGCGCTGCTCGACGACCCCGAGATTGCGCTGATCCTGATCTCCTGCATCCCGCGCGACCGCGCCGGCTGGGCCGTGCGCGCGATGGAGGCGGGCAAGGACGTGATGACCGACAAGCCCGGTTGCACCACGCTCGCGCAACTGGCTGAGATCCGGGCGGTTCAGGCCAGGACCGGGCAGATCTGGTCCATCGACTTCTCCGAACGGTTCGAGGTGCCCTGCGTGACCAAGGCCGCCGAACTTGTCGCGGCAGGCGCCATCGGCAAGGTCGTGCAGACCGTGGGCCTCGGCCCGCACCGGCTGAACCGGCCGAGCCGGCCCGACTGGTTTTTTGACCGCCACGCCTATGGCGGCATCCTGACCGACATCGCCAGCCACCAGATCGACCAGTTCCTGTTCTTCACCGGCTCGACCGGGGCCGAGATCACGTTGGCCAGCGTCGGCAATTTCGCCAACCCCGACGATCCGGGCCTGCAGGATTTCGGCGAGATCGCGCTGCGCTCGGACAGCGGCCACGGCTATATCCGCGTCGACTGGTACACCCCCGACGCGCTGCCGAACTGGGGCGACGGGCGGCTGACCATCCTCGGCACCGAGGGTTTCATCGAGCTGAGGAAATATGTCGACGTGGGCGGGCGCGAGGGCACCGACCACCTTGTACTGGTGAACGGGTCGCGCTGCGAGAACATCGACGCGAGCGATGCGGGCCTGCCCTATTTCGCGCGGCTCATGGCCGACATCCGCGACCGGACCGAGACGGCGATGCCGCAGGCACATGCCTTCACGGTGATGGAGCTCGCCCTGAAGGCGCAAGAAATGGCGGAGGGGCGCGCATGATCGGCGTCGCGATCATTGGCGCGGGCATCGGGCGCGAACATCTGGCGGGCTACCGCGCCGTGCCCGACCGCTTCGCCGTGCGCTGGCTCATCGACCTCGACCGCGTCCGGGCCAGCGACGTGGTGGGCGACAGCGGCACGCCGGTCGGTGACAAGATCGAGGCGGCGCTGGAAGACCCGGAGGTCGACCTCATCGACATCTGCCTGCCGCCGCATCTTCATGTGCCGATGGCATTGCGCGCGCTGGAGGCGGGCAAGCACGTGGTACTGGAAAAGCCCGTCGCGCCGTCGCTCGCCGATTGCGACGTGCTGGCCGCGGCCGAGGGTGCTGCCGATCGGCGACTTTTCCCGGTGTTCCAGTACCGCTACGGGCGCGGCACCGCGGCGCTCGACGCGCTGATCGCGGCGGGGCTGGTGGGCAGGCCGCAGGTCGCGGCGCTGGAGACGCACTGGAACCGCGGCGCGGATTACTACGCCAACGCCTGGCGCGGCACCTGGGCGGGCGAGCGCGGCGGTGCGGTCTTGGGTCACGCGATCCACAACCACGATCTTCTCTGCCGCTACTTCGGCGCGCCAGCGGGCGTCAGCGCGCAGGTGGCCACCCGCATCAACCCGATCGAGACCGAGGATTGCGCGGCCATCGCCATCCGCTTCGAGGGCGGCGCACTTGCCACTTCTTCGGTGACGCTCGGCGCGGCGAGCGACACCAGCCGGTTGCGCCTCGTCTTCGAACACCTGACCGCGACCTCGGGCGATCTGCCCTATGCGCCGGCCGAGGGCGCGTGGGCCTTCACCGCCCGCGACCCCGCGCGCCAGCCGGAAGTCGACGCCGTTCTGGCCGCTCTGCCGCGCCCCAAGGCGGGCTTTGCCGGCTATGTCGAGGCCATCGCCGACTCGCTGGAGGGTGCGCCGGGGCGCGAGGTGACGCTGGAGGACGGGCGCCGTTCGATCGAGCTTGTCACCGCGATCTACGGGGCCGCGCGGTCGGGCAAAGAGGTTGCTTTGCCGCTCGCGATCGGCGCAGACTTCTACCAGAGCTGGCTTCCGGAAACGACGCTCGAAGACGTCGTGGGGGCATAGGCCGGCCGACGGGATGTGACCACCATCACAACGACTCACCACAGGGAGGACTTCAATTGACCCATCTGAAATTGCTTGGAACCACCGCGCTGGCGCTCGGGCTTGCCGCCCCGGCCATGGCGCAGGAAATCCGCTTCATGTGCTATTCCGACGGCAATGAGTGCGAGGTCTACGACGACGTTCTGACCCGCTTCGAGGCCGAGAACGACGGCGTGGACGTGATCGTCGACGTCGTGCCCTACCAGGCGATCCTCGAGAACCTGCCGATCCAGCTGGCCGCCGGCAGCGGGCCGGACATGGCCAAGGTCACCGACCTCGGCGGCCTGTCGCAATACTACCTCGACCTCGCGCCTTATGTGGACCGCGGCTACTGGGAATCCTCCTTCGGCGACACGCTGTCGTGGTACCGCGGCGCGGATGGCGGCGACGCGATCAACGGCATGCACAGCCAGCTGACGATCACCGGCGCCTTCGTGAACGCGACGCTGTTCGAGCAGGCGGGCGTGGAGATGCCGGCCGATGACGCGACCTGGGAAGAATGGGCCGAGGCGGCATCCGCCGTGGCCGAGGCGACCGACACGCCGTTCCCGATGGCGCTCGACCGCACCGGCCACCGCTTTGCCGGCCCCGCGATCAGCTACGGCGCGTCGATCCTGTCGGAAGACGGCACGCCGAGCCTGTCGGACGAGGGCTTTGCCGCCTTCACGGCGCAGTTCGTGGAATGGAACAACGACGGCACCATGGCGCGCGACGTCTGGGCCGGGCAGGGCGGCGCGACCTACCAGGACGCGGCGCAGGAGTTCATCAACGGCGAGCTGGTGTTCTACTACTCGGGCAGCTGGCAGGTTGGCCGGATGGACGAGCAGGTCGGCGACTTCTTCGACTGGCAGGTCGTGGGCAGCCCCTGCGGTCCGGCCGGCGTGTGTTCCGGCATGCCGGGCGGCGCTGGCATCGTCGGCTTCGAGCAGACCGAGCACCCCGAGATCGTGGCGGCCGTGATCGACTTCCTCGCGCAGGAAGACATCTATGCCGAGGTGACGGCGCGTACCCGCAACCTGCCCGCGCACCTGGGCGTGGCGGCGGCCGGCGTCGAGTTCGAGGATGCCTCGCCCGCGGCAGCGGCGGCTCTGTCGGCCTTTGCCTCCGACCTGCCCGATGTCGCCCCGGCAGCCTTCCGCTACCAAGGCTATGTCAACAACCGCGCCATGTTCGGCATCACCGCCGAGCGGGTGAGCCAGGCGATCGTGGGCGAACTGAGCGTGGACGAGGCGGTTGAACGTATGGCCAGCGACCTCGAGGCCGCCCTGGCCGACGCGCAGTAAGCGCCATGGCCGGCACAAGGGGGCAGGGCGCAGACGCGCCCGCCCCATCCCCCACCCGAGATACCGCGCCCGGCACCGCCATCGCCGAGACTGCGGGTGCGACCGACCCGCGTGCGCTCAGGGGCGCCGGCGACGGGATCGCGCTCCGCGTGATCGCGCCGGTGATGCGGATCATCGAGATCCCGATGCTGGGGTTGCAGCGCGTGCTGGGGATCAACCGGCTGGCCTGGGTGTTCCTGCTGCCCAACCTGCTGCTGTTCGGGCTCTTCGCGTTCCTGCCGGTAATCCTGAACGTGGTCTACGCCACCACCGGCGGCGACAACGTGATGCTGGCCGACCGCCCCGGCATCGGCGCCGGAAACTTCACGCGCCTGCTCGACTGCGCCAACCACCTCGACCCGAACACCTGCCGCGAGGACAAGTTCTGGCGCGCGGTCTGGAACACGGTGTGGTTCGTGACGCTGCAGGTCGGCGTCATGGTGGGCTTTTCGCTCCTGACCGCGATCGTGCTGAACGGCAAGATCCGCGCGCGGGGCTTTTTCCGCTCGGTGTTCTTCTTCCCGGTGCTGCTGTCGCCCGTCGTGGTGGCGCTGATCTGGAAGTGGATGCTGCAGCGCAACGGCGTGCTGAACGCCTTTCTCGATTGGGCCGGCATCGGCGGCTATAACTGGCTGGTCGACGCGCAATGGGCCTTTGCCTGGTCGGTGTTCCTGTCGGTCTGGGCGCATATGGGGTTCTACACGCTGATCCTGCTGGCCGGGCTGCAGGCGATCCCGCGCGACGTCTACGAGGCGGCGACGATGGACCGTGCCAGTCCCTGGCGGGTGTTCCGGCGCATCACCTTGCCGCTGCTCGCGCCGACGATGCTGGTGGTGCTGGTGCTGGCGCTGATCAAGGGCGTGCAGACCTTCGACGAGGTCTATGCCTTCACCGGCGGCGGGCCGGGCACGGCCACGACCTTCATCATCCAATACATCTACGAGGAAGGCTTTGCCGGCTCGCCGCGCCTCTTCGGTCTCGCGGCGGCGGCGTCGCTCCTGGTGGCGGCGGTGCTGGTTGTGCTGACGCTGGTGCAGCTCTGGGTGAACAGGAAGAGCGTCGATGGGTAGAACCTGGGATTTCCTCACCGCCACACGCGGCGCCACGCGGCTGCACTGGACCGACTGGGCCAGCTACACCTACCTGTTCTTCGGCGTCTTCCTGATGTTCTTCCCGGTGGTCTGGCTGGTGCTGTCGAGCTTCAAGACCGAGGCAGACCTGCAGCGCTACCCGCCGACCTTCCTGCCCTACCAGCAGCAGACCGTGACGGTGGAGGGCTACGACGAGCCCCTTCCGTTGTTCGAGATCACAGCGGGCGAGTACGAGGGCATGATCCTCGCGCAGCTGCGCCGCGTGGGCCTGCAGGCGCAGATGGTCGACCCCGCCGCGCCCGAGGAGCGTCTGCGCGTCGCGATCAGCGACTACGAGCCGGTCGAGCAGTTCTCGCTCGCCACCGAGAACTACTCGGACCTGTTCGGACGTTTCAGCTTTCTCCTGTATTTCTGGAACTCGACCTTCATCACCGTGATGGCGACGCTGATCATGCTGCTCACCAACAGCATGGCCGCCTTCGCGCTGTCGAAATACCAGTTCCGCGGCCGCACCGCGGTGCTGCTGCTGGTGATCGGCACGCTGATGATCCCGCAGACGGTGGTGCTGGTGCCGCTGTTTCTGATTGTCAGCGAGATGGGCATGTTCAACTCGCTCTGGGGTGTCATCATCCCCGGTGCGGCCACGCCCACCGGCGTGTTCCTGCTCCGGCAATACATGCTGACGATCCCGGACGAGATCCTCGACGCCGCGCGGATGGACAAGGCTTCGGAGTGGAAGATCTACTGGCGCATCATCCTGCCGCTGTCGGCACCCGCCATCGCGGTGCTGGCCATCCTTGCGATCATGTGGCGCTGGAACGATTTCCTCTGGCCGCTGATCGTACTGACCCGTTCGGAGAATTTTACCCTGCAACTCGCGCTCAACTCCTTCCAGGGCGAGCTTCAGACGCAATGGTCCTCGCTCCTCGCGATGACGGTGCTGACGCTCCTGCCCATCGCCATGGTCTTCATGTTCCTGCAGCAATACATCGCCACCGGCATCGCCTCGACGGGAGGGAAGTGAATGGCCTCGATCGAACTCAGGGGGGTGCGCAAGTCCTTCGGCACGGTGGAGGTGATCAAGGGCATCGACCTGTCCATCGCACACGGGGAGTTCTGCGTTTTCGTCGGCCCGTCCGGCTGCGGGAAATCCACGCTTCTGCGGATGATCTCGGGGCTTGAGGATATCTCGGGCGGCGAGATCGCCATCGGCGGCGACGTGGTGAACCGCATTCCGGCGGCCGACCGGGGGCTGGCCATGGTGTTCCAGTCCTACGCGCTTTACCCGCACATGACGGTGCGCCAGAACCTCAGCTTCGGCCTTGAGAACATCAACACCCCCAAGGCCGAGATCGCGTCCAAGGTCGACCAGGTGGCGAAGATGCTGCAGATCGACCCGCTGCTCGACCGCCGCCCCAAGGACCTCTCGGGCGGGCAGCGCCAGCGCGTCGCCATTGGCCGCGCCGTGGTGCGCGAGCCGCGGGTGTTCCTGTTCGACGAGCCGCTCTCGAACCTCGACGCCGAGTTGCGGGTCGACATGCGCGGCGAAATCGCGTCGCTGCATCGCAGGCTCGAGAACACGATGATCTACGTGACCCACGACCAGGTCGAGGCGATGACCATGGCCGACAAGATCGCGGTGCTGCGGCTGGGCGAGCTGGAGCAGTTCGGCCGGCCGCTGGATCTCTACAACAATCCGCGCAACCTCTTCGTCGCGGGCTTCATCGGCAGCCCCAAGATGAACTTCATCACCGGCACCGTGGACGGCGCCGATCGCACGCGGATGCATCTCGATGGGGGCGAGGTGCTGCACCTGCCCGCCACCGGCTTCCGGCAGGTCGCGGGGGAAAAGGTGACGCTCGGCGTCCGGCCCAACCACCTGAAGGCCAGCGAAGACGGCGCGATGACTGTCAAGGTCCGCTCGGTCGAGCAACTGGGCGGCGAAAGCTACGTCTACGGCCACACCGCCAGCGGTGCGCCGATCACCGTTCACAGCCCCGGCCAGACGCGGATCAGCCTGGGCGACACCATCCGCGTCGGCGCGCCCGAGGGGGAGATCCACCTCTTCGACAGCGACACCGGCCTGACCCTGAGAGAGTCCTGAAAACATGCGCGAAACATGGCGCTGGTTCGGCCCGGCCGACGAGATCAAGATTGCCGAAATCGTGCAGACGGGGGCGCAGGGCATCGTCTCGGCGCTGCACCACGTTCCGACCGGTGATGTCTGGACGCCGGGGGAGATCGCGCAGCGCAAGCGCGAGATCGAAGGGACGGCCGAGGCGCCCACCGGCCTGACCTGGGACGTGGTCGAAAGCCTGCCGGTGTCCGAGGCGATCAAGACCCAGACCGGCCCGTGGCGCGACCACATCGCGGCCTACCGCGAGAGCCTCGCGAACCTCGCGGCCGCCGGGATCGAGGTGATCTGCTACAACTTCATGCCGGTCCTGGACTGGACTCGCACCGACCTGCGCGCGCCGGTGAAGGGCGGCGGCACCGCGATGCGCTTCGACCTGCTGGATTTCGCGGTCTTCGACCTGCACATCCTCGCGCGGCACGGCGCGGAGGCCGACTATCCCGAGGCGCTGCGCGATGCGGCCGCGCGGCGGTTTGCCGAGTGTGGCGATGCCATTTCGGCGGACCTCGCGCGCAACATCGTGGCGGGGCTGCCCGGCTCGGCCGAGCACTGGAGCCTCGACGACGTGCGCGGCGCGCTGGCGCGCTACGACGGCATCGACCCCGACCGGTTGCGCGCGAACCTGACGGAGTTTCTCGAGCAGGTCGTGCCCACCGCCGAGCGGCTCGGGATGCGGCTCTGCTGTCATCCCGACGACCCGCCGTTTTCCCTGCTGGGCCTGCCGCGCATCGTCTCGACGGTGGAGGATTACGCGCGGCTGGTCGAAAGCGTCCCGAGCCCCGCCAACGGCATCACGCTTTGCACCGGCTCACTCGGTGTCGATCCGGGGTTCGATCCGGTCAGTTTCGTCGAGCGGTTGGGCGAGCACATCCACTTCGTCCACCTGCGCAACACCACGCGCGAGGCGCTGCACTTCGGTCGCTGTTCTTTCACCGAGAGCGCGCATTTGGCGGGCGACACCGACATGGTCGCGACGATCCGCGCGCTGGTGGCCGAGGAACGCCGCCGCGCGGGGGCGGGCAGGGCGGATGCGATCATTCCCATGCGCCCCGACCACGGCCACGCGCTGCTCAGCGACCTCGACCGGCCGGTGATGCCCGGCTATCCGCTGATCGGGCGGATGCGCGGGCTGGCGGAACTGCGCGGCGTGATGGCGGCGGTCGGCTGAGCGCGGTGCGCGGAGAACGCCCGCGCGGCGAGTTTATTGCGAATAAGTCGCAAAAGCATTGACTTCCTGCGAACGGGTCGCAATATCCTGTCCTGACGGCACCACCCCGTGCAGCCTTCAGATAGGATCCCCGATGCTCGCCCGACGCCTGCTCCTGTCCCTCTCCATCGCCGCCGCGCTGGCCCTGCCTGCCACGGCGCAGGACCGGCTGGGCGTGGTCGCGACCACCGGCATGATCGCCGACGCCGCGCGGCAGGTGGGGGGCGAACTGGTGGAGGTGACGGCGCTGATGGGCCCCGGCGTCGACCCGCATTCATACCGCCAGACCCGCACCGATATCGTGGCCGCTGCGCGCGCCGACCTCGTGCTGTGGAACGGTCTCTATCTCGAAGCCCAGCTTGAGGAATTCCTGCTCGAACTGGGCGAGACCCGCGCCGTCGTGCCGGTCGCCGAAGCCGTCCCGCCGGAGGACCGCATCGGGTCCGAGGACTACGCCGACCGCTTCGACCCGCACGTCTGGATGGACCCGACGCTCTGGTCGCGCGTCGTGCTGGCGGTGCGCGACGCGATGATCGAAGCACATCCCGAAGGGGCGGAGGTCTTCACCGCCAACGCCGCCGCGCATCTGGAGGATCTCTCGGAGCTGTCGGACTACGCCCGGACCGTCCTCGCCTCAGTCCCGGCCGAACGGCGGATGCTGGTGACGGCGCATGACGCCTTCAACTACTTCGGCGCGGCTTACGGGTTCGAGGTCGTCGGCATCCAGGGCCTCTCGACCGAAAGCGAGGCGGGGTTGCAACGGATCGCCGAACTGGTGGACCTGCTCGTCGACCGCGAGATCGGCGCGGTCTTCGTGGAAAGCTCGGTCTCCGACCGCAACATCCGCGCGCTGATCGAAGGCGCCGCCGCGCAGGGTCATACGGTCACCATCGGCGGCGAGCTTTTCTCCGACGCGATTGGCGCGCCCGGCACCTACGAGGGCACCTACCTCGGCATGATCGATCACAACGTGACCGTGATCGCCCGCGCTCTGGGCGGCGAGGCCCCTGCGCAGGGCCGGATCGACGAACTGGCACTGAATTGAGGATGGCATGGCCGAGACGCTGACATTGGCGACACGCGACGGGACAAGCGCAGGCACAGGCCCCGACCCGGCGAGCCCGCTGGCAGTGCGCGGGCTGACAGTCAGCTACGGCGAGAAACCGGCGCTGTTTTCGGTCGACGCCACGTTTCCCGTCGGCGCGATGGCCGCCATCGTCGGGCCGAACGGTGCCGGGAAATCGACGCTGCTGAAAGCGTCGCTGGGCCTGATCCCTTCGGTGTCGGGGCTGGTGACGGTCTTCGGCCAACCCATCGCCGCCGCGCGCGACCGCATTGCCTACGTGCCGCAGCGCGCCAGCGTCGACTGGGATTTCCCGACCACGGTGACCGACGTGGTCCTGATGGGCCGCTACCGCAAGCTCGGTCTCTTTCGCCGTGTCACCCGCGCCGAATGCGCGCTGGCGACGGATGCTCTGGGCCGCGTGGGGATGGAAGGCTTTGCCAGCCGCCAGATCGGGCAATTGTCCGGCGGCCAGCAACAGCGCGTGTTCCTCGCCCGCGCGCTGGCGCAGGAGGCCGATCTCTACCTGCTCGACGAGCCCTTCGCGGGCGTCGACGCCGCCACCGAGCGGGCGATCATCGAGGTGCTGAAAGCCCTGAAGGCCGAGGGCAAGTCGGTCATCGCGGTGCACCATGACCTCTCGACCGTGGCCGAGTATTTCGACCACGTCTTCCTCGTGAACGTCCGCGCCATGGCCGAGGGGCCGGTCGCCACGACCTTCACCCCCGAGGCGCTGGCGCAGACCTATGGCGGCCGGCTCGCGGCCACGCATCTGGACCAGTTGGCGCTGGTGCGGGGCTAGGCCATGTCCGGATTTCTCGACGCGCTGTTGCTGCAGGCAGGCTACAATGCCGCGCTCGTCGCCATCGGCGCGGCGCTACTGGGCTTCGCGGCGGGCACGGCGGGCACCTTCCTGTTCCTGCGCAAGCGCGCGCTGGTGTCGGACGCGGTGGCGCATGCCACCCTGCCGGGCGTCGGCCTTGCCTTTCTCGTCATGGTCGCGCTGGGGGGCGAGGGGCGCAACCTCGGCGGGCTGCTCATCGGCTCCGCACTCAGCGCCTGGGCGGGGCTGCTCCTCGTCGAATGGATCGCGCGGCGCACCCGGCTGGCCGAGGATGCGGCGATCGGCGCGGTGCTGTCGGTGTTCTTCGGCTTCGGCGTCGTGCTGCTGACGGTGATCCAGACGCTTGACCGCGGGCGGCAGGCGGGGCTGGAGGATTTCCTGCTCGGCTCCACCGCCGGGATGCTGTTCCAGGACGCGGTCATCATCGCCACCGGCGGCGCGCTGGTCGTCGCCGCGATCTGGGTGTTGCGCCGGCCGATGACGCTTGTGGCCTTCGATGCGGGCTACGCCACCGCGCTGGGGGTCGACACGCGGCGCGTCGATCTCGCGATGATGGGGCTGGTGATGGCCGTCACCGTTATCGGCCTGAAACTGGTTGGCTTGATCCTCGTCGTCGCACTCCTCATCATCCCGGCGGTCACCGCGCGGTTCTGGACCAACCGGGTGGAGGTGGTGCTCTGGACGGCGGGCATCCTCGGCGGCGCCTCTGGCTATGTCGGCGCGGCGCTGTCGGCCTCGGCGCCCGACCTGCCGACCGGCCCGATCATCGTGCTGATCGCGGCCGGGCTCTTCGCGCTTTCGCTGCTCTTCGCGCCTGCGCGCGGCATCCTTGCCGCCGCGCTGTCGCACCGCCGGTTCCAGGCGCGTGTGCATCGCCGCCAGGGCCTGCTGGCGCTGGTCCGCTCCGAGCCGATCCACGACCCGCTGACGCTGCGCATCCTGCGGGCCGAGGGGCTGATCCGCCCCGACGGGGTCGCCACGGACGAGGGGCGGGCGCTTGCGGCCAAGATCGCGCGGGACGAGCGGCGCTGGGATGTGGCGCGCGCGGTGCACCAGGACACCAGCCTGACCGGGCGCTACGACGGGCTGACCCCGATCGAAGAGGTGTTCACCGCCGACCAGATCGCCGATTTCGACGTGCGGCTCGGCGCGCCGCACGCGGTGGGGGCATGAGCATGGGGGCCGATTTCGTCCAGTTCTCGCTTACGCCGATCCTGATCGGCATCCTCGCCGCCATCGCCTGCGCGCTGCCGGGCAACTTCCTGATCCTGCGGCGGCAAGCGCTGATCGGCGACGCGATTTCCCATGTCGTGCTGCCCGGCATCGTCGTGGCCTTCCTCGTCACCGGCACCATTGCGGCGATCCCCATGTTGCTGGGTGCTGGGGCCGCGGCGCTGGTCGCCGTGGCGCTGATCGAGGCGATCAAGCGGCTTGGCGGGATCGAACCGGGCGCGGCGATGGGCGTCGTCTTCACCGCGCTTTTCGCGGGCGGCGTGCTTCTGCTGGAGCAATCGGACACGAGCCGCGTGCATCTGGACGTCGAACACGCGCTGATGGGCAATCTGGAGACGCTGATCTGGTTCCAGGCCGAGGGCTGGGGCAGCTTGGCTGACCCCGCCGCGCTGGCCGACCTGCCGCCGGAGCTGCTGCGCATCGCGGTGGTGGCGCTGGCGATCGCGGTGTTGACGGTCGTGTTCTGGCGGCCGCTGAAGCTCTCGACCTTCGACGAGGGGTTCGCGCGCGCCATCGGCCTGCCGGTCTCGGTCATCGGCCTCGGCCTTGTCATCGCCGCCGCCGTCGCCGCCGTCGCCGCCTTCGACGCGGTCGGTTCGATCATCGTGATCGCCATGTTCATCTGCCCGCCGGCCACCGCGCGGCTGATGACCAACAGCCTGGCCGCGCAGGTCTGGGGATCGGTCGGCTTCGCCACGCTGTCCGCGATCCTCGGCTATGTCCTCGCGGGTTACGGGCCGCTGTGGCTCGGCTTCGACAGTGCCGTCAGCGCGGCCGGGATGATCGCCGCCGTCTCGGGCCTGATCCTCGGCCTCGCCTGCCTTTTCGGCCCGCATCGCGGGCGCGTCGGCGTCGCGGCGGGCGGCTGACCGCCTTGCGCGCGCGCGGGCGGCGGGGCAGGGTACGGGCTGTCGCATCAACACCGGAAGCCCCATGACCGACGCCTACGATCCCGCCGCCGAGGGCGCCAAGATGTCCTATGCCAAGGACATGAGCTACGGCGATTACCTCGCGCTCGAAGGGTTGCTCGACGGGCAGAATCCGCTTTCGAACGCGCATGACGAAATGCTGTTCATCATCCAGCACCAGACCTCGGAACTGTGGATGCGGCTCGCGATCCACGAGCTGACGGCGGCGCGGCAGGGGCTGGAGACGGGCGAGGTGCGGCCGGTCTTCAAGATGCTGACCCGCGTCGCGCGGATTTTCGAGCAGCTGAACGGCGCCTGGGACGTTCTGCGCACGATGACGCCGTCGGAATACACCGCGTTTCGCGACGATCTCGGCCAGTCCTCGGGCTTCCAGTCGCACCAGTACCGGCGGATCGAGTTCATGCTGGGCAACCGCAACCCGGCGATGCTGAAGGTTCACGAACACCGGCCCAAGCTGCATGCCGCGCTGGTGGCGGAGATGGGGCGGAAATCGCTCTATCACGTCGCGCTCGACCGGCTGGGGGCGGAGCTGGGGCAGGATTTCAGCGCGTTCTACCGCATGGACGCGCCGCATGCCGCGCAGGATTCTATCCGCGATGCCTGGGCCGTGGTCTACGAACAGCCGCAGGCGCATTGGGCGCTTTACGAGATGGCCGAGAAGCTGGTGGACCTGGAGGATTACTTCCGCCGCTGGCGCTTCAACCACGTTACCACGGTGGAGCGTATCATCGGCTTCAAGCGCGGCACCGGCGGCACCTCCGGCGTGCAATACCTGCGCCGGATGCTGGAGGTGGAGCTGTTTCCCGAGCTTTGGCAGGTGAGGGGGCAACTGTGAAGGACGCCGCGATGAGCGTGTTGCGCAAGGAAATGTTCGACCTGCCCGCGGGGATGATCTACCTCGACGGCAATTCGCTGGGGCCGTTGCCGCGAGCGGTGGCGGCGCGGGTGGCGCAGGCGATCACCGGCGAGTGGGGCGCGCACCTGATCAAAGGGTGGAACGTCGACGGCTGGATGGCGCTGCCGAGCCGCGTGGGCGATGCGGTGGGCCAGTTGATCGGCGCGCCCGCGGGCTCGGTGGTGATGGGCGACACGCTCTCGATCAAGGTCTACCAGGCGCTATCGGCGGCGCTGCAGATGCGGCCGGACCGCAAGGTGGTTTTATCCGACAACGGCAATTTCCCGACCGACCTCTACATGGCCGACGGGCTGATCCGACACCTGAGCCACGGCCATCGGCTCGACGTCGTGGACCCCGAGGTGGTGATGGACGCGATCACGGACGAGGTCGCGGCGGTGATGCTGACGCAGGTCGACTACCGCACCGGCCGGATGCACGACATCGCGGCGATCACCGCGAAGGCCCACGCGGTCGGCGCGGTGATGATTTGGGATCTCGCGCACAGCGCGGGGGCGGTGCCCGTGGACATTGCGGGCTGCCACGCCGAGTTCGCCGTCGGCTGCACCTACAAATACCTGAACGGCGGCCCCGGCGCTCCGGCCTTCATCTACGTCCGCCCCGATCTGGCCGACAGCGTGCAGCCGGCGCTGGCGGGCTGGCTGGGCCACGCGGCGCCCTTCGCTTTCGACCTCGACTACCGCCCCGCGCCGGGGGTGGAGCGGATGCGCGTCGGCACGCCGCCGGTGATCCAATTGGCGGCTCTGGAGGCGGCGCTGGAGGTCTGGGAGGGCGTCGAGATGGGTGCGCTGCGGGCTGCGTCCATCGCCCTGTCGGAGGTGTTCATCCGCGAGGTCGAGGCGCGCTGTCCCGAGCTGACGCTCGCCAGCCCGCGCGACGCCAGCCTGCGCGGATCGCAGGTTTCATTCCGCTTTGAACACGGTTACGCGGCGATGCAGGCGCTGATCGCGCGCGACGTAATCGGCGATTTCCGCGCGCCCGACACGATGCGTTTCGGCTTCACGCCGCTCTACCTCGACGAGGGCGACGTGGTGCGGGCCGCAGAAATTATAGAAGAAGTGATCTGCGGCCGCCTCTGGCACCGGCCGGAATACCTCGCCCGCCAGCGCGTGACCTAACCGGCGCGCTTCAGCGCCGTGCGGGACGGCTGCGCGACGATGCCCCCATCGAACAGCCGCGCGATCTCGCCCGCGGGCAGGCGCGCGACATCGGCCAGCACCGCCTCGGTGTGCTGCCCCAGGAGCGGTGCGGGCGCGGCGGGTTCACGGGCGGCGCTGCCGAAGCTGAAGGGCGTGCCGGGGCTGAGGTAGCTGCCGATGCCGGGCTGCGCGACCTCGGAAAAGATCGGGTTTTCGGGGGACAGGTCGGGGTCCTCTTCGATCGCCTGAGAGAAGTTGCGGAACAAGGACCAGGTGACGCCGGCGCGGTCGAAGCTCTCGGCAAACTCCGCGACCCGGCGCGCCGCGAACCAGGGGGCGAGGATCGCGGTGATCGCGCTTCGGGCCTTCCACCGCGCGCCCTCGTCCTTGAAATCCGCTCCGAGCGCTGCCGCCAGCGCCGCCATCGGCTCGGTCGTGTCAGTGACGCGCAGCAGGTTCTGCCATTGCCGTGTGGTCAGCCCGATGATCATGATGCGGGCGCCGTCGGCGCAGGTGAAATCTTGCCCGTATGCGCCGTAAAGCGCGTTGCCCGACTTGCCGCGGGTGGTGCCGGTGACGACGTGCTCGCCGATGATCCCGAGGTGCCCCAGCATCGCGGCGGCGACATCCTTGAGCGTCAGGTCGACCGCCTGCCCGGTGCCATGTCGCAGCCGGAACCGTTCGGCGGCCAGCAGGCCCGAGACGACGAGGCCGCCCGCGATGGCGTCCCAGGCGGGTAGCACATGCGCCACCGGCTCGGCCGAGCCTTCCGGGCCCGTCGCCATCGGAAAACCCACGGCGGGGTTCACGGTATAGTCGACGGCGGGCCGCCCGTGCCGGTCGCCGCGCAGCGTGACCGAGACGAGGTCGCCGCGGCTGGCGCTGAGTGTCGCGTGATCGGTCCAGCCCGGCGTCGCGAGGTTGGTGATGAAGAGGCCGGCGTCGTCGCCCGGCGCGCAGATGATCTCCTGCGCGATCTCCTTGCCGCGGGGCGTCTTCACGTCGATCGCGACGGAGCGTTTGCCCTTGTTCATCCCGGCCCAGAACAGGCTCCGCCCCTCGGGCGTCACCGGCCAGCGGGTGTAGTCCAGGCCCCCTTGCGGCAGGTCGAAGCGGATCACGTCGGCGCCCATTTGCGCTAAGGTCATCCCCGCCAGCGGCACCGCCACGAAGGCGGAGGACTCAACGACCCGCATGCCGGCAAGGATGCCCATCAGTCCCACTCCGCCGTCGCGACCATGCCGAGATAGCCCTCGGGCGTGGCGGTGCCGAGGTCCATCGAGCGGCCACCGGGCGCGAGCCGGCCCTGAAGGCGCAAGTCATGGGTGTGGAACATCGGATGCACGCCGCGGAAGCTGAAGCGTTTCGGCGGCACGCCGGTGTGGCGCTTTGCGGCCTCCATCAGCATGATCGCCTGCATCGGGCCATGGGTGACGAGGGCGGGGTATTTCTCGACCTCGCGCGCATAGGGCAAGTCGTAGTGGATGCGATGCGCGTTGTAGGTGGCAGCGGAAAACCGGAACAGGCGGGCTTCGTTGATCTCCACCGTCTCGTCGAAATCCGGGCTGTCCAGTTCGGGCGTGCGCCGTGGCGGGGTGAAGCTTTCGGGAATGTGCAGGTAGACGATATCCTGCTCTTCCTCCAGGAAACTGCCGGTTTCGCCCTCGACCTGGTGGGTGACGGTGACGAAGACCATGTCGCCGGTGCCGCCGGTCTTGGGTGTCACCGACTTGATGACGGATTTGCGCCGCAGCCGTTCGCCCACGCGCAGCGAGCCGTGAAAGCTGAGCGATCCAGCCGCCCACATCCGCCGCTTGAACGCCAGCGGCGGCAGGAAATCCCCCAGCTTCGGGTGCCCGTCCTCGGCCAGCTGCGCCAGCGGCACGAACTCGGGGAAGGCCGCCCAGTGCCAGAGCCGGGGCAGGAGCGCGCCGCGCCGCGTGTCGCGCGGCAGCGACAGCGGGTGGGAGACGGCGGCGCCGAGCATGCCCGCAAGCTCCGGCGTGAGACAGCCCCAGCGTTCCTCGGTCCGGCCGATCCAGTCCTCGGCCTCGCGCATCGCAACCATCGGGGCTGTCTCCACGTTCATCACGCCGCGACCTTCATGCCGAGGATGCGAGCCACGGTCTCGCCCATCAGCGAGGGGTTCGGCGCGACCGTGATGCCCGCCTCCTGCAGGATCTCGACCTTTTCCTGTGCGCTTTCGCCGAAGGCCGAGATGATCGCGCCGGCGTGGCCCATCTTGCGACCCTTGGGGGCGGAGAGGCCCGCGACATAGGCCGCGACTGGCTTGGTCATGTGATCACGGACATAGCCCGCCGCCTCCGCCTCCTGCGGGCCGCCGATCTCGCCGATCATCATCACCGCGTCGGTCTCGGGGTCCTTCTCGAACAGCTCGAGGATGTCGCGGAAGCTCGATCCGTTGATCGGGTCGCCGCCGATGCCGATGGACGACGAGACCCCGATGCCGAGCGCCGACATCTGGCTCGCCGCCTCGTAGCCGAGCGTACCCGAGCGACCGACGATGCCGACGCGGCCCGGCGTGTAGATATGCGGCGGCATGATTCCCATGAAGCCGATGCCGGGCGAAATGATGCCGGCGCAGTTCGGGCCGATGAGGCGCATGGTGTGGTCGGCGGGAAAGTGACGCAGGAAGCGCTTTACCTTCATCATGTCCTGCGCGGGCAACCCGTCGGTGACGCAGACGCAGGTCCTGATGCCGGCGGAAGCCGCCTCCATCATCGCGTCCGCTGCGAAGGCGGGCGGCACGAACAGCAGCGAGGCGTCGGCACCCGTCGCCTCCACCGCGTCGCGCACGGTGTCGAAGACGGGTCGGCCCAGCACCGTGGTGCCGCCGCGTCCGGGGGTGACGCCGCCGACCACATTGGTGCCGGCCTCGATCATCTCGCCGGTGTGGAACTGGCCGATGCGGCCCGACATGCCCTGGACGATGACGCGGGTATCCTTGGTGATCAGAATGGCCATGGGTCTGGCTCCTTATTCGGCGGCGACGGGGGTGGGACGGGCGCGGACGGCGGTGCGCGCGGCCTCGGCCAGCGTGTCGGCCGAGATCAGCGGCAGGCCGGAAGATCGGATGATCTCGCGCCCTTCCTCGACGTTGGTACCGGACAGGCGGACGATGACGGGGATGGTCAGCCCGACCTCCCGATAGGCCTGCACCACGCCCCTCGCGATCCAGTCGCAGCGGTTGATGCCGGCGAAAATGTTCACGAGGATCACGCTGACCTTCGGGTCGGTCAGCACGGTGCGGAAGGCGGTGACGACCCGCTCTGGCGACGCGCCGCCGCCGATGTCGAGGAAGTTCGCAGGCTCGCCCCCCGCCAGCTTGATCATGTCCATCGTCGCCATGGCGAGGCCGGCGCCGTTGATGATGCAGCCGATGTCGCCGTCGAGCCCGACGTAAGCCAGGCCATTGTCGGCGGCCATGCTTTCACGCGGGTCTTCCTGGCCCTGGTCGCGCATCGCCTCGACCTGCGGGCGGCGGTAGAGCGCGTTGGTGTCGAAGCTCATCTTGGCATCAAGCGCCACGAGATCGCCCGCGCCAGTGACGGCGAGCGGGTTGATCTCGACCATCATCGCGTCAAGGTCGCGGTAGGCGCGGTAGCAGGCGCGCAGCGTCGTGGCCATCTGACCCACCTGCGCGCCGGTCAGGCCCAGCTTAAACGCCAGTTCGCGCGACTGGTATTCCAGCAGGCCCGCGGCCGGGTCGATGACCATGCGCACGAGGCTGTCGGGGTCCTTTTCCGCCAGCACCTCGATCTCCATCCCGCCATGGCCGGAGGCGACGATCATGATGCGTTCGGATTTCCGGTCGAGCACGAAGCCGAGGTAGATCTCCTGCGCGATGTCCGTCGCCTCCTCGATCCAGAGCCGGTGGACGGTCTTGCCGCCCGCGCCGGTCTGCGTGGTAACGAGCGTCTTGCCCAGCAGGTCGGCGGCGTAGGTCCGCACCTCCTCCTCGGAGTGGCAGAGCTTCACGCCGCCGGCGGCGCCGCGCCCGCCGGAATGGATCTGCGCCTTGACCACGCAGGCTCCGCCGCCAAGCTGGCGGCAGGCAAAGGCCGCCTGTTCGGGGCTGAAGGCGAGAAGGCCCTTCGGGACCGGCACGCCGAAGCCCGCGAGAATGTCCTTGGCCTGGTGTTCGTGGATGTCCATGTCCTGTCCTCCGGTGTCATTCGGCTGCGGCGGGGGCGGCGTCGCGGGCGGCGATGGCCGCCGCCATGACGATCACGTTGCGCGCCATCTTTTCGCTGGCCGCGTCGATCATCTTGCCGTCGAGGCTGGCTGCGCCCTTGCCTTGCGACTCGGCCTTGCGCAGTTCCTCGATGATGCGGTGGGCCTTGGTCACTTCCGCCTCGGGCGGGCTGAAGACCTCGTTGGCCATGGCGACCTGGCTCGGGTGGATCGCCCATTTGCCCTCGCACCCGAGCGCCGCGGCGCGGCGCGCGCCGGCCTTGTAGCCCTCAGGGTCCGAGAAATCGCCGAACGGCCCGTCGATGGCGCGAAGCCCGTAGGCGCGGCAGGCGATTACCATGCGGGTGATCGAAGCGTGCCACTGGTCGCCCGGGTAGTCGGGGTTCAGCCCGCCGATGTTGGTGGTGCGCGCGCGCATCGATGCGGCGTAATCGGCGACCCCGAAATGCAGCGCCTCGAGCCGGCCACCGAATTGCGCGATCGTCTCGACATTCGCCATGCCGAGCGCGGTTTCGATCAGCGCCTCCAACCCCACGCGGGTCTCGACGCCGGTTCCCTGCTCGATCTGGTTCACCATCGCCTCGACCATGTAGAGGTCGGCGGTGACGCCCACCTTGGGCACCAGCAGCGTGTGCACCCGGTCGCCCGCCTGTTCCATCACGTCGACCACGTCGCGGTACATGTAATGCGTGTCGAGCCCGTTGATCCGCACGGAAACGGTCTTGCCCTTCGCGGCCCAGTCGATGTCGTTCAGCGCCTGGATCGCGTTCCGCCGCGCCTGTTCCTTCTCGGGCGGTGCTACCGCATCCTCGAGGTCGAGAAAGACGTAGTCGGCGGCGCTCTCGGCGGCCTTGTCGATCATCGTGGGGTTCGAGGCCGGGACGGCGAGTTCCGAACGGTGCAGGCGCTGGCGGCGAAGCGGGAAGAGCGTGTGGGACATGAAAGGGCGCTTTCTGTGAGGGGTTATTCGACGGCGTGGGGACGGCGCGGGGCGGGTGCCTTTGCCGTGGCCGGGACGGGCCGGGCGAGGCGGGCGAGACCCGCTTGGGCGTCGGCCACAACGATATCGGCGCAGCGAGCGTCAAGCAGGCTCGGGTCGGCGGGCATGCTGGCATCGACGAAGAGCAGGGCGTCGTGGAACGCGCTGTCGAGCGCGCGGCGCAGGCTGGCGATGTCGGTTGGCGCGCGTCCTTCGGCCTCGGTCTGCACGATGAAGACCGCCTTGATCCTGCCGAAGCGGTCGGCGCCCAGGTGGCGCGCGAGCCCTGCCTCGGAGGTGCCGGGGCCGACGGTCTCGACCACCAGCCCAAGACGGTCGGCGATGTCGGCCCAGAGCGTCGAGAGCGGCCCGGCGTCCAGCACGAGAACCCTGTCGCCGGGGGTGAGGGTGCGGGCGATCACCGCCTCCCAAACCGTTGTCGCGCTGCCGGGGAACAGCCTGAGCTGCGCCACGCGGCCCTGCGGCGGGCTTGCCGCCATGGGAAAACTGCAGGTCTGGCCGCTGCGCATCGCAGGCTCCTTTTCGTCGATCTGCGGGCAGCATGCTGCAAAAACAGGCAGAGGCGAAACGCTTCCGGGTCCTGCTGTAAATGCGAGAATTTACATGCTATAGGATTCGTGAACTTGTAAACGTTACGGTATACAACGGTATGAAGACTTTCATCGGACCGCGCCTGCGCCGCCTGCGCGTGGACCACGGCCAGACGCAGGCGCAGATGGGCAAGGCGCTGGGGATCTCAACCTCCTACGTGAACCTGCTGGAAAAGAACGAGCGCTCGGTCTCGGTCCCGGTGCTGCTGAAGCTGTTCGAGACCTATGGGGTCGACTGGCGCGACCTGGCCGATGACGAGGATACCGCGCACCTGGCCGATTTGCGCGCCGCGCTGCACGACCCGCTGTTCGAGGCCACGCGCCCCGACCTTGCGCAGATGCGCGCCGCGCTGGTTCACGCGCCCGACCTTGCCGCCTGTTTCCTGCGCCTGCACCGCGCCTACCTCGCCACCACCGACCAGCTGATGAGCGTTGTCGAGGCGGGGGACGGTGCGCGCACCGTGCTGCAGTCCTCGCCCGAAGAGGCGGTCCACACGTTCTTTCGCAAGAACCGCAACCATTTCCCGGCGCTGGAGGAGGCGGCGGAGGCGTTCTGGGGCGGTGCGGCCCCCACGACCGACGATGTCTATGCTGCGCTGAAACAACGGCTGATGACGCGGCTGGGACTGCGCGTGCAACTGGTGCCGGTGGCCGACCTGCCGCAGACGCTGAGGGAATACGACGAGGCGCGGCGGCTCATTCTTCTATCAGAAGCCCTGGACCATCCGAACCGCGTGTTCCAGCTTGTCCATGTCGCGGGGCTGATCGAGCAGCGCGGCGCCTTCGACGGGCTGCTGACGGAATCGGGCCTCGACGACGCGCATGACCGCGCGCGCTGCCGGGTGGAGCTGGCCAATTACTTCGCCGCCGCGGTGCTGATGCCCTACGGCGCGTTCCTGGCCGAGGCGCTGGCGTCGAAATACGATTTCGACCACCTCGCCACCCGCTTCGGCGTCAGTTTCGAACAGGCCTGCCACCGCGCGACAACGCTCCAGCGCCGCGGCGCGCAGGGCGTGCCGTTCTTCTTCCTGCGCATAGACAAGGCCGGCAACGTCACCAAGCGCTTCAACTCCACCGATTTCCACCTCGCAGAACACGGCGGCGCCTGTCCGCGGCTGGAGGTGCACATGTCCTTCCGAACGCCGGGGCTGATCGTGCCGCAACTGGTCGAGATGCCGGACCAGAGCCGGTTCATGGTGTTCTCGCGCACCGTCGACCGGCCGAGCTTCGCGCGCCACACGCAAGACGTGCGGCTGGCCGTCGCCATCGGCTGTTCGGTCGAGCATGCGGCCGCCATCGGCTATTCGGACACGCTGGCCGCCGCCGACGCGCCGGCGACGGAGGTCGGCATCAACTGCCGCATCTGCCCGCGCACCAGTTGCGATCAGCGCGCGCACCACGCCATCGTGTTCTCCGAGCCGCTGGACGAACGCCGCCGGGGCGCGACGCGCTATTCCGCCGGATCATCGCAAATGCAACGAAGAATTTGACACCCGCGCGCGGGGTATGAGACAAGCGGGCCGAGCGGCGGGCCCAGGGTCCGTTTCTCCCCGCGGGCCGGGAACCTGTTTCGCTGCGTGAAGGGCACGTACACGCGGCGCGAAGCAAGGGAGGACCCCATGGGACCTTTTCCGCATGACGCCCCGAAGGCGGTAATCGACGCGACCAACGTGGCCGGAACCGATGGGTTCGAGTTCGTCGAATTCGCCCATCCCGATCCGGCCGAGCTGGAGCGCCTCTTCACCGCGATGGGCTACACCGAGGTCGCGCGCCACAAGAGCCGTGACATCTCGCTATACCGGCAGGGCGACATCACCTATGTCCTGAACCGCGATCCTGACAGCCATGCCGCGCGCTTCGTCGCGGAACACGGCCCCTGCGCCCCGGCGATGGCCTGGCGCGTGGTCGATGCGCAGCACGCGCTGAAATGCGCGGTCGACTACGGAGCCGAGGAATACACCGGCACCGACAAGACGCTCGACGTGCCCGCGGTCATCGGCATCGGTGGCTCGCTGCTCTACTTCGTGGAGACATACGGCGAGGACGGCTCGTGCTATTCGGCCGAATACGACTGGCTGGGCGAGGTGGACCCGAAGCCGGAGGGTGCGGGCTTTTACTACCTCGACCACCTCACGCATAACGTGCAGCGCGGCAACATGAGCACCTGGTATGACTTCTACGCAAAGGCCTTCAACTTCCGCGAGATCCGGTATTTCGACATCAAGGGCAAGCAAACCGGCCTGACCTCGCGCGCGCTGACCTCGCCCGACGGCAAGATCCGCATCCCGATCAACGAAAGCGCGGACGAGACCAGCCAGATCGAGGAATACCTCCGCGAGTACAAGGGCGAGGGCATCCAGCACATCGCCGTCGCGACCGAGGATATCTACGACAGCGTCGACCGGATCGCCGCCAACGGCATCGACTTCATGCCCGCCCCGCCGAAGGCCTATTACGCGATGAGCCACAAGCGCGTGGCAGGCCACGAGGAGCCGATGGAGCGGATGATGCAGCATGGCATCCTGATCGACGGCGAAGGCGTGGTCGACGGCGGGACGACGCGCATCCTGCTGCAGATCTTTTCCAAGACCGTGATCGGGCCGATCTTCTTCGAGTTCATCCAACGCAAGGGCGATGACGGCTTTGGCGAGGGGAACTTCAAGGCGCTCTTCGAGTCGATCGAGCAGGATCAGATCGACCGGGGCGTGCTGAAGGCCGGCGAGTGAAAGGGCTGAATGCGACGCATGACCCGGCGCGGCGGTCCTGGGTCGACAGCGCGAATGTGCCGGGCGCGGATTTCCCGATCCAGAACCTGCCCTGGGGGGTGTGCTCCGAGGGCGACGGGACGCGCCGGGTCGGGGTGGCGATCGGCGACCGCATCCTCGACGTGACCGCTCTGGAGGCGGACGGCGTGGTGGAGCCTGCGCCCGGCCGCCGCGTCTTCGGCGACGGCATCCTGAACCCGTTCATGGCACTGGGGCCTGCCGCCTGGTCCGAGACGCGGGCGGCTCTGGCCGACCTGCTCGACGCGGAAACGGGCGAGCGGGGGCTGCCGCTGGTCGCGCAGGCCGATGTACAGATGCATCTGCCGATCTTCGTGCGCAGCTACACCGATTTCTACGCCTCGCGCGAACACGCCACCAATGTCGGCACGATGTTTCGCGGGGCCGAGAATGCCCTGCCGCCGAACTGGCTGCACATGCCCATCGGCTACAACGGGCGCGCCTCCACCGTGGTCGTCTCGGGCACGCCGATCCGCCGTCCGCTGGGGCAGCTGAAGGGGCCGGAGGAGGATGCGCCGCGCCTCGGGCCGTCGCAGAAGCTCGACATCGAACTGGAACTGGGCGCGATCGTCGGCTTTGGCAACCCGATGGGTCAGCCGGTGACCACCGCGCAGGCCTGGGAGATGATCTTCGGCTTCGTGCTGCTGAACGACTGGTCGGCGCGCGATGTGCAGGTGTGGGAATACCAGCCGCTCGGGCCGTTCCAGGCCAAGGCGTTCGGCACCACTATCAGCCCCTGGGTCGTGACGCGCGAGGCGCTGGCGCCATTCCTTGTCCCCACGCCCGAGCGCGCACTGCCGCTGTTGCCCTACCTGGAGGAGCGCGCGGCCTACAATCTCGACCTGCTGCTGGAGGTGGACCTCGCGCCGGAGGGGCAGGGGGCGACGACGCTTTCGCAGACCAACGCGCGGCATCTCTATTACTCCGCCGCGCAGCAATTGGCGCATCACGCGATGTCCGGCTGCGCGATGGAGACGGGGGATCTGCTCGGCTCTGGTACGATCTCGGGTGCCGCGCCGGACAGCCGCGGCTCGCTGTTGGAGATGACGTGGAACGGGCGCGATCCCGTTGAGGTGCAGGGCGGCACGCGGACATTCCTTCAAGACGGCGACACCGTCACCCTGCGCGGCTGGTGCGAGGGGGCCTATCGCCTCGGCTTCGGCGTTTGCGCCGGCACCATCCTGCCCGCGCCGGAGGCGCCATGAACCGCGATGCCTGGAGGGATTTTCCCGGTGCCCCGTCCGAGGGCACGCACATCTGCGCCGAGACCGAGGTGCCGCAGGCCGGCGTCACCAGCCACGACCTCGACGGCTTCCCGCTCCTGCTCGTCGCCAGCGCCGAGGTGCTGCGCGCCTATGTGAACGCCTGCCCGCACCAGTACCTGCCGCTGGACTGGCGATCGAGCAACATCCTGTCGGCGGATGGCGAGACGCTGCGCTGTTCCAACCACGACGCGGGCTTCGACGCCTGCACCGGGCAGGGGGTGGACGGGCTGGGGCAGGGCTGCGCGCTCGACCCGGTGCCGGTCACCGTCCGCGACGGCTGGCTGGTGATCGGCTAGGGGGAGGCGCTGCGGCGCAAGGTGGCGAAGGCAGCCTCCACCGCGCGGCGCTCGCAGGCGTCGAGGCCGCGAAAAAGCCGCGCATCCTGCGCCCGCACCGCCTGCATCGCGTCGCGGCAAAGCGCGCGTCCGGCCTCGGTCACGTCGAGCGCGTAGGCGCGGCGATCCTCGGGCGCGCGGTTGCGTTCGATCAGCCCGCGGCGGGCCAGTTCATCGACGATCATCACCAGGTTCGGCCGCTCCACCGCCATCAGCCGCGCGAGCGACGCCTGGCTGAGCCGCGGGTTCGCCTCCACCAGCACCAGCGCCGAGAAGGTGATCATGCGCAGGTCGAAGGGTTTCAGCGTCTCGGCGAGGTCCGCCTGCACGGCGAGCCAGGCGCGCCGCATCCGGTAGGTCAGAAGCCCGTCGAAGACGCCGTCCGATGCAGCGCCGTCGATGGCCTCGTCGCTGCCGTCCCGATGTGCCCGCGGGGTGCCCATGGCTAGCGCAACAGGAAGAGCGTGATGGCGGGAAAGGCGACGAGGATCGCGACCCGGATGATGTCCGAGGTCACGAACCACATCACCGCCTTGTAGGTCTCGGTCATCGGCGTCGCGCGGTCCATCGCGTTGATGATGAAGAGGTTCATGCCCACCGGCGGCGTGATCAGCCCGACCTCGACCACGATCAGCACGAGGATGCCGAACCAGATCGCCGTCAGCGTCTGGCTGAAATCGGCGTGCATCGCCTCGGTCACGGGCCGCAGGTCGAGCGCGCGAAATTCGTCACGGGAAAGCGCGATGCCCTGGGCCAGCCGGTCCTGCGCGGCGGCGAGCAGGTCGGGTGCCATCGCCACGCCGTCGGCGATCCCCTCGGCCAGCCGTGCCGCCTGCATGTCCAGCAGCGTGACCAGCCCGAAATCCATTTGCGCCATCACCGGCCAGAAGATCGGGATGGTGAGCAGGATCATCGACAGGCTGTCCATCAGGCAGCCCATGATGAGGTAGAAGACGAGGATCAGGATCAGCACGGTGATCGGGGAAAAGCCTTGGCTCACCACGAACAGCGACAGCTCCTGCGGCATCTGGGTCAGCGCGAGGAAGGAATTGTAGAGCTTCGCGCCGAGCACAATGAAGAAGATCATCGCCGAGGAGACGGCGGTGGTGACGATGCTTTCCTTGAAGAGCGCCCAGCTCATGTTGCCCTTGGCGAGCGCGAGCAGCCCGGTGCCCGCCGCGCCCACCGCCGCCCCCTCGGTGGGCGTGAACCAGCCGGCGTAGATGCCGCCGACGACAAGGCCGAAGACCACGATCACCGGCCAGATCTCGGCCAGCGCGCGGAACCGCTCGGCATAGGGCACGCGCGGACGCACGCCGGCGCTGTCGGGGTGGAGACGCACGTAGACCGAGATCGTGATCATGTAGCCGATGGCGGCGAGGATGCCGGGCACGAAGGCCGCGAGGAAGAGCGAGGCGATGTTCTGCTCGGTCAGGATCGCGTAGATGACGAGGATCACCGAGGGCGGGATCAGGATGCCGAGCGTGCCGCCGGCAGCCAGCGTCGCGGTGGAGAAGCCGCCGGAATAGCCGTAACGCTTCAGCTCGGGCAGGGCCACGCGGCTCATCGTGGCGGCGGTGGCCAGCGACGATCCGCAGATCGCGCCGAAGCCCGCGCAGGCCCCGACCGAGGCCATGGCGACGCCGCCCCTGCGATGCCCGAGCCACCCTTCGGCGGCCTTGAACAGCGCCGAGGACATGCCCGAGAGCGTCGCGAACTGCCCCATCAGCAGGAACATCGGGATGATCGACAGCGAATAGCTGGAGAAGGTGGAGTAGCTTTCGGCCTTCAGCAGGTTTAGCGCCATGTTAGGCCTGCCGGTGGCGAGCCAGAGCCCGCCGACGCCGACGAGGAACATCGCGACCCCGATGGGTGCGCGCAGGAAGATCAGCGCCAGCAGGACCGGGAAGGACCAGAAGCCAAGCTCGAGCGCGCTCAATGCTCCGCCCTCCCCGCGCCGGGCAGGTAGCTGCGCCCGGACCAGGCCTCGGCCACCCGGGCAACGCCGCAGTAGGTGCCGACCAGCCCCGCGACGAGGGCCGCGACGAAGCTCGCGCCATAGGCCCACCAGACCGGGAATTGCAGCAGGAAGGTGGTCTGGCCGTTGTCGATCTTCTCGACGAAACCGGCGTAGAGCCGCCAGCCGATGACGATGATGACGACGGCCAGCATCACCTCCCAGAACGCGGTGAGAAACCGGTTCACGCCGCGCGGCATCATGCCGGCGAAGACGTCGACCGTCGCGTGGGCGGCGTAGAGCTGACAGATCGGCAGGAAGGAGAAGACGGCGAAGGCGATGCCGGCCTCGACCAGTTCATAATCGCCCGTCACCGGGCCGACGCCGGTGCCGACGAGCCAGGCGGCAAGGCCGGGCGCCAGCCCCTCCATCAGGTCGCTGTGGCCGAGCGTGTTCAGCCCGCGGCCGAGCACGCTGAGGCAGGTCAGGATGACGAGCGCGGTCAGGACGATACCGCCCATCAGCGCCATCACGCGCGCCGCTCGGGTCACAAGGGTCAGCATGCCACGCGGGCCTCCGCTGTGGGGGTCGGGAACGTCGGGCGGGGCGGGGATGGTCCGGCCCCCGCGGCGAGGCGCGCGGGGGCCGGTCCGGGGTCAGTTGCCGAGGTTCTCGGCGATCAGCGCACGCGCCCGCTCGACCAGGGCCGCGCCGTCGATGCCGCCGGCGGTGGTTTCGTCGATCCAGGCCTGCACCGTGGGTTCGGCCGCCGCGCGCCATTCGGCCAGTTGCGCGTCGTCGAGCGTGGTGATGGTGTTGCCGCGATCCTCGGCCATTTCACGGCCGGGCACGTCGTATTCCTGCATCACCCGGCCCGCCATCGCCGAGAATTCGAGGCCGGATTCCGCGTCGATGATCGCCTGAAGATCCTCGGGCAGGGCGGCATAGCTGTCGGGGTTCATCGCCAGCACGAAGGTCGCGGTATAGAGCGCCTCGTCCCCGAACTCTGTGTGATACTCCACCAGCTCCGCCACGCGCAGCGCGGTCGTCACTTCCCACGGGATCACGGTCGCGTCGATCACGCCCTGGCTCAGCGCCTCGGGCACGGCGGGGACGGGCATGCCGATCGCGGTCGCGCCAAGCGCCGAGAACATCATGTTGGTCGTCCGCGTCGGCGCGCGCAGCTTCACGCCCGCGAGGTCGTCCACCGTCTCGATCGGGGTCGAGGAATGGATCACGCCCGGCCCGTGGACCCAGAGGCCCAGCACGTGCACGTCGGCGAAATCGGCGTCCATCATCGTCTCTTCGCCCAGCTGCCAGTAGGCGCGCGAGGTCGCCTCGGCATTGCCGCCGGTCATCATGAAGGGCAGCTCGAACACCTCGGTGCGCGGGAAGCGGCCGGGGGTATAGCCGGGCAGGGTCCAGACGATGTCGACGGTGCCGTCGATCACCTGATCGATCAGCTGCGGCGGCGCGCCGCCAAGCTGCATGGCGGGATAGCGCTCGATCTCGATGCGTCCGCCCGAGGCTTCCTCGATCCGGTCGGCCCAGGGGTCGAGGATATGGGCGGGCACGGAGGCCTGCGCCGGCAGGAACTGGTGCAGTCGCAGGGTGTATTCCTGCGCCGTGGCCGCGCCCGAGACGAGGGCCATGGCAAGTGCCGCGCTGCCAAGCTTGAGAACCGCCTGGCGCGTGAGGGTCAGTGTGGTCATTGGTATCCTCCCTTGCGATCAGGGGCATTGCGGGCGCCGCCTGATTCCCGGCGAAAGGTATAGTACATACCTATTTGCGCCAAGCCTGCAGTTGCGCGGGCCGGGCGTCGTTCGCGCAGTGGAGGAGTGATACAAGCTTGCCCGGCGCGCACGGGTGTGGCAAGGCCGATGAACCTGACAGGCCGGAGCCCCAATGCGCCTGATCGACCCCTCGCACCCGTTCTTCCGGCCCGCGTGGCGACGCGCGCTGATCGTCGCGGCCCCGTTCGCCTGGGCCGCGGTGGAATGGAGCCAGGACAACCGCATCTGGGCCTATCTCTTCGCGGCCATCGGCGGGTTTCTCGCCTGGAACCTCTTCGTCGGGTTCCACCCGGAAGACGGCGAGGACTAGGCTGCGGGCAGGTCGACCGGCAGGCCGGTCTCGCGCGAGTGCGTGGCGGCGTCGGCCAGGATCTGCGCCTGCAGCCCGTCCATCAGCCCCGGATCGGCCTGCGTGCCGCTCGTCACCGCCTCCACGAAGGCGCGCATCTCGGCCAGATAGGCGGCTTCGTAGCGTTGCAGGAAGAAGTGCTGCGCCGGGTCGCGGCGGAAGCCGGCGTCGGTGGCCAGTTCCACCGTGGTTTCCAGCTGGTTCTCGGCCCGCAGCATGCCAAGCGCGCCATGCACCTCGATGCGCTGGTCATAGCCATAGGCCGCGCGGCGGGAGTTGGAGATCTGGCAGATCCGGCCGCTCGCCGTGGTCAGGATCACCGCCGCCGTGTCGACATCGCCCGCCTCGCCGATGGCCGGGTCGACCAGCGCCGCACCGACGGCGTGCAGCCGCACGAACTCCTCGCCCATCAGGAAACGCGCCATGTCGAAATCGTGGATCATCATGTCGCGGAACAGACCGCCCGAGCGCGCGATGTAGGAGACGGGTGGCGGCGCGGGATCGCGCGAGGTGATGGTGACAAGCTCCACCGCGCCGATGGCGCCGTCGCGGATGCGGGCGCGGAGCGACGCGAAATTCGGATCGAAGCGGCGGTTGAACCCGGTGAGGAAGGTCACGCCGGCTTTCTCCACCACATCGACGCAGGCGCGGATGTTGTCGACCGACATGTCCACCGGCTTCTCGCAGAAGATCGCCTTGCCGGCCTTCGCCGCGCCGAGGATCTGGTCGAAATGACTGTCGGTGGGTGTGCCGATCACCACCGCGTCGATGTCGCTCGCGGCCAGGATCGCGTCCACGCCCCGCACCTCCGCCCCGGTCGCCTCGGCCAGCGCATTGGCCGCCTCGGGCAGGGCGTCGGCCACGGCCACCACCGTCGCGCCGTCCAGCGCCTTGATGGAGCGGGCATGGACCTGCCCGATGCGGCCACAGCCGAGGAGTCCGAACTTGAGCGTCATCTCATGCCTTTCCGCCTGCATTGAGGCCCCGGATGACCGCGCGCGCGGCCTCGAAAACCGGGTCATGGGTGTCTTTCAGGATTGCCACCCGGTCGAACCGCGCCGGGTCGGCGGCCACGGCATCGCGCAGCGCGGCCCCGAAGGCCATACGCAACTCGGTGCCGATGTTGAACTTGCAAATCCGCGAGGTGGCGGCCAGATGCGCCCGCTGCGGAAGCGGCACGCCCGAGCCGCCGTGGATCACCAGCGGCACGTCGGTCAGCGCCTCGATGGCGCGGATGCGCGCCTCGTCCAGCCCGCCCTCGTGGTCCTGCTGAAGATGCACGTTGCCGACGCTGATCGCCATGGCGTCGACGCCGCTGTCCCGCGCGAAGATCGCGGCCTCCTCCGGGTCGGTGCCGGCCGACCTCTCGCCGCCGGAATAGCCGACGAAGCCGATCTCGCCCTCGCAGGAGATGCCCGCGCCATGTGCCAGCTCCGCCACGCGGGCGGTCTCGGCGATGTTCTGGGCGAGGGGATGGCGCGAGCCGTCATACATGAGCGAGGTGAAGCCGCTATCCAGCGCCTGTTGGCACTCGTCAAAGGTATATCCGTGGTCGAGGTGGATCACGACCGGCACCGACACGCTGCCCGCGAGGTTCTGCATCATCGCGCCCAGCACCGGCAGCGGCGTGTGCGCCCGGCACGACGGCCCGGCCTGAAGAATCACCGGCGCGCGCTCGGCCTCTGCCGCCATCGCATAGGCGCGCATGTCCTCCCACCCGAGGCAGACGAGGCCGGGGACGGCATAGCCGCCGGTCAGGGCAGGGCGCAGGACGTCGGAGAGCGTCGCGAGGGTCATTTAAACTTCGCCACCATGTCCATGATGCCGGGGATCGTGTGCAGTTGCGCGGCATGGGTCGGCTGGAAATACTGCTTCAGCGACCGCTGCGAGAGGCCGCCGAGGATGGTGAAATAATACATCTCGTAGCCGGGCAGCGCGCAGCAAGGGTGGTAGCCCTTGTCGATCAGCACGGTGGAGCGGTCCATGATGTGGTAGGCATCGCCCGGCTCGTTGTCCTCGCGCTGGAGCATCTGCAGGCCCGCTCCGGTATCAGGCCGGAAGCGGAAGTTGTAGCATTCGTCGTGCCGCGTTTCGTCCGGTAGCCTGTCGGTGTCGTGCTTGTGCGACGGAAACCCCGACCAGCCGCCCGCGCCAACGGTGAAGAGCTCCGACACCAGCAGCCGGCCCACCCGGTCGTGATGCGCGGCCCCGAGGATGTGCTTGATCTTGCGATGGGTTTTGGTGTCGTCCGAGCCATATTGCACGAGGTCGAGGTCGCCCGCGCGCACGGCGAAGGGGGTGAGCGTCTCGGCGTATTGCGCTCCGGCGATGAACACCTCGGCATCGGTCCGCGCGGTGATGCGGGCGGCGTTATCCGTGGGCACGTAGACCCCCTCCGGCTCGCCGTCCCAGACATCCACCCCGCGGTTGCCGATGTCATCGAAGCTTTCGCCGCCGGTCTCCACCCGCACCGTGCCGGTCGCGGGCACCACGCAGGTCTCGTAGCCCGGCACGCGGTAGTCGAAGGTCTCGCCCGCCCTCAGACGCAGGATGTTGAAATAGACCAGCGGCACCAGCGGGTCGTTCACGCCAACGATGGGGAGGTTGCGGTTGTCATGGGGGGCGATGTGCATCCGGGTCTCCTCTCAGGCCGCGCTGGGGCCGGCGTGATCGCGAAGGAAGGCCGACAGCTCCTCCCGCGTCGGCATCGCGGGCGCGCAGCCCACCCGCGCCACCACCATCGCGGCGGCGGCGGAGCCTTGCAGGACAGCGTCGCGAACGGGCAGACCGCCGGCCAGCCCACTCACGAACCCGCCCATGAAACTATCGCCCGCGCCAGTGGGCTTCAACGCCTCGGTCCGGTAGATGCCGGTGGTGATCTCGCCCTGCGGCGTGATCGTGACCGCGCCCTTCTCGCCCATCTTGTAGACCGCGATCTGCGCGCCTTCGGCCACCAGCGCGCGCGCCTTGTCGAGCCCGCGGTCGTACCCGCCGGCCATGAAGCCGAATTCCACGTCATTGCCCACGATCACGTCGCAGAGCGCGCCCGCGCGGCTGTAGACCTCGGCCGCGACCTGCGGCGAGGGCCAGGAATACGGGCGGTAGTCGATGTCGAAGATCAGCGGCAGGCCGGCCTTGCGAGCAAGGTCGAAGGCGTGGAAGGCGGCGGAGCGCGACGGCTCGGCCGCGAAGACCGTGCCTGTGGTGATGAGGGCGGAATAGGCCGCGTAATCAACACCCTCCACGTCGTCTTGCGTCATCTCGAAATCGGCGGCGCCGTTGCGGTAGATGACCGACTGGTGGTCCTCGATCCGGGTCTCCACCACCGCAAGCGAATTGCGCGCCTCGCCGCCGACCGAGCGCACATGCGCGCGCCCGATGCCGTAGCGGTCAAGCTCGTTCAGCGCGAAACGCCCGATGGCGTCGTCCGACACGCAAGTGACGAGGTCGGCGCTGCCGCCCAGTTTCGTGATTGCCACGCCGATATTGGCCGAGGAGCCACCGAGGCAGGAGATGAACCGCGTCGCGTGTTCCGTCTTGGTGCCGGGCGGATCGGGGTAGAAATCCATTCCCGCGCGCCCGATGATGAGGAAGCGGTTGCCGGTGAGGCGGCTCAGGTCGGCCATCACACGCCCCGCCTTTGCCGGGCACGCTCGGCCTCGAGTTCCGCGTGTTTCCCGCGCACCGACGCGCTTTCCGACACCTCGGGCGTGCCGACCTCCCACCAGGCGTGGCCGCCGGTGGTCCAGCCCTCGTAGGGGTCGACCTGCATCACGATGACCGTGGTTTTGTCCGAGGCCTTGGCCGATTTGAACGCTTCGCCCAGCTCCGCCGGGTTGGCGACGGTGACGGAGTCTGCGCCCATCGACCGCGCATGCGCCTCGAAATCCACCGCGAAGGGTTCGGGCACGGTCGGACAATCGACGATCAGGTTGTTGAAACTGTCCTGCCCGGTGTTGTTCTGCAGCTTGTTGATGACCGCGAAGCCGCCGTTGTCGAGCACGATGACGATCAGCTTTTTCTGCGTCAAAACAGCGGAATAGATGTCGGAGTTCATCATGAGGTAGCTGCCATCGCCGACCAGCACCACGGTGTCTTGCTCCGGCTCCACCTCGCTCTGCGCGATTCGCGCGCCCCATCCGCCGGCGATCTCGTAGCCCATGCAGGAAAATCCGTACTCGATGTCGACGGTCCCGATCCCGAGCGTGCGCCAGTTCGCGGCAAGCTCGGAGGGCAACCCGCCCGCCGCGGTCAGGATGCGATCGCGCGTGTCGCAGAGCGCGTTCACCACGCCGATCGCCTGCGCGTAGGAATTGGGGCGGTTGCCATGGGCGACGTTGGCCTCGACCGTGGCGTCCCAGGCGCGGCGCAACTCCTGTGCCTTGGTGGTCCAACCCTCCGGGGCCTTGTAGCCCTCCAGCGCTGCACCTAGCGCCGCCAGCGCCAGCTTCGCATCGCCCACAACCGGCAGCGACAGATGTTTCATGGCGTCGTGGCGCCCCACGTTCACGCCGATCAGCCGCGCGTCTTGCGCAAAGGCAGACCACGATCCGGTGGTGAAATCCTGCAGCCGTGTGCCCACCGCGAGGATCACGTCGGCCTCGGACGCGATGGCATTGGCGCTGTCCGACCCGGTCACGCCGACGGGGCCGGTGTTCAGCGAATGGGTCGCAAGCATGTTGGCGCGGCCCGCGATTGTCTCGACAACCGGGATACCATGCGCCTCGGCGAATGCCGTCAGCTCCGCCACCGCGCCGGAATACTGCACGCCGCCGCCCGCGATGATCATCGGGCGCTTGGCCGCTTTCAGGGCTGCCGCCGCCTCGGCCACCTCCTCCGCGTCGGGCGATTGCCGCCGGATGCGATGCACGCGGCGGGCGAAGAACGCCTCCGGGTAGTCCCAGGCCCAGCCTTGCACATCCTGCGGCAGGCCGAGGAAGGCCGGGCCGCAATCGGCGGGGTCGAGCATGGTTGCGAGCGCCGCGGGCAGGCTTTGTATCACCTGCGCGGGGTGCGTGATGCGGTCCCAGTAGCGGGTCACGGCTTTGAACGCGTCGTTCAGCCCCAGCGCAGGGTTCCCGAAATGCTCGATCTGCTGCAACACCGGGTCGGGCAGGCGGGTCAGGAAGGTGTCGCCGCAGAGCATCAGCATCGGCAGGCGGTTGGTGTGCGCGAGCGCGGCGGCGGTCAGCAGGTTGGCGGTGCCGGGCCCGGCGCTCGCGGTGCAGAACATGAATCGGCGGCGCAGGTGGTATTTCGCGTAGCCGGCGGCGGCGAAGCCCATGCTCTGCTCGTTCTGCCCACGATAAAGCGGCAGCTCGTCGCGCACAGGATAAAGCGCCTCGCCCAGGCAGGGCACGTTGCCGTGGCCGAAGATGCCGAATCCGCCACCGCAGATGCGCATCTCGACACTGTCGATCTCGATGAACTGGTTCATCAGGTAGCGCACGATGGCCTGCGCCACGGTCAGGCGGATGGTGCTGTCGGCCTTGGTCATCTGTCCTCCCCCTCGCGCGCCGGCACTTGCGGCCCGTTGCGTCGCTCGCCGACTCAGGATACGAATTTTGCAACCGGTTGCAACCGGGTCTTGCGCGGGGGGAGGGCGTCATGACGGAAATCGGCATCGGCCTCGTGGGTGGCGGCTACATGGGCAAGGCTCACGCGGTCGCCATGGCCGCCGTCGGCGCGGTCTTCGACACCGCGCTGCGGCCCCGGCTGGAGATGATGGCGGCCTCGACCCCGGCCTCGGCGGAGCGCTACCGCACGGCTTTCGGCTTCGCCCGCGCCGCGCCCGACTGGCAGGCGCTCGTCGCCGACCCGCGGGTCGAGGCGGTGGTCATCGCCGCTCCCCAGACCACCCACCGCGCCATCGCCGAGGCGGCGTTTGCGGCCGGGAAACCGGTGTTTTGCGAGAAACCGCTGGGCGCCTCGCTGGCCGATGCGCAGGCGATGGTGGCTGCCGCCGAAGCCTCCGGCCTGCCCAACATGATCGGTTTCAACTACGTCCGCACGCCCGCGACGCAATTCGTGCGCCAGTTGCTGGCCGAGGGCGCGATCGGCGATCTGACGTGGTTCCGCGGCGAGCATACCGAGGATTTCCTGTCGGACCCCGCCACCCCAGCCAACTGGCGCTGCCATGGGCGGTCGAACGGGTGCATGGGCGATCTCGCGCCGCACATGGTGAATTGCGCGCTCGCGCTGATGGGGCCGGTGGCGGAGCTTTCGGCGCGGGTCGAGACGGTGCATGGAACGCGGCCCGGGGCGGACGGGCGGGAGGCTGTCGACAACGACGACCACGGACAGATGATGTTGCGCTTCGCCTCTGGCGTGATGGGGCACCTCTATTTCAGCCGGGTCGCGACCGGCCGAAAGATGGGCTATGCCTATGAAATCCATGGAACAAAGGGCGCAATCCGCTTCGATCAGGAAGACCAGAACGCGGTCCACCTCTACCGCGCCGAGGGGCCGGAGGCCACGCGCGGCTTCACCAAGGTGCTGACTGGCCCGGCGCATCCCGACTACCTGCCGTTCTGCCAGGGGCCGGGGCATGGCACCGGCTACCAGGACCAGATCATCATCGAGGCGCGCGATTTTCTGCAAGCCATCGCCACCGGCCGGCCCGTCTGGCCGACCTTTCGCGAGGGGCTTGCCGTCGCGCGCGTCATCGACACCGCTTTCGCCTCGGCCGCCGACGGCCGCTGGCATCTTGTTTCACACGACTGAAAGGGCTTGCACATCATGACCATCCGCATCGGCAACGCGCCCTGTTCCTGGGGTGTCGAGTTTCCCGACGACCCGCGCAACCCCCCCTGGCGGAGCGTGCTGAGGGATTGCGCCGAGGCCGGCTATACCGGCATCGAGCTGGGCCCCGTGGGCTACATGCCCGAGGACCCGGCGGTTCTGGGCGAGGCGCTGGACGAACACGGGTTGGAGCTGATCGGCGGCGTGGTCTTCCGCGCGTTTCACGATCCGGATCAATGGGATAACGTGCTGGACGGAGCGGTGCGGACCTGCAAGGCGCTGGTTGCCCATGGCGCGCGGCACCTTGTCCTGATCGACAGCATCTCGCCGCGCCGTGCGCCCACGGCGGGCCGGGCGGAGGCCGCCGAACAGATGGACGCCGCCGAATGGACCGCGTTTCGCGACCGGATCGCCCATGTGGCGCGGTTGGGGGCGGAGGAGTACGGGTTGACCGTCGGCATTCACGCCCATGCTGCGGGGTTCATCGACTTCGAGCCGGAGCTGGAGCGGCTGCTCGACGAGGTGCCGGAGGAGATCTTGAAGATCTGCTTCGACACTGGCCACCATTCCTACGCAGGCTTCGACCCGGTGGCCTTCATGCGGCGTCATATGGCTCGCATTTCCTACATGCATTTCAAGGATATCGACCCCGCCGTTAAGGCGGATGTTCTGGCGAAGGGCACCGGCTTCTACGACGCCTGCGGGCAAGGCATCTTCTGCAACCTAGGCCAAGGCGACGTGGATTTCCCAGCGGTGCGGAAGATCCTTCTGGATCAAGGATTCGAGGGTTGGTGCACGGTCGAGCAGGATTGCGACCCGACGCTGGATGTCTCGCCGGTCAAGGACGCGAAGGCAAACCGGGCCTACCTGCAAAGCATCGGGTTCTGAAGGAGTTACGAGATGAAGCTCAAGTGGGGCATGATCGGCGGCGGCGAGGGTAGCCAGATCGGGCCGGCGCATCGCCTCGGCGCGCAGGCGGATGGCAATTTTTCGTTCACAGCCGGGGCTTTGGACGCCGACGCCGCGAAGGGGCGGATCTATGCGGAACGGTTGGGCGTGGCGCAGAGCCGCGCCTATGGCGACTGGCGCGAGATGCTGGCGGGCGAGCGTGGCCGCGAGGATCGCGTCGACCTGGTGACGGTGGCGACGCCGAACTCCACCCATTTCGAGATAACGAAGGCATTTCTCGAGGCGGGCTTCCACGTGCTCTGTGAAAAGCCGATGACGATGACCGTCGCGGAAGGCGAGGAGATCGTGCGCGTGGCGAAAGCCAGCGGCAGGATCTGCGCGGTGAACTACTGCTATTCCGCCTACCCGATGGTGCGCGAGATGCGGCACATGGTGGCCAGCGGGCAGGTCGGAAAGGTCCGTCTGGTGGTAACGAATTTCAGCCATGGCCACCACGGTGACGCCACGGATGCCGACAACCCCCGCGTGCGCTGGCGTTATGATCCGACGCTGGCGGGCGTCTCGGGCCAGTTCGCCGATTGCGGCATCCACGCGCTGCATATGGCAAGTTTTATCGCGAGTGATCAGGTGGATAGGGTCTCTGCCGATTTCGCCTCCACGATTCCGTCGCGGGTGCTGGAAGACGACGCGATGGTCAACTTCCGGATGAGTGGCGGCACTGTCGGGCGGCTCTGGACCTCGTCGGTCGCGATCGGGCGGCAGCACGGGTTCGACATCCAGATTTTTGGCGAAAGCGGGGGGATGCGGTGGGCCTCGGAGCAGCCGAACCAGGTGTTCTACACGCCCGTCGGCGGGCGCACGCAGATCATGGAGAAGGGCGAGGCGGGGTTGAGCGACGAGGCCGCGCGGCTGAGCCGCGTCGCCATCGCGCATCCCGAGGGCTTCCCGCTGGCGGTGGCCAATATCTACGTCGATCTCGCCGCCGCTATCCGGGGCGAGGTGCGGGATGGGCTGCCGATGGCGGAGGACGGGTTGCGGTCGATGGCGGCGGTCCATGCCTGCGTGGAGTCGGCAAAATCGAACGGTGCCTGGGTCGACGCCCGGCCGCCGATGTTCCGCTGATCGGGACGCACGGGGCGTACACACACCGTACACATCCCGTACACCGGCGGTCGCCGGTCAGCGCGCGGGGCGCAGCGTGCCGCGTTCGACCACCCGGCAGGGGAAAAGCCGCGTTTCGGGGTGGCGGTCGGGCCGCGCGATGGTGGCTACGACCAGGTCGATGGAGGCGCCGATGATCTCGGCCACCGGCTGGCGGATGGTGGTCAGGTCGATGTTCTGCCAGCGCGCCATGTCCATGTCGTTCAGCCCGATGATCCCGATATCCTCGGGGCAGCGCAGCCCGGCCTCGGCGATGGCCGAGAGCGCGCCGATGGACAGCACGTCATCGCCGCAGAAATAGGCCTCGGCCGGGGATTGCATCAGCAGCTTCGTCATCTCGACCCGGCCCGCATCGAAGGAATAGGCGCGGGCGTAGCTGACGCTCACCTCGATGTCGGGATGTTCGGCGAGCTTGCCAAGGAAGCCGCGCGCGCGGTCCTGAGTCGAGGTCGCGGTTTCCGGTCCGCCCATGAAGGCCACGCGGCGGTAACCGCGTGCGACCAGCGTCTCGGCGGCCATGCGCCCGCAGGCGATGTTGTCGATGCCGACGACATGGACATGCGGGCTGGTGGTGTAGCGCCCGAAGGAATGGACGACGGGCATGCCGGCGTCGCGGAACGCCTCTGCGAAGCTGGGCGGCAGGGTGGAGGAGGCGACGATGACGCCGTCGACCGAGTATTGCCGCAGCATACGCAGGGAGTTGGCCGGGTCGGTCTCCTGGCTGAGGTTCACCAGCAGGGGGCGCAGGCCTCGGTCCTGCAACCCGCGGGTGAAGAGATCGAACACCTCGAGGAACAGCGGGTTGTGGAAGTTGTTCGAGACCAGCCCGATCAGCTTGGTGCGCCCGGTGGTGAGCGAGGAGGCGAGCGCGTTGGGGCTGTAGCCGAGATCGCGGGCGGCCTTTTCCACCTTGGACCGGGTCTTGGCCGAAACCGACGCCCCCTCCGTGAAGGTGCGCGACACGGCCGAGCGCGAGACGCCCGCGCGTTCCGCCACATCCTTGAGGGTTACCGCCATCTGCACCGCCCGACTATCCCGTTGCCCGGTGTTTATACACGCACGGCGTTCCCGCAAGTGTCGCGGAGACGGAGCAATTTTGCAACCGGTTGCAAAACGCCCGATTCGGGGCTAGGGTGACGCAAGGGCGCGACGGGTCTCCCCCGCCGACACCCGGACATGTTTGGGAGGACATCATGAACACATTCTTCAAGACGCTGGCGGCCACGGCCGTCGCGGCTGCCGCCCTGACCGGCGCCGCGCAGGCCGAGGGCGAGCGCTACGTGCTGGTCAGCCACGCACCCGACAGCGACAGCTGGTGGAACACCATCAAGAACGGCCTGGCGCTCGCCGGCGAGCAGATGGACGTGACGGTGGAATACCGCAACCCGCCGACCGGCGATCTGGCCGACATGGCGCGGATCATCGAGCAGGCCGCCGCCAGCGGCCCCGACGGGATCATCACGACGCTGGCCGACCCCGACGTTCTGGAAGGGCCGATCCGCGACGCGGTCGCCGCCGGCATCGACGTCATCATCATCAACTCCGGCACGCCCGAGCAGGCGCGCGAGATGGGTGCGCTGATGTACGTCGGCCAGCCCGAATATGACGCGGGATTCGCGGCCGGGCAGCGCGCGGCGGGTGACGGTGTCGCCTCGTTCCTCTGCGTGAACCACTACATCTCCAGCCCGGCCTCGTCCGAGCGCTGCCAGGGCTTCGCCGACGGCCTCGGGGTGGAGCTGGGCAACCAGATGATCGACAGCGGGCAGGACCCCTCCGAGATCCAGAACCGCGTGATGGCCTATCTGAACGCCAACCCCGACACCGACGCGGTGCTGACGCTGGGACCGACCTCGGCCGATCCGACGATCCTGGCGCTTAACCAGATGGGCCTCGCGGGCGACATCTACTTCGGCACCTTTGATCTGGGCGGCGACATCGTGCAGGCGATCGAGGATGGCGTGATCCAGTGGGGCATCGACCAGCAGCCGTTCCTGCAGGCCTATCTGCCGGTCGTCGTGCTGACGAACTACCACCGCTTCGGCGTGCTGCCCGGCAACAACATCAACTCCGGCCCCGGCTTCGTCACTGCCGACGGGCTCGAGCTGGTGGGCGAACTGGCGGGCGAATACCGCTGAGCCTGTGAAGCCAGGGGCGGGGGCCGCGCGCGGTGCCCGCCCTTTTTGTCACCTGAACGGGAGGGGTGAGCGATGTCCGACGCACCTGTGGTCATGGACGAACGCATCAAGGAAACATCGGGGCTCAGGAAGGCGCTGATCCGGCCGGAGCTGGGCGCCATTGTCGGCACCATCGCGGTCTTCGCGTTCTTCCTCGCCTTCGCCGGCGACAGCGGCATGTTCAGCGCGCCCGGCGTGCTGAACTGGTCCACCGTCTCGGCGCAGTTCGTCATCATCGCCGTCGGCGCCTGCATGCTGATGATCGCGGGCGAGTTCGACCTGAGCGTCGGCTCGATGATCGGATTTGCCGGCATGTCCATCGCGATCATCTCGATCACGCTGCAATGGCCGGTGTGGATCGCCATCCTCCTCACCTTCGTGATCTGCGTCGCGATCGGCGCGCTGAACGGATTCATCGTGGTGCGGACCGGGTTGCCGAGCTTCATCGTGACGCTGGCCTTCCTGTTCATCCTGCGCGGCTTCACCATCTTCTTTCCGCAGGTGATCGAGCGGCGCACCATCATCGGCGGCATCTCCGACGTGGCCGCGGGCGACTGGCTGGCGCCGGTCTTTGGCGGCAAGATCCTGAACGGGCTGTTCGTCTGGCTCGCCGACCTCGGCGTGGTCGAGGTGTTCGAGCGCGGCAACCGCGCGGGCGAGCCGGTGGTCGACGGCATCCCGATGCTGATCATCTGGGCGATCGGGCTGGTCATCGTCGCCCATGTCGTGCTGACGCGCACCCGCTTCGGCAACTGGGTCTTCGCCGCCGGCGGCGACGCGCAGGCGGCGCGCTACGTTGGCGTCCCAGTGAGCCGGGTAAAGATCCTGATGTTCATGTTCACCGCCTTCTGCGCCTGCGTCTTCGCAACCTGCCAGGTGATGGAGTTCGGCTCGGCCGGCGCGGACCGGGGGCTGCTGAAGGAATTCGAGGCGATCATCGCGGTGGTCATCGGCGGCGCGCTGCTGACTGGCGGCTACGGCTCGGTGATCGGGGCGGCGCTGGGTGCGCTGATCTTCGGCGTGGTGCAGCAGGGGCTGTTCTTCGCCGGGGTGGAATCGAGCCTGTTCCGGGTGTTCCTCGGGGTCATCCTGCTCTTCGCGGTGATCCTGAACACCTACATCCGCCGCATCATCACGGGGGAACGCTGATGTCTGCCTTCGATCACAACCCGATCGTCGAGATGCGCGGCATCGAAAAGCATTTCGGGCCGGTCATCGCGCTGAACGGCGTCAGCTTCGACGTGCGGCCCGGTGAATGCCATTGCCTGCTGGGCGACAATGGCGCGGGCAAGTCGACCTTCATCAAGACTATGTCTGGTGTCCACAAGCCGACGCGCGGCGAGATCCTGTTCGAGGGCAAGAGCCTGTCCTTCGCCAGCCCGCGCGCGGCGATGGAGGCGGGCATCGCCACGGTCTACCAGGACCTCGCGATGATCCCGCTGATGAGCGTGACGCGCAATTTCTGGATGGGGCGCGAGCCGGTGAAGCGCGTCGGGCCGCTGAGTTTCATCGACTTCAAGCACGCCAACGAGGTCACGATGGAGGAGATGCGCAAGATGGGCATCAACCTGCGTTCGCCCGACCAGGCGGTCGGCACGCTGTCCGGCGGTGAGCGTCAGACGGTGGCCATTGCCCGCGCGGTGCATTTCGGGGCCAAGGTGCTGATCCTCGACGAGCCGACCTCGGCGCTTGGCGTGCGGCAGACGGCCAACGTGCTTTCGACCATCGACAAGGTGCGCAAGACCGGCATCGGCATCGTCTTCATCACCCATAACGTGCGCCACGCGATGGCCGTGGGCGACCGGTTCACGGTGCTGAACCGCGGCAAGACGCTTGGCACCGCGCAGCGCGGGCAGATCACGCCCGAGGAGTTGCAGGACATGATGGCCGGCGGTCAGGAAATGGTCGAGCTGGAAGGCTCGCTCGGCGGCACGGTCTGAGGGGGTTCCATGCGCGACCTTGGGTATTTCGATGCGGAGAGCGGCACGCTGGAGGAGCTGGCGGCGCTGACCGCGCGGCGGCTCGACCCGGAGGCGCTGGAGTTCGCCGCCGGGGTGGAGAAGAACGTGCCGCTCTACGACATGGGCGCGCTGCGGCCGATGCTGGAGGGTCCGGCGCGGCGACAGGCGCTGATGGCGGAATGGGCCTGGGTGCTGGGGCAGGGGCCGGGCGTGCTGGTACTGAAATCGGCCTATGCCGACACCGCGCCGATCGACCGGGCGACGGCGGCCTATGAGGCGATCATCGCGCGGGAAAAGGCGGCGGGCGGCGGCGGGGCCGACCATTTCGCGACGGCCGGCGCGAACGATCGGATCTGGAACAGCCTGCAGAAGCTGTGCCTTGAAGACCCAGAGGGCTTCGCGCTCTATTTCGGCAACCCGGTGCTCGATGCGGTCTGCGAGGCCTGGCTCGGGCCGTTCCACCAGATGACGGCGCAGGTGAACCTCGTGCGGCCCGGCGGCACGGCGCAGAGCGCGCATCGCGACTACCACCTGGGGTTTCAGACCGCGGAGGTCGCGGCGCGGTTCCCCGCGCATGTCCACGCGCTGTCGGCGGCGATGACCCTGCAGGGCGCCATCGCGCATTGCGACATGCCGCTCGAAAGCGGGCCGACGCAGCTTCTGCCGTTCTCGCAGCTCGTGCCGGGTGGTTACATGGCCTACCGCAGGCCGGAGGTTGCGGAGTATTTTCGGGCGCATGCGGTGCAATTGCCGCTGGCGAAGGGCGACGCGTTGTTCTTCAACCCCGCGCTCTACCACGCGGCGGGGGACAACGTCTCCAAGGCTATCAACCGTATGGCGAACCTTGTTCAAGTGAGCTCCGCCTTCGGTCGCGCGATGGAGGCGGTGGATCGGGGGGCGATGTGCCGGGCGCTCTACCCCGCGCTCCGGCGCTTGCAGGCCGAGGGGCGGCTCGACGCGCCCGGCCTCGCGGCGGCCATCGGGGCGGCGGCGGAGGGCTACGCCTTTCCCACCAACCTCGACACCGACCCGCCCGTGGGCGGGCTCGCCCCCGAAACGCAGGCCGGGCTGATGGCGCGGACGCTGGCCGGGGGCTGGACGCAGGAGGCGTTCGAGGCAGAATTGGCGGCCCATACGGCCAAGCGGGTGGCCTGATGACGGGGCTGCTGCGCAAACCCTCTGGAACCGCGGGGCAGGTCCATGCCGTCACGCCCGAGCGCGCGGGCTGGTCCTATGTCGGCTTCGATCTCTGGCGCCTCGCGCCGGGCGAGAGCGCCGAGGGGCGGCTGGACGGGCGCGAGGTGATCCTCGTGCTGGTGGAGGGGCGCGCGACAGTCTCGGCGGATGGGCAGGAATTCGGCGAGATGGGCGACCGCCTCGACGTGTTCGAGCGCCGCCCGCCGCATTGCCTCTACGTCCCGCCCGGCGCCGCCTGGCAGGCATCGGCCACCACGCCTTGCACGCTTGCCGTGTGCAGCGCGCCCAGCCCAAGCGGGCGGCCCGTGCAACGGCTTGGCCCCGACGGCATCGTGCTGGAGGACCGCGGCGAGGGCACCAACCTGCGCCACATCCACAACATCGCGATGGAGGGGCGCGACGTCGCCGACAGCCTGCTGGTGACGGAGGTCTACACGCCCGGCGGGCACTGGTCCTCCTACCCGCCGCACCGCCATGACGCGGATGATTTCCCGCGCATCACCTACCTGGAGGAGACCTACTACCACCGGTTGAACCCCGCGCAGGGCTTCGGCATCCAACGGGTCTTCACCGACGACCTGTCGCTCGACGAGACCATGGCGGTGGCCGATCACGACCTGGTGCTGGTGCCGCGCGGCCACCACCCCTGCGCCGCGCCGCACGGGATCGAGATGTATTACCTGAATGTCATGGCCGGCCCGCGCCGCAACTGGCGGTTCGCGCTGCACCCGGATTTCGACTTTCTCGCGGGCTGATCGCTGGTCCTGTCCGCCGGCCTGCGCTAGCCTGACGGGCGAGCGACATGGACAGTGCATCCGAGCATAAACCGGGCGAGTTTCCCCGCATCGCCTTCCTGGGTCTCGACGGGCTGCTGGTCAGCTTCGGCGACCGGTTGAGCGAGCCTGCGAACAGGGCTGCGCTGGCGCTGCGCCACGCGGTCGAGCGCGAAAGCTGGCCGGGGGTGGAGGAAACGACGGCCTCGCTGGTGTCGACCTACCTGCGGTTCGATGCGCTGGCGGAGGATGGCGCGGGGCTGCGCGCGCGGCTGGCGGAGCTGGTGGAGAGCCGCGACTGGACCACGGCCGAGCTGCCCACCGGCCGCAAGCTCTGGCGGGTGCCGGCGGTCTTCGGCACCGACCTTGCCCCGCAGCTGGAGGAGGCGGCAAGCCTGGCGGGCGTGAGTATGGACGATGCGATCAAGGAGATCGCGGCGAGCAGGCTGCGGGTGCAGACCCTCGGCTTCGCGCCGGGTCAGCCTTACCTCGGCGAACTGCCCGAGAACTGGACCATCCCGCGCCAGACCGATCTCACGCCGCGGGTGCAGGTCGGCGCGCTCTGCGTCGCGATCCGGCAGATGACGCTGTTTTCCGTCTCCACACCCACCGGCTGGCGGCAGGTCGCGCAGACCGCGTTGCGGCTGTTTCGGCCCGAGGCCGAGGCGCCGTTCCTGCTGCGTCCCGGTGACGAGGTGCTGTTCCAGCCCGTCGACCGCGCCGCCTACGAGCGGTTGCGGGCGGAGGGGCCAGACGGCGGCGCGGTGGCGGAGGCGATCCCGTGAGCCGCGCGCTGATCCTTCACCGCGCAGGGCCCGCGATGAGCGTGCAGGACCGGGGACGCCCGGGGCAGCTTGCGCTCGGCCTGTCGCGCGGCGGCGCGGCCGACCGGATGGCGCTGGCCGAGGGCGCGGCGCTGCTGGGGCAGGGCGATGATCTGGCGGCGATCGAGATGGCGGCGATGGGTGGCGTCTTCGAGGCCACCGAGGACATGCGGATCGCGCTGACCGGCGCGCCGATGCGGGCGGCGCTGGAGGGCGCGCCGCTGATGTGGGGCGCCTCGCACTGGTTGCGGGCGGGCCAGCGGCTCGAGATCGGGCCGGCGCTGTCGGGCGTCTACGGCTACCTGCATGTCGGCGGCGGCTTCGCCGTGCCGGAGGTGCTGGGCGCGCGGGGCGCGCACCTGGCGGCCGGCATCGGCGCGGTGTTGGAACAGGGCGCGCGGCTGTCGGTCGGGCCGGACGCGGAAGGGAAGGAGGCGGGGTTCACCCTGCCTGCCGACGACCGCTTTGCCGGGGGCACGGTGCGCGCCGTGGCGGGGCCGCAGACGCGGATGTTCCCGCAAGACGAGATCGCGCGCTTCGAGGCGGCGAGCTTCACCCGCGACCCGCGCGGCAACCGGATGGGGGTGCGGCTGATCCCCGAGGGCGAGGGGTTTCACGCCGAGGCCGGCCTGTCGATCCTGTCCGAGGTGGTGGTGCCGGGCGACATCCAGATCACCGGCAACGGCACGGCGATGGTGCTGATGGCCGAGGGCCAGACCACCGGCGGCTATCCGCGGATCGGCACCATCCTGCCCTGCGACCTGCCGCGCGTGGCGCAGGCGCCGCCCGGCGCCACGCTGCGCGTCCGTTTTGTCGAGCGGCCCGAGGCGCTTGAGGCTGAACAGGCGGCGCAGGCGGCGCGGCGCGCGCTTTCCGGCCGGTTGACGCGCCTCGTCCGCGACCCGCGCGACATGCGCGACCTTCTATCCTATCAATTGATCGGTGGCGTGACGGCCGGCGACACGGAGGGCTGAGAGATGCAGACGCAGGTGGACCTGAACTCGGACATGGGCGAGGGCTTCGGACCCTGGAAGATGGGCGACGACGCGGCGCTGCTCGACGTCGTGACCTCGACCAACATCGCCTGCGGGCTGCACGCGGGTGACCCGGACGTGATGGCGCAGGTCATGGGGCAGGCGGTGGCCAAGGGTGTCGGCATCGGCGCGCATCCGGGCTTTGCCGACCTGCAGGGCTTCGGGCGCAGGCGGATCGAGATGAGCCACCACAGCCTCGGCAACCTCGTGCGCTACCAGTTCGGGGCGGCGCAGGCGATGGCGCGGGCGGCGGGCGGGCAGGTGCGGCACCTGAAGCTGCACGGCGCGCTGTCCAACATGACCTGCGAGGATGCGGGCATGGCGCGGGCCTGCTACGCCGCCGCGCTGTCGGTCGATCCGGAGATCATCTTGATGGTGCTGGCCGGCAGCGCGCAGGAGATCGCGGCCCGCGACCTCGGCGCGCGCATCGCCTGCGAGATCTTCGCCGACCGCGCCTACGAGGATGACGGGCAACTGGTCGACCGCCGCAAGCCGGGTGCGGTGATCCATGACGCGGGGCTGGCCGCGCGGCGCATCCTCGCGATGCTGGAGGCGGGCGCGATCATCTCGGAGTCCGGGCAGAGACTGCCGACGCGGATCGACACGATCTGCCTGCATGGCGACACCGCCGATGCGGTCGTCATGGCGCGCGACCTGCGTGCTGCGCTGGCGGAGGCAGGGGTGACGCTGGCGGCCTTCGAGGGCGGGCGCTAGGCCGCCCGCATCCGCCGCGCCTCGCGGAAGGAAACGAGGCGGCGGCTCTGTTCATCCCACAGGTTCAGCCTTGCGCAGTGCAGGCTTTCGCCGAGCGTGATGCGGTGGACGTTGGCCAGCGCCGCGTGGTCGCGGATGACCTCGTCGAGCCGGTAGAAGGGGATGCGGCTGGCCATGTGGTGGACGTGGTGCACCCCGATGTTGGCCGAGAGCCAGCGCAGGACCGGCGGCAGCACGTAATGCGACGAGCCGTGAAAGGCGGCGTCCTGCACGGCCCAGTCGGCCTCGTGATCCCAGTAGGTATCCTCGAACTGGTGCTGGACGTAGAACAGCCACATTCCGATCGAGGCGGCGAGCATGATCGTCGGAAGCACCACGAAAAGCAGCACCTGCGCGCCGCCCAGAAGGTAGAGCCCGACCGCCAGCGCCAGGATCGCGGCATTGGTCCCCATCGCACCGATCCAGTAGCGCGCGCCCGCGTCCATCAGCCCGACGGGCAGGCGGTTTTGCAGGAAGAAGGTGTAGAAGGGCACGATCCCGAACAGGATCAGCGGGTTGCGCACGAGGCGGTAGAGGAACCGGTTGATCCAGCTCTGCGCGCGGTATTCGTCGACGGTGAGGGTCGGCATGTCGCCGACGCCGCGCCGGTCGAGGTTGCCGGTCGAGGCGTGGTGGATCGCATGGGTCTGGCGCCAGACGTCATAGGGCGTCAGCGTCAGCACCCCGATGGCGCGGCCGACCCAGTCGCTCAGCCGGCGGCTGCGAAAGAACGAGCCGTGGCCGCAGTCGTGCTGGATCATGAAGAGCCGCACGAGGAAGGCGGCATTCGCCAGCGCGATCAGGACCGACAGGATCGGGCTGACGGACAGCGCGACCCAGGCCAGCGCGAACAGCGCCAGGAACGGGACAAGCGTCACGGTCAGTTCGAACAGGCTCTGTTTCGGGATCGGTGTGCGGTACCGCGCAAGGATGCGCGTCCAGTCGGCAGGGCGCTGCGGCGGGTGCGCCATATCGTTCGCCGCCGGTGCGGGGACCGGGCACCCGGAAAGGGTGCCCGCCCCGATCGGATCAGGCGAGGGCGAGATTGATCGCGCTTTCGCGGCCATCGCGGCCCTGCTCCATGTCGAACGTCACTTTCTGTGCGTCCGCGAGGCCGGTGAGGCCAGCGCGCTCGACGGCAGAGATGTGAACGAAAACGTCACGGCCGCCATCTGCGGGCTCGATGAAGCCGAAACCCTTGGAAGTGTTGAACCATTTCACGGTGCCATTGGCCATATCCGTGTTCTCCTGTTCTGGTGATGCCCGCAGTATGCGGCAACTCGGCAATATCAGTCTTGGTCGCACAACTGAGCCGAGTGAACGGGAAGCAGCGGTTCGAGTAGAATAACGTTAGCCCCCGCTATATGGCGGCAATGCGCTTTGCGCACAAGGGGGCTTGGCAGGGATCCGGCGGCCGGAGCGCGATTTCGCGCCGGCCTCCCGCGGGCGGGACCAGGGCCCCGGCGCGCGTTCGGGCCTGCTTGTCGGGCCCTTGTTTGTCTCAGGCGTCGGGCGTGCGTTCCGGCGGGTCGTCGTAGATCGACCAGCCGTGATCGCCCTCGGTATCGGGCAGGTCGTCCGGGCGCATGTGCCGCACCATGTAGGACTTGGCGATGAAATTTGCGGTGATCGGCGCGGTCAGGAACAGGAACAGGGTGATGAGCAGCTCGTGCACCGAGAAATACCCGTGTTCGGCGTAAAACCAGATCATCGAGGCGATCAGCGTGCCGCCGACACCCAGCGTGGTGGCCTTGGTTGGCGCGTGCAGGCGCTGAACCGTGTCCTTGAGCTTGACCAGCCCGTAGGAGCCGACGAAGCCGAAGATGCCGCTGATGATCAGCGAGGCGGAGATCAGGAGTTCGGTGACAAAGCTCATTCTTCTTCCCTCACTCGATGATGTCGCCGCGCAGCAGGTAGCGGCAATAGGCGACGGTCGAGACGAAGCCGACCATCGCAACCAGCATCGCCGCCTCGAAGTAGATCGCCGTGCCCTGCCAGATGCCGTAGAGTACGAGAAGCGCGATGACGTCGATCACCATGGTGTCGAGCGCGAGGATGCGGTCGGCGGCGTCCGGGCCCCGCGCGATGCGCCAAAGGTCCAGGATCAGCGCCGCGCCGTAGCAGGCGGTCGCGAAGGCGAGGGCGACTTCGATCATGGGAAGATCTCCTTCAGGCGGCGTTCGTAGCGCGACTTGATCTGGTCGCGGACCTCGTCGGGGCTGTCGGTGTGCAGGCAATGCACGAGGATGCTGCCGCCATCGGCCGCCAGCGTGGCCGAGACGGTGCCGGGCGTCATCGTGATCGTGCCGGCGAGCACGGTGATCGCCTCGGCCGATGTCAGCTCGACCGGAACCGTGACCCATTTGGAATGGATGTCATGCTCGCGCTTGAACAGGATGATCGCGGCGACCTGGATGTTGGCGATGACGATGTCCCAGAGCACCACCAGGATATATTCCGCGGCGCGGATCGGATTGCGCAGTTTCGGCCGATCGGGCCAGTAGGGCGCGGTGAACATCGGGACGGCAAGGCCGAGGATGGTCCCGAGCAGCAGGTTGCCCAGCGTGAAGGTGTTCACGAGGCCGAGCCACACGAGAACAAGCGTCAGGCTCAGCAGCGGGTGGGGGATCAGGCGGGTCAGCATGGCTCAGTTCCCTTCCACGGCAGGAAGATCCTCGGCGCTCTCGGGTTGGGCTTCGACCTCCTCGGGCTGAAGCACCGCGGCGATGTAGCTCTCGCGGTCGAAAAGCTGCTCGGACGTGTCCTCCAGATATCCGGTGATCGGTCCGGCGAAGACCGACAGCGCCGCCAGCACGCCGATGGCCGCGATGCTGGGGGCCACCTGCATCGGAGTCGCCCTGGTGAACTGGCCGGTGGTTCGCGGATCATGCTGCATCGGGATCGGCAGGGGGATGGCGGTGGAGCGCCAGAACAGCAGGCTGCCGGCGCGGGCGAAGCCGACGATGGTCAGGAACGAACCGGCAAGGATGGCGGTCCAGACCCAGATGATGGAGCCCGGCTCGCGCAGCGCATCGAGGACCAGGAGCTTGCCGAGGAACCCGCTGAGCGGCGGCATCCCGGCCATGGCGATGGCGGCGGCGAAGAACAGCGACGCGAAGAGCCCGTTCTGGACCGTGGCAGGCATCGGCGTCAGCCTGTCGCTGGGCCGGCGCGAGATGACGAGGTCGGCGACCAGGAACAGGCATGCCCCGGCGAAGGTGGAATGCACCATGTAGTAGAGCGCCGCGGTGGTGGCGTCGGGCGTGAAATCCGCGACCGCGACCAGGAGCGTGCCCATGGAGCCGACAACCGAGAAGGCGATCAGCGGCATCAGGCGGCGCGCCCCCAGCACGCCGAAGGCGCCGACCGCGATGGTGACGATGGCCGCGGGGAACAGCCAGGTGTCGGCCAGCCCCTCGGTCCCCGGCATCCCCGGACCGAAAGAGATCGTGTGGACGCGCAAGATTGCGTAGGCGCCGACCTTGGTCATGATCGCAAACAGCGCCGCGACAGGGGCGGGGGCGTTGGCATAGGTCGCGGGCAGCCAGAACTGCACCGGGAAGAGCGCCGCCTTCACCGCGAAGACGATCATCAGCAGCACGGCGGCGACGCGGACCAGTGCTGCCTCCTCGGCCGGGATCTCGGCGATGCGCACGGCCATGTCTGCGATGTTGAGCGTGCCGGTGCTGGCATAAAGCGTGCCGAGCGCGAAGAGGAACAGCGTGGACCCGGCAAGGTTCATCACCACGTATTGCACGCCCGCCCTGAGCCGACCGCGCCCGCCGGCGTGGATCATCAGACCGTAGGAGGCGATCAGCAGCACCTCGAAGAACACGAACAGGTTGAATGCGTCGCCGGTCAGGAAGGCACCGCAGATGCCCATGAGCTGGAACTGGAACAGCGCGTGGAAATGCCGCCCGCGCGCATCCCAGCCGGTGGCGATGGCGTGCACCAGCACGATCAGCGCAAGCGACGCGGTCAGCAGCACCATCAGTGCCGACAGCCGGTCCAGCACCAGCACGATGCCGAAGGGCGCGGGCCAGTCGCCCAACCGATAGACATGGGTTTGCCCGTCGGCGGCCGCCACCGCGAGACCCAGGGCCACCGCCAGCAGCACCACCGTGCCCACGGTCGAGAACACCCGCGCGAGCGTGATGTCGTAGCGCATGATGAAGCCGAGGATCGGCGCCAGCAGCGCGGGCAGCAGAACGGGAACGATGATCCAGTGCATCATTGTGCGTCCTCTTCCGCGTCGCCCTCGGGCCCGTCGCCGTCGATGTTGATACGGTCATCGCCGGACTCGAGGAACGCGCTGAGGCCGACCATGACCAGCACGGCGGTCATCCCGAAGGAGATCACGATGGCGGTCAGCACGAGGGCCTGCGGCAGCGGGTCGGTGTAGCTCGCCTCGCCATAGGGCGACAGGATTGGAGGCTGGTTGATGACCAGCCGTCCGCTGGCGAAGATGAAGACGTTCACGGCATAGGACAGCAGGGCGAGGCCCAGGATCACCGGGAAGGTGCGCAGCCGGAGCATCAGGTAGACCCCGCCGGCCGTCAGCACGCCGACAGCGCTTGCAACGACGAATTCCATGTCAGCCCTCCGCCTCGGTGCCGGCGATCCTTGCACCGGGGTCGTAATCCATCGGGCCCTCGTTCACCGTCTCGCCCGCATCGCGCGAGATCCGCGACAGGCTGTAGAGCATCAGCATCACCGAGCCCAGCACGGTCAGGAACACGCCGAGATCGAAGAGCATCGCGGTGGCGATCTCGAATTCCTCGATCACCGGCAGCTGGACGTAGGTGAAGGCGCTGGTCAGGAAGGGTGCGCCGGCAAGCCAGGCGCCCGCGCCGGTCAGCCCCGCGATCACCACGCCGAGGCCGATCATGGTGTGGTATTCGATGCGCTGGCGTTCCTGCGTCCAGGCAAAGCCCGAGGCCATGTATTGCATCAGCAGCGCGATGGCGATGACGAGGCCCGAGACGAAGCCGCCGCCGGGCTGGTTGTGGCCGCGCAGGAAGATGAAGATGCCGACGATCACGGCGATCGGCATCAGCACCCGGGTCACGACCACCATCATCAGCGGGTGCCTGTCGCTGGATCGGTTGCGCGCGTAGTCGGTGTTGCGCAGGCGCCGCCCGGCCGGGCCATCCAGCAGCGCATGCATCAGCGCGTAGATCACGAAGCCCGCGATCCCCAGCACGATGATCTCGCCATAGGTGTCGTAGCCGCGGAAATCCACGAGGATCACGTTCACCACATTTGTGCCGCCGCCGCCCTCGTAGCTGTTGGCAAGGTGGTGGTCCGAGATCGTGCTGATGTCGCGGAGCAGGAAGGCATAGGCGAGCGCGCCGACCCCGCCGCCGGCCGCCAGCGCGATCACGCCGTCGCGCAGCTTCAGCCCGCGCGGGCTTTCGAGGGGCGTCTGCTTGGGCAGGAAGTGCAGCGCGAGCAGCAGCAGCATGATCGTCACCGTCTCGACCGAGATCTGCGTGAGCGCGAGGTCCGGAGCCGAGAGGTAGACGAAGCCCGCCGAGATCGAGAGGCCGATGATGCCGATCAGCACCAGCGCGTTGAACCGCTTGTGGTGCAGGACCACGACGGAGATCGTGGCGATGAGGATCATGAGCCAGCCCACGCCCACGACCAGCGGCACCGGCAGCAGCTCGCGCGTCGGTGCGCCAAGCCCGCCGCCCGAGAAGGCGATGGCGCCGAGCGCGACCGAGGTGACGACGAAGATGGCGAGGTAGCGGCTGATCGCGCCGTCATGGGTGGTCTCGGTGATCCGGCGCGACAGGCCGACGGCGCCGGCCATCAGCCGGTCGAAGATCACCTTCGCCTCGGGGCGCGGGGCGGCGAGCCACAGCCGGTCGAGCGGAGCGTGGAGCGCCAGCAGAACCGCACCGCCCAGGATCGCGATGATCGACATGAAGAGCGCGGGCGTGACGCCGTGCCAGATCCGCAGGTAGATGTCGACCTCGGTGCCCGTCACGGCGCTGGCGGCCGCGTTCACGATGCCTTCGGCAAGGAAGGGCATCACCCCGATCAGCACCACCAGCACGCCCAGCAGCGCCGGGGCCGCCCACATGCCGAAGGGCGGATCATGCGGCTTGTGCGGATAGTCGTCGCGCACCGGGCCGAGGAAGACATGCGCCACGAAGCGGAAGGAATAGGCGACCGACAGGAGCGCACCGAGCGTGGCCAGCACGGGCACCGCCCAGGCGCTGCCGGCCCAATGGGTGTGCGACGCCTCCTCCAGCATCAGTTCCTTGGACAGGAAGCCGTTCAGCAGCGGCAGGCCCGCCATCGACAAGGCCGCTACAGTGCCGATGACGAAGGTCACGGGCATCAAATGGCGCAGGCCGCCCAGCCGCTTGATGTCGCGGGTATGGGTCTCGTGGTCGACGATGCCGGCGGTCATGAAGAGCGCGGCCTTGAAGGTCAGGTGGTTGATGATGTGGAACACCGCGGCGACAGCGGCCGCCTGGGTGCCGAAGCCGAGCAGCATGGTCAAAAGGCCGAGGTGGCTGACGGTCGAGAAGGCCAGCAGCGCCTTCAGATCGTCCTTGAAAAGCGCGATGAGCGCGCCCAGCACCATCGTGATCAGCCCGGTGGTGGTGACGATGTAGAACCATGCATCCGTGCCGGCCAGCACCGGCCACATCCGCGCCATCAGGAAGACGCCGGCCTTCACCATGGTCGCCGAATGCAGGTAGGCCGACACCGGGGTGGGGGCGGCCATCGCATGAGGCAACCAGAAGTGGAACGGGAACTGCGCCGACTTGGTGAAGGCGCCGAGCAGGATCAGGATCAGCGCGGGCGTATAGAGCGGCGAGGCCTGGATCTGGTCACGATGCTGAAGGATGACGCTCAGGTCGTAGCTGCCCGCCGCCTCTCCCAGAAGCAGCATGCCGCCGATGAGCGCGAGGCCGCCGCCGCCGGTGACCGCAAGCGCCATCCGTGCGCCCTGCCGGCCGTCGGGCAGATGCCTCCAGTAGCCGATCAGCAGGAAGGACGAGAGCGACGTCAGCTCCCAGAAGATCACCAGAAGCAGGATGTTGTCCGACAGCACGATGCCGACCATCGCGCCCTGGAACAGAAGGAGATAGGCATAGAACTGCCCCATCGGATCCTCGCGCGAGAGGTAGAACCGCGCGTAGAGGATGATGAGGAGCCCGATCCCCAGAATCAGCGTCGCGAAGAAGAGCCCCAGTGGATCGAGGAAGAAATGCGCCTCGAGCCCGAGGGACGGCAGCCAGGGCGCCTGCGCCTTGACCACGTCTCCGCGCATCACGTCAGGCGCGTGGAGGAGAATGCCCAGAAGCGCCAGGAAGGTGACGAGGCCCGCCGACCACGCGCAGGAGTTCCGTCCCGCACGGATCAGAAGCGCCGGGAAGACGGCTCCGAGAAACGGCAGGGCCGCGATCAGAAATAGCGACACGGGTGGTGGATCTCCCTCGCTCCACGACAGTTTGAGACACGGGTGGGGTCGTGTCCGGTTCTTGCCGGGGACCGTTCTCGCCCGATGCGGGCGGCGATCCCTCGGGCCCAGGCAAGAAACAACGTCGGCTGAAACCGTTTGCCGCGATGAAACCGCCCGCGGCGCGACGCCATGGGTGATAACGAGCATCCAACCGCACGAGCCGCGCCATCTTTTCTCAAAGATGGCGCGCGACATGGAGCACCTCGACGACGCTGATGATCCTGACTTACACGC
>CAKZPN010000056.1 GCA_937139335.1 uncultured Roseicyclus sp. | reverse complement strand
TCTCCCGGCAAAAACACCGGGTCCAGTCGTGTGGTCTCCTCGCTCAGCGCGTTCGCGGCAACCAATTCCGCCGCCAGCCGACCGATGGCGTGGCGCTGGCTGTCCATGGTGGCGATGCGCATCGGCAACCCGTCCAGCACCTCGAAGGAGTTGAACCCGGCCAGCCCGATGCGGTCGGGGATGGAGAGACCCTTTTCCATACAGTAGAGCAGCCCGCCCGCGGCGTTGATGTCGCTGTTGTAGTAGAGGAAATCGAGGTCCGGGGTGCGCGTCAGGATCTCCGCCGTCATGCCGCGCCCGGTGCCGAAGCCCGAGGCGCCGGCGTAGAGGCAGACATCGGCAAGCGACAGTCCCGCCTCGGCCAGCCCCTCCTCGAACCCCTGCCGGCGTTTCTGCGCGCGGTGGTCGGCGATGGAGGACGAGCCGCAATAGCCGATGCGCGTGTAGCCGCGGGCCGCGATCTCGCGCGCCATCTGGCGGCCGGCGTCGCGGTGGCTGATGCCGATGCAGGCCGCGACCGGGTCGCCGTCCACGTCCATCACCTCGACCACGGGGACGCCGGCGTTCGCCATCATCGCGCGCGCCGCCTCACTGTGCTCCAGCCCCGCCACGATCAGGCCGGAGGGGCGCCAGCTCAGCATCTCGTAGATCACTTTTTCCTCGAGAGCGTCGTCGTAGCGCGAGGTGCCGATCACGGGTTGCAGGGGCGTCTCGTCCAGCACCTCGCCGATACCGGCGAGCACGTCGGGAAAGACCATGTTCGAGAGCGAGGGGATCACGACGCCCACCAGGTTCACCCGGTTGGAGGCCAGCGCGCCCGCGATCTTGTTCGGGACGTAGCCGAGCTTGCGGGCGGTGGCGAAGACGCGCTCGCGGGTCTGGGTCGAGACGTCGCCGCGGTTGCGCAGCACGCGGCTGACCGTCATTTCGGACACCCCCGCGGCCTCGGCCACGTCGCGCAGCGTCATCTGCGGTTTTCCGTCGAAAGGGTTGCGTCCGCGCAAGAATCCGGCCTCTCAGGCTGTGCCTCGTTCCTGTTGATAGGTCGCAGCGGGGGGCACCGCAAGCGACGCGCGATTTGCGGCTTGCCCGGTCGGCGCGAATGGCCGAAAACCGGGGCCGTGGCCCCGTGGCTCAAATGGATAGAGCAATCCCCTCCTAAGGGATAGGTTACAGGTTCGAGTCCTGTCGGGGTCACCAACCACGGGCGGTCAGCCGATGGCGCCCGCCGCGCGCAGGGTGGCGATCTCCTCCGCGTCATACCCGGATTCCTCCAGCACGGTCACGGTCTGCGCGCCGAGGTCGGGGACGGTGTGGCGGACGGCCAGCGGCGTCTGCGAGAACTTGATCGGAAAGCCGGTCATCTGCACCATGCCATGGCCCTCGTGCGGCACGTCGAGCACCATGTCCTGCGCCGCGACCTGCGGGTCGGCCAGCACCTCGGTCACGGTCTGGACCTTGCCGCAGGGCACGCCGGCGCGGTTCAGCCGCTCGATCCAGTGCGCCTGCGTGGCGTGGGAAAGTGCGCCGTCGACCAGCGCGTTCAGCTCGGCGCGGTTCTGGACGCGGGCGGCGTTGTCGGCGAAGCGCGGCTCGGACAGCAGGTGCAGAAGCCCGATCTCGCGCAGAAAGCGTTCCACGAACACGTCGGTGGAGGGCGCGACCGCGATCATGCCATCGGCCGCGCGGAAGAGGCCGTAGGGCGCGACGATCGGGTGGTCATTGCCGGTGGGCACCGGGTCGCGCCCGGTCGCCAGCGCGCCGGAGGAGAGATAGGCCAGCATCGACAGGATCGACATCATCATCGAGGCCTCGACCCGTTGCGCCGGCCCGCCCATATCGCGCCCGCGCAGTGCCGCAACGGCGCCAAGCGCGGCGTAGAGCCCCGCGATCAGGTCGGTCAGCGGTGGCGCGGTGCGCAGCGGGCCCGAGTCGGGCGTGCCGTTGGTGGCCATGTAGCCCGACATCGCCTGTGCGATGAAATCAAAGGCCGGGCGGTCGGCGTAGGGCCCGGTAGAGCCGTAGCCGTTCACGCTGACGACGATGAGCCTGGGGTTGATTTCGGCCAGTCGCTCGGCCGTCAGGCCCATCTCGTCCAGCACGCCGGGGCGGTAGTTCTCGGTCAGGATGTCGGCATCGGCCAGCAGCCGTTCCAACACCGCCAGCCCCTCGGGGCGGCGCAGGTCCAGCGCGACGGACCGCTTGTTGCGGTTGAAGCCGGCGAAATACCACGAGAGCCCGTCGATGACATGACCCTGCGCGCGGACCGGGTCGCCGCCTTTCGGCGGTTCGATCTTGATCACGTCGGCACCGAGGTCGCCCAGCAGCATCGAACAGAACGGGCCGGAGAGGATGCGGGTCAGGTCGATGACCCGCACGCCGGACAGCGGCAGGGGATCGGTGCTCATCCCGCGGCCGTCGCGGTGAGACCCGGATCGAAGCGGCGCAGACGCGGGCCGGACTTGATGACCTGCCCCGGCAGCTCGCGGCCGAGGATATCTTGCGTCAGCTTCGCGGCCGATATCAGCCGGTCGAGATCGACACCGGTGTCATAACCGCTTTCGTTCAGCAGGTAGACCAGATCCTCGGTGCAGATGTTGCCGGTCGCGCCGGCGGCAAACGGGCAACCGCCGAGGCCGCCCACCGAGGCGTCGTAGTGCGTCACGCCCTCGGCCAGCCCGGTCATCACGCAGGCGAGGCCGACGCCGCGGGTGTTGTGGAAATGCAGCCCGATGCCGAGGCCCGGCGCCTCGGCCCGGATCGCCTGCACGGCGGCGCGGACGGTGGCAGGCGTGGCCATGCCGGTGGTGTCGCCAAGGCCCACCGAGGTTGCGCCCAGCTCCTGGTAGCGTCTTGCGATGCGGGCGACCTGTTCGGGCGGCACGATGCCCTCGAAGGGGCAGCCGAAGGCGGTGGCGATGCCACCCTCGATCGCGATGCCGGCCTTGTCGAGCAACGTGAACACCGCCTCGAAATCCTTCAGCGAGGCATCGACGCTGCGGTTCACGTTCTTGAGGTTGTGCGTCTCGGACGCCGACACGACAGTGTGCACGGCATCGACGCCGCAGGCGGCGGCACGCTCGGCCCCGCGCAGGTTCGGGATCAGTGCGGTGATCAGCGCGCCCTCGGGCCGGTCGATCCCGGCCAGCACCGCCTCGGCGTCGGCGAGTTGCGGTACCGCGCGCGGGCTGACGAAGGACGTGACCTGCATCGCGCGGAGGCCCGAGGCGAAGAGCGCGTTCACGATCTCGATCTTCTTCTCGGTCGGGATGAACGCCGTTTCGATCTGGAAGCCGTCGCGCGGGCCGACTTCGCAGACGGTGATGCGGGCGCCCTCGGGCACCGGCGCGGTCACGGGGGATGCGGTACTGGCCATGTCTTGTCCTTTTGATCCTGGTCGCGGGCGCGCGGCGGCGGCAGCGCGGGGCGGTCGCGCGCATATTGCCCCTTCCGAAATCCCCTCGGCAAGGGCGCTGGGGCGGTGGATCCCGCCGTGCCGGAGTCCCCGGCCTGAATGCAGGCGCGGCATGGCCGGGCTCGGCGGCTCGTCCTCGGCAGGCGTTTTCCCGTAGCGTAGGAAGGCGACACGGCGTTCTGCCGCGCTGCGGTGATGCGCGCGCCGCGCTGCAGCTTGGCATCGCGTCTCGTCGGCCTGCCGTGAAAGAATCAGATGGCAGGCGTGATCACTTGTCATAGCCACTTGAAAAAACTTCGGGAATGCCATCCCTTGAGGGTCGGTTTTTAAAGGGAGGAGAACCTTATGACCCTTCGCACACTGACATCCGTGAAACTGGGTGCCGTGCTGGCGGCGGCGATGACCGTCACCGCTGTTCCGGCCTCGGCCACCGAGTGCATTGCCCCGTCCAACCCCGGCGGCGGCTGGGATTTCACCTGCCGCACCATCGGGCGCATCCTGGGCGAGCTCGACCTCGTCGACGGCAATGTCCAGGTGACGAACATGCCCGGTGCCGTCGGCGCCGTGGCCTTCGCCATGGTCGCGGCCGAGCGGTCCGACGATGCCGAGCTGATCGTCGCAACCTCGACGGTGGGCGTCACCCAGATGGCGCAGGGCCGCTACCCCGCGCCGCTCGAAACAATGCGCTACCTCGCCATGCTGGGTGCCGACGTGGGCGTCATCGCGGTCGACAATGACAGCCCGATCCAGTCCCTGGCCGAGCTGAACGAGGCCATGGTCGCCGATCCGACGGCGCTGGTGACGGCGGGCTCGTCCGGCGCGGGCGGCTGGGACCACATCCGCCTTCTGATGGTGGCTGACGCCGCCGGTGTCGAAGACCTCGGCTCGATCCGCTGGGTGCAGTTCGACGGCGGCACCGACGCCGTGACCCAGATGATGGGCGGTCAGATCGACGTCGTCTCCACCGACATGGGCGAGATCGCGGGCTTTGTCGAATCCGGCGACATCCGCATCCTCGCGGCGCTGTCTGACGAGCCGATCCCGGCCTTCCCCGACATCCCGACCGCGATCTCGCAGGGCATCGACGTGACCGGCTACAACTGGCGCGGGCTCTACACCGGCGGCGATGTCACCGAGGAAGAGTATGCGTCCTGGGTCGAGCGGCTCGAGACCCTCTACAACTCCGAGAACTGGCAGACGGCGGCGACCGAATCGGGCCTCGTGCCGATCTGGCGCGGCGGGGCCGAGTTCGAGGAATTCGTCCGCGATGAAGCGCAGGTGATGGAAGACATCTCGCGCGAAATCGGCGTGATCGAATGAGCATAAGGATCTTCGGCGTCGTGATCTTCGTGATCGCGACGCTCTACACCTGGAACGCGGGAAGCTACGCCATCACCTTCGGCGATGTGCTGGGTCCGACCGTGTTCCCGGTGATCGTCGGCATTCCGATGATGATCCTGTCTGCTTCACTGGTCGTGTTTCCCTCGGGGCAGGTCGATTGGCCTGCCCCGCAGCGGATGTGGCGGCAGGCGGCGGCTCTGGCCGTGCTGATCGGCTACACCATCGTGCTGCGGCCGCTGGGCTTCCCGCTGGCCACCTTCGCGCTGATCGCGCTGCTGGGCATCATCCTGGGCGGCGCCGCGTGGAAGGCGGTCTTGCTGGGCGCGATCATGGCTCCGGCGCTCTGGGCGCTGTTCGATCAGGTCCTTGGCCTGCCTCTCGATTTTCTGGGTTCGCTGTTCGGTTAGGGCCGGATCGGCGCAAGGGGATAGTTCATGGAAATCCTGTCGCTCCTCGGCAGTGGCTTTTTGGTCGCGCTGTCGCCGCTGAACATCACGCTGCTGCTGACAGGCTGCTTTGTCGGAACGCTGGTGGGCGCGCTGCCGGGGCTCGGGCCAGTGAACGGGGTGGCGGTGCTGATCCCGCTGACCTTCGCCTTCGGGCTCGACCCGACCTCGTCGCTGATCCTGCTGTCGGCGGTCTATTTCGGGACCATGTACGGCGGCCGGATCAGTTCGATCCTCCTCAACATTCCGGGCGACGAGCCGGCGTTGATGACCACACTCGACGGCTATCCGATGGCCGTGCAGGGCCGGGCGGCGGACGCGCTGGCGATTTCCGGCGTGGCCTCTTTCGTGGGGGCGACGCTGGCGGTGATCGGCCTGTCGCTCTTCGCGCCGCTGCTGGCGCGCGCCGCGATCCACTTCGGGCCGGCGGATTACTTCGCGCTCTACATCCTCGCCTTCGCGACCATCGGCGGCATCGCCGGGGTCGACCCGCGCAAGACGCTCCTGTCGGCGGCGCTGGGCCTGATGCTGGCCACCGTGGGCATCGACCCGATCTCGGGTGTGCCGCGCTACACGTTCGAGAATTACCACCTCTTCGACGGGATCGAGCCGATCGTGGCGCTGGTGGGTCTCTTCGCGATTTCCGAGATCCTGATGCTTTTGGAGAAGGAGGCCAAGGACCGCACCAAGGCCATTCACGTGAAAAGCTGGCTGCCGCAATGGGGCGCGATCTGGAAGACGCGATGGGCGATGCTGCGCGGCTCGGGCGTGGGCTTCGTCGCGGGCGTGCTGCCGGGCGCCGGCGCCTCGCTGGGGTCTTTCATGGCCTATGTCGTGGAAAAGCAGACCTCGAACAAGAAGAACACCTTCGGCAAGGGTGATCCGCGCGGCGTCGCCGCACCCGAGGCCGGCAATAACGCGGCCTCGGGTGGTGCGCTGATCCCGATGCTGTCGCTGGGCGTGCCCGGGTCGGGGACCACGGCCGTGCTGCTGGCGATGCTGATCTCGCTCAACGTCCAGCCTGGCCCGCTGCTGTTCGAACGTCAGCCTGACCTCGTGTGGGGCCTCGTCGCTTCGCTCTACATGGCCAACGTCGCGCTCCTGATCCTCAACTTGCCGATGATCGGGCTCTTCACCAAGCTGATGGTGACGCCGACCTGGGCGCTGATGCCGATCGTCGCTGCCGTCACCTTCGTCGGCGTCTACGGCCTGTCGAACTCGGTCTTCGATCTCGAGCTGATGATCGGCTTCGGCGTGCTGGGCTACCTGCTGCGCAAGCTCGACGTGAGCCTCGTGCCGCTGGTGCTGGGCCTGCTGCTCGGCGGCGACATGGAACGCAACCTGCGCCGCGCGATGTCGATCTCGGGTGGCGACTGGGGCATCCTGATCGCAAGCCCGATTTCCATCGTGCTCTACATCCTGACGGCCGGGTTCCTCGGGCTGTCGGTCTGGCTGGCCATCCGCGACAACCGGCAGGACAAGAACGCACACCTGGCCGACGAATAGGGGCGGCGCGTGGCGTATGACCTGGTGACGCTCGCGCTGTTTCGCAGTGTCGCCGCCAGCGGCAGCATCGCCCATGCCGCCGCCTTGCACGGGCTGGTGCCCTCGGCCGTCAGCAAGCGCATGGGCGATCTTGAGGCGCTGGTGGGCGCGCCGCTGCTGCATCGGCACCGGCGCGGGGTGGAGCTGACGCCGGCGGGCCACGACCTGCTCCGCCATGCCGAGGCGCTGCGCGACACGGTGGAGCGGATGGAGGCCGAGATGGGCGCCCATGCCACCGGGCGGCGTGGCGCGATCCGGGTGGCGGCCAACAGCTCCGCGATCTCGCAGTTTCTGCCCGAGGATCTGGCCGAGTTCGTCGCGGCGCAGCCCGACCTGAACGTGCTGCTGACCGAGATGACCAGCGTGGAGGTGATCGACGCGGTGCGCTCGGGGCGCGCCGACCTCGGCATCTTCTCCGGCCTGACCGAGGCCGCGGGCCTGACCCTGATGCCCTATCGCCGCGACACGCTGGTGGTGGTGATGCCCGCCGATCACGCGCTTGCCAAACGCCGCGCGCTGCGGCTGGCCGATGTGGTGGGCGAGCCTTTCGTCGCGTTGCAGGCGGGCAGTTCGATCCAGACCTGGCTCGACCGCCGGGCCGAGGATATCGGCGCGCGCATCCGGCGGCAGGTCTCGGTCCAGAGCTTCGACGGCGTGCGGCGGATGGTGCAGGCGCGGCTCGGCATCGCGGTTCTGCCCTTCGGCGCGGTCGAGCCCTATCTCGACGCTGCAAGGCTGGCGATGGTGCCGCTGGACGAGCCCTGGGCGGTGCGCGAACTGTTGCTGGCGGTGCGCGACACCGGGGCGATCCAGCCGCAGACAGCGGCTTTGATCGCGACGTTGAAAGGCTAGCCCCGACCCGGGCGCAACCATAGGAGGACGACCATGGGAACCTTTGACGAGGATCTGTTCGACAAGGGGCTGGAACGACGCAAGGCGACGCTGGGCGCGGAGTATGTGCAGAACAGCCTCGACAGCGCTGATGACTTCACCCGGCCCTTTCAGGAGGCGATGACGGCCTGGTGCTGGGGCTTTGGCTGGGGCGACGACGCGATCGACGCCAAGACCCGCAGCATGATGAACCTCGCCATGCTAGGCGCGCTGGGCAAGATGCACGAGTGGGAGCTGCACTGCCGCGGCGCGCTGAACAACGGCGTCACGCTCGAGGAAATCCGCGCGATCTGCCATGTCGTTGCGATCTATTGCGGGGTGCCGCAGGCGCATGAATGCCTGCGTACCGCGCGCAAGGTGCTTGAAGAGCGCGGGCTGCTCTGATTCTCGCGCTGCGCCGGCCCGGGCAGGCCGGCTGCCGGCGCATCGCACCAGCGGCCGGGCCGGATCCACGGGCAGCTTACTTGCGGCGCGGCGCGGCGCTGCCGCCCTTGCGCGGCGGCTTGCCGGGTCCGCCCGGTCCGCCCGGTCCGCCGGGGCCACGCGGCTTGCCGGGGCGCGGCTTGGCGCCGGGGCGCTCCATCCGTTTGGACGTATCCGACGCACCGGGGCGCGGCGTGGGGCCGCTGGCGGTCTCGCCCTTGGTTTTTTGGTCGTGCTTGGGCTTCACCCATTCCTTCTTGCCCTCGGGCCCGCGCGGCTTGCGCGGTCCGTCCTTGGGCCCGCCACGGGCGTCGTCGCGCGGACCTTTCGACCAGGGCTTGTCGCCGGGACGCGCAGGCGCGGCTCCGGCCTCGCGCGGCTTGTAGGGTTTGCCGCCCTTCGCATCGGGCTTGCGGCCCGCCGGCTTGCCGGGCGCGGCGCGGGGCGCGCGGTAGGGTTCCGGCGTGGCGTTCACGGGCGCGGGCGCCGTCTCCACCGGCGCGGGCCGTGGCTGGCTCGGCGCCTCCGGCTTCGGGGCGTAGGTCTTGACCGGCGCGGGGCGATCCTCGGGGCTGGTCTGGCGCGGCGGGCGCGGGGCGCGATCCGGGCGCGGGGCGCGTTCGGGCCGGGCGGCGATGTCGGGCGTGCCCTCCACCTGCCGGGCGGTCATGTCATCCTCCAGCACCCCGTCCGGGCCAATCTGCTTCAGGAAGCCCGGCACCGCGCTCTCGGCCAGTTCCACCAGCGTGGTGTCGGCCTGCACGCGGATCTTGCCGATCTGGGTCTTGTCGAGGTTGCCGGCACGGCAGAGCAGCGGCAGCAGCCACCGCGCCTCGGCGCGCTTGCCCTGGCCGACCGACAGCTCGAACCAGACCGAGGGGCCGAAGGCGGCGCGCTCGGTGCGCGGGGCAGGGGCGCCGGGCGCGTTCAGCTCCTCGGGTGCGGAGAGACCGGCGCGGTAGAGCCGCAGGCAGGCGGCGGCGATCTGTTCGGGGGGCTGGTCGGCCAACAGTTTCGCGGCAAACGCCGCCTCTGTCTCGGAGATTTCCGCGGTCCAGAGCGGGTCGGACAACAGCCGCGCCTCGTCCAGCGCAAGGATTTCCTCGGCGGTCGGCGCATGCGTCCATTCCGCCTCGATCTTCGCCCATTTCAGCAGGCGCGAGGCCTTGTTCGACATCTTGTCGGGCACGATCATCGCCGAGATGCCCTTGCGCCCCGCGCGCCCGGTCCGGCCCGAGCGGTGCAGCAGCGCCTCGGTGTTCGTCGGCAGGTCGGCATGGATCACGAGGTCGAGTTTCGGCAGGTCGATGCCGCGCGCGGCCACGTCGGTCGCCACGCAGACCCGCGCGCGACCGTCGCGCATCGCCTGCAGGGCATGGGTGCGCTCATCCTGGCTCAACTCCCCCGACAGGCTCACGACCGAGAGGCCCCGGTTGGCGAAGCGCGCGGCCAGCCGGCTGACGGCGGCGCGGGTATTGGCGAAGACGATGGCCGTGGGCGCATCGTGGTAGCGCAAGAGGTTGATGATCGCGTGCTCGGCATCCTGGGCCGCGACCTGGATCGCCTGGTAGGCGATATCGGCATGCTGCGCGCCGCGGGTGACGGTGGTGACGCGCACCGCGTCGCGCTGGAACTGCTTGGCAAGCTCCGCGATGGCGGGCGGCACGGTGGCCGAGAACATCAGCGTGCGGCGGTCGGCGGGCGCCTCGCCCAGCATGAATTCGAGGTCTTCGCGAAAGCCGAGGTCCAGCATCTCGTCGGCCTCGTCCAGCACGATGGCGCGGATGTCGGCAAGATCGAGCGCCCGGCGCGTGATGTGGTCGCGCAGCCGCCCCGGCGTGCCGACGACGATATGCGCGCCGCGGTCGAGCGCGCGGCGCT
>CAKZPN010000055.1 GCA_937139335.1 uncultured Roseicyclus sp. | reverse complement strand
ACGTCCGCGGCCTCGTACATGTCGGTGTCGATCGACTGCATCCGCGCAAGGATGAACAGGAAGGACAGCGGGAAGTAGCGCCAGATCTCGAAGACCGTCACCATGATGAGAGCTAGCGGGCGTTCGCCGAAGAAATTGATCGCGTCGTCGGTCACGCCCATCTGGATCAGCAGGGCGTTGAACGACCCCGAGAACGGATCGAACAGGATCACCCAGGAAAACGCTACCGCGATCACCGGCGCGACGTAGGGAAACAGGTAGAGGCCGCGCAGCAACCCCTGTCCCTTGAACGACTTGTTGAGGAGCAGAGCCGCGAACAGGCCGACGATCAGCGCCCCGATAGTGCCGAAGATCGTGTAGAACAGCGTGGCCCAAATCACCGTCCAGAACTCGCGCGCATCGAAGACCGCGGCGAAATTCTCCCAGGTGAACTCGAGATTGGTCAGGATGTTGTCGGCCTGTCCGGTGATCGAGACCGGCGTGGCGTCCTCGATCGCGTCCTCCAGTGCCTCGGCATCGCCGGTCAGGACCGCCGGGATTTCCAGCGTGACCCGGCCACCGCCTTCGAGATCACCCAGCACGCAGGTCAGCGCCGCACCGTCGAGCGTGCAGACCTCGGGCAGGCTTTCCACCGCGACCCCCTCGGGTATCGTGTCGGTCAGCGTGACGTTGCGGATCGGCTCCTGCTGGCTCGAGTTGCGGATGCGGTAGCGCAGCGTCGCCACCGCCTCGTCGGCGTCCTGCACATCCTCGCGCACGACCGGCGCGGGCGGGCGCAGGTCGGCCAGTTCCACCGGCTTCAGCGAGATCCAGAACACCGCCAGCACCGGCACCACGACCACCAGCATGACGCTCAGGAGCGTGGGCAGCAGCAGACCCCAGGCCAGCCGCGCCTCGCGCCGGGCCAGCGGGCCGCGGCCTTTGGGCGGGACGGAAGGCGCATCTCTGGATGGCGCGGCGGTCATTCAACGGTCTCCGGGCATGGGGCCGGGGCGGCGCGGGGCCGCCCCGGCACGCGCCACGATCATTCGATCGCGGCCAGTTCCTCGTTCAACAGGTCCACCGTCTCTTCCGCCGAGCGGACGCCGTCGATGAACTCCCGCACCAGGCGGTTGACGACCTGGCTGTTGACGATGTTGGAGGCCAGCGCCAGCTGCCCATCGGCGACGCCCCAGCGCTGCGCCACGTCGAGCCCGCCGATGATCTCGTCGATCATCTCGGCCGCGTAGAGGTCGCCCATCGCCGCGCGCCGGTCCACGCCCACGTCGAGCTGCGCCCAGGCCTCGGTGAAGGCCTCCGGGTTCTCCGCGTCGCCGCGACGGATCGGGAACTTGCCCTCAGGCGCTATGGCGAGCGTCGCCGTGTAGCCGTCCGACATGGAGTACTCCACGAAGGACTGCGCGGCCTCGGTGTCGGCGTCCGCCGTGATCCCGAAATAGCGGATGTCGGCCCAGGCCGCGCCGTCGGGGTTCGAAGGGCCGGCGAAGTTGGTCACGATCCCGGTCCGGCTCGCCAGCTCGGACGAGGTCGGATCATCGGTGATCGTCGGCGGTGCGTCGTCGCGCAGGCCGGCAAGCTCGTCGAGGACGAAAGGCGACCAGATCATCATCGCCGCGCGTCCCGCGAAATAGAGCTCGCGCGACTGCTGCCAGTAGAGATCGCCCGCCGGGCTGGCCTCGGCGATATCGCGGTAGAACTCCAGCACCTCGACCGTCGGCCCCATCTCCAGCGGCTGGAACCCGTCCGCGCCTACCGGCGAGACACCGTTGGCCAGGAACACATGCTCCAGCACCTGGCTCATGTAGCTGTCGTCGACCTTGGTGGCGGCGACGAAGCCGAACATCTCGGGCGGGTTGTGCAGCGCCTCGATCGCGGCGCGGACATTGTCGTAGCTTGTCGGCGGCTCCAGCCCCGCCTCCTCGAACAGGTCGGCGCGGTAGATGATCATCTGCGTCCAGCCGTCGACCGGCACCGAGGCCCAGCCCTCGTCGACCGTCGCCATGGCGAGCGCGCCGGGCGCGAACGTATCGGACCCGAGGGTTTCGATCACTTCCGACGCGGCGTCGGCGTCGAGAATGCCGGCCTCGTACCAGGGCAGCGCGTATTGCAGCGTGTGGTAGATGACGTCGGGCAGGTCGCCTGCCGCGAAGGCCGCCGTGGCGCGCGTGCCGAGGTCGGATTCCGTCACCGGGATCACCTCCACCTCGATGCCGGTCTCGGCGGTGAAATCAGCCGCCATCGCTTCTTGCCGCTCCAGCCGCTCGGGCTGCTCCTCGGTGGTCCAGAAGCGGATCGTGTCTTGCGCGCTTGCGGCGCTGGTCAGGGCCAGCACCGATGCCGCCGTCATCAGGGCCACGCGGGCCGGGGTCTTCATGGTCATGTCGTTCCTCCCATTGGTTTTCTGTCACACAGGTGTCGTCGGGTGATGCGCCGGCTCGGGCGGCAAATTGGGTGGCAAGATGCTGAGCCGGTCGGAAGACCGCGGGATCAACCGCGCGGGCACGACGCGCCGCAACTCTTCGGGCGGCGTGCCGCGAATGCGCGCGATCAGCATGGCTGCCAACGCGCGGCCGGCGGCGCGGGTGTCGACAGCGAAGGTGGTCAGCGGCGGATCGGCCAGCGCCGCCTCGGGAATGCCGTCATAGGCGATCACGGCCAGGTCACGCCCCACCCTGCGCCCGGCCCGCGCGGCTGCGCGGTAGAGACCCAGCGCGGCAAGGTCGAGCGCGCAGACCACGGCCGTGGGCGGCTCCGGCATGTCGAGCAGGCGCAACCCGGCGTTGAACCCGTCCTCGACGGTGAACACACCGTCCACCATGATTGCCGGATCAGGGTCGAGGCCAGCCTCTGCCAGACCCGCAAGAAACCCGCCGCGCCGAAGGTTGGTGTAGGCATAGTCCTGCATCCCGCCGATCCAGCCGATGCGGCGATGCCCGAACCGCGCAAGGCGCAGCACCGCCTCGCGCATCGCGTCCTCGCCGCAGATGTCAAACCAGGCGCAACCCTCGGGATCGCCGGTGCGGCCATAAAGAATGAAAGGCACGTCTTTCGATTTGCAGAGCCGGATCCGTGCATCGACCATCTTGGTGCGGGGCAGGATGAAGCCATCCACCTTCCGCTCCGCGATGAGCCGCGTCATCGTGGTGACCTCGTCCGCCTCGTCTTCGGCAGTGGCGACCGTCAGCGTCCAGCTTTCCTCGGACGCGCCACGGCTGATGCCGTCGAGGAAGTCGGTGAGAAACGGCTTGTGCGCGTCCGACCGGCCGGCGTTCAGCACGAGGCCAAGCGACCGGGCGCGCCCGGTGCGGATCGCCTGCGCCTGTGCAAGCGGACGATACCCCATCCGTTCCGCGGCGCGCGACACGCGCAACCGCGTGCCTTCGGCGATGTCCGAGTAGCCGTTCAGCGCCCGACTGACAGTCCCCTTGGCAAGCCCCAGTTCCGCGGCGAGATCGTTGATCGTCACCCGCGCCTGACCCTGCCGATGAGTCGTGATTTTGGCCATTGCCTCTCTCCCGACTCCCAGGCTTTGCCTCGAAACCGGTTTCGGCAAGGGTTTTCTGCGAGGTCGATTCTAGGGACAGGGCGAATGGCTGCCGTCAGCAGGTAAAATTTCGATGGCCGGCAAGGACGAGCGACCCATTCCGGGGCTTTCAGAGGCGCATGCGCTTTTCTTGATGATGGTCGGGGAACTGGCTGGGGTGGTAGGATTCGAACCTACGGTACACGGTACCAAAAACCGCTGCCTTACCGCTTGGCTACACCCCAACTGTGCGGCGCTAACTACGCTGCGAGCGACGGGGGATCAAGACCCTGTTGCGACAAATCTGCTGGGCCTGCGTGCTATTCCTGCGGGGCTTCGCGGCGCAACAGGTCGTTGTCGGGCAGGGCTTCGCGCTCGGCTTCGATGATGGTCTCGAGCGCCGCCTTTTCGCCCGCGCCGACGTCCTGCACCACGACCGGGCCGCTCGGCGGGGTCGGGGGCGGGACCACATTGTCCGGCGCCGCCGCCGCTGGAGCGGGAAACGGGCCGCCGACGATGCGGTAGGTGGGTTCGGGCAACGTGATGCCGGCCTCGTCCAGCCGGGCCATCACGACGCGGATCGCCTCGCCCTTGGCCATGCCGATCCCGGTCTGGTGCTGCATGATCCAGCCCGCAGCGGTGATGTCGATGGTCGAGGCACCCAGCCCCTCGACCCAGACGCTGGGGCCGGGGGTGTCCAGCACGAAGGGCAGCTCGGTCATCGCGGCCAGCATCACTGCCTGCGCTTCGGCGATGTCGGCGGCGGGGTCGATGCCGAGCGTGAAACTGAAGCGGCGCTCGTCGTTGCGGGTGAAATTGGTGATCTTGGCCTTGAAGACGGTCGCATTGGGGATGCGGATGTGGTTGCCGTCGAGGCTGAGCAGGATCGTCGCGCGGCTGGTCAGGCGGATGACATGGCCGGTGTCGCCCTCAATCTCGACCAGATCCTTGGGACGAAACGGCTGGCGGATCGACAGCATGATCGAGGAAATGAAATTCTCGACCGTGTCGCGAACCGCGAAACCGATGGCGAGCCCGACGATCCCCGCCGCGCCGAGGATGGTGCCGAGGAGCGCGGTCGCGTTCAGCAAGTCGAGCGCCAGCACGATGCCGGCCATCACGAAGACGAGGCGCACGATCTGGCGGTAGATCTCGGCGATGAAGGCGTTGGGCGCGATGCGGTTCCACGGCCAGGGTCGCCGCGCGATGACGAAGCCGAGCCAAGAGGTCAGCGCCGCCGCGCTGATCGCGATGACGATCAGCGGCGCGAAGGCCACGAGCTGTTCGAGCCGGGTGCGCATCCGCGCCACCGCGGGGTTCAGCCGTTCGACCACGTCGGTCGATTCCTGCACCCGGTTCTCGATGGCGACGACACCGTCCACCCGCGCGACAAGACCGTTCAGCGCCTCGATCTGCGTGAAGTCGAGCGCGGTGCCGTTGAGCGTCACGATCCCGTCGGCCACGGTGACGCCGACATTCCCGTACCCGTCGAGCTGGCGCAGGATGTCGCGGATACGCACCGCGATGGCGGCGTCGCGCTGCGCGTCGGAGTCCACGGAAATCGTGCCGCCCGGCTGGCCGTTGCCGGTCTGGGCCAGCGCGGCAACGGGCAGGAAGGACAACAGGCAGATGAGGAGAATGCGCATGGGCTCGCTTCCGGGCGGCATCTGGATGGGCGCAGGTTAGGCCGGAAGATGCCGCCGCCGAAAGAGGTTACAGCCGGATCGGGTCCGATTTGGCCAGCCGGTCGAACCCCATCAGGCTTGCGATCAGCGCCGGCATCCGGTCGAGCGGGATCATGTTGGGCCCGTCGGACGGCGCGCGGTCGGGGTCTTCGTGGGTCTCGATGAACACCCCTGCAATGCCCAGCGACACCGCCGCGCGGGCCATCACCGGGGCGAATTCGCGCTGGCCGCCGCTGCTGCCGCCCTGGCCGCCGGGCTGCTGCACCGAATGGGTGGCGTCCATGATCACCGGGTAGCCGGTTTTCGCCATCTCGGGCAGCGACCGCATGTCGGCCACCAGAGCGTTGTAGCCGAAGCTCGCGCCGCGCTCGGTCAGCAAGATGCGCCGGTTGCCCGTCGATTCGATCTTGGACACGACGTTCACCATGTCCCAGGGCGCCAGGAACTGGCCCTTTTTCACGTTGATCGCCGCGCCGGTTTCGCCGGCGGCCAGCAACAGGTCGGTCTGGCGGCTCAGAAAGGCGGGGACCTGGATGATATCGCAGACCTCGGCCACCGGTGCGCACTGGTCGGGGCCGTGCACGTCGGTCAGCACCGGGCAGCCGAGCTCTGCCTTCACGTCGGCCAGCACCGCCAGCCCCTCGTCCATGCCGAGGCCGCGCCGGCCCGAGAGGCTGGTGCGGTTGGCCTTGTCGTAGCTGCCCTTGAACACGAAGCCCGCGCCGACGGCGGCGCAGGCCTCGGCCATGGCGCGGGCGATCATCAGCGCATGGTCGCGGCTTTCCAGCTGGCAGGGGCCCGCGATCACGGTGAGGGGGCGATCGTTGCCAAAGGCCACGGGGCCGGCTTCGACGGTTTTCATGGCTCTGCCTTCCGGTGGGTTCGGGTCAGGAACTGACCTGCTCGCGCAGGATCGACGCGGTCATCGACACCATCAGGTAAATGCCAGCAAACACCAGGAACGCAAGCAGCGTATTCTCGAACGAGCGGGGATAAGCCGCGCTATCGGGCTGCACCGGGAAGACGCCCATCGACAGGTAGAGCGTCTGCCGGTTCGCCTCGATCCGGGCGGATTCCTGTTGTTGCAGGGCCTGCGCCAGCATCATCTGCCGGGTTTCCAGATCGGCCTGCGCGACCAGGAGTTCAGACTGGATGCGCGCCAGCGAGGCGTCGCCGGTCTGCGTCTCGGTCAATCCGCCGCGCAATTCGGCCAGCAAGGCCTCGTAGCGCTGGATGTTGTTCTCGGCGATCTCGACGCGGGTCGCGTTGGGGCGCGAGGCGGCCTGGATTTCGGCCAGACGCAGGCGTTCTTGCTGCAACTGCATCTCGAAATTCGAGATCTGCGTGAAGATGGTCGAAACCTCGGCCTCGGCCGACAGCACGCCGCGCCGTTCCTGCAGCGCCAGCACGCGGGCCTGCGCCTCGGACACCCGCGTTTCGGCCTCCTCGTAGCTTTCACGCGCATCCGTCATCTGGCCTTCGCGCAGGCGCTGGCTCATCTGGTCGACGCGCTCCTCGGCGTAGCGGATCAGGGCCTCGGAAAACGCCTGGCTCGTGGCCGGGTCGGTCGCCAGCATCTCCATCTTGATCACGCCCTCGGTCGGGTCGTAGCCGATGGTGAGCTGGTTGCGATAGGTGCCGTAGACATCTTCGACCGACGCATCGGGGGCCAGCCGGACCAGCGGGTCGATGGACGGGTCCGAGAAATGCTCGCGAAAGCCAAGATCTTCGTCCAGCCGCAGCATCGCCTCGCGGCTTTCGAGATAGCTTTGCACCACGATGCTTTCCTGCACCGTCGCAAAGCTGGTGCCGCCCAGAAGCCCGCCCAGACCGCCCGCGGAGCTGGAGCCGCTTTCGGCCTTCTGGATCACGAACTCGGTCTGCGTCGCGTAAAGTGGCGTCGCGACCCAGTAGAAGTAATAGGCGACCAGCAGCGTCGGCAGCAGCACGAAGGCCGACAGCCGCGAGGCGAGCAGGATCAGCCGGCTGCAGCGGCGGCGCGCGATGTCGCGCTGGACCTTCATGATCTCGGCCGCGCGCTCGTCGGCGCCGAGCGGGCGGGGCGGGGCCATCGGGGCCGGGGGCTGCGCGGGCTGGGTCGTCGCCGGCAGGTTGGCGCCGCGCGCCTGTTCGGCGGGGAGGGTGCTGCGCGCATCCTCCACCACGAGCTCCAGCATATTGGCATGCGAGAACGGGTCGATCCCCCGCGCGCGCAGCAGCCGCACGGCGTCGAAGTCGGAGGTCGGGCTCAGCCCGTGCTTCTGCGCGGTGCGGCGCGCCATGCGCAATTGCCGGCCGGTCAGGCCCTCGGCCCGGATCGCGGCCAGCTCCTGCGCCGAGGCGCGGGCGGGGGCGACGGGCGCGCGGTCTTTCTGGTCGGGTGCGGGAGTGTCGGCCTGTTGACGCGCCGCCGCCGCCTGCCGGTCGGCCGCGGCCGACCCCGGCATCGCGAGGTCGCCGAACCCGTCCTCGGGCGTATCGGAGGCGGACAGAAGATCCTCGGGCGCGTACGTCGGGTCCTGCGGCGCCTGTGGAGGCGCGGTCGCGCGCTGCGTGTCCACCGCGTCCGGGACCGGAGGCTGCGGGGCATCGCTGCGCCGGATGCGGAACTTACGCGCCTTGGGTCTGGTAGTCATAAAGCTGCTTCGCCTCTTCGAGCGTGTCGAACTGATACAATTGCCCGTCGCGCAGAACTGCGGCGCGGCGCGCGAACTTTTCAAGCGTCTGGGCCTGGTGAGACACGATCACCACCGTCGCGTTCTTGAGACGCTCGGCCAGGATGCTCCCGGCCTTGCGGTTGAACTCTGCGTCCGTCGTCTGCGGCATGCCCTCGTCGATCAGATAGATGTCGAAATCGAGTGCGAGCAGCAACGAGAAGTTGAACCGCGACCGCATGCCGGCCGAATAGGTGCCCACGGGCATGTCGAAATATTCCTCGATCCCGCAGACCCAGCGGCAGAACGCCTCCACGTAATCGGGGTCGAGACCGTAGAGCTGCGCGATGTAGCGCGCGTTTTCGCAGGCCGAGAGCTTCGAGATGATGCCGCCCATGAAGCCCAGCGGGAACGAGATCCGGGCGTTGCGGTAGATCTTGCCTTCGTCGGGTTTCTCGAGCCCCGCCATCATGCGGATCAGCGTGGTCTTGCCGGTGCCGTTCGGTGCGAGAATGCCCAGCGACGAGCCAAGCTCGACGCGGAACGATGCCTGATCGAGGATCACCTTGCGGCGTTCCCCGGTCCAGAACGATTTCGAAACCTCGACGAATTCAAGCATGTCTGCGCTGGGTGCTCTTTGCTGGTGGTGCCTGCTACTGCATGCCGGTCAGGTGGTTCTTGTGCCACAGTTTATCCTAACACCCCTAGCCAGATTTTGGGGCGTCATTATGTCCAATATGTCCCCATCACATGGGATTGATGCCAAATTTCGAGGGTCTTGCGCGCAATTGACCCGGACCGCGATGGACCGATGACCGACCTGACTGCCGAGATCACTGCCTGCCGGCTTTGCGCCAGCCGCTTCGCCGCGACGGCCACCGCGCACGCGCCACGCCCCGTGCCCTGGTTCCGGTCCGGCGCGCGGATGATGATCGTGGGGCAGGCGCCGGGGATGCGGGTGCATCACGCAGGGCGGCCGTTCTCCGACCCCTCCGGCGACCGGCTGCGCGACTGGCTGGGCGTCACGCCCGAGACCTTCTACGACCGTGACCGCATTGCCATCGTGCCGATGGCCTTCTGCTTTCCGGGCTACGACGCCAAGGGCAGCGACCTGCCGCCGCCACGGATCTGCGCCGAGACCTGGCGCGCGCGGGTGATGGCGGAACTGGGGCAGCTGGAGCTGCTGCTGCTCGTGGGCGCCTATGCGCAGGGCTGGCACCTTGGCGGCAAGACCAGCGTGACCGAGCGCGTGGCGGGTTGGCGCGACCATGCGCCCGCGGTCTTTCCCTTGCCGCATCCGTCCTGGCGCAATACGGGCTGGCTCAGGAAACACCCGTGGTTCGAGGCCGAGCTTGTGCCGGCGCTGCGCACCCGTGTCCGGGAGGTGCTGGAGACATGACCCCGCTCGACGACGCCCACGCGGCGATGGAGGCCGCCCCCGAGGACGGCGCGGCGCGGCTGCGCTTCTACGACCGGCTGGCCGGGTCCGAGCTGATCTTGCTGCTGGAGGAGGAACCGCAGGGCGAGCGCATCCGCCCCGCGATCTTCCCGGCGGAGGAGGGGCAGGTGGTGCTGGTGTTCGACCGCGAGGAACGGCTGACCGAGTTCGTCGGCGGCGCCGCCCCCTATGCCGCGCTGTCGGGGCGGCGGCTGGCCGAGATTCTGGCGGGTCAGGGGATCGGGCTGGGGGTGAATCTCGGCGTCGCGCCGTCGTCGATCCTGATCGGGCCGGATGCGGTCGAGTGGCTCGCCGCGACGCTGGCCGAGGCGCCGGAAGAGGTCGTGGAGCGGCCCGAGGAAATCACCGCGCCCAAGGGTGTGCCCGAGGCGCTGCTGCTGGCGTTGGACGCGCGGCTGGCCACGGCGGAGGGACTGGCGCGCATGGCCTACCTGGTGGGCGCGGTTCATGCCGGCGGGCGGCGCAGCCACCTGATGGCCTTCATCGACCCGGTGCCCGGCGCTGAACCGGCGCTGGCGCGGGCCGTGGGGGCGGCGCTGACCTTCTCCGGGATCGAGGCGGGTAGCATCGACGTCGGCTTCTTCCGCGCCTCGGACCCGGTGGCGGCGCGGCTGGCGAAGGCTGGGTTGCGCTTCGACCTGCCCGAGGCACCGAGGGTCGAGCGCGTGCCGGGCTCCGCGCCGGGCATGGACCCCGACGCGCCGCCGCGGCTGCGCTGAGGGGACGGGCGCCGCGCGTCAGGCGCCGCTGGCGCCTTCCTTGCGGCGCATTGCCATGGTGGGTTGCCCGGACGGGGCGCTGCCCGGGTCATTGCCGCCGTGGCCGGTGTCGGATGCCTCCGGCGGCCATATTTGGGGGATGAAGAGGGACGGGTCGCACTCAGTACCCGAGGTTGCGGTCGACGAGGTGGCGGAACGGCTCCCCGGCCTCGCCGCGTCGGATGTTCTCGACGATCGTGCGCGAGGCAGAGACGGTCCGCGTGGCCGAGGCGATATGCGGCGTCACCGTGACGCGCGGGTGCGACCAGTAGCGGTGATCCTTCGGCAGCGGCTCGGTCCGGAAGGTGTCGAGCGTGGCGTGCCCGATATGGCCGGCATCCAGCGCGGCCAGCAGCGCCTCGTCGTCGATCAGCGGACCGCGGCCGGGGTTCAGGATCACCGCGCCCTCGGGCATCAGCGCCAGCGCCTCGGCGTCGAGCGTGTTCTCGGTGGCGGGCGTGTCGGGCAGGAGGAGGACGGCGATCTCGGCCTCCCGCAGCGCGTCTTGCAACCCCTCCGCGCCGTGGTGACAGGTTACGCCCGCCACGTCCTTGGGGCTGCGCGACCAGCCCAGCGTGCGGAAGTTCAGCCGCGCCAGCATCTCGGCGCAGGCGGTGCCGAGGACGCCGAGGCCCAGCACCGCCACCGTGCGATCGCGTGCAAGCGGCGGCGTGCTGTCGGCGCGCCAGATGCCGTCCTGCCCGTGAATATGCGTGTCCATCCCGAGATGGTGGCGCAGGACGTGGCCCGTGACCCATTCCACCATTCCTTCGGTCAGGCCCTCGTCGACCATCCGCGCGAGCGGCACGGTCAGGGTCTTGTTGCCCACAACGTCCTCGACCCCGGCCCAGAGGTTCAGAACTGCCTTCAGCCGCGTGTAGGGCGTGAAATCTGTCAGACCGCTGTTCGGCGCGTAGACGATGTAGTCGACCTCGGCGGGTTCCGCCTCGGTCGTCAGCCGGGCGTGACCGAGGCCCGCGTCGTCCAGCGCGGCGCGCAGGGGACCTTCATAGGTGGTCCACCGCTCGGACTTTGCGGCGAAGAGGATCGTGGGCATTGAAGACTCCTGCTGGGGCTAGCGCGGGCGATGGATATGCGCGGATTGCACCAGACCGAAGGCCGTCAGCAAGACTAGCATGGCCGATCCGCCGTAGCTGACCAGCGGCAGGGGCACGCCCACGACGGGGGCAAGGCCCATCACCATCGCCATGTTGATCGCGAAATAGAGGAAGAAGGTGACCGCGATGCCCATCACCAGGAGCGAGGCGTAGCGGTCGCGCTGCTGCAGGGCGGTGGCGATACAGAACACGAGGATCAGGATGTAGAGCGCAAGCAGCGAGGCGGCGCCGACAAAGCCGAATTCCTCGGCCAGCGTGGTGAAGATGAAATCGGTGTGCTTTTCGGGCAGGAAGTTCAGCCGTGATTGTGTGCCTTCCATGAAGCCCCGACCGGTCCAGCCGCCCGAGCCCAGCGCGATCTGGCTCTGGGTGATGTGGTAGCCCGCGCCGAGCGGATCGTTGGAGGGGTCGAGAAAGGTGTCGATGCGGCGATACTGGTAATCCTCCAGCAACTGCCAGGTCGTCCCGCGCGAGGTGAAGACGGCGCTGACCGCACCCACGCCCGCGCCGATCACGCCGGCAAAATAGGCCCAGTGCACGCCGGCCACGAACATCACCGCGCCGCCTCCCATCAGAAGCAGGAGCGCCGTGCCGAGGTCGGGCTGGCGCAGGGTCAGGTAGGTCGGGACCGCGATGATCAAAAGCGGGATCAGCACGTAAAGCGGCCGGGATTTCTTGGAGAGGTCGAGCCAGTCGTAATAGGCGGCCAGGATCATCACGAGCGTGATCTTCGTCAGCTCGGAGGGCTGCAACCGCATGAAGCCAAGGTCGATCCAGCGCTGCGCACCCATGCCGATGGAGCCGAAGAATTCGACGTAGAGCAGCAGCAGGAGCGAGAGGCCGAAGGCCAGCGCCGACATGTTGCGCCAGAACCATATCGGCACCAGCGCCACCACCAGCATCGCGACGAAGCCGAGCGCGAAGCGCTTCATCTGCGGCTCTGCCCAGCGCGACAGCTCGCCGCCCGAGACCGAGTAGAGCATGAGGAAGCCCATGCTCGCCACCGCCGTCAGCAGCAAGATCAGCGCCCAGTTCAGGTAGAATACCTTGCGCCAGCCGGTGGGCGTGAACTTCACGTTGTATTCGAGGAAACTCATGCCTGGCTCCGCACCGTGCGGCCCGCGGGAACGGGGGGCGAGGGCAGGATCGGCAGCTCCCGGTGCATCCGCTCGATGTCATGACGCTGGCTCGAGGGGTAGAGCTCGGGCGGGGGGATGTCGCCAACCTGCGCGCGCAGCAGGATGTCGCGCGCGATGGGCGCCGCCACCGCCGAGCCGCCACCGCCATGCTCCACGATCACGGCGCAGGCGTAGCGCGGGTTGTCGAAGGGCGCGTAGCCGACATAGAGCGCGTGGTCGCGCCGGTCCCAGGGCAGGTCGTTGTTCGACACCACGCCCGAGGCGCGTTCCGCCGTCGAGATATTGCGCACCTGGCTGGTGCCGGTCTTGCCGGCGATCTTGTATTCCGCCACCTCGACGCGCGAGCCATAGGCGGTGCCGCGGCGGTCATTGTTCACGTTCCACATGCCCTGGTGGATGTGGGTCAGGAAGGCGGGGTCGAAGCCGAGTTCCGGCGCGGGTTCCGGCAACTGGCTGATCCCGTCGATGGAGCGGATGATGGCGGGCTGGATCGCGCGACCGGAGGCAAGGCGCGCAGTCATGACCGCCAGATGCAGCGGCGAGGACAGAACGAAGCCCTGCCCGATGGAGGCGTTGATCGTGTCGCCAACGACCCAGCTCGCGCCGCGGTTCTGCATCTTCCAGTCCATCGTCGGCGCCAGCCCCTCGGCGATGCCGGACAGCGGCAGCTCGTGCCGGACGCCGCAGCCCAGCCGCCGGGCCATGGCCGAGATCGCCTCGATCCCGACACGTTGCGCCAACTCATAGAAGAACACGTCGCAACTCTGGCCGATCGCCTGCACCATGTCCATCCGGCCGTGCCCGCCGCGCCGCCAGCAGTGGAAGCGGCGGTTGCCGACCTCCAGATGACCGGGGCAGTTGAAGGTTTCGTCGGGCCGGATCACGCCGGCCTCGAGAGCGGCCAGCGCCACCACCATCTTGTAGGTCGACCCCGGCGGATACAGGCCCTGCGTCGCCTTGTTGGCGAGCGGGCGGTACGGGTCGGCGTTCAGCCCGTTCCACGCCCCGGTCGAGATGCCGCGCACGAAAAGGTTCGGGTTGAAGGTCGGCGCCGAGGCCAGCGCGAGGATCTCGCCGCTCTGGCAATCGATCACGACCGATCCCGCGCTTTCGCCCGAGAGCCGCGCCTCGACGTAGTTCTGCAGGCCCGCGTCGACGGTCAGCTGCACGTCCGAGCCGGGATCGGCCGGGTCGCGATCGAGCTCGCGCATGATCCGCCCGCCCGCGTTCACCTCGACCCGTGTCGTGCCGGCGCTGCCGCGCAGCGTCGGTTCCAGCCGCGCCTCGATGTTGTTGCGGCCGACCTGGAAGTCGGGGATCTGCAGCACCGGGTCGGTGTCGCCGGTCTGTTCGAGGTAATAATCCGAGACCGGGCCGACATAGCCCACCACATGCGCGAAATCGCCGCCCATCGGGTAGATCCGGCTCAGCCCGACGTCGGGCGTCACGCCGGGCAGGGCGGGCGCGTTCACCGCGACGGCGCTGATCTCGGCCCAGCTCAGCCGGTCGGCGACGGTGACAGGCACGAAGGGCGGGCGGCGCGCGATCTCCTGCCGCGCGCGGTCGAGCGTCACCAGATCGAGGTTCACGATCCGGGCAAGCTCGGCCAGCACCTCGTCGACGTCCCCCGCGTCCTCGCGCACCAGGGTCACGCGGTAGTTCTGTTCGTTGCCCGCCACCAGCACGCCGCCCCGGTCGAAGATCAGCCCGCGGGCGGGCGGCAGAAGGCGGATGTTGATCCGGTTCTCCTCGGCCAGCAGGCGGAAATCATCGGCCCGTTCGACCTGCAGGTAGCGCATCCGCCCGGCCAGCACGGCGCCGGTGCCGGCGAACAGCCCCCCCAGCACAAGGCTGCGCCGGCCGATCTGGCGGGCGCTGTCCTCGGTCTCTCTCTGGCTGCGTTTCATGGGCTACAGGGCCTCGGCTTCGGCAGGGCCGATCTTACGCAGCCCGAAGAGGAACTTCGAGACCGCCACGACCAGCGGATAGATCGCCGCGGTGACAATGCCGTGAGCCAGCACCAGCCCGAGCGGCGGCAGATCCACCATCAGCATCCACAGAACGATCCGGTCGAGCAAGACCAGCGTGAAGACGGCGCCGGCGAAGGCCGACCATTCCAGCAGGAACGGGAACTCGGTCATCGTCAGGCGGCGCTGGCGCAGGCTTTCGGACAGCACGATGACCAGCAGGGTCCAAAGTCCGGGCGGCCGTTGGAACAGCATGTCGGCCAGCAGGAACACCACTAGGATCGAGCCGATCGGAACCACCGCCGGCTGGCGCAACACCCAGGCAAGCGTCAACGCCAGCAACAGGTCCGGGCCCGGCAGACCCTGGTCGTTCAGGCCCAGCGGCAGCAGCTTGAACATGATGATCAGGCCGCACAGCGCCAGGAACAGCGCGCGGTAGCCCCAGATGTGGCGGCGGGATCCTGGCCCCCTCATTCCAGCGCCCCCTCGCGCGTCAGCGTGGCGGCCTGGTCGGGCCGTTGCACCGGCTGCGTGCCCGGCGGCAGGACGAAGCCCTCGGGCGGCGGCCAAGGCGGGCCGATGAGGCTTCCCGGGTCGTCCAGCGACGCGCCGGGGTGGCTGCGCATCACGCGCAGAAAGCTGAGCCGCGCCAGATCGGCCGCCAGCCGCGCGCGCAGACGGCCGTCGGTCGTCTCCACCACCTGACCCACCAGCAGGCCCGGCGGGAACAGCCCGCCGTCGCCCGAGGTCACGATCCGGTCGCCCGCGCTGATATCCTCGGGCGCCTCGATGAACTCCAGTACCGGGGCCTGCGTGTTGTCGCCCATCAGCAGCGCCTGTTGCCCCGAGGGCTGGATCGTCACCGGCACCCGGCTGTTCGAATCGGTCAGCAGAAGAACCCGCGCCGTGCGCTCGCCCACGCCCGAGATGCGCCCGACCACGCCCAGCCCGTCCATCGTCGCCCAGCCGTCGAGGATACCGTCGCGCGCGCCCACGTTGATCAGCACCGAGCGGCGGAACGGGCTGCCCGCATCCGCCAGCACAATGCCGGTGACGAAGGTCAGCTCGGGGTTCAGCTGCACCCGGTTCAGGTCCAGCAGCCGCGCGTTCTCCTGTTCCAGTTGCAGCGCCGCCTCGCGCCAGGCGCGCATCTGCTGCAACTCGCGGCGCAGGTCCTGGTTCTGTTCGTAAAGCCGCGCGTAGCTCTGGAAATCGTCGAGCATCCGGGCCAGCCCCGTGACCGGCGCGAGCGCCCAGTCCATGTTCGGCACCACCCGGTCCACGATCGCCGCCCGCATCCGTTCAATACGCGGGTTGTCGATGCGCCAGACCAGCACCAGCGCGACAAGGCACAGCACCAGAACCGTGACCAGCAGGCGCCGGACGGGTCTGGAATAGGCGGAATCGTTACCGTCGCGGGCCATCTCGCTCCTTCATCCGGGGTCGCGGATGAGCATGGGAAGGAGGTCTCAGCTGTCGTAATCTATCGCATGGCGGAGGAGTTTTTCATACTCCAGCGCCTTGCCGGTGCCGATCGCGACGCAGTTCAGGCATTCATCCGCCACCGAGATGGCCAGACCCGTCTGTTCCCTGAGCGCGAGATCGAGATCGCCGAGCAGCGCGCCGCCCCCGGTCAGCATCACGCCGCGGTCGACGATGTCGGCGGCAAGATCGGGCGGCGTGGCCTCGAGCGCGCCCATCACCGCCTCGCAGATCGTCTGCACCGGTTCGGCCAGAGCCTCGGCGACCTGCGCCTGGCTGATCTCGGTTTCCTTCGGCACGCCGTTCAGCAGGTCGCGCCCACGTATCCGCATCGAGGCACCGCGCCCGTCGTCGGGCATCCGCGCCGTGCCGATGGACGTCTTGATCCGCTCGGCCGTCGCCTCGCCGATCAGCAGGTTATGCTGGCGGCGCAGGTAGGAGATGATGGCCTCGTCCATCCGGTCGCCGCCGACGCGGACGGACCGTGCATAGACGATGTCGGCCAGCGACAGCACCGCGACCTCGGTCGTGCCGCCGCCGATATCGACCACCATGGAGCCGGTCGGATCGGTGATCGGCATCCCCGCCCCGATGGCGGCCGCGATCGGTTCCGCGATCAGCCCGGCCTTGCGCGCGCCCGCGCCGAGCACCGACTGGCGAATCGCCCGCTTCTCGACAGGGGTCGCGCCGTAGGGCACGCAGACGATGATCTTGGGCTTGGTGAAGGTGGTGCGCTTGTGGACCTTTCGGATGAAGTGCTTGATCATCTCTTCCGCGACGTCGAAATCCGCGATGACGCCGTCGCGCATCGGCCGGATCGCCTGGATCGAGCCGGGTGTGCGGCCCAGCATCAGCTTGGCGTCCTCACCGAAGGCCAGCGCCTTCTTCACGCCGTCCTTGACCTGATAGGCCACGACGGAGGGCTCGTTCAGGATCACGCCGCGACCCTTGACGTAGACCAGCGTGTTGGCCGTGCCGAGGTCGATCGCCATGTCCGACGAAAACAGATTACCCCAAAGCGCCATTCACTGTGTCCCCGTCCACAATCCAAAGGGCGCGCACCCCGTCTCCGAGAGAAGACTTGGTCGCGCCCCCACCGACGCCATATAGTCCCTCGGGCTCCGGGGCGTAAAGGCCCCCTTCCGAAACAGGTCAGCGCCAATCCGCCGGGACGACGGCCGGAAATCTCGAGATGACCGGGGAGGAAAACTGCAGTTCACCCTCGCGGAAAACTGCAGTTTTCGGACATGTGCCTCAGCCGGCGTCCTTGTAGGACACTTCGCGCTGGCCCGAGCCCAGCTTTTCGCGCCGCACGATCAACCGGTTGAGCGCGTTCACATAGGCCTTCACGCTCGCCACGACCGTGTCGGTATCCGCTGACTGGCCGGTGGCGATGCGCCCGTCCTCCTCGATCCGTACGGTCACGGTCGCCTGCGCATCCATGCCCTCGGTCACAGCGCTCACCTGGTAAAGCTGCAGCACCGCCTCGTTGGGATAGAGCGCCTTCACCGCGTTGAAGGCGGCGTCCACCGGCCCGTCGCCCTGCGCCGTCGCCTGCAAATCCGCCTCGCCCACGCGCAGCGTGATGTCGGCGGATTGCGGCGCCTCGGTGCCGCAGATCACGCGCAGGAACTTCAGCTCCAGATGATCGGCCTGCCCGGCGGCGGCGGCATCCGTCACCAGCGCGATCACGTCGTCGTCGAACACCTCTTTCTTGCGGTCGGCCAGCGCCTTGAACCGCACGAAGAGGTCGTTGAGCTGATTGTCGATCATGTCGAAGCCGAGGTCCTTCAGCTTCGCGCGCAGCGCAGCCCGCCCCGAATGCTTGCCCAGGGGCAGCGAGGTTCCGGCCAGCCCCACGTCCTCAGGGCGCATGATCTCGAACGTGTCGGCCGATTTCAGCATGCCGTCCTGATGGATGCCGGACTCGTGCGCAAAGGCGTTCTTGCCGACGATCGCCTTGTTGGGCTGCACCGCGAAGCCCGACACTGTCGAGACCCGGCGCGAGATGTGCATGATCTTGGAGGTGTCGATGCCGGTGGTGTACGGCATGATGTCATTTCGCACCTTCAGCGCCATCACGACCTCTTCCAGCGCTGTGTTGCCGGCGCGTTCGCCGAGGCCATTGATCGTGCATTCGATCTGCCGCGCGCCGCCCGCGACGGCGGCCAGCGCATTGGCCGTCGCCATGCCGAGGTCGTTGTGGCAATGCGTGGCGAAGATCACGTCCTCGCCGCCCTCGCAGTCCGCGATCAGCCGCCGGATCAGATCCGCGCTTTCCACCGGCGCGGTATAGCCCACGGTGTCGGGGATGTTGATGGTGGTCGCGCCCGCCTTGATGGCGATTTCCACCACGCGCTTGAGGTAGTCCCATTCCGTCCGCGTAGCATCCATCGGCGACCATTGCACGTTGTCGCAGAGGTTGCGGGCATGCGTGACCGTCTCGTGGATGCGCTCGGCCATCTGGTCCATGGTCAGGTTCGGGATCGCGCGATGCTGCGGGCTGGTGCCGATGAAGGTGTGGATGCGGGGGGATTTTGCATGCTTCACCGCCTCCCAGCAGCGGTCGATGTCCTTGAGGTTGGCGCGCGCCAGCCCGCAGATCGTGGCCGATTTCGCCAGCTTCGCGATCTCGGCCACGGCGGCGAAATCCCCCTCGGACGCAATCGGGAACCCCGCCTCGATGATGTCGACGCCCATGTCGTCGAGCAGCGTGGCGATCTCCAGCTTTTCCTCGTGACTCATGGTCGCGCCGGGCGATTGCTCGCCGTCGCGCAGGGTCGTGTCGAAAATCAGAACTTGGTCGGTCATTTTGTCTGTCCTTAGCGTGTTGGGTGTGTCTTCCGGCGCTATCCCTCCTCTGAGCGGTCGCGCCGAAAAGGCACGCTCAGAGGCGGCTAAGGAGCAGGAGGTCGCGCAGGGCAGGCCGCGCCCGGGGGGCGGCAGGGGTCGTGATATGGCGCTGCGTCGTCATGGCGTCAGACAATACGGAATAGCGCGCGGTTGAAAACCCCAAATGAAGGTCAAGACCCATGACCTGTCACACCGCCATCTTCCCCAGCACCCAAAGGCCCATGACCATCATCATCAGGTTTTCGGTCAGCGACACGAACCCCAGCGGCACCTTCGACCCGCCGCCGACGCAGGCGCATTTGAGCGCGCGCTTGTCGACGTAGACCGCCTTGGCGACCGACACCGCGCCGATCGTCCCGATGACCAGCGCTACCGGCCCCGACAGCCAGGGCAGGACCGCGCCCGCCATCAGCACGCCCGCCAACGCTTCGCCGAAGGGGTAGATGCGCGCGTAGGGCACCCATCTGCGCGCCAACAGGTCGTAGTTCAGGAACATCGTCGAGAAGCTTTCGACATCCTGCAGCTTCTGGATTGCAAGGATCGCCATGGAGAGCGCGATGAACAGCTCGAGCGTCCGCAGCCCCACGGCGCCCGTCATCCCCCACGTGATCGCCAGCGCCAACAGCGCCGCGACCGAGAAGATCGCGATGACGGGTTGATAGCTGGTGTCGTCCGCGCCCTTCACATCGTCGCCCAGCCAGCCGCGCAGCGCGTCGTAGCCGCCGACCCGCTCGTCACCGATCCAGACCTGCGGCGTGGTCTCGACCCCATGTTCCGCCCTGAAGGCGTCGGTTTCTTCCCGCGTCGTCAGCCAGTGGTCGTCGACCTCGTAGCCCTCCGCCTCCAGCCGATGCTTCGCCTTCAATCCGAAGGGGCAGAGGTGATCGTCCATCACCATCCGGTAGAGCGTTGCCTGCTGTGCCATGTCGGGCCTCCTTTCCCTGGGTCAACGACATTCCTGCGCCGGAAGGTTCCGCAGGCTGGACGCAGGCGCCGCGCGGATTAGCTCGCCCGGCATGACGAATGCACTTGTGATAGGCGCCTCAGGCGGCATCGGGCGGGCGGTGGCCGATGAGTTGCGCGCGCGCGGCCAGAGCGTCACGACCCTGTCGCGTTCCGCCGACGGGCTCGACGTGACAGACGCGGAGATCGTCGCGCGGGTGATGGGCGCCCTGGAGGGGCCGTTCCAGACAGTTTTCATCTCCATCGGCATCCTCGCCCCGCCGGGCGGTGCGCCGGAAAAGCAGCTCGCGGCGCTCGACCCCGCCGCCATGGCCCGCGTCTTCGCCGTGAACACCATCGGCGTCGCGCAGCTGCTCACGCACATGCCGCGCCTCCTGCCGCGGAAATCCCGTTCCGTCACCGGCATCCTCACCGCCCGCGTCGGCTCCATCACCGACAACAAGATGGGCGGCTGGTATTCCTACCGCGCCTCCAAGGCGGCGCTGAACCAGATCGTGCATGGCTCGGCGATCGAGATCGGCCGCTCGCACCGCGAGGCCGTCATCGCAGCACTCCACCCAGGCACTGTCGCCACGTCGTTCACCGAAGGCTACGACCCGAGCCACGGCAAGACCGCGCCGCAAGACGCCGCGCGCGCCCTTTGCGACGTGATGGAGGGGCTGACACCCACGCAATCCGGCGGCTTCTACGATTATGCCGGCAAGGAGATCGCGTGGTAGGCCGGCTGGTCCTCGTTCTCGGCGACCAGTTGACCGCGAGCCTGTCGGCCCTGCGTGAGGCCGACCGCGAGACCGATACTGTCGTCATGGCCGAGGTGATGGCAGAGGCCAGTTCCGTCGCCCACCACCCCAAGAAGATCGCCTTCATCTTCGCCGCGATGCGCAAGTTTGCCGCCCGGCTGGAAGGGGAGGGGTGGAGCGTGTGCTACACGCGTCTCGACGATCCCGACAATAGTAACTCCATCCCCGGTGAACTCCTCCGCCGCGCCTCCGAGGCCGGGGCCAAGGAGGTGCTGGCCACCGAACCCGGAGAATTCCGCCTGATCGCCGCGCTGGAAGGCTGCCCGGTCCCCGTCCATCTCTTTCCCGACGACCGGTTCCTGTGTTCTCACGCCGAGTTCGAGACCTGGGCGGACGGGCGCAAGGAGCTGCGGATGGAGTGGTTCTACCGCGATATGCGACGCAAGACCGACCTGTTGATGGATGGCGACAAGCCTGCGGGCGGCAAGTGGAACTACGACCACGACAACCGCAAGCCCGCGCCTGACGATGTGGCCTTCAACGGCCCGATGCGCTTCACCCCCGACGACACGGTGGAGGAGGTTCTGGACCTTGTCGCGGCGCGCTTCGGCGACAATTTCGGCACCCTCCGCCCGTTCTGGTTCGCGACCGATCAGGGGCAGGCCCGCCGGGCGCTGACCCATTTCATCACCCACGCCCTGCCGCGCTTTGGCGATTTTCAGGACGCGATGCTGGACGGCAACCGCTTCCTCTACCACGCCGTCATCTCGGTCTACCTCAACGCGGGCCTTCTGGATTGGCGCGAGATTTGCGACGCCGCCGAAGCCGCCTACAAGGCCGGTGCAGCCCCCCTGAACGCCGTGGAGGGCTTCATCCGCCAGATCATCGGCTGGCGCGAATACATGCGCGGCATCTACTTTCGCGAAGGTCCCGGCTACACCGGCCGCAACGCGTTGAACCACCGGCGCAAGCTGCCCGGCTTCTACTGGTCCGCTGAAACCGACATGCGCTGCATCGCCAGAACCGTGAAACAGACCCGCGACGAGGCGTATGCCCACCACATTCAGCGGCTGATGGTTACCGGCAACTTCGCGCTGCTGGCGGGCATCGACCCGCACCAGGTCCATGAATGGTATCTGGAGGTCTACGCCGACGCCTATGAATGGGTCGAGGCGCCCAACGTGATCGGCATGAGCCAGTTCGCCGACGGGGGCATCGTGGGGTCGAAACCCTACGTCTCGGGCGGCAATTACATCAACAAGATGTCCGACTACTGCAGCCACTGCTCCTACGACGTGCGCGAGAAATCCGGCGAGAAAGCCTGCCCGTTCAACTACCTCTACTGGGCCTTTCTCGACCGCCACAGCGCCCGGTTCGGAAAGAACCCGCGCATGGCGCAGATGTATCGTACCTGGGATCGGATGGGCGACGACAAGCGGAAGGCCGCGCTGGACAGCGCCGAGGCCTTCCTCGCCCGTCTCGACCGGAACGAGCGCGTCTGATCTTGCTTGACCGGCGGTGCGCGCGGCCCCATCTGCGCGTCAGGCACGGCGGCCGGACCCGACGACCGCGCGTGCCCTTTTCCGGAGAGCCCGCAGATGATTGCCGTCCAGTCCGTGAGCGACGCCTTTTCGGGTGCCGATTGCGCGCGCCTTCTCGACCTTGTCGCCAGCGCCCCTACCCGCGACGCGAAACTCGTGCGCCAGGCCCGCGACCACAATCTGCGCCGGGCCGATCTCGTCTGGCTCGACGAGGTGGACGGCACCGGCTGGGTCATGGATCGCATGATCGAGCTGGTGCGCGACGCCAACCGCGACGTCTTCGACTTCGACATCACCGAGTTCGCCGAAAGCCCGCAGGTCGCCCGCTACGGCGCCGAGCGGGAGGGGCATTTCGGCTGGCATTCCGACGTGGGTGAGGGGCGGCTGGCGGAACGGCGCAAGCTGACGATCGTCGTGCAACTTTCCGAACCCGACGCCTACGGCGGCGGCGACCTCGAGCTGATGCCGGGCGCGAATACCGTCACCGCCGACCGCGCGCGCGGCGCGGCGACGCTGTTCCCGGCCTTCGTCCTGCACCGGGTGACGCCTGTGACGGCTGGCGAACGACACTCCCTCACCGTCTGGTGCCACGGCGCACCCTTTCGCTGACTCCGCAACAGGCAGGCCTGTGCGCCCCTGAACAGGTTGCTTGCGGTAGCGCGGAATTGTGTGCGCTGCGTTGCAGCAACATGTCTGGTCCACACGCAATCCGCGATCAGGGAGTTCCCCGCATGTCCAACGTCAAGCTCGCCATCATCTACTATTCGACCTACGGCACCAACCACCAAATGGCTGAAATCGCTGCCGAAGCGGCCCGCGCCGCCGGCGCCGAGGTGCGCGTCCTGCGCGTCAGGGAAACCGCGCCGGCCGATGTCGTCGCCGGTCAGGACGCCTGGGCCGCGCAGGCCGAGAAATCCGCCAACGTCCCCGAGGCGACGCCCGCCGACATGGAATGGGCCAACGCCTATCTCTTCTCCGCCCCCACCCGCTTCGGCACCGTCGCCAGCCAGATGCGCGCCTTCATCGACACGCTCGGCGGCCTCTGGGGCGAGGGCAAGCTGGCCAACAAGCCGGTCAGCGCCATGACCTCGGCAGGGAACGTGCATGGCGGCATGGAGACGACGCTGATGGGTCTCTACACGACCTTCATGCACTGGGGCTCGATCATCGTGCCGCCGGGCTATACCGACCAGTCGATCTTCGCCGCCGGCGGCAACCCCTACGGCACCGTCGCGCAGGCCGGCAAGATCACCGACGAAGTCACCGCCGCGATCAAGCATCAGGCGACGCGACTTGTGACCTACGCTGACAAGCTCGCCTGAACGCTGCTAGTCTCGGGGCGTCGAAGGAACGCGCGATGCCCCGAGACCCGAACAAGACCCAGGCCACCGATGCCGACGTGACCGCTTTCCTGCGGTCGGTCGAGCATTCCCAGCGCCGCGCCGATGCACTGGCGCTGGACGCCTTCTTCCGCAAGGTGACGGGCTGGCAGCCCCGGATGTGGGGGCCGAGCCTGGTCGGTTACGGACAGTACCACTACAGTTACGCCAGCGGTCGCGAGGATGGCTTCCTCGCGACCGGGTTTTCGCCGCGCAAGGCGAGCCTCTCGATCTATATCCTGCCCGGTTTCGCCGATTTCGGCGCAATCCTCGACCGGCTCGGCAAGCACAAGCTCGGCAAATCCTGCCTCTACGTGAACAAGCTGGCAGACATCGACATGTCCGCCCTTGCCGATCTCGTGCGGGCGGGGCTCGACGACCTCAACAGGCGCTGGCCTGTCGAGCCCACCTGACCCTAGCCCATCAGCTGACCGGCCGCCGGCACCCAGCGGAACTCGGCCCCGTCGGTGCCGGTGTCGACAAAACCCACCGCCGGGAACGGCATGTGGTAGCCGATCGCCGGGATGCGGTCGGCGGCGATCATGCCCAGGATGTTGCGGCGGCTTTCGGCGGCCCGCGCCTTGTCGGCGTCGAAGCGGACCTCCCAATCGGGGCGGGCTAGCGACCAGACCGGATGGTTGGCAAGATCGGCGAAGATCACGAGGCCCGCACCCGCGCTGTCGAGACGGTAGACCATGTGGCCCGGCGTGTGCCCCGGCGCGGCCATGCCGGTGATGCCCGGAACCGCATCGTCGCCATCGCCCAGAAAGGTCATCCGGTCGGCCATCGGACGCACATTGGCGTCGAACCCCTCGTTGCCCTGCGCGGCCCAGTGGTCGTATTCCGCCTGCCCGGTAACGTAGCGGGCATTGCCGAAGGTCGGCGCGCCGTTCGTCATCATGCCGCCGATGTGGTCCCCGTGCATGTGGGTCAGCACCACGACGTCGATCTGGTCGGCGCTGTAGCCGGCACTTTCCAGCGCGGCGGTCGTGTCCGGCCCGTTCAGCCCGGTGTCGAACAGCACCAGCTCGGAGCCGGTGTTCACCACCGTCGGCGTGAAGAAGAACTGCGACACCTCGGTCGAGAGGAAGTTGTCGCGGCTGACCTCGGCGAAGGTCTCGGGCGAGACGTTCATGCCGAAGATGCCCTGCGGCTCTTGGCGCGGCGTGGTGCCGGCAAGGATCGTCGTCACCTCGAAATCGCCTATCATGAAGCGGCGGTGGCGGGCGAAGCTGGCGCCCATCATCGGCGCCTCGGCGCGGGCCGCGCCTGTGAGCAGCCCGGCGAAGGGCAGGGCGGCGCCCGTGGTCAGAAGTGTCCGGCGGCTGAGATTGGTCATGGCAGGTGGTCTCCCTGTTGCAAGGTTACGCTAGGGTAGGGCGATGGCGGCCCAAGTACCTTCACGCCTGCGTGAGCCGGTGCCTGCCGCCGGTCCGGTCACTCCCACCACGGGTCGATATGGGCGATGTCGTCGTCCGACCAGCCGAAGTGATGCGCCAGCTCGTGCACCAGCACGTGGCTCACCATCTCGCCCAGCGTGACATTGCCCCGGTCGGCCCATTCGTCCAGGATCGGGCGGCGGAAGAGCCAGATCGTGTCGGGGCCCATCGGCTGGTCCATCACCGATTTCTCGGTCAGCGGGATGCCGTCGTAGAGGCCCGTCAGCTCGAAGGCATCCTCCATCTCCATCTCGGCCAGCAGGTCGGGCGGCGCGAAATCCTCCACCCGGACCGCGACCTGACGCGCCGCCGCGCGGTAGGGCTCGGGGATGGCGGTCAAGGCAGCCTCCGCCAGCGCCTCGAAGGCGTCGAGGTCGGGGGCGGTCAGGGCGGCGATTTCGGGTGCGTCTGTCATCCCCCTGATATGGACAATTCCGTACCGATCTGAAAGACCACGCCGCACCCCGTCCAAAGGCCATGCCATGACCGTCACCACCCGCTTCGCGCCCTCGCCCACCGGATACATCCACGTCGGCAACCTGCGCACGGCGCTGTTCAATCACCTGATCGCGAAGAAGGCGGGCGGCCAGTTCATCCTGCGCCTCGATGACACCGATCCGGAACGCTCGAAGCAGGAATACGCGGATGCGATCCAGCACGACCTCGAATGGCTGGGCCTGACCTGGGAACGGCTGGAGCGGCAGTCGGACCGGCTCGACCGCTACGCCGCCGCGGCGGACGAGCTGCGCGAAAAGGGTCGCTTCTACGAGGCTTGGGAAACCCCGACCGAGCTGGACCTGAAGCGCAAGAAGCAACTGAACATGGGCCTGCCCCCGGTCTACGACCGCGCCGCGGTGAAGCTGTCGGACGGCGAGCGCACGGCGCTCAGGGCCGAGCGCGGCGACGGCGTCTGGCGCTTCCTGCTCGACCAGGAACGGATCGAGTGGGAGGACGGCATTCTCGGCCCGCTCTCCATCGACGCCGGTTCGGTTTCCGACCCGGTGCTGATCCGCGCCGACGGTCAGGTGCTCTACACGCTCGCCTCGGTGGTCGATGATGTCGACATGGGCATCACCCATGTCGTGCGCGGTTCGGACCATGTCACCAACACCGCGACGCAGATCCAGATCATGGCGGCGCTGGGCCACGGCCACCCGGCCTTCGCGCACCATTCGCTGCTGACCGGCCCGCAGGGCGAGGCGCTGTCGAAGCGTCTCGGCGCGCTCTCGCTCCGCGACCTCCGCGCGGCCGGGGTGGAGCCGATGGCGCTGCTGAGCCTGATGGCGCGGATCGGGTCGTCGCAGCCGGTGGTGCTGGCCAGTTCAATCGACGAACTGGCCGACGGCTTCGACCTGTCGCAATTCGGATCGGCGCCGACGAAGTTCGACGAGGACGACCTGTTCCCGCTCACCGCGCGCGTGCTGCACGAACGCCCCTACGAGGCGATGACCGAGGAAATCGCGGCGCTGGGCGTGCCGGAGGCGATCGCCCCGGATTTCTGGGAGGTCGCGCGCGCCAACATCACCACCAAGGCCGAGCTGCCCGACTGGTGGGCGCTTTTCCGCGACGGCGGTGTTGCGCTGGTGGAGGACGAGGATCGCGAATTCGTCGCGGAGGCCTTCGGTCTGCTGCCCGAGCCGCCCTATGACGGCGACACCTGGTCCACCTGGACCAACGCAGTGAAAGAGGCGACCGGCCGCAAGGGCAAGGCGCTCTTCATGCCGCTCCGCAAGGCCGTCACCGGGCGCGAGCGGGGACCGGAAATGGCCGACGTGATGCGGTTGTTGCAGAAGAAACCGACGCTGTAGGGTGGGCAATCTGCCCACGGTGTCCGCGCAGGTGGGCAATATTGCCCACCCTACACCCCGATCTCCCGCAGTACCGCGTCTACCATCCCGCGTTCCCGCGCGCTGACCGGCTGCGCGCGTGGATAGCGCGGCGCGTCCCGGTCATCGAGCAGCCCCACCTCCCAGCCGCTCGTCGTCTCGAAGAAACGCGCCACCCCCGCCTCGCCGAATTCGCGCAGGAACCCCTGCACCACCGTGTCGAGGTAGCTGAGCAGGATCGGGTGATCTGCCTCGGTCGAGACGTGATGCGGCTCGACCTTGTAGATCATGATCGACAGCGGTTCGTCATGGTAATGGCTGACCATCGCCAGCGGGTGGCGCGCATAGGCCCGCTCCCGCGCGTCGAGCGCCGCCCAGTCCGCCCCCGGCACCGCCGCGATCAGCCCCTCGATCTCCACCCCCGGCGCCTCGGTAGCCGACAGATACGCCACCTTCCGCAGCGACGTGCCGCGCCAGACCCGCGCCCAACCCCGCACGCGGGCCTTCGAGGCGCGCGGGAAGTCATGCGTCGCCCGGTTCACCAGGCTGCCGTAGCCGAAGAAGAACGGATCGGGGGTCAGGGTCATGTCGCCTGTGATGGCCAAGAGGCCGCCCTTGCACAAGGCCCTTGCGGAGTGCCCGAAGCCTGATATTTTCACTCCTGTCGATGCAGGGAGACGCTCGCCGCAAGGTCAGGGCCGAAGGAGCAACCGCCCCGGTAAACTCTCAGGCAAAAGGACCTGTCTCGACAAGACAACTCTGGAGAGTGGTGCGCGCGTCGCATCCGCCGACGGGATAACGATCTCAGGCGACAGGACAGAGGGGGCATCACTGTCGCGGCCCTTGCGGGCGCGAATACCGATGCCGGGCCATCGCGCCCAAAACCTGTACGGGGACACATGGCCGACACCGACAGCGCCGATACGCTCACCGACTTGCCGCTGGCGGGGCTTCACGCCGCTCTGGGCGCGAAATTCGTGCCCTTCGCGGGGTATTCCATGCCGGTGCAATACGCTTCTGGCGTGATGGGCGAACACCTCTGGACGCGCGAGAAGGCGGGGCTCTTCGACGTCAGCCACATGGGCCAGGTCCGTCTGCCCAAGGACGCGCTGGCGGGCCTCGAGGCGCTCATCCCCGCCGACCTGACGGGGCTGGCGGAAGGGCGGCAGCGTTACGGTGTGTTCACCGATGACGCGGGCGGCGTGCTGGATGACCTGATGATCGCGCACCGTGCCGCCGACGTGTTCCTCGTCGTGAATGCCGCGCGCCGCGGCCATGACCTCGCCCACCTGCGTGCCCATCTGTCGGCCGTGGAGGAGGTGACGGATCGCGCGCTCCTCGCCCTGCAAGGCCCGCTGGCCGAGGCCGCGCTGGGGGCGCTGGTGCCGGGCGTGGCCGACATGCGATTCATGGATGTCGCGGTTTTCGACTGGCAAGGCGCCGACCTTTGGGTCTCGCGATCTGGCTACACCGGCGAGGACGGGTTCGAAATCTCGGTGCCGGTCGCGCAGGCCGAAGCCTTTGCCCGCGCGCTGCTGTCCGACGACCGCGTCGCCCCTGTCGGTCTCGGCGCGCGCGACTCGCTGCGGCTGGAGGCGGGGTTGCCGCTCTACGGGCAGGACATGGACGAGGGCATTTCGCCGGTCGAGGCCGGCCAGGGCTGGTCCATCGGCAAGGCGCGGCGTCGCGGTGGCGCGCGCGAGGGAGGCTTTCCCGGCGCCGACGTGATCCTCGACCAGCTCGAAAACGGCGCGCCCCGCCGCCGCACCGGCCTGCGTCCCGAGGGTCGCGCGCCGATGCGGGCGGGCGTCCATATTTTCGCCGAAGCCGAGGGCGGCGCGCCCGTCGGTCAGATCACCTCCGGCGGCTTCGGCCCCAGCCTTGGCGCCCCCATCGCCATTGGCCTCATCGCCGCCGACACGCCGCGCGACGCCCCCCTATTCGGCGAGGTCCGCGGCAAGCGCCTGCCGGCTGCGCAGGTGCCTCTTCCTTTCGTTCCCCCTGGCTACAAACGCTGAACACGAGGTCCCCATGAAATACACCGAAGACCATGAATGGCTGAGCGCCGACGGCGATATCGTCACTGTCGGCATCACCGAATACGCCGCGACCCAGCTGGGCGATGTGGTGTTCATCGAACTGCCCGAGATCGAGACCCAGGTCGCCAAGGGCGACGAGATCTGCGTGATCGAAAGCGTCAAGGCGGCCTCCGACATCACCGCGCCGCTGGACGGCGAGATCGTCGAGGTGAACGAGGCGCTGGTGGCGAACCCCTCGCTCGTGAACGATGACGCGACCGGCGATGCGTGGTTCTTCAAGCTCAAGATCGACGACCCCTCGGCGCTCGACGATTTCATGACCGAGGATGAATACAAGGATCACATCGGGGAGTGAGCGCCGGGGCCGAGGCCCCCCTGCCGGCCCCGTCAGGGGAACCCCCGTGAGATCCGGGTGCGGCGCCTGACCCGCCGCGCCTTTCCCCTGCTGTACAGATAGGACGACCGCCATGCCCTGGACGCCGACGGATTACGACCCGACCGACTTCGCCAACCGTCGCCACATCGGCCCCTCGCTGGCCGAGATCGCGGAGATGCTGAAGGTGGTCGGCGCGGACAGCGTGGATGACCTGATCGACCAGACGTTGCCCAGTTTGATCCGGCAGGATCACGCGCTCGACTGGGCGCCGATGTCCGAGGCGGAGCTGGTGGCGCACATGCGCGCCATCGCAGCGAAGAACAAGCCGATGGTCCAGATGATCGGGCAGGGATATTACGGCACCCACACGCCCCCGGCAATCCAGCGCAACGTGCTGGAAAACCCGGCCTGGTACACCGCCTACACGCCCTACCAGCCCGAGATCGCGCAAGGGCGGCTCGAGGCGCTGTTGAACTTCCAGACCATGGTCGCCGACCTGACCGGGCTCGAGGTCGCGAACGCCTCGTTGCTGGACGAAGCGACGGCCTGCGCGGAGGCGATGGTGATGGCCGAACGCGTGGCGAAGTCCAAGGCGCGGGCCTTCTTCATTGACGAGAATTGCCACCCGCAGAACATTGCCGTCATGCGGACGCGGGCAGAACCTCTGGGGATCGAGGTCATCGTCGCCGACCCCGCCACGCTCGACCCCGAAGCCGTCTTCGGCGCGATCTTCCAGGTGCCCGGCACCTTCGGCGGTCTTTCCGACCCGAGCGAGCAGATCGCGGCGTTGCAGGAGGCCAAGGCCCTCGCCATCGTCGCCTGCGACCTGCTGGCGCTGACGCTGGTGAAGGACCCCGGCAGCATGGGCGCCGACATTGCCGTCGGCTCCGCCCAACGTTTCGGCGTACCGCTGGGCTATGGCGGCCCGCACGCCGCCTTCATGTCCTGCCGCGAGGCGCACAAGCGCGCGATGCCGGGCCGGATCGTCGGCGTCTCGGTCGACCGGCAGGGCAACAAGGCCTACCGCCTCGCACTCCAGACCCGCGAGCAACACATCCGCCGCGAGAAGGCCACGTCGAACGTCTGCACCGCGCAGGCGCTCCTCGCCGTCATGGCCAGCTTCTACGCGGTCTTCCACGGCCCCGAGGGGCTGAAGGCCATCGCCCAGGCCGTCCATCTGAAAACCGCCCGCCTGGCCGACAGCCTCCACGCCGGCGGCTACACGCCCGAGGCGGACGCCTTCTACGACACGATCACAGTCCCCGTCGGCACGCGACAAAGCCGCATCATGGCCGCCGCCGTCGCCCGTGGCATCAATCTGCGCGACGTGGGCACCGACCGCATCGGCATCTCGCTCGACGAGACCACGACCGAGGCGCATCTGGACGCCGTCGCGCGTGCCTTCGACGTGGCCCTCGCAGCGCCCACGCAAACCCCCGCGATCCCCGACGCGCTGCTGCGCACCACGCCCTATCTCGCGCATCCGATCTTTCACATGAACCGGGCCGAATCCGAGATGATGCGCTACATGCGCCGCCTCTCCGATCGCGACCTCGCGCTCGACCGTGCAATGATCCCGCTTGGCTCTTGCACGATGAAGCTGAACGCGGCGGTCGAGATGATGCCGATCACCTGGCCCGAGTTCAACGCCATCCACCCCTTCGCCCCCGCCGACCAGGCCGAGGGCTATGCCGAGATGCTCACCGACCTCTCCGCGAAACTCTGCGAGATCACCGGCTACGACGCTATGTCGATGCAGCCCAACTCCGGTGCGCAGGGCGAGTACGCGGGCCTTCTCACCATCGCCGCCTACCACCACGCGCAGGGCGACACCCACCGCCGCGTCTGTCTGATCCCGGTGTCCGCCCACGGCACCAACCCCGCCTCCGCCCACATGGCGGGCATGGACGTCGTCGTCGTGAAGGCGGCGAAGAACGGCGACATCGACCTCGACGATTTCCGCGCCAAGGCCGCGGCCGCGGGCGACAGGCTCGCCGCCTGCATGATCACCTACCCCTCCACCCACGGCGTCTTCGAGCGCACCGTGCGCGAGGTCTGCGAGATCACGCATCAGCACGGCGGGCAGGTCTACCTCGACGGCGCCAACCTCAATGCCATGGTCGGCCTCTCGCGCCCTGGCGATGTCGGCGCCGACGTGAGCCACCTGAACCTGCACAAGACTTTCTGCATCCCGCACGGCGGCGGCGGCCCCGGCATGGGCCCGATCGGCGTGAAGGCGCATCTCGCGCCCTACCTTCCCGGCCACCCCGAGACCGGCGGAGCTACCGGCCCCGTCTCGGGCGCGCCCTACGGCTCCGCCTCGATCCTGCCGATCTCCTACGCCTATGTCCGCCTGATGGGCGGCGAAGGGATCACGCGGGCGACCAAGATCGCGATCCTGAACGCCAACTACATCGCCAAACGCCTGGGCGATGCCTTCCCCGTCCTCTTCACCGGCAAGTCGGGCCGCGTTGCGCATGAATGCATCCTCGACACCCGCCCCTTCGCGGAGGCCGGCGTCACCGTCGACGACATCGCCAAGCGCCTGATGGATTGCGGCTTTCACGCCCCCACGATGAGCTGGCCCGTCTCCGGCACCCTGATGGTCGAGCCGACCGAGTCCGAGACCAGGGCCGAGATCGACCGCTTCTGCGACGCCATGCTCGCCATCCGCGCCGAGATCGCCGAGGTGGAGGCGGGCCGCATCGCCATCGACGCCAGCCCGCTCCGCTTCGCCCCCCACACGATGGAGGACCTGATCCGCGACTGGGACCGCGCCTATACCCGCGAACAAGGCTGCTTCCCCCCCGGCGCCTTCCGCACCGACAAGTACTGGCCCCCCGTCAACCGCGTCGACAACGCCTACGGGGACAGGCACCTCATCTGCACCTGCCCGCCGCTGGAGAGCTATGTGGAGGCGGCGGAGTAGGGGGGATTCTGTGTCGCGGAAGCCCGACCCGGTAGGGTGGGCAATCCTGCCCACCATCCGCCGCGCAACGACACCCTTTCCGCACCCGGTGATCTCCGCGCGCAGCCTGGACCAGCCGCGCGGCGGCCTGCAGCGGATGGCCGCCCCCCGGCCAGCCGCTTCGGCGACGGTATCGCGCGCTCGGGTGTCGCCCGGGCCTGCTGGCACAAAGCGCGGACTACCCACGGTGCAGCGGCCATTCGCTGCCCTGTGTGGAGCGAGGACGTAGTCTGCGGGCCTTACCGACCGCCTATTTCGCTGCTCAATCCTGAGCCCCGCTCACCGCGTCCTTCCGAACCGGGCGTAGAGCCCGTCGAGCGTATAGGTCTCGCCCACAGGCCCGAAATCCTCGTCTCCGAAATTCCGGTCGACCGGCAGGCAGTCACGGCCACAGACCTGGCGGATGCTGCCCGTCTGGCCCTCCACGAACCAGAGCCGCCCGCCCGGCGTTCCGACCCAGCCGTTGACCCCCATCCGCATGTCCCCCTCCACGTCCTGGATCGAGGGGACCTCGCCGTCATAGCCCCGGTCCCAAGCCGCGTGGGTGTGCCACGACGACACCACCACCACGCCATCCACCACCGGCAGCGAGGCGCAGGACGCCGCCCCGCCCCAGCTCACCTTGGTCGAGGAAAAAGCCCCGTTCGGATGGCTCAGGATGTAGCCGCAGACCTCGCGGTTGAAGCGCACGGACAGCGCGTTCATCGATTCCATCAGCCCCATCACGAAACTGGTTTCCTGCTGGGTCTGCGCGGTGGCCCCGACGGGCGCAACCGCCACGAAAAGGGCAAGGGTGATCGAGGCAAGCTTCGAGGCAAAAAAGGTCATGGGATTAATCCTGTCTTTCGTCGGTCGCGGGTTCCGGAGCGATGATAGAGAGTATTTTCGCTCAATCTAGCAAAAGGCGATGCCGGGGCGGGCCGGATTGGTGTCGGGGCTGGACCAGCGCCGGTCACGCCCTCCGCAGCAACAGGTGACGCAGGATCGCGCGCGGAAGCCGGCGCGCGACCAGCCACAGGACAGCGGGATAGTCCGTCTCGCCGGCCAGCATGCGCATGTAGGCCTGCTTGACGCGGGTCGAGCCGCCGAAGGCGCGGGTGAACAGCGGGGCCATCCGCTCCGAGAACACGATGGGCCGCAGGATCCGGGCGGTGGAAAGCGCCACCCGGATATCCAACGTCGCGGCGCGGTAGAGGGGCGCGGCCTCGTCGGCCCGCCCTTCGCGGATCGCACGGGCGGCGGCCTCGGCGGCCAAGCGGCCGGAGCCGAGCGCGTGCGCGATCCCCTCCCCGGTGATCGGGTCGACGAACCCCGCCGCGTCGCCCGCCAGCAGAACGTTGCCGCGCCCCGGTCGACGGCGGTAATCGCCGAAGGGCAGGAAATGCCCCTTCATCCCCTCGGCATCACCCTGGTCCAGCAGCGCCGCGTAGGCGTGCATCCGCGCCTTCATGTCGGGGTTCAGCCGTTGTAGCCCCCCGACGCCCACAGTGGTCGAGGCGCGCTTGGGAAAGCTCCAGCCATAGCCCCAGTCGGCGGCGCCAAAATCGACGCGGACGGTCCGGGCGATCACCGGGTCGGGCTCCGGCGGCATCTCCTTCTCCAGCGCGAAGCCGATGGTGTCGGGGTCGAAGGCCCGCCCGAACAGCGCGCGCGCCACGGAGGAGGTGACGCCGTCGGCACCGATCAGCACGCGATACCGCGCCTCCGTGCCGTCCTCCAGCCTGAGCCGGTTCGCGGCAAGGTCGATCTGCGCGACGCGGCAGCCCGTGCGCATCTCTGCCCCCGCCGCCCCGGCCATCTCCAACAGATGCGCGTCGAGATCGAAGCGTCGGGTCAGGTACATCGGCGGCACGCCCTCCATCCGGCCCATCGGTTGCGGCCCCAGGAAGAAGGAGATCGCGCGCCGCTCCTCGAACAGCTCCGGGGACAGATCGCGGCCGAAGATGCGGCGGTATTCGCCCCGCGCCCGCCCGGTGAAAAGCCCGCCGCAGAGCTTGTCGCGGGGAAAGCGGGCCTTGTCGATCACGAGCGTGCGCAGCCCCAACCGCGCCGCCGTGGTGGCCGCGGCAGCACCGGCCGGGCCACCGCCGAGGATCACGAGGTCAAAGGGATCGGGTGCGCGCATGGCGCGGAGCATAGGGGGCTTTCCCCCGAGTGAAAGCCCGGCCGTTCCTCAGGCGCGCACGCGCGCGTTTTGCCGGACGAATGCGGCGATCTCGGCCGCTGGTCGCGCGCCTGTCAGCCGTGCGACCTCTTGCCCGTTCTGGAACAGGATCAGCAGCGGAATGCCCCGGATGCCGTAGCGCTGCGAGGCGTCGGCGTGCACCTGCGTGTTCACCTTGGCCAGCCGCGCCTCGGGGGCGAGCGCCTGCGCTGCCTTGCTGAACTCCGGTGCCATCGCCCGGCACGGCCCGCACCAGGGCGCCCAGAAGTCGACGAGGAGGGGCAGCGTGTCATTCCGCTCTGCCTTGCGCAGCGTGGCGGTGTCGATCTCGTGGACCTTGCCATCCACCAGCTTCGCGCCGCAGGTGCCGCATTTGGGGTGCGCGGCCAGCCGGTCGTCGGGGACGCGATTGACGGTAGCGCAGTCGAGGCAGGTGATGTGGTGGGACATGGGTGCGGGCCGGGGTTTGATTGATGGTGTCAATTAAATGGCAACTGGAGATTAAAACCGCAAGGGGAGGCGTGTGGGGAGGCAGAATTGCTGTCGTGCGCTTTCAGGCGGACGACGGGGAAGGCGCGCCAGAAGGCGCACCCTACGCTGTCCTTAAAGAACCGGTCTACCGCGTGAACTTCTTGTACTTCAGCCGCTTCGGTTCCACCGCGTCCGGGCCAAGCCGCCGCTTTTTGTCTTCCTCGTAATCCTCGAAGTTGCCCTCGAACCACTCGACATGCGCCTCGCCCTCGAAGGCGAGGATGTGGGTGCAGAGCCGGTCGAGGAAGAAGCGGTCGTGCGAGATGATGACGGCGCAGCCGGCGAAATCCTCCAGCGCGTCCTCGAGGGCGCGCAGCGTCTCCACATCAAGATCGTTGGTCGGCTCGTCGAGCAGCAGCACGTTGCCACCGGCCTTCAGCAGCTTGGCCATGTGCACCCGGTTGCGCTCGCCGCCCGACAGCAGCCCGACCTTCTTCTGCTGGTCGCCGCCCTTGAAGTTGAAGGCGCTGCAATAGGCACGGGAATTCATCGAGGCGTCGCCCAGTTCGATGATCTCGGCACCGCCGGAGATCTCCTCCCAGACGGTCTTGGAGGCATCGAGCGCATCGCGCGACTGGTCCACGTAGGACAGCTGCACCGTGTCGCCGAATTCGACGCTGCCCTCGTCGGGCTGTTCCTGCCCGGTGAGCATGCGGAAGAGCGTCGACTTGCCGGCGCCGTTCGGGCCGATCACGCCGACGATGCCGCCCGGCGGCAGCGAAAACGTCAGGTCCTCGACCAGCAGCCGGTCGCCGTAGCCCTTCTTGAGGCCCTCGACCTCGATCACCTTGGCGCCGAGGCGCGGGCCGTTCGGAATGACGATCTGCGCACGGCTGATCTTCTCACGCTCGGACTGGCCGGCCAGTTCCTCGTAGGCGTTGATCCTTGCCTTCTGCTTGGCCTGGCGCGCCTTGGCGCCGGCGCGGATCCATTCCAGTTCGCGCTCCAGCGTCTTCTGGCGCGACTTGTCCTCGCGGGCTTCCTGCTCCAGCCGCTTTGCCTTCTGCTCCAGCCAGGCGGAATAATTGCCCTCGTAGGGGATGCCCCGGCCGCGATCGAGCTCGAGGATCCAGCTGGTGATGTCGTCGAGGAAATAGCGGTCGTGGGTCACGATCAGGATCGTGCCCTTGTAGGCTATGAGGTGACTTTGCAGCCAGCCGATGGTTTCGGCGTCGAGGTGGTTGGTCGGCTCGTCGAGCAGCAGCATCTCGGGCGCTTCGAGCAGCAGCTTGCAGAGCGCGACGCGGCGGCGTTCGCCGCCTGACAGCGTGTCGACGGAGGCGTCGTCCGGCGGGCAGCGCAGCGCCTCCATCGCGACGTCGATCTGGCTGTCGAGATCCCAGAGGTTCTCGGCGTCGATTTCGTCTTGCAGGGCCGCCATCTCCTCGGCGGTCTCGTCCGAGTAGTTCATCGCAAGTTCATTGTAGCGCTCGAGCTTGGCTTGTTTTCCGGCGACGCCTAGCATGACGTTCTCGCGCACGGTAAGGCTTTCGTCGAGCTGCGGCTCCTGCGACAGGTAGCCGACGCGGGCGCCTTCGGCCGCCCAGGCCTCGCCGCTGAAATCCTTGTCCATGCCGGCCATGATGCGCATCAGCGTCGACTTGCCGGCACCGTTCACGCCGACGACGCCGATCTTCACGCCGGGCAGGAAGTTCAGGCGGATGTTCTCGAAACACTTCTTGCCGCCCGGATAGGTCTTGGAGACGCCATCCATGTGGTAGACATATTGATAGGAGGCCATGTGCCGCTCCGTTCCCGTGATATTCTGGTTTGGCACGCATGTATGCCTTTGCGCGGGGATGAGCAATCGGGGCGCGGGGCGCGGCGTTGACTAAGGCCGCGCGACGCCCCATCAAGGCGCGCCATTCATGAGAAAAGGCCCCGGCGCCCGTGCGTTCCGATCTGCCCCTTGCGCTGCCCGGCCAGACCATCGGCCTGTTCGGCGGCTCCTTCGACCCGCCGCACGCGGGGCATCTGCATGTCAGCCGCGAGGCGCTGACGCGCTTCGGGCTGGACCGCGTCTGGTGGCTGGTCAGCCCCGGCAACCCGCTGAAGGCGAATGGTCCCGCGCCGCTGGACCGCCGGATGGCGGCGGCACGCGCGCTGGCGATCCATCCACGCATCGTGGTGACGGACATCGAGGCGCGCATCGGCACACGCTACACGGCGGAAACCATCGAGCGGCTGATCGCGCTGTACCCCGGCGTGCGCTTCGTCTGGCTGATGGGGGCCGACAACCTGACGCAGTTCCATCGCTGGCAGCGGTGGGAGTGGATCCTGAACACAGTGCCGGTGGGTGTGCTGGCGCGGCCGGGGCAGCGCATCTCGGCGCGGACGGCGAAGGCGGCGGTGATCTACCGCGGCGCGAAACTGCCGTCGAACCGGGCGCGGCTTTTGGCGCGGTCCGAGGCGCCGGCCTGGTGTTTCCTGAACGTGCCGATGGTCGATGCCTCCTCCACCGCGATCCGGGCACGGGGGGAATGGTAGGCTAGCGCGGCTCGCGCAAGGACAGGCTCGCCATGCCCGAGGCGAGCAGGATGCCGAGGCCGAGCATCGCGAGACCGTCGGGAAGGGTGCCGAACACGGCCAAGCCCAGCACCGTCGCCGAAACGAGCTGCGTGTAGACGAAGGGCGCCATGCGCGAGGCGGGCGCGATGCGCAGCGCGAGGATCAGGCACAGGTTGCCCAGCATCGACCCCAGCGCCGAGGCGAGCGTCAGCCCCGCGATCCGCGGCGTGATCTCGGGCAGGGCGGGCAGCGCGAAGGGCGCAAGCGCGACCGCGCCGATCACCAGTTGCCCGATCAGCATCGCACGCGGTCGCGCCAGGTCGGACAGCCAGCGCGAGGCGGTGAGGAACCCGCCGTAGAAGAGGCCGGCCAGCACAGCAAAGCCAAGGCCGGGGGTCATGCCGAAGCCGGGCTTCACCACCAGCAGCACGCCGAGAAAGCCGAGTGCCAGAAGCCCCGCGCGCGCCCAGGAAAACGTCTCCCGCAACAGCCAGACAGACAGCACCCAGGCCACGATCGGGCCGACGAAGAAGGCGCCGAAGACGGTGGCGATCGGCTCGGTCTTCAGCGCAGTCAGGATCGACACGATGCCGCCCGCCAGCATCAGGCCGCGCAGCCAGACCCGCCAGTCGAGGAACAGGCGCGGCGGCGTCAGGTGCAGCACGAAGGGCAGGAGCAACGCCGCGCCGAGGGCAAAACGGCTCCAGGCCGTGAAAACCGGCGCAACGCCCGCCTCGCCCAACAGCTTGCCCGCCGTGTCCCCCGCGGGGATCAGCGCCATCGCCAACAGCATAAGGGGGAGCGCCCGCAGGACATCGCTTCGCATGGGGCTCAGCTATCCCATTGCGGTGCGGGCGAAAAGCGCGCTCTCACGCAGGCGTGACCCGGCGAATCCCTTGAGTGCCGTCGGAGGGTGGGGTTTAGTCTGAGCGGTATTTGACGATCGCGGTCTTGGTTCATGGTTTCACGTCGCGCCTTTCTGACCGGTGCTGCAGGCTTTGCAGCGGCGCCCGCTTTCGGCGGCCCGCCAGAGACGTCGCTTAGGCCCGTGTTCCGTCCCGAAGGTCTGTTTCGCCGCGCGATCCCGTCGGGCGCTGAGCTTGTCGCCCAGGCCCGGCTTGGCGGGCGCGTGGGCTTCGCGGTGGCCGATGCCGTGACCGGCGAGATGCTGGAGGTGTTCCACCCCCTGCACGCCATGCCGCCCGCCAGCGTCGCCAAGGCGATCACCTGTGCCTACGGCCTCGACCGGCTGGGGCCGGGCTACAGGTTCCGCACGCAGCTGGTGGCCGACGGCACGATGGCCGACGGACGGCTTGACGGCGACCTGTGGCTGGTCGGGTCCGGCGACCCGGTGTTCGACACCGATGCGCTGGCCGCGATGGCAAGTGACCTGCGCACGCTCGGGGTACGCGAGGTGACCGGGCGGCTGTTGCTGGCCGACGGGGCGCTGCCGCAGATCTTCCAGATCGACCCGGACCAACCCGAGCACGTGGGCTACAACCCCGCGATTTCCGGGCTGAACCTGAACTACAACCGCGTGCATTTCCAATGGGCGCGGCAATCGGGCGACTACCAGGTCTCGATGGATGCACGGTCCGAGTCGCTGCGCCCCGCGGTGCAGATCGCCCGGATGCAGATCGAGGATCGCGCCGCGCCGGTCTACACCTACGCCCAGGTCGAAGGGCGCGATCAATGGACGGTCGCGCGCGGTGCGCTGGGCGACGAGGGCGCGCGCTGGCTGCCGGTGCGCCGGCCCGCGGCCTATGTGGCCGAGGTGTTCGAGACGCTGGCGCGCTCGAACGGGCTGACGTTTCAAAGTGTCGAACTGGCGGAAGAGGCGCCGGACTCCGCCACCGTGCTGGTCGAGCATGTGAGCGCGCCGCTCGAGGACATCCTGCGCGACATGATGCGTTGGTCCACCAACCTCACCGCCGAAGTGATCGGCCTGATGTCGACGCAGGCGGGCGGCGTGCGGCCGGACGACCTGCACGCCTCCGCGGCCGAGATGTCGAACTGGATGCACGAGACGCTGGGCGCGCGACAGGCGCAGTTCGTGGATCATTCCGGGCTCAGCGACCAGAACCGTGTGCGCGCGCAGGACATGGTGCGTGCGCTTGTGCACGCGGGGCCGAACGGGCTTCTGCGGCGCTTGATGCGCGACATCCCGATGCGGGACTCGCTGGGCAATCTTGTCGAAGATCACTTCGTCGAGGTCGTGGCGAAGACAGGCACGCTGAATTTCGTCTCGTCGCTCGCCGGCTACGCTCGGACACGGACGGGCAAAGACCTCGCCTTTGCGATCTTCTGCGGCGACGTCGAACGCCGCGCAGCTCTGTCCGTGGACGAGCGCGAGCGCCCCGACGGCGGACGCGATTACAGCGCGCGGGCGCGGATGCTGCAGCAGAAGCTCATCGACCGCTGGGCGATGATGTACGGCTGACGCCGACCCCATGTCACCGATCTGACATGTGCCTGTCACGGCTCTGTCGTGACGCTACGTCATGTGGTGGGCTGCTGCTCATTCCCATCGGAGATCCATATGCTCACTCGCTCGCTGATGATGACATCCGCGCTGACCCTTGTGGCCGCGACCCCTGCGCTTGCGCAGGAGATGAATTTCAACCGTGTCGCGTCCTTCCCGGTCGCGCTGAACACGCCCGACGCAGAAGTGACTTCGGCCGAGATCATCGCCGCCTCCGGCGACGGCATGACGCTGATCTATTCCGACAGCCCGGCGGGCGTCGTGGGCTTCATCGACATCACCGACCCGGCCAACCCGGTCGCAGGCGGCGCTTTCGAGCTGCCCGAGGGTGAGCCGACGGCCGTTTCCGCCTTGGGTCAGACGCTGTTCGTGGCGGTCAATACCCGCGAAAGCTTCACCAACCCCTCCGGCGTCCTGCACGCGATCGACATCGACAGCCGCGAGCTGGTCACGTCGTGCGACCTGGGCGGCCAGCCCGACAGCACCGCAGTCGCCCCGGATGGCAGCTTCATCACCGTGGCGATCGAGAACGAGCGCGACGAGGATCTGGGCGACGGCCGCGTTCCGCAGATGCCCGCAGGCTATCTGGTGATCCAGCCTCTCGGCGACGGTGGCTCGATGGATTGCGCGGCGCAGATCCGCGTCGACCTGACCGGCCTGACCGAGATTGCACCGGAAGACCCCGAGCCCGAGTTCGTCGACGTGAACGCCAATGGCGAGATCGTCCTGACGCTGCAGGAGAACAACCACCTGGTGGTGATCTCCTCGACCGGCGAAGTGCTGAGCCATTTCCCGGCCGGTGCCACCGACCTCGAGGGCGTCGACCTGACCGACGAAGGCGCGCTGATCTTCACTGAAAGCCAGCCGAACCGGCTGCGCGAACCCGACGCGGTTCAGTGGATCGACACCGACCATTTCGTCATCGCCAACGAGGGTGACATGGATGGTGGCTCGCGCGGGTTCACCGTGTTCAACCGCGACGGCACGATGGTCTACGAGGCCGGCGCAAGCTTCGAGCACGCGATCATCGAAGTCGGCCACTACCCCGATGCACGGTCCGACGCCAAGGGCGTCGAAGCCGAGGGCATGGAGTTCGCGACTTTCGGCGACGTGCCGATGATGTTCCTGCTGGCCGAGCGCGCCTCGATGGTGGGCGTCTACGACATGACCGACCCCTCGGCTCCCGCCCTGATGCAGTTGCTGCCCTCGGGCATCTCGCCCGAAGGCGCGATCGCCATTCCGGGGCGCAACCTTCTGGCCACCGCGAACGAGTTCGACGGTCGTGAGGATGGCGCGGCTCAGGCCCATGTCATGATCTACGAGTACCAGGAAGCCGCTGCGGGCTACCCGCACCTGACCAGCGCCGGCACCGATGAGCTGATCGGCTGGGGTGCAATCTCGGGCCAGGTCATCGCCGAGGATGGCACCCTTTACGCCATCTCCGACAGCTTCTACGGCATGCAGCCGACGATCTTCCACATCGATGTCAGCGAAACGCCGGCCCGCATCGTGGACGCGATCCGCGTCACGCGTGAAGGCCAGCCGGCACAGCTGTTGGACATGGAAGGCATCGCGCTGGACGGCGAGGGCGGGTTCTGGGTCGCCTCCGAAGGGCGGTCGGACCGGCTGGTGCCGCATGCGATCTACCACATCGGCGCCGACGGCGAGATAGAGGATTTCATCACCCTGCCGAACGAGTTGCTGGCGGTCGAAACGCGCTTCGGCTTCGAAGGCATCACGCGCGTCGACGACATGCTCTACATCGCGGTGCAGCGTCCATGGCGCGATGACCCGGCCAACCATGCCAAGGTTCTGGGCTACAACCTCGAGTCCGAGGAATGGTCGGTGATCCACTACCCGCTGACCGAACCCGCGACCGGTTGGGTCGGCCTGTCGGAGATCGTGGCGCATGGCGATTACGTCTACTTCGTCGAGCGGGACAACCTGGTCGCCTCGGACGCGGTGACCAAGCAGATCACCCGGGTGCCGCTGAGCGCGATGGAGGGCATGGTCGCCGTCGGCGAAACTCCGGCAGTGCTGGAGCCTGAAGTCGTCGTGGACCTGCTGCCCTACCTGACCTCCACCGGCGGCTACGTGCTGGACAAGGTCGAAGGTCTTGCCATCACGCCCGACGGCACGATGTGGGTCTCGACCGACAACGACGGCGTCGACGATCACTCCGGCGAGACCATGTTCTTCGCGATCCCCCCCATGTGAGGGGAGGGGGCGCGGCCGATATTTCAGCCCGCCGTTTTTATCACCAAACCAGACCCCTGCGGCTCGACCGCAGGGGTTTTTTCTTGTGCGACGACAGGTGGGACGGCGCGCAGCCGAAGAAAAACATGACGGTTTGATGAAACAATCGGCGGCGGTGCCGCGTTCATTCTTCGTATGAGAAGTGCGCGCAGGGGAGGGCCGCATGGACGAGAAAGGTGCTGGCCCTGACCCATGCAGGCGAAAGGAAACGGACATGACCTTGCACGAAGAAGACAGACAGTTCGACGCCGCGGCCTGGGCGATCATCGGCACGGTCTTCGCCGTCGGCCTCGTCGTCGGCATCGCGGCGAGCATCCTGCTGCTGGCGTGACCGGTCAGAGGCGGATCACGAAATCCTTGGTGGTGGTCTCGACAACCTCCCAGGTTCCGACAAAACCGGGGCGGATCACCCAGCCGTCACCGGCCATGAGCCGGATCGACTCGCCCCCGTCGGGCGTCAGGATCGACACGCCTTCGGTCAGGCGGAAGTATTCCCACTCATCGTAACTGACCCGCCAGGTGCCGGGGGTGGATTGCCACACGCCGCACCAGAGCCCGTCCCGTTCCTCGGTCAACCAGGTGCGGTGAACGGGGTCGCCCGCAATCAGGCGTGCGGGATCCGGCCGCGAAATCTCAGGCGTTCCAGTGGCGGCGACAGAGGTGATGAGCGACATGGGGATAGGGCCAGATGGTGGCGCCGCCGGACCCCTTGAGGCCGGTGGCGCGACAAGGTCACTCTGTCCAGCGCACGCCTGTCAGGTCGTTGGCCTGAGTGGGAGAATTTTCCCACAACCCCTCGATCGCGGCATTCGCCACGCCGGTCTTGGCCAACTGGAACAGGTAGCCGTTCACGAAGTCGCCGGCAATCATCTCCTGCATCTCGACCAGAAGCGCCGAGCGCTCCGCCGGGTCGGAGGTGACGGCCAGCGTGTCGTTCAGCGCCACGAACTCGGGACGGGCGTATTGGAAATAGTAATCCTCCCGCGCGTAGATGTTGATGTCCATCGGCTCGGTGTGGCTGATGATGGTCAGGTCGAAGTCACGGCCGCGAAACACCCGCTCCAGCCAGTCGGCCCATTCCATGTTGGTGATCTCAGTCTCGATCCCCACCTCGCGCAGCTGCGCGGCGATAATCTCGCCGCCGCGGCGGGCATAGGCGGGCGGCGGCAGCGCGAGCCGCAGGGTCAGACCCTCTGGCGCGGCCTCGGCCAGCAGCTCCCGCGCCCGGTCGGGGTCGTAGGCCGACAACCCGGTCAGGTCGGTGTAGTCGGGGTTGTGCGGGGCGAAATGCGTGCCGATGGGCGTGCCGTAGCCGAACATGGCGCCGTCGATGACATCCTGCCGGTTGATCGCATGGGCGATCGCCTCCCGGATGCGGATGTCGTCCAGCGGCATCTGCGCGTTGTTCATCGCCAGGATGGTCTCGCCCTCGGTCGAGCCCACGATGACGCTGAACCGCGGGTCGGCTTCGAACTGCCCCAGGGTCTCTGGCGCGGGGAAATTCGGAAAGGCATCCACATCGCCCGCCATCAGCGCGGCAAAGGCGGCATTGGGGTCGGTGATGAAGCGGAAGGTCGCGGCCTCCAGCGCCGCCGGTTCGCCCCAGTAATCGTCGTAGCGCACCAGCTCCACCCGGTCGCCCTGCGCCCAGTCGGCGAAGCGGAAAGGTCCGGTGCCGACGGGGTTGGTGGCGTTGGTCTCGGCGCTTTCCGGCGCAACGATCACCGCATCGCCCCAGGCCATGTCAAAGGGAAACGCCCCGTCCGGACCGTCCAGCGTGACCACCACGGTGAGGTCGTCGGTCGCCTCGACGCTGACGATATTGGAGAAGAGCGACGGCTGCGCGTTGGTCGAGCCCTCGTCACGCGCGCGGTCGAGGGTGAAGACCACGTCTTCGGCCGTCATCGCGCTGCCGTCGTGGAATGTCACGCCCTCGTGCAGGGTGAAGGTGTAGACGGTGCCGTCCCCGGATACCTCCCAGCTTTCGGCCAGCGCCGGCAGGATCGCACCGTCGGGTCCGAAGCGGGTCAGACCTTCGAAGACATTGGCATAGACCACCTCGTCGATCGCGGCGGCGGCGCCGGCGGTCGGGTCGAGGTTCGGCGGCTCCAGCCCCATGCCGATCGAGATGTCGGTCTGCTGGGCCAGCGCGGCACTGGCGCTGAGCGCGCAGATCGCCATGCCAAGGCGGAGGTGATGGATCATGGAACTCTCCCTTGCGGTGTTGCGGCGCCATCATGGCCTCAAGCCAAGGAAAAATCCCGTGAAAAATGCAGGTTGCGGCCGTTCAGCCCCACGCCGGCGGCAGGCTCAGGCCGAGCGCGCGCAGACCGCTGCGCTGGCCGTCCACGAAGGGCGCCAGACGCTCGGCCAGGCCCGCAGGCATCGGGCGCGGCGGCGACGGGTTGACCACGCGCGACACGATGTCATCGGGCAAGGTTTGCGGCACGATCTGCAGGAACCTTTCGATGTCGGCGACGAAGCCACGGGGGTCTCCCACGATACGGTCGTAGAAATCCACGTGCAGGCAGTCCAGGGGAAGCCCCGCGCGCATCCGGTTGATCGCGGCGACGTAATCGGTGTGTTCCAGGTAGTCGCCGCCCTGGATATGGGCGAACAGCTCGTCCACAGACCACTCGTCGAGCAGATGGGATTTGTCCTGCATTTTCAGATGGAAGCGCACATGGCTCCAGAGCCGGTCCATCGGTTCGCGCAGGGTGTAGACAACCCGGAGCTTGCGCGTACGGTCGTGCAGATCACGCCAGGACTGGGACGGCAACAGCACGTTGAGGTTCGAGAAGTCCGCAATCCACCGGTGGGGCGATCGTTGCGGAAAGAGGCCGTTGAACCACGCGTCATCCACGGGTTCGGCCAGCCAATTCGCCGTCCAGGCAACCCGCCGCCGCAGCACAGGCGCGGCGGACCGTTCCGGATCGAAGGCGAGATAACCCTTGGCGCGCCGCATGCGCGCGCGATCCGCCAGCAGGCCGGGACGCAGAGCAGCCGCGTAGAAGTAGTGGATCTCTTTCTCGTAGCTGAACTGAACTTCGGGATGGCGACTGAGCACGTCGAAAAGCCAGGTCGTTCCCGCCTTCATCGCGCCAACACTCAGGAGAAGTTTGTCAAAGACGGGCTCGGTGGTCATCGCGGCGCTGCGCTCCTTCGTCAAATGGTGGCGCGCCTGCGCCCAACGCGTGAGCAGTCTTCGCATCAAGCCGGGAGCCGTGCAAGCCGTGGAGCGCGGCCGCAATGTTTCGCAGCACTGTCACAAAGCGCTAACGCCACAGTTGCGAATCGAGCTAGGAGGTTTATGGATGCGTCGGGGACAACACTGGGGGCCGGATGTTCGTGCCGAATTCCGAAGAAATACTATCTGTTTCGCCCGACGGGGTGGCAGAGTTCATCATGAAGCACGCAGGCGACAAGACGCTGAGCCGAATCGTGCAACGCCTGAACAGCGACCTTCTCGAAGGAAATGAAAGCGCCAGCCAGATGGCAGCGCGGGCGCTGGATCACCTCGGGTTCATGATTCAGGACTGAGCTGCGCCGTTTCGGACCAGAAGCTCTGCAAGCGTCAGCGCCATGACCTTGGCGCTGTCGAGCATGTCCTGCACCCCCACCCATTCGTCGGGCTGATGCGCGAGGTCGAGGATGCCCGGCCCGTAGGCGATGCAATTCTTCAGCCTCCCGATCCGGTCGATGTGTTTCTGGTCATAGGTGCCGGGGGACACGACGAAATCGGCCTGTCGGTGCAGCACCCGCTCGATCGCGGCCGCGACGGTGGTGACGACGGGCGCATCGCGCTCGGTCATCGTCGGCTGAACCTCGAACAGGTCGCGGACCTCGTAGACGAAACCGGGGCGGCGGGCTCGGACCCGCTCCATCATCGCGGTGATCTCGGCCTTCACCTCCGCGATGTCTTCCTCGATCAGGAAGCGCCGGTCGATGGTGATACGGCAGCGGTCGGGCACGCAGGGCGCAGGCAGGCCGGTATAGCCCTCCTCCTGCACCGGCTCGCCGCCGTGGATCGCGTTGATGTTGAGGGTAGAGGCCCTGGCGCCGTCGGGCACCACGGGCATCGCCGTCCGCTTGCCGGCAAGAAGCGGGAACAGCGTGTCCTCCATCTCGGCCAGAACCGCGCCCATATGGCGCACCGCGCAATCGCCCAGGAACGGCATGGAGCCATGCGCGATGCGGCCATGCGTTTCGATCTCGGCCCACCAGACGCCGCGATGGCCAAGGCAGATCCGGTCCTTGTTCAGCGGTTCCGGGATGATGACGTGCTGCACACGCTCGGGGTCGAAATGCCCCAGTTCCGCCAGGTAGGCGACGCCGCCGTAGCCACCCGATTCCTCGTCGGCGGTGGCGCTGATCTCGATGGCGCCGGCGAAGTCGGGGTGAACCTCCAGAAACGCCTCGGCGGCGATGATGCTGGCCGCAAGCCCGCCCTTCATGTCGCAGGCACCGCGCCCGTAGACGCGGCCATCGCGCAGCTCGCCGCCGAAGGGGTCGACCGTCCAGCCATGGCCGGTTTCGACCACGTCATGATGCGAGTTGAAATGCACGCATTCGCCTGGCCGCCCACCCTCGCGCCGCGCCACAAGGTTCCAGCGCGGATACTTGTCGCTGTCGGCCGGCGCGCCATGGGCGCGGACCAGCTCCACCGCGAAGCCGCTGCCGCGCAGCCGTTCGGCCAGGGATTCGCAGATCTCCAGGTAGTTCCGGCCCGGCGGGTTCAGGGTGGGAATGCGGATCAACGCCTGCGTCAGCGCAACCAGATCATCCTCGCGCGCGGCGATTGCCTGCATCAGTCTTTCGTCGTCCATGCTCTCAGACTGCGCCGCCCACCGCGGCGCTGCAAGCCCTGCCATTTGCCGTCGTGATCGCCTATATCGGGGGCTGAAGACGCAAGATGGGACCACCCGAATGATCCTTGGCCTGGGACGAATGCTGCTCTTGATGCTGGTCGTGCTGACCGTGGTCTACGTCAGCCTGTTCCTCTACTGGCGCGCCGGCGTCCGGATGCGGCTGGAGGAAGACTGGGTGATGGAAGGCCGCCCCGGCGACCGCGACGACTGGATCGACGCGCGCATCGCCCCGGTGGCGCGGCGCATCCGCACATGGCTGATATTTCTGGTGTATGTCCTGCCTCTCGTGTCCCTGAGCGTTTATGTCTACGTGACGAATTGAGGAGAGCCGCCCATGCGCTGGCCCCGTATCATCTTCATCGCGATCCTGGTCCTGATCTTCGGGTCGTTGCTGCACTATGTCCTGCCGCAGCGTGACGTCGCCCGGATCACCGGGACCGAGATCATCCGGCAGGATTTCTCGGGCCTGAACCGGATCTTCTACGCGCAGGGCGACAGCGGCAACGCCCAGACCGACAGCCGCGACCTGCGGTTGATCAACACCATCCTCGCCTCGGGCGATGTGATGGTCTACCGCAACGAGGATACGGGCTTCGGTTGGCCACCCTATTTCAAGCTCGACAGCGCCGATCTGCATGCCGAGGCGGCGAACCTCACCTCTACCGCCGCCGCGCCGCAATGGGTGGCGATCACCCATTACGGCTGGCGCTCGCGGCTGCTGACGACCTATCCGAACGCGGTGAACATCCGTCCGGTGGACGGCCCGGATGTGACGTTGATCCCTTGGCTCAGCATCGCAATCCTGCTGCTTCTGGCGCTTGTGCTGTTCATGGCCTGGCGCATCTGGGAACGGTTCGAGGACCGGGTGATCGACCCCGTCCGCGACCGCGCCGCCGTCAGCTGGGCCAAGCTCCGCGATCGCGTCTCCGGCCGCCGCTGACCTATTCGCCGTAGGGCACCCAGATCGTCTTCACCTCGGTCGCCTGGTCGAGAAATCCGCGCCCTTCGCCCTCGGCACTCATCCAGTCGGGCGCTGTGGCGTTGATCCAGGTCCGCTTGAGGTTGCCGGCAGAGGCCGCCTCCAGCTTCGCCGCGTCGACCGCGCCTGAAAAGCTCCAGAGCGCGTCGAGGTCGAGGTGTTGCGCCAGCGTCTGGCCCAGCTCCTGCGCGGTGCCGGTGACAATGTTCACCACGCCGCCCGGCACGTCCGAGGTGTCGAGCACCTGGTAGAGATCCGTTGCGGCCAGCGGGTAGGCGGCGGACGGCACCAGTATCACGCGGTTGCCCATCGCCATCGCCGGCGCGATCAGCGACACGGCCCCCAGCAGCGGCGCGTCGTCCGGCGCCAGCACGCCGATCACGCCCACGGGCTCGCGCATCGCCAGCGCGATGCCGCGGATCGGGACGGAGGCGGCGCGCCCGTCCATCTTGTCGGCCCAGGCGCCGTAGCTGAATAGCCGGTCGACCGAGGCCGCGACCTCCGCCTCGGCACGGGACGACGAGCCGCCGGTCAGGTCGCGCAGCCGGGTGGCAAATTCTCCGGCGCGGGCCGAGAGGTTCTCGGCGATGTAGTAGAGGATCTGCGCGCGGGTGTGGGCGGTCGTCTTCGTCCAGCCCGACGCACCCCGCGCGGCCTCGACGGCATTGCGGATGTCCTTGCGGTTTCCGATGCCCACGTGGCCCAGCAGCTTGCCGCGCTTGGACCAGACCGGTTGCGAATAGCCGCCGTCGGGGCGGGCCTGCTTGCCGCCGACATACATCTTGGCGGTGCGATCGAGGCCCGGTGCCTCGGGCGTGTCGGGCGCTGCTACCGGCGCGATGGGCTTGACGTCGGCGCGTTTTCCCGTGGGCTTCAGGTAGGCGCCCAGGCCTTCCCACCCGCCTTCACGGCCAAAGCCGCTTTCGCGCACACCGCCGAAGGGGGCGCTCGCGTCGAAGAGGTTGGTGGCGTTCACCCAGACCACGCCTGCCGCCAGTTTCGGCGCGATATCCAGCGCGAGGTTGAGGTTCTCGGACCAGACCGTGGCCGCGAGCCCGTAGCGCGTGTTGTTGGCGATCTCGACCGCCTCGGAGGGCGTGCGGAACGTGGTGGCGACCAGCACCGGGCCAAAGATTTCCTCCTGCATCAGCGGCGCTGCCGAGGACAGGCCGGTGATGAGGGTGGGTGGGTAGAAACAGCCCTGCTCGGGCATCTCGACGGGGGCGTGGTAAGTCTCCCCCTCGGTGTTCTCCTGCACCATCCGCGTGATCATCTGGTGCTGCACCGGGTCGACCAGCGCGCCGATGTCGATGGATTTGTCCAGCGGGTCGCCGACGCGCAGCTTGGTCATGCGCGCCTTGAGCCGGGTGTAGAAATCCTCCGCGATGCCTTCCTGCACAAGAAGCCGCGAGCCTGCGCAGCAGACCTGCCCCTGGTTGAACCAGATCGCGTCGACCAGCCCCTCGATGGCTGAATCGATATCGGCGTCGTCGAAGACGATGTAGGGCGACTTGCCGCCCAGCTCCAAGGTCAGCGACTTGCCCATGCCCGCCGTCTGCTCGCGGATGCGGCGGCCGACCGCGGTGGAGCCGGTGAAGGCGATCTTGGCCGTGCCCCCGTGGGTCACGATCGCCTCGCCGGTCGATCCGTCGCCGGTGACGATGTTCACGACGCCCTTCGGCAGCCCGGCTTCGCGGCAGATGTCCGCGAAAAGCAGCGCGGTGAGCGAGGTGTATTCGGCGGGTTTCAGCACCACCGTGTTCCCGGCCGCCAGCGCCGGCGCGATCTTCCACGCCAGCATCAGCAGCGGGAAGTTCCACGGGATCACCTGCCCGCAGACGCCGATGGGTTCATGACCCGGCATCTCGCTGTCGCGCAGCTGCGCGAGGCCGGCATGGTAGTAGAAATGTCGCTGCGCCAAGGGGATGTCGATGTCGCGGCTCTCACGGATCGGTTTGCCGTTGTCGAGCGTCTCCAGCACGGCGAAGAGGCGGGCGTGTTTCTGCAACAGCCGGGCCAGCGCATAGAGGTATTTCGCGCGCGCATGGCAGGAAAGCTTCGCCCATTTCGGAAACGCCTTGGTCGCGGCGGCCACTGCGGCGTCCACGTCCGTTGCGGTGCCTTGGGTGACCTGCGCCAGCTCCTCGCCGGTGGCGGGGTTGCGGGTCGCGAAGGTTTCCCCCGGCGCGGTGAATTCGCCGTCGATGAAATGGCCGAAACCCGGCCCCTTCGCGGCGATCCACGCCCGCGCCTCGGCGTCGCCTTCGGGGGCGGGGCCATACTCCATGCTGTCGAAGATTTCGCGGGTGGTCACTTAGTAAGCCTCCAACTGCGCGAAAGTTTAGTCAGCTTGCCCGCCTTCTGTAGATTTTGCGCCGCCCACCTCATATCGTATTGCCATGTGTAAAAAAGGTCACCTGAGCCGCGTAGATCGTTTTCGTGGTGATCCCAAATGTGTTTGGCAATCTTTGAAAGGTGTGCTTCGCCCCCTTGATCTCTCAGTGCGGCCATCACCCATTCTTGAAGATCGGACTTATCGGACATTTTATTATCCCATCGGATGCCGCCAGCTCGCCGAATAGGCGCCGGTGGCGTGGTGTTCGAGTTGCCGTTCGATGTCGCCCAACAGGCTCGACGCGCCGAAACGGAAAAGATCGGGGCGGAGCCAGGGATCGCCCAGTTCCTCCTTCATCAGCGCCATGTAGACCAGCGCGTCCTTGGCCTTGGAAATCCCGCCGGCGGGCTTGTAGCCGATCTTGATGCCGGTGGCGGCCTCGTAGGCGCGGATCGCGCGGATCATGGTCAGCGAGACGGGCAGGGTGGCGTTGACGCTCTCCTTGCCCGTCGAAGTCTTGATGAAGTCCGCCCCCGCCATCATGCAGACCAGCGAGGCACGCGCGACATTGCGCAGCGTTCCAAGCTCGCCGGTCGCGAGGATCGCCTTTACGTGGGCGTCACCGCAGGCCGCGCGGAACTCGACCATCTCGTCGTAGAGCGCCTGCCAGTTGCCGGTCAGCACGTGCCGGCGCGAAATCACGATGTCGATCTCGCTCGCGCCGGCCTTCACGCTCTCCTCGATCTCGCGGACGCGCAGGGGAAACGGTGACAGACCCGCCGGAAAGCCGGTCGAGACGGCGGCGACGGGGATGCCAGAACCCTCCAGCGCCGCGACGGCGGTCTCGACCATCTCGTGGTAGACGCAGACCGCGCCGGTGGTGAGCGGCGGCAGGCCGAGCGCCTCGAGCAGGTCGGCGCGCACCGGCTGCCGCGCCTTGGCGCAGAGGCGGCGGACGCGGCCGGGCGTGTCGTCGCCTGCCAGCGTCGTGAGGTCGATCAGCGTGATCGCGCGGGCGAGCCAGGCCGCCTGGTAGGCCTTCTTCACGGTGCGCCGCCCCGGCAGGGTTGCGGCGCGGCGTTCGATGGCGGAGGTGTTGGCCTGCACCCGCGCGACCCAGTCGAGGTCAAGCTCCATCCCCGGATTGCGCGGGACATGCAGCTGCGGAAGCTGGTCCTTGGTCGCCGGCGCGGTGGCGCCTTGGGGGGCGGTCTGGGTGCTGGTCATGGCGGGGCCGGATCTGTTCGGGCAGGTCCGAAAAGCGTGTCACGCGCCGGGCGCAAAGGCAAGCTTGACCAAACGGTCAAATATTCAGATCCGAGACAGGACGAGCCCCACCGCAACGAAGCCCACGGCTGCAATCCGGGTCCAGCTGATCTCGCGCACCGCAATGCCAAACGCGCCGCTGGCGTCGAGGATCAGGGCCGCGGCCAGTTGGCCGAAGATGAGCCCCGCCACCATCGTCACCACGCCCAGCGTCCCGACCGACCAGATCGCCGCCCAGACATAGACGGCCCCGAGGAACCCGCCCACCCAGGCCCACCAGGGTGCGCCCGAGGCCTCCTCCAACGTCGGCACGCCACCCACCAGCACCGTGATCGCCACCAGCACGACAAGGCCCACCGCGAAGGATATCGCGGACGCGGCCACCGGGTCGCCGACATGGGCGGCGAGCCTTGCGTTGATAGGCGCCTGGACCGCGATACACGCGCCCCCGAAGGCGATGGCGGCGAGGGCGAGCAGGGTCTGCAGGGTCATGGCGTTCTCCGGTCCGGGCGGGGGCGAGACTGCGTCGGGCCCGCCGCGACGGCAAGGGGGCGTGACAGGGTCGGGGCGAGGCGATAACAGGACGACGATTGCCACAGGGGGTGAAATCCATGTCCTTCGACCGTCCCATCAAGATCGCGCCGTCGATCTTGTCCGCCGACTTCGCCGATTTCGGCCGCGAGATCCGCGCGATCGAGGATCAGGGCGCGGACTGGGTCCATGTCGACGTGATGGACGGGCACTTCGTGCCCAACCTCACCTTCGGCCCGATGGCGGTGAAGGCGTTCCGCAAGCATGTGACGACGGTGATGGACGTGCACCTGATGATCGCGCCGGTGGACCCCTTCATCGACGCCTACGCCGACGCCGGGACCGACATCCTGACCGCGCATGTGGAGGCCGGGCCGCACATCCACCGCACGCTTCAGGCTATCCGCGCGGCGGGGATGAAGGCGGGCGTGGCGCTGAACCCCGGCACGCCGGCCGACGCGGTGGCGCATCTGCTGGATCTCGCCGACCTTGTCTGCGTGATGACGGTGAACCCCGGTTTCGGCGGGCAGAAGTTCATCGACATGACGGGCAAGGTGCGCGCGCTTCGTGGAATGATCGGCGACCGGCCAGTGCATATCGAGATTGACGGCGGGGTGGACCCGACCACTGCGCCGCTGGTGGCGCGTGCCGGCGCGGACGTGCTGGTCGCCGGCTCGGCCGTGTTCAAGGGCGGATCGGTGGACGCGCCCGAGGTCTATGGCGAGAATATCCGGGCGATCCGGGGCGCGGTCGAGATGGCCACCGGGCAGCGCGCCTGACGCCTCGGGGTGCTCGGGCTTGAGCAACGAGGACAACCTATTGGATCGGCGCCCATAAGGCGGTTTCGCTGACAGATTGGTGGCGGCGGGTCTCAACCCTGCGCGGGCGCCGGTTGGATCACCTGGCGATGGGTATGTGAAATTGGCAACAGTTGCCTCGGAAAAGATTCACACGATATCAATCTGACTAGAGGGTCCGACTCGGCGCGGCGAAAGCTGCTGTAACAGGAAAGGCTTGGATGACTGCGAATGGGGCGAGACTGGGCGATACGCTGCACTGACGGCCATGCGATCGTCTCCGCGCCTTTGAAGCGCACGCTTGTGCTGTTCGATGTCGATGGCACCTTGCTTGACAGCGCGGACGGCATATCCGACATCATGGCGGAGGCGTTTCATGCCGCAGGCAAAACGCCGCCCCCGGCCGCTGCGGTGCGTGGATTGATCGGCCTGTCGCTGCCGGAAATGATCGACGCCGTGACCGCGCCCTTGCCCTGCGGTGTGCGGGAGAAGATCCTCAATGGCTATCGGCTACGGTATTTCGACATGGTCGAACACCTGGTCGAACTGCCGGTCTATCGCGGCGCGGCCTCTACGCTCGGCCGCCTGTCGGATATGGGGTTCGTCCTGGGCGTCGCCACCGGAAAGGCAAGGCGCAGCACATCCTACCTGTTGTCGGAAATGAACTGGTGGCCCTATTTTCATACCATCCAATGCGCCGAGGGGAACGCCTCCAAACCCGCGACCTCAATGGTGCGGCACGCGCTGAAAGAAACGGGTCGCCGCCCGGAAGAGACGATCATGGTGGGCGATTCCCGCTACGACATGCAGATGGCCAAGGCGGCCGGGGTCACGGCTGTCGGTGTCGCCTGGGGCTACACCTCGGGGTTGGAGCTGATGCGGGAAGGCGCGACGGCGGTGGCCCAGAGCTTCGATCATCTGGTCGATATCCTGATCGGGTTGGACGCGGAGATCGGACCCGGGTTCTGTGCGACAGACCCGGCGAGGGGCGCATCGCATGCGTCCGGCGGGACAACCGGGCTGCCTGACCGGACCCGCGTCCGTGTGCTTCAAGACGAGGATCTGGCCGACCGGTGAACTGATCGGGAAACGTGGTCTTCCGAGGATCCGCAACGATGTCATCGGCACGGCGGGCGGGGCGATGAAGATGCCGTTCGCGATCAAAGCGCCCTGCTGTAATCATTATGACTTTCATTGCCACTTGCCTGCCGGTTTCGGGATGCCGACTCACCGCTCAAGGGCGGGTCGGTCGACACGCCGGAGGTGTACGGGCAGAACATCCGGCCGATCCGAATGGCTGAGAAGGGCTGAGATCGCCCATCCAAGACGGACTTACCACATGGACATGATGTGCATGGGTGATCCGCGTCACACCAACTCGGGGAGCGACGGGCCCTCCAACAACGGGATAATGTAGCCAAAACGGTCCTGGAATCCCGGTTCGGCCAGCCAGTCGGGAACTTTCTTCCAACGTTTGGTCACTGACACGCGGCTGTCATTGAGACCATGGACGGACCGCAGGAACATTGGCCTGTCCTCGTGGATCGTGTACCCGATGCGCTTCGGGTCCGACTGGTGCACGGTGGAGTGGATCGACTTGTTGGGCTTGCCCAGCATCGTCAGGCCGAGATTGATCAGCATGTAGCTGTGACGGTAGACTTCGGTCGGACCATCGGAATGGACGAGCCCGTATCCCCGTGGGAAGGTCAGGAAGTGCTGGGACTCGGCGTCAGGCAGTTTGCCGTCGCCGATTGCAATACCGATCTTGTCGCGCAGGACCGCCATGAAATCGCCGGACAGCCCGTCATCATCATCCAGCACCACCTGCGCAATGCGCTGATCCCCGTAGGTCTGCTGAAGATAGATGCGGTGAAACTTTCTCGCCCGGCCCTGAGGCCTTGCATCGACCGTGACCCGCTCCGGGCCCAACGCGGCGATGGATATCTCGCGCAGACCGTCGAGGGCCCAGTCCGGCATCTGATCGCTTGTCAGGACGTGGAGGCGAAACTCCTGGTCTGTCTGCGCAGCCAGAGATGCCAGTGCCACGTTCTGAAAGAGCGCCAAGCGTCCCCGCAGCCGGTCTTTCTCGAAAAGAAGGGCCGGATCGCGCGACGGTTCGCTCTTCCAGCCGGACAGACCCAGGAACGAGAACCTCGTGGTGACTGTTATGGGCATATCGGACTGCATGGGGCCTGACGCTGCTGATCATCACGTGCCGACAGTTCTAGTTGCCTCATCCCCTGATGCAAACAGGTTTCGGCGCCGGCATGGGTGAAAGACGCCAACCTGCAACACAGGCGTGTTGCCTGGGGTGTGGGATGGTTCAAGCAGCGCCTTTGCGAAGCAGAGATCACCCCGCCGTCGGCCCGGCCTCCAACACATCCTCCAGCGTCCGCAGCCCGGTCCTCGGGGCCTGCACGAGCACCGACATGTTACCGGGCTTGTGCTGGTTTCGCAGCATCTTCATGTGCGCCTCGGGCAGTTCGGCCCAGGGAAAGACCTCGGACATGCAGGGGTCGAGGCGCTGTTCCACCATCAGGCGGTTGGCGGAGGAAGCCTGTTTCAGATGCGCGAAATGCGAGCCCTGCAGGCGCTTCTGGTGCATCCACATGTAGCGCACGTCGAAGGTGCAGTTGAACCCGCTGGTGCCGGCGCAGATCACGACCATGCCGCCCTTCTTGCAGACCAGGGTGGAGACCGGAAAGGTCGCCTCGCCGGGGTGCTCGAAGACCATGTCGACGCTGACGCCCTTGCCGGTGATGTCCCAGATCGCCTTGCCGAACTTGCGCGCCTCCTTCAGCCAGGCGTTGTATTCAGGGGTGTTGACCTTGGGCATCTGGCCCCAGCAGTCGAAATCCTTGCGGTTGATCACGCCCTTCGCGCCGAGGCTCATGACATACTCGCGCTTGTCCTCGTCCGAGATCACGCCGATGGCGTTGGCGCCCGCGGTATTGGCGAGCTGGATGGCGTAGACGCCGAGGCCGCCCGACGCGCCCCAGACCAGCACGTTCTGCCCCGGCTTCAGATCATGCGGGTGGTGGCCGAAGAGCATGCGGTAGGCGGTGGCGAGCGTCAGCGTGTAGCACGCGCTTTCTTCCCAGGTGAGGTGCTTGGGGCGGGGCATCAATTGCTGCGCCTGCACTTTGGTGAACTGCGAGAACGACCCGTCGGGCGTCTCGTAGCCCCAGATGCGCTGGGTGGGCGAGAACATCGGATCGCCGCCGTTGCATTCCTCGTCGTCGCCGTCGTCCTGGTTGCAGTGGATCACGACCTCGTCGCCGACCTTCCAGTTGTGAACCTTGTCGCCCACGGCCCAGACGATGCCCGAAGCGTCGGAACCGGCGATGTGGTAGGGCGCGCCGTGGCCGTCGAAGGGGCTGATCGGCTGGCCGAGACCGGCCCAGACGCCGTTGAAATTCACGCCCGCGGCCATCACCAGCACGAGAACCTCGTGCGAATCGATCGCCCAGGTGTCGACGACCTCCTGCTCGAAGGCTGTGTCCGGCTCGCCGTGACGCTCGCGCCGGATGGCCCAGGCGTACATCTGCTTGGGGACATGGCCGAGGGGCGGCATCTCGCCCATCTCGTAGAGGTCTTTCTTCGGCGCGTCGTAGCTGGCGATCGCGGGGTTTGCGTCGAGGGCCATGGGCATGTCTCCAATCCTTTGCCGATGCCGCAATGCGGAATCAATCTTGCTGCTCATGCGAGAGATACAGACGGTCACGCAACAAAGCAAACACGAAACTGCGGTATCGCGACATATTATGTCGCAGCGGATTCCGGCCCGGGGGTGTCCGGGCGCCGGTCCTCCACCGGATCACGCAGCAGGTGGGCGACCGAGGCGGCGTAGAAGGCGACGAGGTCGGGGCCGGGGCCCTCGGCCTCCACCGCCAACGTATCGCCCTCACGGATGACGATGCGACGTTCCACCAGCGCGCGCAGCCCGGTGTCGATCGTGTAGGCAACGTCGTCGCGGGGAATGTGAATGGTCACGCCGCGCGCCTGCGCGGAGGCGATGCGGGCACGCACCAGCCTGTCCAGCGCCGCGACGCTGCGCACGCCGTCCTGCAGCGCGTGGGCAACCAGCGGCACCGGGGTCACGGGCATGACCGCGGCGATCCGGTCCATCAGCTCGGACCCGAGGGCTGCCGGGGCGTCGGTGTGCGGGCGTTCGAGGAAATCGGTCAGGCTGAGCGGGTCGCCGAAGCTGACGGCGGCATAGCCATAGCGGTGATATTTCCCGGTGATCCGGTTCCACAATTGCCGCCGCAGGTAGCGCCAGATCGGCCGGAGCGAGAAGCGGAAGCGCCTGGTGCCGGTGATCCGGGCGTCGATCAGCGTGCGGTCCTCCATCACCCGGTCGTAGTTCAGCGCCACGGGCACGAAAACCACATCGCGCGACGTGCCGGGGTGGAAGCCTTCGAGGATGTAGGAGATGAGGCCGAGCTTGGGCTTGCCGAGATGCCCGGTGCGGCTGAGCGCGCCCTCGGGGAAGACCGCCTGCGTCACGCCTGCGTCGGTCGCCATCTGCACGTAGCGGGCCAGCACCTTGCGGTAGAGCGCGTTGTTGTGCCGGCGGCGAATGAAGTAGCCGCCCATCGCGCGCACCAGTTGCCGCATCGGCCAGACCCGCGCCCATTCGCCCACCGCGTAGGCCAGCGCCGAGCGTTCCGCGACCAGCCACGTCACCAGCACGTAATCCATGTTGGAGCGGTGGTTCATCACGAAGATGACGGTGGCGTCCGCCGGGATCGCCTCCAGCGCGGGGTCGTTGGCGTGGACCAGCCGCACGCGGTAGAGCGACTGGCTGAGGATGCGGGCGGCGCGGATGGCGAAGCCGAAATAGGTGAAGGCGGAAAACCCCGGCACGATCTCGCGGGCGTAAAGCTCGGCCTTCTGGAAGGCGACATCCTCGCGGATGTGGTTTTCCTGCGCGTGGTCGGCGACGGCCTGCGCCACCTCGGGGTCGTAGATCAGGCGGCGGATCGTATCCATCCGCCGCGCCAGCTTGAACGGCTGGATCGGGCGCTTGAGGCGCTTGTTCAACTCCTCCACCGCGCGTTCGAGGCGGCGTCGCAGGAACCAGCGGACGGACGGAAACAGGAAATGCGACGCAAACGTCACCGCCGCGAAGAGCAGGATCAGGACGAAGAGCCAGAGGGGCAGGGTAACCGGGGCGGACATCGCAAGGACGGTGGCAGGTTTGGCCCAGACGCGCAATCAGCGCGGGGCCGCCCCTGTCAGAGCGTCATGTGCCGCGCCCGCGCGCCGCGTTCGATGGCGGCGGCATGGAGACGATCGATGTTGAGCTGGTGGCGCAGTTCCTCGAGGAACCGCAGCTCGGGCTGGGTCAGCGCGCCGTCCGCCGCCGCCACGTCGCAGGCGATGGCATAGGCGGTCTCGTTCAGCCGCTCGGGCAGGGCTTCGAGCATGAGGCCGAAGAGCGCGTCGAGCCCGTCCTCCTCCTCGAACAGGTCGAAGACGGTCTTCGCGACCTCGCGCATCCGGTCCGCGTCGTAATCGGCAAACACCGGCAGGTGGTTGACGATCTGTTCGATCTTCACCAGTTCGGCCGTCCGGATCAGCTCGTCCGACACGGATACGGCCACCATCACGGCGACCAGGGCATCTTCTGGGCTGATGATCTCGGACATCGCGGTTCTCCTCGTGCAGGGGGGTATTTATTGACCTCGCCGCGCCCGCACAATAGGGCGAGAGCGCGCGGGCAAAGCGGCCTGCGCCTGATATGGGACGCACCGATCATGACCGCCCTTCGCGACGCTGCAATGACTTCCAAGGCCTGGCCTTTCGAAGAGGCGCGCCGGGTGCTTAAACGGTACGAGACCGCGCCGCCGGAAAAGGGCTATGTGCTGTTCGAAACCGGCTACGGGCCAAGCGGGTTGCCGCATATCGGTACCTTCGGCGAGGTTCTGCGCACCACGATGATCCGCCGCGCGTTCGAGGTGATCTCGGATATTCCCACGCGGCTGATCTGCTTTTCCGACGACATGGACGGGATGCGCAAGGTGCCCGGCAACGTCCCGAACCAGGACGCGTTGCGCGAGCATCTGCAAAAGCCGCTGACCCGCGTGCCCGACCCGTTCGGCACGCACGAAAGCTTTGGGCACCACAACAACGCAATGCTGCGGCGGTTTCTCGACACCTTCGGGTTCGACTACGAGTTCTATTCCGCGACGGAGTTCTACGCCTCGGGCGCCTTCGATGCGATCCTGCTGCGCGCGGCGGAGCGTTACGACGCGCTGATGAAGGTGATGCTCGCCAGCCTGCGCGATGAACGCCAGCAGACCTATTCGATCTTTCTGCCGATCCACCCCGAGACCGGACGCGTGCTCTACGTGCCGATCAAGCATGTCGATGCCGCCGAGGGCACGGTGACCTTCGACGACGAGACCGGGCGCGAGTGGACGCTGCCGGTGACGGGCGGCAACGTGAAGCTGCAGTGGAAGCCCGATTTCGGGGCGCGCTGGGCGGCGCTGGGCGTCGATTTCGAGATGTATGGCAAGGACCACTCCACCAACACGCCGATCTACGACGCGATATGCGAGGTTCTTGGCGCGCCCGCTCCCGAGCATTTCACCTACGAACTGTTCCTGGACGAGACCGGACAGAAGATCTCTAAATCCTCGGGCAACGGCATCTCGATCGACGAGTGGCTGACCTATGCCTCGACCGAGAGCCTGTCGTATTTCATGTTCCTCAAGCCCAAGACCGCCAAGCGGCTCTATTTCGACGTGATCCCAAAGGCGGTCGACGAGTATCACCAGCAGTTGCGCGCCTACCCGGATCAGTCGCCCGAGCAGCAACTGGCGAACCCGGTCTGGCACATCCACGGCGGCGAGGTACCGGAAAGCACGATGGTGGTACCGTTCGCGATGCTCTTGAACCTCGCGTCTGTTTCTGCGGCCGAGGACAAGGACCAGCTTTGGGGTTTCATCCGCCGCTACGCGCCCGACGCCTCGCCCGAGGACAACCCGGATCTGGACCAGGCGGCCGGCTTCGCGATCCGCTACTTCAACGATTTCGTGAAACCCACGCGCCAGTTCCGTTTGCCCACCGAAAAGGAGCGCGCGGCGATGGAGGAGTTGGTGGCGTGCCTGGGGGACGAGACGCGCGCGCTGGACGTAATCGCGCGCAAGAACGCGCAGGAGGGCAAGAACACGCCCCTGCCGGTGGTCGACTGGCACGATGACGAGTTCCTGCAATCCATCGTCTTCGCCATCGGCAAGACGCACGGGTTCGAGCCGCTGCGCGACTGGTTCTCTGGCCTCTACGAGGTGCTGCTGGGGGCGTCGCAGGGCCCGCGCTTCGGCGGGTTCATCGCGCTTTACGGGATCGAGGAAACCAAGGCCCTGATCGCGCAAGGCCTCGCCGGCGATCTCGTGGGCTAGGCCGATGGCTGCGGAGGGGACATACCCGCCGCTTCGCACGCTGAAGGCGGTCGCGCGCGATATCTGGATCGCTGACGGCCCGACCATCGACCTGTACCGGATGCCGTTTCCGACCCGGATGACGGTGATCCGGCTCGGCTCGGGCGACCTGTGGCTGCATTCGCCCATCGTCTTCTCCGCGAGCCTTCTGGAGGAATTGCAGGCGATCGGCCGGGTCCGGCACCTGATTGCGCCGAACTGGCTGCACTACGCCTATTTGCAGGATTGGGCCGATGCGCTGCCCGCCGCCGCGACCTGGGTCGCGCCCGGGGTTGAGGAACGAGCCGAGGGGCGCGGCGTCAGGCTGCGCGCCGATCATCGGCTGACCGATACCGCGCCGGCGGAATGGGCCGGGGAACTCGCGCAGATGGTCGTGCCGGGCTCGCGCCTGCACCGGGAGGTGGTGTTCTTTCACAAGCCCAGCCGCAGCCTGATCCTGACCGACCTGATCGAGAATTTCGAGGCTTCGAAACTGCCCTGGCATTTGCGGATCTTCACCCGCGTCGCCGGCAACCAGCACCCCGACGGGTCGCTGCCCCGCGACCTGCGACTGACCTATGACAAGGAGGCGCTGGCCGGCGCCGTGCGCCGCATGATCGCCTGGGAACCCGAGCGCATCCTGCTGGCCCATGGCCGGTGGTATCCGAGCCACGCGGTCGAGGAACTGCGCCGCGCCTTCCGGTTCCTCGAGCTCTAACCGGCCGCGATCTTCCACCAGGTCGTCCAGCGGTCGGCCAGCGCGCCGGCAGGCTCGGCCAGCAGCAGGCGGGCGATGGCGAAGGCCTCGTGCTCCAGCTGTTCCATGCGCTCGTCCATCAGCGGCCGGATCAGCCGCACCGAGGTTTCCGGCAGGTCGCCCGCCTCGAGCCGCTCATCGAAGGCGACGATGTCATGATGATCGCCAAGCAGGTCGGCCAGCTTGCCGGCGGCATCGCGGTGCGGCCCGACGATCTCGGGCCAGACCGGGGCGAGCAGGCGGGCGTGGTACCAGTGCACCTTCACCTTCTTGCGGAACTCGTGCATGTGCTCGCCGTCCGGGTCCTTCACGGCCTCGGATAGTGCTTCTTTCGCGTGCTTGAAGGCAGTCTTCAGCCCGGCATGAAGGATCTCCGCATCCTTGCCCTTCAGCTTCCAGTGCCCGGCCTGCTCCGCCAATGCGCCCAGTTGCGCGCGAAAGGTCGCGACCTCCTCCGCGATGGCGTCGGGGTCGTCGGGCCTTGCGTGGGTGAGGGCGGCGCGCAGGGGGGTGAGACGGTCCTGGTCCAGCGACTTCGGCGCGGCGGCGGCGAGCTTGTCGAAGGTCTCCACGAACACCGCCGCGTCGCGCAGGCCCGAGAGCGGGCGGGCGGCATCGCGCAGGGTCGCGTTCACGTGGCCATAGTCGGCAAATCCGGGCCGGATGAGGCGCACGAGCGCGCGCAGCTTCTTGCAGGACTTGCGCGCGGAATGGACGCCCTCGTGCAGCTTCTCGGGCGACGGGTCGGCCAGCGCGTCGATCGCGCTGCCCAGTTCCTCGGCGGCGATCCGGCGCACAGCGGCGCGCAAGGACTTGTCTTTCTGGTGAACCGCATATGCCATGGCGGCGTCACCCTGACCGGAAAACCCGCGCAAGGTCAAATGGAACCGGAGCCGCGCGTGAAACCATCGCGGCGCGTGCTACGTGTCTTTGCAGACGTCAGAAAGGAGACCCGAAATGCTGCGTGCCCTTTTCGCAAGTCTGTTCCTCGCGCTGGCCGCCCCCGCCGCCGCGCAGGAGGTGTTGAGCCCCAACCCGGACATCGAGGCCACTATCACCGGCCAGTTCGACGCCTTCCGGGCCGAGGACGCGGCGGGTGCCTGGGGCTTTGCCAGCCCGAACATCCAGAACCTCTTTGGCACGCCTGACAATTTCGCGCGGATGGTCGAACAGGGCTACCCGATGGTCTGGATGCCGGGCGAGGTCGATTTCATCGACCTGCAGAGCTTCGGCGGCGTTCTGATCCAGCGGGTGCAGGTGGTCGACCCTTCCGGCACCGCGCATTACCTTGGCTATCAGATGGTTGAAACCGACGATGGCTGGCGCATCAATGGCGTGCAGTTGTTGCCGCCGCCGGGTGTCGCGGCCTGATCAGGCGCGGCTTAACCTGGCCTTAACCTCGTCACGGTAGACCGTTCCGCGACCCGGTATGTTCCGGGCGCATCTGATATCGCAACACAACCGAGGTGGCCGTGAAAGGCGCCTGCGGTTGCCCCTTTCCGGCCCCGCGACATGGCGCCGGGCGGTCTCGCGCCGAAAGGGGTAACACATGAACCAGGTGATCACCGACGGGCTGGTGCTGATGCCGCCACCCTTTGCGGACGGGCTTTCGGTCTGGTCGCGGCAGGACGGCCGGCCCGGCAGCGACACATGGGGCACAGCGCCCAACGCGGCGCTGGTCGCGGCGGATGCCGATTTCGGGGATTGCCTGGAAATCGTCAAGACCGAGGCCACCACGCGCCTGCGCTTCATGGCCGAGACGCCGATCGTGCCCGGCCTTTACCTGCGCGTTTCGGCCCGGATCAAGGTGCTGTCGGGCAATCTGCCGACTATCCGCATCGCCGCCTGGGCGGGTGACGGCAGCGGCCAGAACCTGTCGGGCGTGCCGCAGACCGGCCCCGCGACCGTGATGACCGGCTATGGCGACGTCGTCACCGTCGCGGCCATCATCGGCACCGGCACGCGGCTGGGCGTCGACATGCCCTGGGGTCCGCAGGCGAGCTTCGGCCACGTCGGCCTCGACCTGACCGGCCCCAACGGCGGGCAGGTGCGCATCGAAGGCATCTCGGTCGAGGATGTCACCTCGGTCTTCCTGCGCAAGATCATGGATTGGGTCGACGTGAAGGATTTCGGCGCGCGGGGTGACGGCACCACCGACGACCGTGCGGCCTTCGTCGCCGCCGATGCCGCCGCCGCCGGGCGCGAGGTGATGGTGCCGGCGGGAGATTACCTGATTGGCTCCAGCCTGACGATGAACAACCCCGTGCGCTTCGAGGGCAGGCTGGTGATGCCGGACGCCGCTCGGCTGTCGCTTAACCAGAATTTCGATTTAAAGGGTTACTCTGAGGCGATGGGCGATGATGTGCTCGGCCTCAAGAAAGGCATCCAGCAGCTTTTCAACCAGTCGGACCACGAAGGTTTCGACCTTTGCGGGCGGCGCGTGATCCTCGACGCACCGCTGGATGTGAAGGCCATCGTCGGCAATCGCAACACCTATGCCAACCGCCGCGTGCTCAGGAACGGACAACTTGCCGCCATCGCCTCGCCGGCCTGGGATGACGAGGTGCATACGCGCGCGGGCACATGGTCGGCCTCCGATCCGCTCCGCATCACCGGGCTGGCGAATGTGGCCGACATTCCGCTCGGCGCGCTGGTCACGGGGCCGCAGGCCGTGGGCCGCGAGATCTACGTCGTGGCCAAGGATGTCGCTGGCGGCCGCGTCACCCTGTCGGGCGCGTTCCACGGCGCGCCGGTGACGCAGACCTATACCTTCCGCCGGTTCAAGTACCTGCTCGATTTCATCGGCTGGCTGAACCTGCAGCGCTTCATCATCACCGACGTGGAGTTCCTGTGCGCAGGCCTGTGTTCAGCGCTCAACATGCCGCTCGACGGGCTGATGTTCCAGATCCAGGATTGTTTCTTCACCGGCCCGAAGGATCGCGGCATCACCTCGGCCGGCGAAGGCTGTCAGGGGATGCAGATCGACCGCTGCCAGTTCCTGTCGAACGAGCAGGGCACCGACGCGCCGCTGCGCACGACCATCGCCTTCAACTCCAACTGTTCCGACATCAAGGTGCGCGACAACCGCGCGGTGAAGTTCCGCCATTTCGGTGTCATCGCCGGCACCGGCAACATCCTGTCGGGCAACCATTTCTTTCAGGGCGACGGGGTGACGGACGGGCCGCGGACCGCCGGTCTGGTGCTCTGCGACAACAACATCAAGACGACCTTCGAGGGCAACTACGTCGACAATTGCTACATCGAGTGGGGCAACGAGCGCGACCCATCGCCGACTTTTTCCAGCGGGCTCAGCTTTCACGGGCTGACGCTGGACGGGAACATCTTCTTCGCCACCGGCAGCGCGCCATGGATGAATTTCATCCTGATCAAGCCCTATGGCCCCGGGCATTTCATCAACGGCCTGACGGTGACGGACAACCTGTTCAAGAAGACCGGCGGGGCGCAGATGGACGCGGTGGACGGGGTGGACACCAGTTTCGCTCCCCTCGACCTCAGCCGCACGTCGGACCTCCTGTTCAACGGCAACACCTACCACGGCATCGTGAAGCGCACCGAGAACCCGGTGACGGTGCGCCATGTCGAGGGCACGGCGAGCAGCAGCTGGAACATCGACCTGACCGATGTCGCGCCCTTCGGCTCGGCGGTGCGAGCTGGCACGGCGTTCCTGGCCGAGGGGCCACTACGCAGCGTGTCGAACGTGATCGTCTACCTGATCCCCTATGCCGAGCCGGGGCAGGGCGTGGGCGGCCGGACCTTGCGCCTGCGCTGGCAGCAAGACGTGCGCGGCACAGCACAGGTTTCGGCGCGGTTCGACATCTGACCTCGGCCAGTGGATGATCTGAAGCCCGGCCCTGAAAGGGTCGGGCTTTTCTTTTGGCGGGGCGCGGGCTAGCTCCGCTGATCAAAGGACCGCGCATGACCCTGTTGCCCGTCGAAAACGTTGACGCCTATCCCCGTCCGCCCCGGCTGGAGCGGGTGGATCAGACTTTGCGCGTGGTGTTCGCCGGGGTGCCGGTGGCGCAGGCCGACGCCGGGACGGCCTGGCGCGTGCTGGAGACTCACCACGCGCCGACCTATTACCTGCCGCCTGACAGCGTACTGGCGTCGGCGCTGGTGCCCGCGTCGCGCGAAACGCATTGCGAGTGGAAGGGGCGGGCAGTCTATTTCGACCTGATCCTGAACGGCCGGCGGTCGCGCAACGCGGCCTGGGCATATCCCGCGCCGACCGCGCGGTTCGAAGCGATCAAGGACCACCTCGCGTTCTACGCCACCTCGGTTGACGAAGCCTGGGTCGGCGACGTCCGCGTGGTGCCGCAGCCCGGCGATTTCTACGGCGGCTGGGTTACGCCGAACCTGACGGGCCGCATCAAGGGCGCGGCGGGCACGCTGCACTGGTGAGGATCACGCGCCCTTGGACAGCGCGGCAGGGTCGAGGTAGCGGGTCAGTTCCGCCCATGACACCGGGTCGAACAGTGTCCAGACGCCGGCCCCGACGGTGTAGCCATAGGTGGAAACAGTGCCGTCGCGGACGGTGAAGCTGACCTCGGCCCCGTTCGTCGCCAGCTTCGCGCGCCATTCCCGCGTCCAGAGCATCGTATCGCCCTGCCGCAGCGCCCAGAGGCCGTGGTCCACCTCGCCGTCCCAGGTCACGGTGTAGCTGCCGTCGGCGGCGAAATCCCATTCGGCTCCGGTGCTGCGTTCGGTCCAGCGGCCCACGGGCGTGGCGCCGGCGCCGTCGAGACGGTCGTAGACCTCGGACGCCCAGGTCATCACCGCCCCGTCCGCCTCGAAGCCCACAGGCTGTTCCGGGCCGCCGATGTGATAATCGCCCGCCGCGTCGACCTCGTAGGTGAAGGGCTCACCCGGAACGATCCAGACACGCACGAGATCCGGGTCGATCGCGGTCATGGCAACAGGTCCTCCGGGGTGAGACGGTAGGCCTTGCCGAAGCCGCCGTTCAGCAGCCCCGCCAGCGGCGCGAAGCGGAACAGGCCGAAATCGTTGAAGTCGTAGTAGAGTTTCGCCTTGGGATAGAGCCGCAGGTAGTGATCCTTCAGGGCTCCCTTGTCCCCCGGTTCCGCGCGAGCCTGAAGCGTCAGGCGCGGATGGGTCAGCGGATCGCCCTTGGCGCCCGGCTCCCCGATGAGGAGCGAGCAGAGCGGATGTTCGGCCAGGGCCGCGGTATGGGTCGCCAGCGTCGAAATGAGGGTGAGCGGCGTGCCGTCCGGCCCCGGCACCAGCGCGATGCGCGTCACCATCGGCGCGCCGCTTGCGGGGTCGGTGACGGCGAGGGCGGCAAAGCGCGCCTCTGCGATCAGGGCGCGGGCCAGCGCGCGGGCCTCGTCATCGGTGGGGCGCATCGGATCTTGCAGGCGCTCGGTCATGGCCCGAGCCTAACCCGGTGTCAGAAACTGCGCCAGAGGCCGAGTGTCAGTCCGAGGGTCGGATCGTCGCCCACCCCCATCCGCAGCCCCACCTGCGCCGTGGTCCGGCTATTCAGCGACCAGGCGGCGGAGGGTGTCACGGTATAGGCAGCATCGCTGCCCGGCCATTCCTCGGCCTTCAGTTGCAGCATGAGGCGCAGGCGTTCGGAGAGCGACATGCCCAGCGTGCCCTCGGCCTGCCAGATCACCTCCTCCGTCTCGAGATCGACCATGCCTGAAACGTCGAGCGTGGCCCAACCGCCCTCGTGTCGGATCGGCAGCCACCAGCGCGGTGCATCGAGGCCGCCGAAACCACGTCCGACAGAGGCGCCGAGCCGGAGAAGACGACGGTCTGCCGACGCCGCCTCCGTCCTGAACCCGACGCCTCCATCGAACGCCAACTGCCACGGCGCCTCGGGCGCCGTAACAGTATAGCGAAGAAACACCACCGCCTCCCGATCGGTTCCGCCGCGCCCCAGCTGCGCCCCGAGGGTCGACCTGCGGCCGATGCCGTGTTCCGCGTAAAGACTGGCGTAACGGTCCAGAACGGCATCGCCCGCCACAAGCGACACCGCCGGTGCGTCGGCCGAAACCGAGAAGGCGAGAAATGTCTCCCCCGCCTCGCGCGCCCAGGGGCCTGCCACGGCCGCGGACCCGGCCGCGAACCAGAGGGCAAAGCTGAACAGGATCGTGGCGGGTCGGCAACGCATGTCGGCATTCTTGGAGGGACTTGGTTAACAAACCGCTAACCGACCTTGCGCCCGTTCAGGGGGCACGGCAGCGTGCAGGTCTGCCACGACATAGGGGGGAAATTTCGTCATGGCCCTTGTTCCGCCGCTCGAAGAAGAGGCGATGGACGCCGACCTGTGCGCCCACGTCCAGTTTTTCAAAGGCCCTCTCGGGGTGATCCCGAACTCGGTGCGCACGATGGCGCATCGGCCGCCCATCGCGCGCGCCTTCACCGATCTGAACGTCGCGGTGATGACCGACTACGGATCCGGCGTGACGCCGGAATTCAAGCGCCTCGTCGGCTATGTCTCGAGCTTCGCCTCGGGCTGCCTCTACTGCCAGGCGCACATGATCCTTGCGTCGGAACGCTTCAACGCCTCCGAGGCGCGGCTGAACGACGTGTTCGATTTCGAGAACAGCCCCCATTTCAGCGATGCCGAAAAGGCCGCGCTGGCCTTCGCCCATGCCGCGACGCAGGTGCCCAATGCCGTGACCGAAGACATCGGCGCCCGCCTGCGCGATCATTGGGACGAGGGCCAGATCGTCGAGATCATGGGGGTTGTCGCGCTCTTCGGGTATCTCAATCGTTGGAACGATTCGATGGGTTCGGCGCTTGAGGATCTGCCGATCTCCAAGGGCGAGGCGCGGCTGGCGGACGCAACGGGATGGAGCGTAGGCAAACACGGATGACGGACTACTCGGGGGCCGTACGCGACGCGCTCCGGTCACGGGGCGAACCGGTCAGCCGACTGGGATACTTCTGCGCGCCGTTCCGCCCGACCGCAGGCCCGCTCCAGGACAAGGTCATCAAGACCTATCGCGGCGGCCGCGACCCGGAGGTGCTGGAACAGCTTGCCCGCCGCCACACCGCCTATGTCGAGATGCTGACCTGGGCCGGCGTGCGCCTGCCCGAGACGCGGTTCATGATCCTGAACGAGGCCGGCTACCTGCAACCGGTAATCGTGCAGGACGCCATCGACGAGGCGCTGTTGATGCGCCCGCAGATCGAGGCGGCGGATTTGCAGGGCGCTCTCGACATGCTGGAGGGCGCGGCGCTCAGCATCGCGGATTTCTGGGCGCGCGTGGCGCAGCGCGGCGAGCGGATCGGCTACCATCCGTCGATCCGCAATTTCGCCTATGACGAGGACGGCCCGATCTTCTTCGACACCTTCCCGCCCCTCATCGGCTACACTCGCGAAGAGATGGGGCGCCTGCTGCTGCGGTTTTCCGAAAGCGCGCTGGTGCGGAAGATGGGCACTGTCTTTCCCGAGCGTATCCGCGGCATCCAGGATGAATGGTATTCGCCCTCCGGCACCATCGTCGGGCTGATCGGCAGCGCCGTGCGGCTGCGCCCCGACGATGGGCCGGCGATCCTCGACTGGGCGAGGGGCTTTGCCTCGGCCGAGCTGCACGGCACGATCCGCACCGAGGTCTTGGCCGACCTCGACCGCCCGCCGCGCCTGCCGGCGTTCTGGACCGGCACGCGGCGGCTGTTGGGGCTGGAAGGCAAGCCGAATGTCTGACGCCCCCGGTGGGGTGCGGGGCGGTCCTGACGCTCTCCTGCGGGATGATCCCGGCGCGCGCCTTCGGGCTGACATGAAGGTGGTGCTGGTCACGCCCGAAATCCCCGGCAACACCGGCAGCGTCGGGCGCACCTGTGTCGCGCTCGATCTCGAACTGATCCTGATCCGGCCCTACGGCTTCGACATCACCGACAAGACCGTGCGCCGCGCGGGTCTCGATTACTGGCAGCACGTCCGGCTGGCCGAATACGCGGACTGGGCCGCGTTCCTGGCCGACCGCACCCCGCGCCGCGACCAGCTGTTCTTCTTCGAAGACGACGGCACCGGCGGCACCGTCTACGATCCGGTCTATCCGCCTGACGCGTATCTCGTGTTCGGACGCGAGACCAAGGGGTTGCAGCCCGAGATCCTGGCGGGGATGGAGGACCGCATCTTTCGCCTGCCGATGCGCTCGCCGCACATCCGGTCGCTGAACCTCGCCAACGCGGTGACGGCGACCCTCTATCAGGCGATGCGCGCCTATCTGTCCTGACAGTTCACGGGGCGGGGGCCCTGCAGCGCGCGGCACATCCACGCGAAAGCGGGAACCTTCACGGGTGGCCGAGGTAGACCGGGCTTGATAGGCTTCTCTCGCAGGAGGACAGCCACAATGCCCGCGATCAGCCACGACTCGACGGCCCAGACCGTCATCACCACATTCGAGACCTCGCCCGGACAGTGCGACGACCTGATGGATGAACTGCGCGACGCCTATGCCGAATTCATCTCCCGCCAGCCGGGGTTCATCGGCGCGGGGCTGCATGTGAACGACGCGCAGACCCGGATCGCCAATTACTCGCAGTGGAACCGGCGCGAGGATTTCCTCGCCATGCTGCGCTCGGGCGAAATGCGCGAACGCAACCGCCGGATCGCCGCGCTGTGCCGGTCCTTCGAACCGGTTCTCTACGATGTTGCGGCGACTTATGGCGCGTAAACCGGAGACACCCGCCGCCGAGGACGCCCCGCCCGAGACGCTGGAGGCCGAGGTGCGCGAGCTTCGGCGCGAGATCACCTTCCTGCGCCAGCACAAGATGTTCCTGCTCTATCAGTCTGTCCCACGCATCCTGCTGTTCCGGATGGCCAGCGGCATGGCCGTGGGCCTTGGCACTGTCATCGGGGCGACCTTGCTGCTGTCGCTGATCATCTGGGCGCTGAGCCAGATCGAGTTCATTCCGATCATCGGCCAGTGGTCCGTGCGGATCGCGAGCGAGATTCAGAACCTGACCGGCGACGGAAACTGACGCCGTAGCGGGCGCTACGGGTCAGCCCTTCAACGCCTCCCAGATCCGCGACGCGGAAAACGGCATCTGCGGCGGTGCCTTGCCCGTGGGCCGGAAGGCGTCGCCGATCGCGTTGATAAGGGCTGCGGGCGCGCCGGTGGTCGCGGCCTCGCCCACGCCCTTGGCGCCCAGCGGGTTCATCGGGCTCGGCGTCTCGGTTTGCGACAGGGACAGTGGCGGCAGGTCATCGGCGCGGGGCATCGCGTAATCCATGAAACTGCCGGTCAGAAGCTGCCCATCGCCGTCCATCACGATCGCTTCCAGCATGGTCTCGCCCACGGCCTGCGCGAAGCCGCCGCGCAACTGTCCCTCGACCTGCACCGGGTTCACGACCACGCCGGTGTCGTCATGGGCGTGCGCCGCCAGCAGACGCGGTCGGCCGGTCTCCGAGTCAATTTCGACAAGCGCGGCATAGGCGCCGAAGGCCCAGGCCTGGCCGGCGACCTCGTACTTGCTTTCGGCGGTCACCGGCAGGGACGCGCCCTCGGCGACCGCCGCCTTGGCCTTGGCGCAGGCCTCCATCACCGCGCTGCCGCCGATGGCGGTGGCCCGGCTTCCGACGGCGCCCACGCCCACCGGCGCGGTTCCGGTGTCGCCGGCGTCAAGCGTGATCGCCTCCATCGGGAGGCCGAGCGCATCGCTCGCGATCTGCGAGAACGCGGTCAGCCGCCCGTGGCCCTGTTGCGTCGCGCCGGTCACGATATGGGCGGTCCCGTCCGCGTTGAGCGTGACGCGGGCGTATTCCCAGCCGGCGGCGGATGGGTCGAGGTAGAAGGCGAGGCCCAGCCCTGCGATGCCGCCGTCTTGCCGGATGGCGTCGCGGCGGGCGCGAAGTCCCACCACATCGGCGGCCTCGGCGAAGGCGTCGAGAGCGGCGGCGTAGTCGCCGCTGTCGAGGCGGCTGCCCGTAACCGAGTCATGCGGCAGGGCGTCCTCCGCCAGAAGGTTCATCTTCCGCAGCGCGATCGGGTCGATGCCGGTCGCGGCGGCGGCCTCGTCTATCAGCCGCTCGATGATCACATTCGCCTCGGGCCGCCCCGCGCCGCGGTAGATGCCCACCGGCGGCAGGGGATGCGACACCGCCTCGGTCTCGATGTCGAGGACCGGGATGGTGTAGCCCGAGGGCAGGATCCGCGCGGCGTTGTAGGCCGGCATCAGCCCGGTGCCCGAGGCCCAGGCCCCCAGCGGCGCCTCGATCCGCGCCTCGAGCGCGAGAAAGCGGCCCTCTTCGTCCAGCGCCAGCCGCCCACGCGAGGTCAGGCCGCGGCCGTGACCTGCGGAAAGAAACTCCTCCGACCGGGTCGCGATCCAGCGTACGTCACGCTTCAACTGCAACGCGGCCCAGACAGTGAAAACCTCCTCGGGGTAGATGAACCCCTTCATCCCGAAACCGCCGCCGACGTCGGGCGCGATCACCCGCAGCCGTTCCGGGTCGATCTGGAGAATGCGGGCAAGGTCGTTCTTCGTGCGATGCGGCGTCTGCGTCGACTGGTAGATCGTCACGCCCTCGGTCTCGGCATCGTAGCGCACGGCGATGCCGCGCGGCTCCATCGGCGAGGGGGCGACGCGGGAATGCCGGGTTTCCACCTCGACCACATGCGCGGCTTCGGCAAAGGCACGGGCGGCGTTACCAGCTTGCCAGCCGCGACCCGCGATGCGGCGGGGGGCGGGCAGATCGGCGTCGTCGATGTCGAGCGCGATCAGGTCGACGGCATCTGCGGCGCGGGCAGGGCTGTCGGCAAGGACGGCCACCACCGGTTCGCCCACGGCACTGACGCGGTCGCGCGCGAGGAGCGGAAAGGGCAGGGTTTCCTCGATCGACAGCACCGGCTGCAGATCCGGCGGCGTGGTCGGCGGCAGGTCGGCGCCGGTGACCACGGCGGCGACGCCGGGGGCTTCCCGCGCCTCCGCGGTGTCGATCTCCGCAATCTTGCCTGACGCGACGGGGCTGCGCAGGAAGGCGACATGCAGCGGATCGGTCAGGGCGATATCGGCGGTGTAGCATCCCTGACCCTTCAGCAGCGCAGGGTCTTCGCGCCGCGGAACGCGCGCGCCGATGGCGGGTGTCTTGGCCGTGGTCATGTCGTCGTCCCTGTCCTCTGCTCGCATGTCCCTGATACTGTGGGTTTGACCGGGAATGGCAAGGCGGGGGTCGAGATGAAACTTGCGGTGATCGGGGCGGGCAGCATCGCGCGCTGGGTGATCGACGCGCTAGGGCGCGATGGGCTGGAGCCTGCGGCAGTCATCGTGCGGGGCAGCACGCCCGAGGGGATCGATTCCGTTCGCTCCGTGGCCGCCTTGCCGCCGGGCGTCACACATCTTCTCGACTGCGCCGGGCATTCGGGCCTGGCCGCGCACGGGCCAGCCGCGCTGGCCGCCGGTATCGACGTCGTCACCCTCTCGCTGGGCGCGCTGGCGGACGAGGCGCTGGCCGCCGATCTCACCGCCGCGGCCGAGGCGGGTGGCGCGCGCCTGCATCTGGCCAGCGGCGCCATCGGCGCGCTCGACGCCTTGCGGGCGGGCGCTGCGGGCGGGCTTGCCGCCGTTCGCTACACGGGCCGCAAACCGCCGACTGGCTGGAGCGGTTCGCCGGCGGAGGCGGTGCTGGACCTTGCCGCGCTCACCGAGGCCGCCGTCCATTTCGAGGGCAGCGCGCGGCAGGCCGCCCTGCGCTACCCCAAGAACGCCAACGTCGCCGCCGCGGTGGCGCTGGCGGGGCTGGGGTTCGACGCGACGCAGGTGCGCCTGATCGCCGATCCGGGCGCCACGGGAAACATCCACGAGGTCGAGACCGAGGGCGCCTTCGGCCGCTTCCGCTTCGAGATCACCGGCGAACCGTTGCCCGGCGCCCCGGCAAGTTCCGCCCTTGCCGCGATGAGCCTGCTGGCCGAGGTGCGGCGGCTCAGGGCGCGGGTGACGACCTGACCGGCTACCGCCTGGCTGCCTCCAGCGCCTCGCGGATCACCTGCACATCGCCGATCTGGTTCATCAGGATCAGGATCAGCCGCGCGTTCATCGCATCGCTTTCCTCCCGCGTCAGGCCCTCATGCGCGTCGATCAGCGCGGCATAGGCGTCGTCGGCGGCGGCAAGGTTGGGGTCCAGCGTCAGATGGGCCATCAGGGCGTCCCTCCAAGCGCGCGGTCGAGCGCGCGGGCCAGTTTCTCGGCGTCGCAGGCGGCCCAGCGGGCAGCGACATGCTGGTCGGGCCGGATCAGGTAGAGCGCGCGTTCTGCCTGCCCGAGATATCGCGCGCGCAGGTTGGGGCTGGCGCCCGCATCCAGCACCAGCGCGCGCAACCCCTGCGGCAGCGTCGGCGGCGTGGCACCGAGAACCAGCAACGTGAAGCCGGACCCGTCGAGATGGTCGAGCAGGAAGCCTCCGTCGGCCAGCGCCGCGTCGGGACAGGGCGCGCCGGGCCGCGTCCGCGCCGGACCGCCCGGCAGTGCGTCGGGGGTGTTCAGCGGCGAGCCATCGTAGACCGCTGGCACCGACAACCGGCCCGAGTTCACCATCGGCCGGGCGAAGGGCGCGTGTGTCGCCAGATGCAGCACCGCGTCGCGAAATAGGCGCGACTGCGGTGTTTTGGGGGTGATGAAATCCGTCGATCTTGTCGAATTGCGGATGTTCTCGTCGGCGGCGTGGATGCGCTCGGCATCGTAGCTGTCGAGCAGGCTTTCGGGCGCATCGCGCCGCAGGACGGCGGCCAGTTTCCAGCCGAGGTTGTCGGCGTCCTGCACGCCCGAATTTGCCCCGCGCGCGCCGAACGGGCTGACCTGGTGCGCGGCATCGCCCGCAAAGATAACGCGGCCGTGGCGGAACCTCTCCATACGGCGGCACTGGAAGGTGTAGATCGAGGTCCAGTCGAGCTCGTAGTCCACATCCGGCCCCAGCATCAGCTCGATGCGCTTGCGGATGCGGGCGGGGTCAAGTTCCGCCTTGCGGTCGATGTCCCAGCCGAGCTGGAAGTCGATCCGCCAGATGTCGTCGGGCTGCTTGTGCAGCAGCGCGGAGGCGCCGGACTTGAACCACGGCTCGAACCAGAACCAGCGCTCGGGCGGAAAATCGGCGGTCATCTTCACGTCGGCGATGAGGAAATTGTCCTCGAAGACGCGCCCGTCGAAGCCCAGCCCCATCCGCACCCGCGTCGGGGATTTCGCGCCGTCGCAGGCGATGAGCCAGTCAGTCGTGATCCGGTAGGCGCCATCGGGCGTCTCGATCTCCAGCGTCACGCCATCGTCCCGCGCCTCCATGCTGGTCACGCAGTTGCGGCCCCGGATCTCGATCGGCGCGCCTTGCGCCCGCGCACGCTCCACGGCTTCCACCAGAAATCTCTCGAACCAGGGCTGTTGCAGGTTGATGAAGGCCGGGTAGCAGTGGCCATCTTCTGGTAGAAGATCGAAGCCGAAGACCTCGTCGCGGTCGTGGAACACGCGGCCGCGGTTCCAGACCACACCCTTTGCCAGCAGTTCCGCCCCAAAGCCCAGCCGATGCGCAATCTCCAGCGTGCGCTTGGCAAAGCAGATTGCGCGGCTGCCTTGGCCGACGCCCTCGTGGTCGTCCAGCACCAGCACCGGCACGCCCCGGAGCGCGAGGTCGAGAGCGGTCGCGACCCCGACCGGCCCGCCGCCGACGATGGTGACGGGGTGATGCGCAGGCGTGCCGGCGTCCTGATCCGCCGACCGCGCGTAGGGGTACAATCGGAAGGCCAGCGGATAGCGGTCCTGCCAGGTCACCGCGGATAATCCCGCGCACTCGGGGCGCGCTCGAATTCGAGGAAGAACTCGTCCAGTTGCGGCGGGACGGTGCCGGCGTCGCTCAACTGCACATGCGCCTGGCCGCGGTGATGGACCTGGTGCTGGAAGAGATGCGGGAGCAGGTCGCCGACCCGCTCCTGCACCGTCCCGCCGGGGCGGACGGTCGGCACGGCGCGGTCCAGATCGGCCTCGGTGATCCCCATGCAGAAGGTCAGGAGCCGCGCATCCGCCGCCGCCTGCGCAGTACCAAGCGCGGCAGGCTCGGTGATGTCATCGCGGCAGAAGGCGGCCGGGCCAAGCCCGCCCTCCGTCAGCGCGTCGATGTCGTAGAGATCGACGGCGTGGATGTGATTCAGCGTCAGCGACAGCGACGGGAAGAAGCCGGGGCGCGGGGCCGTGAACGCGCCCTCCGGCAGCGCCACCACCGCGCCGTAGAGCGTCCGGTTCGCCCAGGCGTTGTTCGAGGCGAAGGCGACGTAGGGGTGGCCCATCCATCTCACTCCTGAAGCGCGGCCCACATCTCGGCGTCACGCTCGGCTGTCCAGATCCGCGGATGGTCGAGGCCGCGCGCCTCGTCATAGGCGCGGGCGACGTTGAAGGGCAGGCAATGCTCGTAGATCGCAAAATCGCTGAACTTGGGGTCGCAGACCGCGCGACAGGCGGCCATCGCCTCCTTCAGCGAACCGCCGCGTGCGGCGACGCGGGCGACGGGGTCGTAGGTAGATTGCACGAAGTCGCGGGTGCTGGCGATGGCAAGCTCCACGTCCTCCCCGATCAGCGCATCACCACGCCCCGGCGCGATGGCGCGCGGCTGGAAGCCCGCGATGACGTCGAGCGTGTCGCCCCAATCGGCGAAATGCCCGTCGCCGCAGTAGCAGGCGGAGTGGTATTCGACGATGTCGCCGGTGAACATCACCTCCTCGTCGGGCACCCAGATCGCGGCATCGCCCGCCGTGTGTGCGCGGCCCGGCAGGAAGATGTCGACGCGGCGGTTGCCGAGGTAGACGGTCATCGCCTCGGTGAAGGTCGTGGTGGGCCAGGTCAGGCCGGGGATTTCCTCGTGGCCCTCGAAGAGACGTGGGAAGCGAGCGAATTCGCTGTCCCAATCCTCCTGCCCGCGTTCCACGACCATGGAGCGCGCAATGTCGGACATGATGATCTGGTCCACGCCATAGGCCGAGGCGCCGAGCACGCGAACGGCGTGGTAATGCGTCATCACCAGATGGCTGATCGGCTTGTCGGTGACGGAACGGACGCAGTCGATCACCTTGCGCGCCAGCCGCGGCGTCGCCTGCGCCTCGACGATCATGACGCTCTCGTCGCCGATGATGACACCGGAATTCGGGTCGCCCTCGGCGGTGAAGGCATAGAGCCCCGCGCCCACTTCGGTGAAACTGATGGTCTTTTCGGTCATGTCGCCGGCGGATGCGAAGGCCCTGGCCATGCGTAATCTCCCTCTGTTCGGCGGCAGATTAGTGCAAATGCAACGATCCGTCGATGCCCCGAAACCTGCGTCCTCTGGACACGGGGGGCGTGCCTGCTAGGGTCCGGGCCGATACCTGACATGGCGGACGAAAGGGGCGGACGATGGCAAAACTGGCATTCCTGGGGCTGGGCGTGATGGGCGCGCCGATGGCGGCGCATCTGAAGACCGCGGGCCACGACGTGACGGTCTACAACCGGACCGCGGCCAAGGCCGAGGCCTGGGTTGCGACCAACGGCGGCGCCTGGGCTAAGACCCCGCGCGAGGCGGCCGAGGGCTGCGACTTCGTGCTGGCCTGCGTCGGCAACGATGACGATCTGCGCTCGGTCGTGACGGGCGAAGATGGCGCGCTGGCGGGCATGTCCAGCGGCGCGACCTTCGTCGATCACACCACGGTCTCGGCCACGGTGACGCGCGAACTGGCGGCCGAGGCGGCCGAGATGGGCATCGGCTGGGTCGATGCGCCGGTCTCGGGCGGGCAGGCGGGGGCCGAGAACGGCAAGCTCGCGATCATGTGCGGCGGCGACGCGGACCAGTTCGAGGCGGCGGAACCGGTGATCGCCGCCTATTCCAAGGCCACGGTGCATTTCGGCGAAGTTGGCGCGGGACAACTGACCAAGATGGTGAACCAGATCTGCATCGCGGGGCTGGTGCAGGCAATGTCGGAAGGGTTGTTCTTCGCGATGCAGGCGGGGCTCGATCCGAAGAAGGTGGCCGACCTCGTATCACAGGGTGCGGGCGGGTCGTGGCAGTTGCAGAACCGCGCCGGCACGATGGTGGACAACCACTTCACCCACGGTTTCGCGGTCGACTGGATGCGCAAGGACCTGGGCATCGCGTTGGGGCAGGCGAAGGAGATCGGCGTGTCATTGCCCGTCACCGCCATCGTCGACCAGTTCTACGGTGAGGTGCAGCAGATGGGCGGCGGGCGTTGGGATACCTCCAGCCTGATCCAGCGTTTCCGCAAAATGACGGGGGAGGCGGTCTGACCGCCTTGCCCTACGGGTTCACCGATCTGGCGGCGCTCGAGGCGGCAGGGTTCGACGCGATCCTCGACGTGCGGAGCCCGTCGGAGTTTGCGGAGGATCATGTGCCGGGCGCGATTTCGATGCCGGTGCTGTCGGATGCCGAGCGCGCCGAGGTCGGCACGATCTATGTGCAGGACAGCCCCTTCATGGCGCGCAAGATCGGCGCGGCGCTGGTCGCCCGCAACGCTGCGCGCCATATCGAGGAACGACTGATGCAGCACGGCGGCGGTTGGCGGCCCTTGGTCTATTGCTGGCGCGGCGGGCAGCGGTCGGGGTCGTTCGCCTCGATCCTGCAACAGATCGGGTGGCGGGCCGAGGTGCTGGAGGGCGGCTACCGGACCTGGCGGCGGCATGTCGTGGCGCGGCTTTACGAGGCGGATTGGCCGGTTCGCGTGATCCGCCTCGACGGCTTCACCGGGACCGCCAAGACCGAGGTGCTGACCCGCGTGGGCGCGCTGGGCGGGCAGGTGATCGACCTGGAAGGGTTGGCGAAGCATCGCGGCTCGATCCTGGGCGATGTGGTCGGCGACCAGCCTGCGCAGAAAGGGTTCGAGACTTCGCTGATGTCCGTGCTGAAGCGGCTCGACCCGGCGCGGCCGGTGCTGGTGGAGGCGGAATCGGCCCGGATCGGGACGCTGCGCCTGCCCCCCGCGCTTTGGGTCGCGATGCGCGATGCGCCCCGGATCGTGCTGGAGGCGGAGCCGTCTGCCCGCGCGCGCTACCTTGCCGGGGTCTACGCCGATCTGGTGGCCGACCGCGAGGGGTTGGCGCGGCGGCTGAACGGGCTGCGTGCGCTGGCGGGCAACGCGACGGTCGACGACTGGCTCACGCTGCTCGACGCGGGCGAGGCGGAAGCGCTGGCGGCATCGCTGATCGCGGTGCATTACGACCCGGCCTATGCTCGGCTGAGACGCGCGGACGACAGCCCCATCCTCGCCACTGTCGACGGCGGCGACCTGGGCGCGCAGTCGCTGGACCGGGCCGCGGCCAAGGTGCTGGCTGCGCTCGCCTGACCCCTTTCCCTTGCCGCGCCGTTTCGGTAACCCCGACGGCAAACCCCGAGACGAGAGGCCTGCACCCATGGACAAGAGCTTTGACGCGGCCGAGGCCGAAGCCCGCATCTATGCCGAGTGGGAGGAGGCCGGCTGTTTCGCTGCCGGCGCCAACGCGAAGGACGGGGCCGAGCCCTACACGATCATGATCCCGCCGCCGAACGTGACCGGCGTGCTGCACGTCGGCCACGCCTTCAACAACACGCTGCAGGACGTGTTGATCCGCTGGCACCGGATGCGCGGTTTCGACACGCTGTGGCAACCCGGCACCGACCATGCCGGCATCGCGACGCAGATGGTGGTGGAACGCGAGCTGGCGAAAGACGGCAAGAGCCGCCGCGACATGACCCGCGAAGAGTTCCTCGGCCATGTCTGGGCGTGGAAGAAGCAATCGGGAGGCACGATCCGCTCGCAGTTGAAGCGACTGGGGGCATCGTGCGACTGGAGCCGCGAGGCCTTCACCATGTCCGGCGCGCCGGGAGCGCCCGAGGGCGAGGAGGGCAATTTCCACGACGCGGTCATCAAGGTCTTCGTCGACATGTACGAAAAGGGCTTCATCTACCGCGGCAAGCGGCTGGTGAACTGGGACCCGCATTTCGAGACGGCGATCTCCGATCTCGAGGTCGAGAATGTCGAGACCGCGGGCCACATGTGGCACTTCAAGTACCCGCTCGCGAACGGCGCGACCTACGAATACGTCGAGAAGGACGAGGACGGCACAGTCATCCTGCGCGAGACGCGCGACTACATCTCGATCGCGACGACGCGGCCTGAGACGATGCTGGGCGACGGCGCGGTGGCGGTGCACCCCGATGACGCCCGCTATGCGCCCATCGTCGGCCTGCTCTGCGAGATCCCGGTGGGGCCGAAGGAACACCGCCGCCTGATCCCGATCATCACCGACGAATACCCCGACCCCGATTTCGGCTCGGGCGCGGTGAAGATCACCGGTGCGCATGACGCCAACGACTACGGCGTCGCCAAGCGCGGCGGCATCCCCTGCTACCGGCTGATGGACACCAAGGCCGCGATGCGGGAAGACGGGCTGCCCTACGCCGAGGCCGCCGCCATCGCGCAGGAGGTGGCGAACGGCACGCGCAACCTGACCGAGACAGAGGCCGACGCGCTGAACCTCGTCCCCGACCACCTACGCGGGCTCGACCGCTACGAGGCGCGCGCCCATGTCGTGGCCGAGATCACCGCAGAGGGGCTGGCGGTGATGACCCGTGGCGACGACCCGCGTTTGGGCAAGGCCGGGCAGGTTCCGGCGCCGGAAGAGGGCGGCGGCCCGCCGCTGGTGCCGCTGGTCGAAGCCAAGCTCATCACCCAGCCCTACGGCGACCGCTCGAAGGTGGTGATCGAGCCGATGCTGACCGACCAGTGGTTCGTCGATACCGCCAAGATCGTCGGCCCCGCGCTCGACGCCGTGCGCGACGGGCGCACCACCATCGTGCCGGAACAGCACCGCAAGGTCTATTTCCACTGGCTCGAGAATATCGAGCCCTGGACCATCTCGCGCCAACTCTGGTGGGGTCACCAGATCCCGGTCTGGTACGGCTTCGACCTTGGCGCGCATGGGTTCCACGATGACGAGGGCGACGGCACGCTGGACCTGGTCGAGATGGGACGGATCCTGAACGCGCAGACGCTGCTGAAAGGCGACGAGCGCCACCATGCGGCGGAGAGCTTCGAGGCGGTGCAGGGACAGTTCGCCGACGTGCTGGCGCGCCTCCCGGTGCCGCTGAACCATGCCGCCGTGGTCGAGGTCGCCGACCGGACCGAAGCCGCGCACATGCTGGCCGAGAGCTTGGCGGAGTATGCGCTGAGCGAGGATCTGACGAAGCTGGTCTACCCGGTCTGGCGCGACCCCGACGTGCTCGACACCTGGTTCTCCTCCGGCCTCTGGCCCATCGGCACGCTCGGCTGGCCGGAACAGACGCCGGAACTGCAGCGCTATTTCCCGACCTCCACGCTGGTGTCGGGCTTCGACATCATCTTTTTCTGGGTCGCCCGGATGATGATGATGCAACTCGCCGTCACCGGCGAGGTGCCGTTCCGCGACGTCTACGTCCACGCGCTGGTGCGCGACGAGAAGGGGCGGAAGATGTCCAAGAGCATCGGCAACGTGCTCGACCCGCTGGAACTGATCGACGAATTCGGCGCCGACGCGCTGCGCTTCACGCTGACCTCGATGGCGGCGATGGGGCGCGACCTGAAGCTCTCGAAGGACCGGATCGCGGGCTATCGCAACTTCGGCACGAAGCTCTGGAACGCCGCGCGCTTTGCCGAGATGAACGACTGCAAGCCTGTCGCGGGGTTCGACCCGGCGGGCGTGACGCAGACGGTGAACAAGTGGATCGTGGGCGAGACCGCCCGCGCGCGGATGGCCCATGACGAGGCGCTGTCGGCGTTCCGCTTCAACGACGCGGCGAACGGGCTTTACGCCTTTGTCTGGGGCAAGGTCTGCGACTGGTATCTCGAGTTCGCCAAGCCGCTGTTCGACAGCGGCGACGAGGCGGTGATGGCCGAGACCCGCGCGACCATGGCTTGGGTGATCGACCAGTGCCTGGTGCTGCTGCACCCGACCATGCCCTTCATCACCGAAGAGCTGTGGGGCACCATCGCGCCGCGCGAGACCATGTTGGTCCATGCCGAGTGGCCCGCCTACGGGGCCGAGCTGATCGACGCCGAGGCCGACCGCGAGATGGGCTGGGTCATCGGGCTGATCGAGGAAATCCGCTCCGTTCGCCAGCAGATGCATGTGCGCGCGGGCCTCAAGGTGCAATTGCTGCAGGTCGAGATAGACGCGCGCGGGCAGGCGGCCTTCGACCGCAACGCGGCGATGATCGAGCGGCTGGCGCGCGTGTCGGAGGTGACGACAGTGCCCGAGATGCCGAAAGGCGCCGTCACCGTGGCCGCCGAGGGTGCGGTCTTTGGCCTGCCTATTGCGGACCTGATCGACGTGGCCGAGGAACAGGCCCGGCTCGTGAAGGTGGCCGACAAGCTCGCCAAGGAGATCGGCGGCCTGAAGGGGCGGATGAACAACCCGAAGTTCATCGAGAGCGCGCCGGACGAGATCGTCGACGAAGCCCGCGAGAACCTGGCCGCGCGCGAGGAAGAAGCGAGCAAGATCCGCGCGGCGCTGGAGCGGTTGGCGTCGATCGGCTGACGCGGCCCGGGGCGTCGGAAAACGCGGGAAGTCCGGCTCTCTGCGTGATAAAAGGCGGGCATGTCGCACTGGTTCGAACGACTCGCCGAACGTCGCATGCTCAAGGCCCGGGCCGAGGGCAAGCTCTCGGGCCTGGCCGGGGAAGGCAAGCCCCTGCCGGCCCATCCCGAGGCGGCCTTCGTCGACGCCGGTGATGCCGTGGGCTACCGGATCATGGCCGAACACGGTGCCCTGCCGGAGGAAGTGACCCTGAGAAAGCGGCTGGATGCGGCGCGCGCGGAGTATGCCACGCTCTCCGATCCCGATGACAAGCGCGCCGCGATGGCCCGGCTGGCCGAGATCGAGATGAAGCTGGCGATCGCCGCCGAGGCGCGGCGACGCTTCATGAGGTAATCCTCCATTGTTGCGTCTGCGGGTGGTCGGGCATCCTTTGCCGTGTCAGCAGACCGAAAGGAGTGACCCATGCGCACCATGATCCTCACCGCTCTCGCCAGCCTTGGCCTGGCCGGGCAAGCCCTTGCCACAGCCGACGGGCCGGACGCCTGGCGCGTCGTCAACGTCTCCGCGAGCGACGTGCTGAACGTGCGCGTCGGGCCCGGGACCGGCTATTTCGTCATATCCGCTCTGCCCTACAACGCCCGCCGATTGCAGTTGGGCACCTGCGTGCCGACGGTGACGCGCGAGCAGTATTTCGCGCTGCCGGCGCAGGCGCAGCAGCAGCTGAACACCTACACGCCCTGGTGCGTCGTCATCTCGGATGGCCAGCAACTGGGCTGGGTGAACCGCCGCTATCTGACGGAAGACAGCCTCTAGGCGCGGTGCGCGCCGGAGGCCAACCCCGCCACGAAATCCGCGATCTCGCTGACCGGCTTGCCCGCCGCGATCTGCGCGACGATGGCCGATCCCACGACGCAGCCATCGGCCACGCCCGCGATCGCCTCGGCCGCCTCCGGCGTCTTGATGCCGAAGCCCACGATCACCGGCAGATCGGTCTGCGCCTTTATCCGCGCGACTTCCGGCCCGACATCGGCGGCCTGCGCCTCGGCCGCGCCGGTGATGCCGGTAATGGAGACGTAGTAAACGAAGCCGCTGGTGTTCTGCAGCACGGTCGGTAGGCGGGCGTCATCCGTCGTGGGCGTCGCCAGACGGATGAAGTTCAGCCCGGCCTTCTGCGCCGGGATGCAGAGCTCGTCATCCTCCTCGGGCGGCAGGTCGACGATGATGAGCCCGTCGATCCCGGCCTCCACCGCCTGCGCGAGGAAGCGGTCGACGCCGCGCGAATAGATCGGGTTGTAGTAGCCCATCATCACGATCGGGGTCCGATCGTCACCCTTGCGCAGCTCGCGCGCGATCTGCAGCGTCTTGTCGAGCGTCTGGCCGCCGTCGAGCGCGCGCTGGCCGGCAAGCTGGATCGTCTCGCCATCGGCCATCGGGTCGGTGAAGGGCATGCCCAATTCGATGATGTCGACACCCGAACCGGGCAGCGCCTTCACGACCTGCAGCGAGGTCTCGTAGTCCGGATCGCCGGCCATGACATACGCCACGAAGGCCTTCTTCCCCTCGGCCTTCAGCCGCGCGAAGGTGTCGTCGATCCGTGTCATGTCAGCCCCGTCCGTGAGTGTCTCGCGCGGGTTTGGGCCATGGGCGCGCGGAAATCAATGGGGCGGCGCCGCGCGCATGGTTGCCCCGGCACGCCCGCCGCCGTAAAGGGGGGCGATTTCACGCAAGAGGGCTTCGCGCCATGGGCTTCAAGATGGGCATCGTCGGGCTGCCGAACGTCGGCAAGTCGACGCTTTTCAACGCGCTGACCCGCACCGCCGCGGCGCAGGCGGCGAACTTTCCCTTCTGCACGATCGAGCCCAATGTGGGCGACGTGGCGGTGCCCGACGCGCGGCTGGAAAAGCTGGCCGCGATCGCCGGATCGAAGCAGATCATCCCGACGCGGATGACCTTCGTCGACATCGCGGGGCTGGTGAAGGGCGCGTCGAAGGGCGAGGGCCTCGGCAACCAGTTCCTCGCCAACATCCGCGAGACCGACGCCATCGCCCACGTGCTGCGCTGTTTCGAGGATGGCGACGTCACCCATGTCGAGGGCCGCGTCGACCCGATCGCGGACGCCGAGACCATCGAGACCGAACTGATGCTCGCCGATCTCGAAAGCATCGAGAAACGGCTGCAGAACATCACCCGCAAGATCCGCGGCGGCGACAAGGAGGCGGTGCAGCAGGAACGCCTGATGCAAGCCGCCAAGACGCTGCTGGAAGACGGCAAGCCCGCGCGGCTGCTCGAGGTCTCGGACGAGGACCAGAAGGCGTGGCGGATGCTGCAGCTCCTGACCTCCAAGCCCATCCTCTACGTCTGCAACGTCGAAGAAGCCTCGGCGGCCAGCGGCAATTCCCAATCCGCCCGCGTGGCCGAGATGGCCGCGGCCCAGGGCGCCGCCCATGTCGTGATCTCTGCCCGCATCGAGGAGGAGATCGCCCAGCTCGACGCCGAGGAGGCCGCGATGTTCCTTGAGGAAATGGGGCTGGAGGAGGCCGGCCTCGACCGCCTGATCCGCGCCGGATACGAGTTGCTGGGCCTGCAGACCTACTTCACCGTCGGCCCGAAGGAGGCCCGCGCCTGGACCATTCGCAAGGGCACGCTCGCGCCGCAGGCGGCCGGCGTCATCCACGGCGATTTCGAGCGCGGCTTCATCCGCTCCGAGACCATCGCCTACGACGACTACGTCCGGCTGGGCGGCGAAACGGGATCCAAGGACGCCGGCAAGATGCGCGTCGAGGGCAAGACCTACGAGGTCAAGGACGGCGACGTTCTGCACTTCCTGTTCAACGCCTGAGGCCTCATTTCCGCTTGTCCCCGCCGGACCGGCCCTTTACACGGGTCGGCGGAGACGTGGCCGAGTGGTCGAAGGCGCTCCCCTGCTAAGGGAGTAAACCGCAAGGTTTCGTGGGTTCGAATCCCATCGTCTCCGCCACCTACCTTTGATTTCATTGATTATTTTATGTGTCGGTGGCCTCTATCCCACAAAGAGCCCCACATAGAAAAAACGCTTGGAATGCGTTCTAGCTGCGGTGGGTGGCGTCCTTGCAGCACAACGGCGCGTCTTCCATCTCTAGAGCGCAAGCGCCCCCGAAAGGCAGCAACAGTCAGCTGCCTACTTGTCCCTTTGCATCTCGTGGGATCGCAACGCGGGCAGAGTGTCGGGCGCATCAGTGCCCCACTTGTGTTTCGTCGGTGGCGGGGTAACGCTCTGCGACGTTCTGAGCTCAACTTTCCGTTCAGTTTGGAACCGCGACGTGCTAAAGCGTGTTCGCAGGAAAAAGCTTTGGGAGTAGCTTGCCATGGGTGTTCAGACCCTTACCTACTCAACCACACAGCGGGCTAAAGAGCAGTCCGCGAAGCGACTTCGCGTGCTGCGAGGTGTTCTTGAACAGCGTAACGCGAGCCAACACGCCTCTCGAACAACGGGTTCTGTAGCTGCAGCCGGCGCTGACGAGTCCAAAAAGGCCACAGAAGCTTCCAAAAAATAGTCTTAGTAGCCGGGTTTTATGTGACGCATCCTATGTACCGCGCCGAGGATTTCTCTCGGGCAATGCCGGAAGAAAGTTCTGAAAAGTTCAGAAGTGAGTTTCGTAGAGACTATGCCCGCATAATCCACAGTCCAGCGTTTAGGCGGCTTCAGGGGAAGACACAGCTCTTCCCGGGTGCGGACTCTGATTACTTCCGTAATCGCCTTACCCACTCCCTTGAAGTTTCCCAGATCGCGGAGTCGATCTGTTTCAAAGTTAATGCGGAGCACCAGGAGCTGTTGGAGCACCCCATCGACCCACGCGTCGTAGCGATTGCGGGATTGGCTCACGACCTCGGTCATCCACCCTTTGGTCACAACGGCGAAAGTGCTCTCGATGATTGCATGAAGGGTCTTGGTGGCTTTGAAGGCAACGCTCAAACTCTGCGAATTCTCACAACGCTTGAAAAAAAACGGCACCGTGAAGCCTATGACCCTGCATACGGAGTAAATGAAGACGGCTCTGATGGAAGATTAGGACTCAATCTGACCTATCGGGCCGCAGCGGCGGTACTTAAATACGATACATGTATCCCGATAACTAGGGTGAAGGGAGCGGGTCTCTCTAAGGGCTATTATGCAAGCGACAAGGCCTTTGTGGAGAGCGTGAAGAAAGCGGTGTGTGGCAGTAGTGACTTTACACCCTTCAAGACGGTGGAATGTCAAATAATGGATGTTGCTGACGATATTGCGTACTCAACGTACGATATTGATGACGCGTTCAAAGGGGGTTTTTTGGCACCATTGGACGTATTGAATGCTTCGCCAGATCTAGTGGAACGTGTGGCAAAACGGGTTTCTGACCGCCTTGGTAGAATAATTGATGAAAACGTTGTGGTTGATTCCCTGCTTGCCCTCTTCGAAGGCGCTGTGTTTACTAACTTGGGTTCTTCCGATGCCGCAGATCGCAAGTACGATGTCGTAGAAAGCTACGACGTCTCAAAGAGCTATGCCAGTGTTGGGTACTATCGGACAAATTTAACCTCTGAGCTAATCACTCGGTTTATCTCTGGGATCAAATTTGAATTGAATGAAGATTGCCCCGCTATGTCGAAAGTATTTCTGGACCGTGAGACGGAGATACTCGTCGAAGTTCTTAAAGTCTTCTCCTTCGAATCAACGATTATGTCGCCACGCTTGAAAGTTTCGGAAGCGCGAGGCTACGATATTGTGAAAGCGATTTTCGAGTATCTATCGAGAGAGAATGGTAGTCTTTTGTTACCAGATGACTTTCGGTCAATATACCGGCGGGTTTCAGCCGTAGACGAAAGCGCGCAGAAGAGGGTAATCTGTGATTTTATAGCAGGCATGACGGACAGGTATGCGGTAGAGTTTTTTGGACGGCTGACGGGCGAGACTCATCGCTCCATATTCACCCCTCTTTGAAGTTCTCTCGCGTGGAGCGGGTCAATAATTCTGACAACCTTATAAGTTTACGGCCCCGCCTGGCACGCGCGGCGTTTTTTCGACAGGACTCGCAGCAGAACAACGCGTCAGCCCTACGATGGTCGGGCAGCATATCACTGCACCAGCGACAACACCATGTTCCCCAGCGCAGACGGCGCAGGATTGCAGTGGCTCGGGCTTTCCGGTTTCCCGCGTTGCCTGTCCAATCGTAAGCCTGCCAGCACACGCGGGCGCTGTGCGGGTTGCTATCCTCTATCCAAAGGCGGTGCGGGTCAGGTCCAGGCATGGCGCAGTGTAAGGTTCTGTCAGGTTCCAAAGTAAGCAATTAGCAGCTGACCAATCTGCTTCAATTCCACGCCTGCCCATCATAATCCGAAGGGGGTTCAACGTTGTCCCAGCCTGCGGCAACCTCACGACAGGAGTTCACGATGCTTTCTCGAAACCGGCTGTGTGAAGCGCTGGCTTTTTGAATATCCTTCCCCGCTATGTCGGCGGCCATGCACAGTCTAGGAAGCGGCTCCATCTGGCCGCCCTCTAAGACCCAAAGCATAAGCCCTGCTGCCGTAGACAGACGGTCTTTGACGCCGCTTCGATCAGCAGAGAAGGCGTACAGAATGATGATGCCGCCTGCGCGGGTTTCGTCCCCCTTTGTCTCGGTCACCGTCGCATCTAAGGTCAGGTTGATTTTCACCCCCTCGATACGGGTGAACAACGCACTGGGTGCAGGTGTGACCTCACAGCGGGCGAAGGCCTTGGGGTTAAACGTATCTTGAAACGCCCGTACCGCCCGCGCACACCGCATGGCCTCGTCGCGATTGTACCCCACTTCCCGCTCGGCCTTGGTGTCGAGTTTGGCAACCAAGAAGTCGAGATCATCGCGCGCGAATCCTGGTTGGCTGAGAGCATCGCGGAGTGGGCGGCGAATCTGGTTGTATGCAGCCACCTCGATCTTCTTGGGAAATTTCGCCGCTCGGATATTTCGAGCGCGTTGTGTCGCATTTTGGCACGCAAGGTAGTCGGCCATGTGGTTCGTTGAAAATTGTGGTTTGCGATTGAAGCCATATCGGGGAGAATCAAGCATGGATGAAGTTACCTTGGTTGCAAAACTCGACGACGGGACCACGGTTTTCGTGTCACCCATGCACGATGAGACGTACAAAGAGTACGTTGACACAGACAACCTTGGTGGGTCCAGCGGGTACTTCATCGCGAGAGAACGCCGGAACCAGTTCGAAGTTTTGGCAAAGGCTTCAAGCCTTGACGCTGCGCGCGAGATTTTTGGGATGTTGACCGCTGTGCGAGCTTAGGCTTGCCCGGCGTAGTCGTCGTCACCCTGCGGCGCCTGGCGGATGCGTCATCTCGACGAGCGAAGGAGCTTCTTCATTTTGTGGCGGTGCAAATTTTGTTTCCGGCCCCGGTCCCTGAGCAAATAACCGGGGAGAATGAACCACCCCCCGCCCGCCAAATTGGGATCAGCAGTGCCGCCGCGCCACAAATGATGGAGGCATCAATCTTGCAACCCATAGACGGGTCATCCCTTTGAAGCCAAAACGTTTCAGGATTTTGGTGGGCCGGGCTCTGTGGCGGAACTCTTTTTTCCGCCCGATTATGGCACGCAAGTTGTGCGCGCCGGTCCCAAGGGCAACGCTTGGAGACTTTTCATGCCCCCTCATGTGCCCGCGTCCACTCGCCATGCCGCCCAGCGTTTCCGTTGCGCCTCCGCAATCCGCGCCCGCCCTTCTGCCGTTCTCGGCCCGGTGCTTGCCCCGCCGTGAAACTTGCATCGGGTCTTCCCCGGTATAGCCATGGAACGGCAGGGCGTTCCCTTGCGCGTCCGCGCACCGCACCTTTTCGGGCGTGGCAAAATTCCCGATTGGAGTAAGACCCCACCCCCCGCGCGCGTATTGGTCGGGAAATTCCCATATCGGGACGTCAGAAAGCGTTCGGATGGATAGACCCCGCGCCGCGATAGATGGCCTAAGCCCAGCGCCTTGAGCATCAAGGCGGGGGCATGGCCGCGCATATCCACGTGGGGCTTGCCTTCCCAATATCGCACAGTGTCGGGGTGCAGGTCGCATAATGCTGCTAGGGCGCGGCGCGAAAGGCGCGCGGCACGGCGGATGGCTTTAAATTCGTCGCCCGTCATGTGCCCATCCAACCCTTCGGAAATACCACACCGCATTAAAGCCTATTTAGGAATTCCCCAACATACCATATCACTTCATTGTTGAGGTCCCTTGTCCCCGAAAAGGTGGTTGTCATCGCTGCACTAACCATGTTTCCCGATAGGCCATTTGAATACCCAAATCCACGCTCCAAAGAGATTTGGACAATCCCAAGACACATGCCAGCCCCAAGGAAGGCCGGTTCTCGGAAAGCCGAAACACTTACTGCCAAGACAAAGCCCTCGTGCGCTCGGTCGGTGACATAAGAGTATCCGCCCTGCGCTAACTTTTCCTCGGCATATTCCCGAACCTCTCTCAAGTTCGTCCAGCACGCATCCTGTGAGAAATCCTGAAGCTGTATGGCCACCTCACCTATTGTGTCTGGACTTACGCCCTCGGCCAACAAACTGATTTGAGGTGCGGTTTGCTGGGCGTTTGCAGCGGACGCCAAAACAATAAGCAGGGGCACAAAAAAAGCTCGCAACATCATTCCATTTCCGGTCCAGGCTGCAATTCAAACTGCAAAGCGGCCTCCATCGACAAGGCGGGCGTGCCCCAGCGCGGTGAGGCTTTCCAGAAGCGGTTGCACCGTCGCGGCGCGGCCCCGTTTGAAGGTGCGGGCCACCTGTTCGGGGGTCGCCTCGCCCAGATCGGACAGGGCGGCACGGACGGCGGCGATCTGGTCGGGCAGGGCCTTGGGGAAAGGCGGCTTGTTGGTCGTGTCCGAGGGGCCGAGCGCCATCGCGGCTTGGTTGCCCTTGGCATCTGCCTGTGCGCCGGTCGGATTTTGATACTCGGGGCGCAGCCAGCGGATATGGCCGCGCGCTTCCTCGGCAGCGCGTTCGCGGTTGAGGTCCACAAGGCGGTGCAGAATGTCATCATCCGAAAGGTCGGCGGGCCAGCCATAGGCATCTGCCACAGCGGTGTCGATCTGGTCGTGGAGGTCGCGCAGGATGCCGATCAGCCCTTGGTCGTAAATCTCGCGGTCTTTCCCTTCGATCCGGTCGCCCGCGCGCAGCTTTTCCAGCACGTTATACATGGCGGTCAGGGTCAGCTTTGGGTGGGCCTTTTGCCTGTCCTTGCGATGCGCGTCGAGCTGTTCGCCAAGGGCACGCAGGTGGCTACGCTGGGCGTCGGTGAGGTCGGGAAAGGGGAACGGGTCGAAGCAACGGGATTTGTTGTACCGCGGATCATTGCCAACGCCTAGGCGCCCACCAGCGGTGAGCGCCCATCGAACGTGAAGCCGAGACGATAAAATTGCCAACGTCGCGGCATCACTCACAGCGATCGCGATGAGCGCATTGTCTGGAAGGATCGAGCCATCAAGAAACTGGAAGATTCGGTGCTTCATCGTTTCGGGTGTCACGATGAAGCGCGTGAGCCCATCTAGTGCCGGTCTGAAGGGGGCAAGAGCTTCGCCAAAAACCCACCAGTTCTTGCGACGGATTTCGCGGTTGTTTTGACTCCGCTCCGGCCAGACATTGTCGAGAACATGTTGGTAGACCGTTGGCACCTTCTGCCGGACTTGGTTTTCAGTCAAACCCAAGAGGTCAATGACGAAAACGTTTCGGTTCGTAGCAAGTAGGTCTCTGCCATTGCGATAAGGCTTGATCACTTTCGAAACCTCTGGATCGCGACCCAACCCTAGCGCGCAGGCCTCTGCTTGCGTCACGATGAAGCCTGCTCCAAAAAGCATCACTCCGCGTGTCGAAATCCCCTCATTCGCCTTCAACGGCATCGCCCCCGCCACATCCGCCCCGATGCGCAGATTGGCGAAAACCCGGCCCTTCTCGATCTGGAAGCGGACGGGCCGCCCTTCGGCCTCGTATTCCCCCTTGGCCTCCTCGGTCACGGTCCAAAGCCGCCCCGGCGCGCGGCCCTGTTCGGCCACTGTCATGGCGATGCGCACCGCCGCGCCGTCGTCTGCATCGACCCAAGGGTGATCGGGAATAGCAAAGGTCAGCGACAGGGGCGTTTTCGGGTCGGCCAGATGCGGTTCCAGCACCTTGCGGTTGAAGGTCTGGCGCAGGGAATTCGTGGTGATGAAGCCGAAACGCCGCGTGGCCTTGGCGCGCGCCTTGTCGGTCGCGGGTTTCCAGCCGCGCGCGACAAGCGCCGCCTTTTCCCACCAGAACATGACGAAATCGGCGCTTTGCGGCATCCTAGGATAGGATTTCCACAACGCCTCGGCATAGCCATCGCCCAGCGCGTCGCGCATCCGGCTGGCCCCGATGAAGGGCGGGTTTCCAACGATGAATTCTGCCTCGGGCCATGTCGCGGGGCGGGGTTTGAGGTAATCCAGCACCGGCACGCGCGCCAATGGATCGGGCACCTGTTCGCCGGTCACCGGGTGGGTAGTCGTCGTCTCGCCGTCCCAGCGGGTCACGGGGTGCCCTGCATCGTCCAGTCGGGGTTTCGTGCCCGCATGGTGCAGCACCGCATCGCGGTTCTCGATATTGTGGAAATCCTTCAAGACGGGTTCCGAGGGGCTTGCCTGGCCGTGCGTCCGGTAATGCCATTGCAGATAGCCGATCCACAGCACCAGTTCGGCCACCGCCGCCGCCCAAGGGTTGAGTTCGATGCCAAGGAATTGGTGCGGGTCCACCGTGTGCCCGGTCAGCGCCAGCGCGTCCTGCCCCTCGCCCAGATCGGCCAGAAGGTCCGTCACCTCACCCTCAAGGCGCTTCATCAATTCCAGCGCGACATACAGGAAATTGCCCGATCCGCAGGCGGGGTCGAGCACGCGGATTTCACATAGTTGCCGGTGAAAAGCGCGCACCACCTCGCGGGCTTCATCGTCCTTGCCGAGTTTGGAGAGTGTCAGGGCGGCGGCCTGCACATCCCGCCAATCGGCGCGCAGCGGGTCCATGATGGTGGGCACAATTAGCCGTTCGACATACGCGCGTGGCGTGTAGTGCGCGCCCAGCTTATGACGCTGTTTTTTGTCCAGCGCGCGTTCCAGAAGGGTGCCGAAAATCGCCGGTTCTACCTCGCGCCAATCGCATTGCGCGGCGTTAATCAGAAGCGAAAGCTGGACGTTCGACAGGGGAAGCGCCTCTGCGTCTTTGAACAGGCCCCCGTTGAAACGCTTGAGGTCGGTTGTCAGCACAGCGGAAAAGCCGCCGGTGTTCATCGTTTCCCACAGCGCCTTGAGCGACGGGGCTGCGTGTTCGGGATGGCCGCGAAGCTTTTCCAGAAGGTTCTTGAAGCTATGGCGCGGGATCAGTTCCACATCCTCGGCAAACATGGTGAACAGGCAGCGCATAAGGAAGTCGGCCACGGCCTTGGGTTCATGCCCTTGCCCTTCGAAGGATCGGCCCAGCGCGGCCAGCCGGTTCGCCACATCTCGCGTCACTTGCGCGGCAATACGCGAAGGGTCGAGCGCGTGCGGATCGGTCCAGATCAGGCGCAGGCGTTCGCGGGTCTTGGCGTCGCGCAGGTCGTCCATGGTGATGCGAAAGCGGTTGCCATCGGGGTATTGCGTGTATCCCTGTCCCTGGCCCGAGAAATCGGCATAAACCTCGATCACATGGCCCACATCGACCACCAGAAGGAATGGCGGCCAGCCTCCATCGCGGGACACGGCGCGGGCGTAGCCATCGGCCTGACTGCGCGCGCCCATCATGGCGATGGCCCATTGCCGCGTGCCGCGCGTGCCATGCCCCTTGCGAGACGGGGCGGGCAGATCGGGCAACAGGGCGGCTTGGGCGTCGTCGGGATCGGCCTTGCCGCTTGTGCCTTGTTTGGCCTCCATCACGAAATGCCCGGCGCGGTATAGGTCGATGAATCCGTGGGATTGGCTGCCCGTGTGGATGAAGGTCACGGGGCGTTCGAAGCAATAGGCATCCCGGCGGGCGTTCTTGGTCGCGGGATCGGGGCGAGGTACGCCCAGCAGGTCGCAGAGTTCGGTTGCGAAGGATTGGAAATTGGCCCGTTCGCTGCCGCCCGATCTGGTCCAGCGGTCGATGAAATCGTTAAGGTCCAATGGTCTACGCCCGTGTGATCGGTCGAGGGCACTCTGCCCCGGTTTCGTTCTCTTGGGAAGCGTCGGTTGCGAGGGCGCGGTACTGGCGCGGCCTTGAGTTCGCTGCCCTTCATCGGCATGGCGTTTGTCGGTCCAATTTCAAGCAACATATGTAACCTTAGACCCTCCCCCCTTTCTTCCCTGCACCTTGCGGCCACGGCAACGTGGTGATGTTCGAGCCTTCGCCGGTCTCAGGGCGCAGGCGTGTCAGTGTGTAGGTACGGTGGGCAGACCCCGCGCGATGCTTACCTGCGACGGCTAGCAGTCCGACCGCCTCTAAGGTGCGGCGTGCGGCGCGCAGGCGGGGGATTGAAAGCCGAGATAGCCCCGATGACCGCATGGCCATAAAGTCTAGCGCGAACCGCTTGCCCTGCGTGTGCCCATGCAAATCCACCAGCAACACATAGAGCGCGATGGCGTCGGTTTCGTTGTTCCAGCGGCGCAGGGCATCCAAGGCTTGCCGGTTGACCGGGAAAGCGCTGTTGCGGCCCTTATAGACGCGGTTTCCAAGGCGGCAGTCCCACGCCCATGCGGCAATGCCGTGCACCTCGCTATCTGGCAGGGTGGCGGCATCGGCGCACAGCTCATCCCTGACCGCTTCAAGGTTCGCCAACAGTTCCCCGATGCTGTCCACGTACTCGACCATCCTGATAGCCTCTCTCACCAGCTGCGCATGCCGATGCCCCACCGGGATAGCCTCGGCCCGCCCTTGCCCCCTGGGCGCGTCCTGTGCCCCTTGTGGCGAGCGTAGCAGGGGCAGGGTGTCATGGCCCAGCAAACCCTTGGCTGCGCGGTACAGCCCCCCGTCTGGGCGCAGGGAATGCGGCCCGACCACATAGGCGCGGGGGCCGGTCTTGATATCGACCGGCAAGCCTTCGCCGCGCAGGTTCGGGGGCGTTCCACTCGCCTGATAATACAGGTGCCGCCCGCGTGGCGTTTTCACATGGACGGGCGATGGTCCGAACCGCGCCTCCATAGCCGCGACCAGTTCGGGGCTATCATCGTCGCAATCAACAACGGCCAGGCCGTCCAGCCGCACGCCATAGACCAGTGACCCCGCGCGGTGCAGGGGGGCCAGCACTCGGCTTAGGGTCATCTTAGGGCCAGCCCATGACCGCAGGAGGGGGGCCTTGCCATCGGCCCCACCGCCCAGCGGCAGGAGGGTAAAACCGGCCCGCACAAGGCGGGCAAGCTCAGTGCGGAATTCGTCGGGCAGGTCTGTCTTGCGCAGGGCGGTCATGTCATTGCCCCCAGACCAGCGCGGCAAGCGCCTGGGCCTGCGCCTCGGTCAGACCATGAAACCGGCGCAGGTAGAGGATTTGCAGCCGGGTCATGACGTTTCATCCTCTAGCAGCCCCTTGGCGCTGGGCGGGAAGTGCAGGCGGGCAATGTCGGTGCCGGGTGACCTCCGATAATGGGCGACGTTTTCAGATCCGCGATATTCGACCGGTATCGGCCATTTGTATCTTGAGCGCAGGAGGTGGATGACAGCGCCAAGACGCCATCCCTTCACTTCGCGAATTTCTGTTTTGTGCGATATCGTGCGCCCATCGACCATAGCCTTGCAGGCCCAATAGACTTGGGTTTCGCCGGAAAACCAGCGGACTTGCTTTGTCATGTGCTTGCCCTTGGCAATTGCGACCACGGGCAGGGGGTGCTATCATCTGGCCTGTTGAAGAATGCCGAAACGATAGGCCGCCGCCCTGCCGGGTGGCGGTTTCGTTTATGCGGCGGTTTGTGCCTTGGCGGTTTCCCAAGCCTCGATTTCTGACAACCTCCAGCGGCAACAGCCGGGGGTCAGCTTGATCGAGCGGGGAAAGGTTGGGTCAGTCCTTTGCCAGCGGCGGGGGGTCAGGTGATGAACGCCCCAGCGTGCGGCAAGGTCGCGGTCGGAGAGATAGGTCTCAGGCATATGTGCCTCCATAGGTTGGCTATGGAATGCACAATGATGTATCTGGCGCGATAGAAAAGATGGTGTGCTGAGTATTTACCCGCCCGCAGATTTTGCCCGCACTTTTTACTCGTTTACTTGCTTCTGATCCAAGAAGCCGCCGACTCTTAACGCACGCCGGGTTGTTTTTCGGTCATAGCCAAGTGTTCTGGAAACCTCAGTCAAAGTTCGTCCTTCCATTCCAGACGGGTAAGTGACGCGAAAGTTGTCGATGATTTCATTGTGCAAACTGGGCCTGCCAAGTCGCTTGCTGCTGTTGATACTTTGGCCGAAAGGCTGAATATCCAATGGGGCAAATGCAAGTGCGACAAGTTCGCTCGGCTTATGAAGAGCATCGCAATCTTTGACGCAAACTGACCAGCCAACAAAATGTGAAACCTCAGACACATTATTGAAGGGTGGGTCGCCATCCCTCTCGAAGATCTGCATTCTGTTGAGGAAATCGTCTTCGATTGGCTTGATCAGGCCGGCATTGTCAATTAATTCATATTTCTCACCCGTCATCTTGAAAAACTCTGATATGAAATCCTCAAGCGTAAAAAGTTGAGGGTTGAAATCTTCCCAGAATTCATTTCTTCCAGAAGGTGTAATCAGATGTATCGGTGCGAAGGTGCGCACCACCTGCCCAACCGGCCCGCAAAGATAAATTGGCAGTGTTTCAGTCCCTGATAGAGCCATGATGATCCACCGTCTCAATACCGATTCGAGAATAAACGCCGTCGAGCCATCTTGGTCGATTATTTCATCAAGGGACGGGAACTGACTGCTGGATCGATTTCTGGCGGTGAACCAATCTTGGCCCAGATAGGCCGTCGTCGCTTCTAGTATTGGGTTCGGGATATCACCGCTTTTCCGATCATCAAACATGACCGAGAGCTCCCAAAGAAGGCGATATCCGTCTGGCCGAAAAGTCACTGGCTCAACCGGATTACTTGTGCGTTGTTTTCGGAAGCGTTCAAGAAGTTTGCCCAATCGGTCATCATCCGCCGCCGCTTCTCAACCATGTCGCCGCGCCGATAGCTGGCCTCCACCGCGTTGCTGATTTTGTGGGCCAGCGCGACCTCGGCCATGTCGCCCGGGAAACTGGTGCGCTCGGCCACCCAATCGCGGAAGGTGCTGCGCAGGCCATGGGGCACGGCAGGGCGCTTTGACGTGCGGTCGATGAACCCCGGCCCGCCCGTGGCAACCTCGGCCTCGTGGATCCGCTTCATGGTCGCGGAAAGGGTCATGTCGGACAGTTGCCCGCCGCGTGCCGCCGGAAATACCAGCGGATTGCCTTCAAGGCGGGGCAGGGCCTTCAACAGCTCCACGGCGCGGTCGGGCAGGGGCACGCGATGTTCCTTGCCCATCTTCATCCGCGCGCCGGGAATGACCCACAGCGCCTTGTCCAAGTCGATTTCATCCCAACACGCGGCGCGAACCTCCTGCGATCGGGAAGCGGTCAGGGTCAGAAACTCCAACGCACGCGCGCCGAACCCGTCGCGGGTCTGCAAGGCCGCAAACCAGCGCTCGGCATCATCCAAGGCCAAGGCAGGATGGTTGCCCTCGGTCGCCACCTTGGACGGGGGCGGCAACAGTTCCTTAAGGTTGCCAGCCCAGCGCGCCGGGTTATCGCCAGTGCGGTGCCCTGCGACTGTGGCCCAGCTGAGAACCGCCTCGATCCGCCCGCGCAGGCGGGTCGCTGTTTCGGTCTTGTCCATCCACAGCGGTTGCAACACGCGCAGCACGTCTTGCGTGGTGATATCCTGCACCAGCATCTTGCCCAGCTCGGGGCAGGCATAGGTGGCAAGGGTGTTTTCCCATTGCTGGCGATGCTTGGGGTTCTTGAAGGCGTCCAGCTTGGCAGCAAGGCATCTGTGCACGGCATCTGCGAAAGTCAGCCCCCGGCGCTGAGCGGCGATAAGCGCGGCCTTCATGGCCTTGCGTTCATCTACCGGGTCAACGCCGCCCTCAATCTTCGCGCGCGCCTCACGGGCCTTGTCGCGGGCCTGCGAGAGTGTGACGCCGGGAAAGCCCCCCAAGCCGATATCGCGGCGCAGGGTGCCGACCTTGGCACGCAAAACCCAAGACCGCCCGCCGCCGGGGGTAATCTGCAAGTGCAGGCCAGGAACGCCACCTACCGAAAACAGGCGGTTCCGCTTGCCGCCGGGATGCGCCAGGCGCTTCACGTCAAGCGCGGTCAGCTCGCTAGCAACCTTGGGCATCGCTCTATCCTACATCTTACCCCACATAGGAGATGTAACCGGATGCATCGTATTGCACAAGGCTGCATAGGCGGGTTGTGGGGTATCAGCCTAGAAACAAGGGCGATGTTGGTCGCTATGCATATGATTATAATTCATTAAACAGAGATGATGGCGGGCATCGTCTCCGCCACCTTTCCGTTCCGGCAATTTCGATTTGTTTCGGTCCCGCAGCGAGCTGCAGGTGCAGTGCGATCGTTTTTTTCACTGGGTTTGAATCGAAGGAGTGCACGGGAGGCGAAGCCTGCCGCTGCAACGTTGGATGGCCCTAAACTCAAGGCGGCAATGCCTGCGTCAATGTCCCGAGCATCACAGCTCGAAGTCGAAGGTGTCGAAGTCGCGGATGTAGTGCTCGAAGAAGTCGGTGAAGGTCGCGACCAGCGGCGGCAGCGCATCATAGGGCGGGTAGTAGAGCATCAGGTTCAGCGGGGTCATTTCCCAGTCTGGCAGCACCTCCACGACATTACCCCGGTCGAGCGCGTCCTGCGCGAGGAAGCGCGGCAGGTTGACCATTCCGTTGCCTGCGGCCGCAAGCGCCAGGAGCAGTTCGCCGTTGTTCGACACGACCTCGGTTCCGGCGCGGAAACTGCGTGACGCGCTCCTGTCGGTCATATGCCATGTCTCTGGATTGAAACCGGTGCCATAGGACAGGCAATACGCGGGATCGAGCGCGTCGGGGCTGAGCGGAATGGCGATCCGATCGAACAGCGCAGGACCAGCGACGATGGCGCGCGGCACGAGGCAGATCCGCCGCCAGATCGTGGACTTGTCGACGGGCGGGTCCGATATCCGGATCGCCAGGTCGCAGCTTGCGCCAATGATGTCCACCAGCGTGTCGGTCAGATGCACATCGACTTCGATCTGCGGATAGGCGAGCCGGAAGCTCCCGATCAGGCCCGGGAGCAATCGCACCCCGAAGGACAGGGGCGCGTTGATCGACAGGCGCCCGCGATCGGGATGCGTTGGGCGGGTGATCTCGTCCGTGACGCGGTCGAAGTCGTCCAGAACCGGCCGGTACCGCGTCGCCACCATGGCCCCCGCGCCTGTGAGGGAGACCTGCCGCGTCGTTCGTGTGAGCAGTTGCTGGCCCAGGTCCGCCTCGAGCTGTGCGACGATGCGGGTGATCGAGGCGGGCGTCATATGCAGGCTGCGCGCCGCGCCGACGAAGCTGCCCTGCGCGACGACTTCAAGAAAGACGCGGATGGGTTTGAGGGTCTGCATGGCGATCATTATGACGGTTGATGATAACAGTAAATGAATATGTGTTTCTATTCTTGGAAATTATATATGTCACTATCTCCCGAGCATGTTAGCCGGATCGGCAAAGGAGACAGAGATGCTCAAGCAAACCAGGGGCCTTCACCACGTCACGTCCATGGCGGTGGATGCCAGCGAGAACAATGCGTTCTTCACGGGGGTTCTCGGACTGCGTCGTGTGAAGAAGACCGTCAACTTTGACTCACTGGAGGTGTACCACCTTTACTACGGTGACGAGACCGGCACGCCCGGCTCGGTGATGACCTACTTTCCCTTCGGCCGGATACCCCGCGGCAGACGCGGGACCGGCGAAGTCGGCGTGACCGAGTTCGCGGTGGCCAATGGTGCGTTGCCTTATTGGAAAGACCGACTGAGTTCCAAGGGTGTCACGGGTCTGAGCGACGGCAGTTTCCTTGGCGAGCCGCGTCTGGATTTCAGTGGCCCTGACGGGGACAGCTTTGCGCTGGTCGAAACCGATATGCGCGATCGCACGCCATGGACCGGCAGCGACGTTCCGGAAGAGGCGGGGATCCTGGGCTTTCACAGCGCGCGGCTGCGGTTGCGGAGTGCGACCCAGACGGCAGAGCTCCTGAACTTCATGGGCTACAGCAAGGACGAGACGGACGGGGCCGTGACACGCTACCGGATCGAGGGTGGCAACGCCGCCAATACCATCGATCTGGAGGAACTGCCCGATGCCGGCGCGGCCTCGCAGGGGGCAGGATCGGTGCACCACATCGCCTTTGCGGTCGAAGACCGGGCTGCCCAGCTTGAGGTGCGCAAGGCGCTGATGGACACCGGCTATCAGGTGACGCCGGTGATCGACCGTGACTATTTCTGGGCGATCTATTTCCGCACCCCCGGAGGCGTGCTGTTCGAGATTGCCACCAACGAGCCCGGGTTCGACCGCGACGAGGACACCGCGCACTTGGGGCAGGCGCTGAAACTGCCAGCCCGCTATGAACCTCACCGCGCCAAGATCGAGCGCTTCCTGCCCCCGCTTTCGGCCTGAGGAGGTCCTGATGTCCCTGAGAAGTTATCATGCCCTCACCCACGCCCCCGAACCGGGGGCGCCGCTGGTCTTCGCCTTTCACGGCACCGGCGGAGATGAATATCAGTTCTTCGACCTCGCCCGCCAACTGGTGCCGACGGGCGGCGTCGTGTCGCCACGCGGCGATGTTTCCGAAGGCGGGGCTGCGCGGTTCTTTCGCCGCACCGGCGAGGGGGTCTATGACATGGATGACCTCGCGCGGCGCACCGACCGAATGGCAACCTTCATCGCCGCGCACAAGGCTGCGCATCCTTCGTCGCCTGCCTATGGCTTCGGCTATTCCAACGGCGCGAACATCCTTGCCTCGGTCGTGATGGCGTATCCGGACCTGTTCGACCGGGTGGCACTGCTGCACCCGCTGATCCCCTGGACCCCTGCGCCGGTTGATCTGAGCAATCGCTCCGTGCTGATCACGGCAGGGCGGCGGGATCCGATCTGTCCGTGGCCGCTGACCGAGGCGCTGATCGACTGGGCCGAACGACAAGGCGCCGCCATCACGACACGCATCCACGAGGGCGGCCACGACCTGCGCCAAAGCGAGATCGAAGCCCTGGCCGACCTGCTGTCGGCGTGACCGACCAGCATTTGCAATGCAGGTGGCGCAAGGCATGACGGGGTGCGGCGCCCGGGTCGCAAACTTGCCACACATGACGCTCTGGCCCGGAACGCCGATGTTCCGGGCCAGAGTCACACCCGTCTGACAGCGTTGCGCGCTATCGCACGCTTACCGTCGTCAGATCAGGCCCAGCGGACAATTCGGAGCAGAGTCAGCAAGTCTGGCACCACCGCAGCAAACGCTGCGCCGAAATGCCGTCCAAGGCCTGCTATCTGAGTCCCAACATCGGAACGCAACCACTCGACAGTCGCCGCCTGGCCCGTCCAGGCGACCGGCCTTCTGCAATCACCAGAACGAGGATCGGCGAGATGTCCGAACCAAACATTGTCATCGCGAGCGGGCGTGGTCCTGCACCGTGTCGCTCGACACGGCGGACCGCGGGTCGATCAGGCCGCCGGAGTGCCGCGAGCCCTGTGAGGCGATGACCAGGAACAACGGGATTGGACGCGTCATGAAGATGTACCTGTTTTCATTGGGCGCCGGGCCTCTGGCCGGAGCGATCTACAGCTTCCTTACCGAGCATGCAGAGATGTCATCGAGGAACACGGAATGACCCCTACGACCGACAGCCAGACCCACACCGTTTTCAACCGGCGCGACGTGCTGATCTCGGGATCGACCTTCGCCGCCACCCTTCCCTTGCTCGGAGCCGCATTCGCTTCGGTGCCCACCCCCTCAACAGGAGACATGACCATGGGCTTTGTAACGACAGCAGACGGCACCGAAATCTTCTACAAGGATTGGGGCCCGAGGGACGCGCAACCCATCGTGTTCCACCACGGATGGCCGCTCAGTTCCGATGACTGGGACGCGCAGATGCTGTTCTTCGTCTCGAATGGCTACCGCGTCGTCGCGCATGATCGCCGCGGTCACGGCCGCTCGGCGCAGGTTTCCGAGGGGCACGACATGGACCATTACGCATCCGACGCCTTCGCGGTCGTCGAGGCGCTGGACCTGATCAACGCCGTCCATATCGGCCATTCGACGGGCGGCGGCGAAGTGGCGCGTTATGTCGCGAGACATGGCGAACCGGCGGGCCGCGTCGCCAAGGCGGTTCTGGTGGCCGCGATCACACCGCTGATGCTACAGACCGACGCCAACCTCCAAGGTACGCCGCTGGAGGTTTTCGACGGGTTCCGCGCCGCGCTTGCCGGCAACCGTGCGCAGTTCTTCCGTGATGTGCCTGCAGGCCCGTTCTACGGCTTCAACCGCGAGGGTGCGACTGTCCATGAAGGCGTGATCCAGAACTGGTGGCGTCAGGGTATGACCGGGAGCGCCAAGGCGCATTACGACGGCATCAGGGCCTTTTCCGAGACGGACCAGGCCGAAGACCTTGAGGCAATGAGCGTTCCCACGCTGGTGATGCACGGTGAAGACGACCAGATCGTGCCTATTGCCGCGTCGGCGGAACGCGCGGTGGAGCTGCTGCCCAATGGCACGCTCAAGACCTACCCGGGCTTTTCGCATGGGATGCTGACCGTGAACGCGGATGTGCTCAACGCCGACCTGCTGGCCTTCATCCAGGAATGATCCGCAGCTTGCTACCCTTGGCATAAGAAAGACCTCCCGTGTCCAAAATCGAACTTCCCACCCCCGAAAACAGCCAGATGATCTTCATCGACCGTCAGCCACAGATGGCGTTCGGCGTTCAGTCGATCGACCGACCGACGTTGAAGAACAACACCGTGGCCCTTGCCAAGTCCGGCTGGATCTTCGGCGGGCTGATTGCCGCGGCGATCCTGACCACGCTCAGAAAGGGCAACAAGCGATGACATCCCCTGTGATCACCTACAGCGAGACCGACGGCAAAGGCCACTTTGCCGCGACCATCGAAACCACGGCAGGCGAGGCGGAACTGACCATCTCCAAGGTCTCCGACACCCTTATCATCGCCGATCACACCGCCGTGCCGGCCAGCATGCGCGGCACCGGCGTCGGCCGGGCGCTGGTCGAAACTTTGATCAACGATGCCCGCGCCAAGGGGCAACGCATCGTGCCGCTGTGCCCCTTCGTGCGGGCCCATGCCACGAAACACCGCGAGGAGCTGGCCGATGTCATCCAGTGGTAGCGCGCCCGCGACGGTCAGCTCCTACGCGCCCTTCGGCCAGACCGCTTTTGCGCTGCTTTGGACAGCAACGCTGATCTCGAACATCGGCACCTGGATGCACGATGGGGGCACGGGCTCGCTGATGACCACGCTCAGCCCGAGCCCTGTGGTCGTCGCATCGGTGCAGGCCGCCACGACCCTGCCGATGTTCTGCTTTGCCCTGCTGGCCACGGCGGTGCGGGCGGTACATTCTTTATGTTCACCTCCGTCTATTGGGGGCTTTTGACTTGAGATCTTTCACCTGCCCAGTTTGGCCGAGCATCTGGAACAACACGGGCGCGTCAGCGCGGCGGGCAGGGACCTCCACCAGACCCTGCGCAACCTGCACCAGGGACCGGACGCACCCGTCGTGCGTCACTTCACCGGATCGCGCTAGAACGCCCGGACCTCGCAAAGCGGAAGCACCAAAGAACCTGGCGCTCTCGTTCAACCACTCCCGCGCTCCGTCGGCCGCTGACTGACCTGCCGGCACATTTTGATGAGGACGGAACGGGCTAGGCCTTGTTGACATGGGACGGAGTACTTGCGCATGGGGATTTGGGTAAACACGCGCCCCGTCATTCGCCAATGGGCGCGCTACCGTCCGTGCGGGCGCTGTACCAAGATCGCGCGGGTCGTCCAGTCGCCCTGTTCGTGTACGGCGGCAAGGCCGCGCCAGACCGGTAGTCCCAGCTCATCGTAGCGAGCCGGTCGACCGGTGTGAAAGACAAGGTTGCCCAGCCCCGGCGCGACAAGGCGCTCGCCCGTCCGCGCGGCCGGAAATGCCCAAGGCGGGCCGGTCCCCACGACAGCATGTGCCCCGTTCGAAAGGGCGCTCTCGGCGACGGACGCGAGCCATGTGGGCGCCTCCAGCCAATCCGGGGCCCACATGTGATAGTGGATCGCGACGATCACGAGGTCGGCACGCCCTGCCGCGGCCTCCACGCTGCGGCACAGCCGGTCCAGATCCTCGGGGTCCACGATGTGAAGTTCCTGGCGCGCCTCGGCCTCGACGCAGTCCAGGTCGAGCGGCCTCGGCGCGGAGGGTACATCGAAGCCCACGGCCTGGCGCAACCGACGGCGCTGCCCGTCGCCGCTGGCCTCCGAGATGGCGCTCAGCGTGTCGAGATCCGTGCGCGGCAGCCCAAGCACGCGGCGCACGCGGAGTGCAGCGACCCCCGGCCCCTTGCCGGCGATCGCCCAGTCCGGGGTCGGTCCCGCATCGACCGCGATCAGGGCGACACCGTTCCGGTTCGCCGGGGCCCGAGCTTCGGCGCCATCCACTCCCGCCCCGGCCACCGCGATCCCGGCCCCGACAATGGCGTTCCGCGTGGCCAAAATGCCGGGGTGCCCAAAATCCCAGGCGTGGTTGTTCGCGATGCCAAGATGGGTGACACCAAGTTCCCGCAGATCCTCAAGTGCCGCCGGGCCCGCGGGGTGGACGGTCTTGGTCTTCATCGGCCACGCGCCCGCAGGCGGCAGGCAACCTTCGAAGTTGCAGATCACCGCATCGGCATCCGCGGCGAGCGCGCGGACCTCGTCGGACCAGGTGACCTTTTCGTGCAGAAGCGCCTGGCCGAAGATCACGACCCGCATCAGCCAAGCACCTGCAGGGACAGCTTCGCGGGTCTTTCGCCGCCGAACTGGAGCCGTGAATGGGCAATACGACGGCCGCGCGCGGTGCTCTCGGGCTCGCCCGTCTGCGGATTGACGTCGAACTTCGGAAAGTTCGACCCCGCAATGTCGAGCCGGATGCGATGCCCCTTGGCGAACCGCGCCGCGACCGGCAACAGTTCTACCACCACGTCGTAGCGCTGGCCCGGTTCGAGGAGCGTGGGCGCAGACCAGTCGTCCCGGTAGCGCAGGCGCAGGATCCCGTCAGTCAGGTTCATCGCGTAGCCCTTCGGATAATCGACGGATGCGGGCGCCCAGTCGATCAGCTTGGCCGTCAGGTCGAGATCCGGCACATCGGTCGTCAGCCCGATATGGAGCGTCACCGGACCGGCAATCTCCAGCTCGCTTTCCAGCGGCTCGGTCGCGAAGACCAGTACGTCGGCGCGAGCGGCGAGCGGCAGGAAGGGAGTGCGCGCGCCAAACGTGTCGAGCCCCGGAACCTGGTCAAATGCGCCGCCTTCCATCACCGGTTCGCCCGATGTCACGGCCCCGCCGATCGTCGGCACGGGTGCGCCGGGGTCGGTGCGCAAGACAATCTCCCGCGCGGCCGGAACGGCACCTGCGAGGCCGCCGCCGCCCGACAGGAACAGGTCGTGCCTGTGGCTGTTGGTCGGCGGCCAAGCCGGGTCGCTGCGCCACGCGCCATCATGTTGCCGCCGCCCCTCGGGATTGCGCGTGCCAGGTCCGCCGCCCATCGCGAACCATCGAGCCGAGGGCGCCATGGCCTGCCCCTCACCCTGAAGATGCCGGCGGAACCAATCCAGCCGGAGCGTCTCGTAGTCGGGCGCGATCTGATCGTCGAGCACCGATCCCGGCCCGAAATCCACATCGCCGGCATGGGTCTGGCTCCGTCGCCCGTGCAACCACGGACCCATCACCAGTTCGGCATGGCCGCCGGCAGCGCGAAGCCCGCGGTAATGTTCCAGCATGGTCTGAGCGTAGGGGTCGAACCATCCGCTGATCAGGAACACCGGCCGTTGCGCCAACGTCGCATAGTGCGGCGCAGCGTAGAACTCCGGCACTGTCCAGTAGTCGTCAAAGGCGCAGTGGTCCCACTGTTCGAAAAGATATGACTCGTATTCGGGCACATGCCGCAAGGGCGAGACGCCGCTCCGCCACGGCATGGCGCCGAACCAGTCGCGCACGTCCTCCTGGGCCAGCGCGGCCGCCACCACCGGGTCGCGGGCGGCGGGGCTGAGGGCCGCGTGTTTCATCGCCCAGGTAGCTTGTTTCAACTCGAAGGCGCCGCCGCGGCGGACACCGCCCTGGTAGGCATTCCAGAAACCGCCGGAATCGAGGAACATCGCGTCCAGACCGTCCGGTTTCTCCAGCGCCAGCGCGGTCTGGACATGGGCGGAGTAACTCAGGCCGAAGGTGCCGAAACGGCCGCTGCACCAGGATTGCCCCCTGGCCCAGTCGAGCGTGTCGAAACCATCCCGGCCCTCGCCGATGTATTTGCGGAACACCCCTTCGGACCCATAGCGACCCCGGCAATCCTGGTTCATCACGGCGAAGCCTGCCCGGGCGAGGCCTTTGGCGATTTCGGCGTTTGTCCGGGGCTCAGGGTCGGCCACCGAGATCTCGCTCTTCCGCGCCACGCCCTTGTCGTACGGCGTGCGGTAAAGAAGGGTCGGAAACGGCCCGGGCAAGGCCTTGCCGTCCCGGGCCGGCAGCGTGACATCCGTTGCCAGATGCACCCCGTCGCGCATGGGGACCATCACGTCCGCAATGAAAACGGTATCCTCGACGGTCCCCAGCATGGTCAGTTTGCCGCCGCCGGGCGCGCGCCCATCGCAAGCGTCCGCTCGTCACGACGCGGTTCGTACACGATGCTGGAGCGCGAGGCCCAGCTGAGCGCCTGGAAGTAGAGCGGCACGATCGCAGTGTCTTCCTCAAACGCCAAGGTCTGTGCCGCGGCAAGGGCCGCCTCGCGCTCGACCGGGTCGAACATCTGCGCCGCCGCCACCACAGCCGCGTCGAAATCCGGGTTCGAGTAGCGGAACCGGTTCAGGGTGCCGAGATCGTTGTCCGGGTCGAAGCTGTGGATCGCGCTCAGCAGCCCGCGGGATGCCTCTCCGGTCGAGTTGCCGTAGGAGAACACGAAGGCCCCGTAGGCATTGTTGCCAGCTTCTTGCGAGAACACCGCGTAGGGCAGCGTTTCGACGCCGTTGACCGTCAGGCCGCCACGGGCAAGAAATTGGCCAAGCACCTGCGTCAGCTCCCCGTCCTGGCTGAAGCGGTCGTTTGAGCCATAGACCGTGATGCCGAAGCCGTCGGGATAGCCTGCTTCGGCCAGAAGCGCCCGAGCGCCATCCGGGTCATAGGGAGGCACGGCGATGTCGGGGTTGAAGCCGAAGACGCCCGAGGGGACGATCTGGCTGGCCGCCTCGCCCGCGCCGTAGAGCAGCCGGTCGATGATCGCCTGCCGGTCGATCATCATCGAGATCGCCCGGCGCACACGCGCATCCTGAAGCGGGTTTGTGTCGAGCGGGTTGCCCGCGACATCGGTCAGGCCGGGCGCATCGTCGCCCTGGTTCAACGCCAGGTAGATCAACCGGACTGTCGGCGTGTCGTAGACGGTGATGTCGGGGTTGTCGCGCAGGTTCGGCAGGTCGGCCGGCGGCACGATGTCGATCAGGTCGACGGCGTCCGACAGCAGCGCCGCGACGCGCGCCGCATCATTGGCGATGAACCGCATCGTGACATTTTCATAGGCCGGCGCGTCGCCCCAGTAGTCGTCGTTTCGTGTCAGCTCGAGACGGTCGCCCGGCGCCCAGGAGACGAAGCGGTAGGGGCCTGTGCCGATCGCGGCCTCGCCCGAGTTGAAATCCTCGTTCTCCATGCCCTCGGTCGCGGCCTGCGACACGATGTAGACCGTCCCGATGTTCTCGATGAACAGCGGGTCCGGGTTGACCGTCGTGAACCGGATCGTGTGGTCGTCGATGATCTCGGAGGCTTCTAGGTTGGCCACGGACCCCGCGAAGGAGGCCGGAGAGTTCGGCACGTTCGGCGCGCGCTCGAGCGAATATACCACGTCGGCCGCCGTGAAGGGTGACCCGTCGTGGAACGTCACGCCTTCGCGCAGACGGACCACCCAGTGAGTCTCATCCTCGTTCGTCCACTCGACGGCAAGGCCGGGCCGCGCCCGGACATCCGCGTCGGTCAGCACCAGACGATCGAACATGTGCAGCGACGTCATCTGGTTGTTGCCGGTCCGCGAGAATTGCGGATCGATGGATTGCGGCTCATTCGCGCGGCCGATCATGAGGTTTTGCGCTACGGCAGGTAGCGCCACAACGGCTGTTGCAGCCGCCAGAAACAAGGGTCGAAAACGTATCATGAGTTCCTCCTAGTCTGTTGTGTCGTTGAGATGGCAGGCAGAAAGACGCCCCGGCGCCACAGCCTTCAGTCTGGGTCGTTCGGTCTTGCAGATCGTCATCGCGTGGGGGCAGCGGGTGTGGAAATGACAGCCCGGCGGCGGGTTCAGCGGTGACGGGATCTCCCCCTTCAGGGGCGTGTAGGCGCGACGCCCCCTCCCGATCCGCGGCGCCTCCTCCAGAAGCGCCTGGGTGTAGGGATGGTTCGCGTCGCGGAAGATCTCGGCGGTGGTCCCCACCTCGACGAGGCGGCCGAGATACATGATGGCGACCCGGTCGGTGAGGTGCTCGATCACGCCGAGATCGTGGGAGATGAACAGGTAGGTCAGCCCCCGCTTTTCGCGCAGGTCCATGAACAGGTTCAGCACCTGCGCCTGGATCGAGACGTCGAGCGCCGCGACGGATTCGTCGCAGACGAGGAACTTCGGCTCGACCGCCAGCGCCCGCGCGATGCCGATGCGCTGGCGCTGCCCGCCCGAGAACTGGTGCGGAAAGCGGCGGGCATATGCCGGGTCCAACCCCACTTCGCGCATCAGCGCCTCGACGCGCGCCGGTTGCTCGCGGCGCGGGATCAGACCGTGGACCACCGGCGCCTCGCCGATGATGTCCAGAACGCGCTTGCGCGGGTTCAGCGACGACATCGGATCCTGAAAGATCATCTGGATGTCGAGCCGCGCGCGCCGCGCATCCTCGGCGGACCAATGCGCCTCTTCCTTGCCCTCGAACGCGAAGGTGCCGCCGGTCTTACCGTAGATGCCTGCCACGATCCGTCCGAGGGTGGATTTCCCGCAGCCGGATTCGCCCACAAGGCCTACAGCCTCGCCCTGAGCGATCTCCAGCGTCACGTCATCCACCGCTCGCACGGCCGGCGGCGGCGCGGCGCCCAGCCGGATTGCGAGACGTTCCGCGAAATCGGGCTTCTTCTGAAACACCTTCTCGACGTTCTCGAGCGTCACGTGCGCGGTCATTCCGCCGCCTCCATCATGAGCGGCGAGACGCAGCGGGCCATGCGGCCCTCCCCCACGTCCAGCACCGGGGGCGGCGTGCCGCAGGCGGCGTGGGCATAGCGGCAGCGGGGTGCAAAGGCGCAGCCCGGCGGCAGATTCAGAACCGAGGGCGCCATGCCCGGGATCTGGTTCAGCCGCTGGCCCGGTGTCGTCCGGCTGGGGATCGAGTTCAACAGACCTTCGGTATAGGGATGCGCAGGCGCGCCGATCACCCTGCCCGCCGGGCCGCTCTCGACGATCCGGCCGCCGTACATGACCGAGATCGTGTCGGCGATCGTCTCGACCACGGCGAGGTCGTGACTGACCCAGATCATCGCCGCGCCGGTTTCCGCGACAAGCTTCTGCATCTCGGCGATGATCTGGCCCTGGATCGTGACATCGAGCGCCGTGGTCGGCTCGTCCGCCAGGATCAGCGCGGGGTTGTGCAGCAGCGCGATGGCGATGGCGACGCGCTGGCGCATCCCGCCCGAGAACTGGTGCGGGTAGGCGCGTATCCGCGTTTCCGGGGCCGAGATGCCGACCCGGCGCAGCATGTCCACAGACCGTTCGCGCGCAGCCTTCGCCGAGACCCGCTCGTGCGCGCGGACCGTTTCCACCATCTGCGTCTCGATCCGCAGGACCGGGGTCAGCGTCATCATCGGGTCCTGGAAGATCATCGCGATCTCCTTGCCCCGAAGCTGCTTCAGCCGCTCGGGCGTCGCGGTTCTCAGGTCCTCGCCCTTGTAGAGGAGCTCGCCCTCGACCACGCGCCCCGGCGGGTCGATCAGCCCGAGGATAGAAAAGCTCGCGACCGACTTGCCCGAGCCGCTTTCACCGACAAGGCCGCGCACCTCGCCGGGCTGCAAGATCATGTCGACGCCATCCACGGCCTTCACGACGCCTGCGCGGGTTAAGAAATGCGTCTTCAGGCCCCGGACCTCCAGCAACGCGGTCATCGTGCGTTCCTCGGGTTCAGGACTTCGCGCAGCCGGTCGCCGACGATGTTGATCGCGAAGATCAGCGTGAGCAGCAGAAGCCCCGGAAAGACCGAGATCCAGTAGAGCCCGGCCAGCATGACGTTGAAGCCGTTGGCGATCAGCAGGCCCAGCGACGGCTCCGTGATCGGCAGGCCGAGACCGAGGAACGACAGCGTCGCCTCGGCGGAAATGGCGCTCGCGATCTGCATCGTCCCGATGACGATCACGGGCGGCATGCAGTTGGGCGCGAGATGGCGGAAGACGATGCGCCCGTGACTGAGCCCGAGCGACCGCGCCGCCTCGATATATTCCTTGTTGCGCTCGGACAGGGCCGTGGCCCGGACCGCCCGTGCGAAATAGGCCCATTGCACAAGCACCAGCGCGAGGATCACCTTGTCGATCCCCTGTCCCAGGATCGCGAGCATCATCAGCGCCACGAGGATCGTCGGAAAACCGAGCATGAAGTCGACGACGCGCATGATGACCGCGTCCACCGCCCCGCCCGCATAGGCGGCGACCAGCCCCAGCGACACGCCGATCGCGATAGCCAGAACGCCCGAGGCGACGCCGACAAAAAGGCTGGTTTTCAGCCCGTAAAGCATCGCCGACAGCATGTCGCGACCCTGGTTGTCGGTGCCGAGCAGGTAGAAGGCGTCGGGCGTCGAGGAGAGCGGCGGCAACCGGCTGTCGAAGAAGCTGATGGCGGTCAGGTCATAGGGATCCTGCGGGGCAATCCAGGGCCCGAGGAGGGCGAGGGCGAGCAGCACGCCGCAGACGCAGAGCGCGATGACGGCGGTGGTGCTTTCGCGAAACTCGTCCCACACCGGGCGCCAGCGGGAGGCGGGTTTGGCAGTGACGACGGGCGTGGTTTCGCGCGGCTCGGCGACGCTCATGACCGGCCCCCCAGCCGCACACGCGGATCGAGCACGGTGTAGAGCACGTCCACGATGAAGTTGATCATGATGAACATGAAGGTGATGACGAGCAGGTACGCCGCGACCACCGGTCTATCGAGGCGGTTGATCGAGTCGATGATCAGTTTGCCCATGCCCGGCCAGGCAAAGATCGATTCCGTGATGACGGCAAAGGCGATGAGCGACCCCAGTTCCATCCCGATCACGGTGATGATGGGTGCCGCGATGGTCTTGGCAACATGCACTCCGATGATCCGCGTCTCGCTCAACCCCTTGGCCCGACCGAACTTGACGAAGTCGAGCGGCATCGTCTCGCGCACCTGCGCGCGGGTCAGCCGGATCACCAGCGCCAGCTTGAACAGCGCAAGGTTCGTCGCCGGCAAGATCAGGTGCCGGATGCCGTCCCACGTGGCGAAGCTGGTCTCGATCCCCAGGACCCTCGCGGTCTCGCCCCGCCCCGAGGATGGCAACCATCCAAGGCCGATGGAGAAGATCAGGATCAGCATCAGCCCCTGCCAGAAGTTCGGCAGCGAGAAGCCCAGGATCGAGCCGGTGACGATGG
>CAKZPN010000054.1 GCA_937139335.1 uncultured Roseicyclus sp. | reverse complement strand
ATCGGACCCCCTGTTTACAAATGTGCTGGTATACGGAGGGGGTATACTTCTACTTGGAAGGACACGAGGAACCTCATTAAGGCAAGCGAAACTGCTCTGGATGGGACTTTTAGATCATATGAAGAGCCTGGCGGGGATCGAGGAGTGGGACTTCTCCGACCGCCGAGGCACTCTGCGCATACCTTGCCACCTGAACGCCCGGCTGGGCGACGAGGAACAAACGGAAGTGGAGGTCGTGGATATCGGTCTCCGAGGGATGCGGGGATAACGGGGTCTGCGTATCCGGTAGCATCTGTCCAAAATCCATGAATAGCCTTTTCTGCCTCTGTTGAAAATATATATGTGTTTGCGCCCGTCGCCGTCCATGTCCCACCGATCATAGGCCTCGATGACCGTATACTCCTTCTGCGCCTCGTCTGTGATGACGGCCTGCACGCCTTCGATCTCGTCCTTCTGCCGCTTGGGCTCCTCGAGCCCGCCACCCGCTGTGTCGCCCGGAACCGCCGTCTTAGGATGCCCCGAAATCTCTTCTAAGTCCTTGGCAGTCAGCAGGTCGTAGACGCCCTCTTTCTGGCGGCGGCGCACTTCATCCAGACGAACCTTGTTGCAAATGCGGAATACGTAGGGTGCCCCTCTAGGATTGGACGGTCCCGGCGGCTGCAAATTGCCGACCCGTTCGGGAACCACGATGTCCTCCAGGTCCTCGGGAAACAGGCCGGGCCCATTGTAGACAAGCGCCTTCCAGACAATCGCCATTTCCACGCGCTTGTCGTCACGGAACCAGAAGCTGACCTCGGCCCGCCGGTCTTCCTCGGTTTCCGCATCCAGGTAATCTACGCGGAACTCGTAGCCGTCCGCCCGTTGCTGTAGGTCCACGATCTGCCCGAACACGATCTTCATCAAGACGAGGAAATAGGTCGTGTCGGCCAATCCGCCCTGAATATCCAACTCGGGGATGCCATTCTCTGACGGCGGAAATACGCGCACGTCGTGGATCGTCCGCGTCTCGCGCACCCACGGGATGTGCATGACGCTCGTGCCATCCTCCACGTAGCCGATCGTGAATTCATCCAACTTCTTCGCGCCGTCCGCCTCAATGAAAATCTGCCAGTCGAGCAGGTTGAACAGCGTTGCAAGGACGGTGATCTGCGATGACGACACCCGGCAGGCAAGGTCGCGGGCCTCATCACCCGGCTCGCCCTCGCCGACCATTCCGCGCTCCAGCACGGCAAAGCAGCGCTCGATCCGCAGGACCAGCGCCTCGCCGGCCGCCGTCGGATACGTGCCTGTCTTGAAGCGGTTGAAGAGCTTGGACCCGCAGCGGCTTTCGACCTGCCGGATCGCGAGCGTCACCGCAGGCTGCGACAGGCGCAGGACCTGCGCCGCACCGTTCACGCTCTGGTAACGGGCCACGAGAGCCACCGCCCTCAGATGGCGGATGTTGGGCAGGTCAAACATCGCTTGGCGCCTCCACGTATCCGGTTCCGCCTCCGGCACACTTGTGCACCGGCCACATCGAGATTGTGGCCATCAATCCGGCTCCACCGACAGACCATCCGCAAGCCGCTTGTTGCGCCGGAACGACCGGAGGCTCATGAGCAAGACCAGCACGGCGGCCACCAGAAAGCCGGCGCTGATCGGACGCTCGACGAAGGTCATAGGATCGCCGCTCGAGATCAGCATCGCGCGCCGGAGGTTGTTTTCGAGGATCGGGCTCAGAACGACCCCCAGCAGCAACGGGGCCGCAGGCAGGTCGAGCTTGAGCATCGCATAGCCCAGCATTCCGAAGAGCAGCACCAGCAGAACATCGAAGGGCGAGTTATTGACCGAATAGACCCCGATGCAGATGAAGAACAGCATCGACGGATAGAGATACTTGTAGGGCACGAGGAGGATACGAACCCACACGCCGATCAGCGGCAGGTGCAAGATGACAAGGAAGATGTTTCCGATCCAGAAACTCATCACCAGACCCCAGAACAGCTCGGGGTGGTTCGTGACGACCTGCGGACCTGGCGTGATGCCGTGGATGATGAGTGCGCCGAGCATCAGCGCCATCACGGCATCGCCCGGGATGCCCAGGCTGAGGGTCGGGATGAACGCCGCCTGCGCCGCGGCATTGTTGGCCGTTTCCGGGGCGACCACTCCCTCGATGGCTCCCTTCCCGAAACGGTCGGGATCCCTCGACCAGCGCTTTTCGAATGCGTAGGCGATGAAAGAGGCGATCGACGCCCCGGTGCCGGGCAGGATGCCGAAGGCCGAGCCCAGAACCGAGCCACGCCACATCGGCCCCCATGAGGCGCGCCAATCCTCCCGGTTGGGGTAGAGCTTGCGCCAACTGTACTCGTCCTTCGAGACGGTTGTTGTGCGGTTCGCCACGCCGATGTTGTTCAACACTTCGGACACGCCGAACAAGCCCATCGCGATTGCGACGAAGCTGATGCCTTCGGCGACCTCGAGGTAGCCGAAGGTAAAGCGGAGCCGCCCGGTCTCGAAATCGGAGCCGACGGTGCCGATGAGCAAGCCTAGAACCACCATCGCGATGCCACGCACCGGCGAGCCCGACGAGATGGTGGAGGCCGCAATCAGGCCAAGCACGACAAGCGACGCATATTCTGCCGGACCGAAGCTGAGACCGACCCGCGCCAGGACCGGCGTGAAGACCATGAGCAGGATGATCGCGAAGGTGCCGCCCACGAAAGATGCGATCGTGGTCATGAACAGCGCCACCCCTGCCCTGCCCTGCTGCGCCATCGGGTAGCCATCAAGGCAAGTGACCGCTGCGGCCGAAGACCCGGGAAGGTTCAGCAAGATCGCCGCCGTCGAACCGCCGTAGGTGACGCCGTAGTAGATGCCCGCGAGCATCACCAGCGCTGTCGTGGGTTCGACGTAGAACGTGACCGGCAAGAGCAACGACACGCCCGCGAGCGCTCCGATCCCCGGCAGCGTCCCGACGAGCGTGCCCAGAAGCACCCCGAGAAAACAGAACAGGAGGTTTTCGGGGCTGGCTGCGACTTGCAGCCCGAGAGTGACGTTAGACAAGAAGTCCATGTTTTATGGCCATGTGAAGGCTTCGAGCGGCATGCGCAGCCCGAAGACGAAAACGAAATAGGCAAGTGCTGACAGCCCGGCCGCAAGCCCGAAGGTTCCGGCCGGCTCGAAAGGCGGCTCGGCCAGGCGCGAGATCAAGACCAGCGCAAAGACCGCCGGCACGAGGCCCAGGGTGTCGAGCGACAAACCGAAAACCGCGATGGCGCAGAACACCGCCAGCGCACCCAGCCACTGTCGCCGATTGGGTTGTGGGGGCGGAGCGAAACCTGCGACCAGCATGACAAGGCTAAGCGCCATCAGCAGCAATCCCAGGAGGAAGGGAAACGCCCCCGCCCCGAGGTGGAAGATCTCACCCAGACCATAGCGCGAGGCGCCCACGAAGGCGGCGCCGGCGCCAACGGCAAAGAGCGCCGCGCTGCTGAGGGCCTGAAGCGGATTGACTGAGAACAACTGCATCTGTGCGCTCCTCCCCACGCCTGAAAGTCAGCGGACGGCCCCGATGGGAGGGGCCGCCCGCGCCGTGCCCGGCGTCGGTCAGTCGACCCGCAAGTCCAGCGCCTGCACGCGCTCGGCCCAGGATGACACTTCGCCCCGAACGAAGGCGTCCGTCTCGGCCACGTCGAGGATCTGGATCGTGTTGCCGATGGTCGCCAGCCGCTCGGCTGCCACAGGATCCACAATGGCTTCATTGACGGCCGCGTTCAGCGCAGCGACGATTGCCGCGTCGGTCCCGGAGGGCACAAAGAAGCCCACCCAGCTTTGCGCAACGAAACCGTCGAAGCCTGCTTCCGAGTAGGTCGGGCAGTCGGGCGCAATCGCAACGCGCTCGGGCGCGGCTACCGCGATGCAGTTCAGGCCACCGCTCTCGAACTGCGACGCGATGCCGGGAATGGTGATTGCCGTCGCACCGACCTGCTGGCCCAGCACCGCACCCACCGCCGGCGCGCCGCCGCCAAACGGCACATGGATGGCGTTCACCCCGGCCAGTTCGGAATAGAAGTAGCCCGCCGCGATATGCGACCCCGACCCGACGCCTGCCGTCGCGTAGGTGACCGCGTTGTCACCGGCATAGGCGAGGAAATCGCCCAAAGTCTGCGCCGGGAATTCAGGATGCACCGCAAGCACCTCTGGCGCCGCGACCGGCACGGCGACCGCGATCAGATCATCCATGCTGTATTCCAGCGACCCATAGAGCGTTTGGTTGATTGCGACCGACGTCGTTGTCGCCAGGATCGTGTAGCCGTCGGCATCGGCGCGACTGACCGACAGTGCCGCCACGTTGCTGGCCGCGCCCGGCTGGTTTTCCACCACGACGGGCTGCCCGAGCGAATTGCTCATCCGTTCGGCGATGATACGGGCCACGGTGTCGGCGAAGCCGCCCGCCGAATACCCCACCACCATTGAGATCCGTTGTTCTGGAAAAGTCTGCGCCTGAACAGTACCCGCAGCGAATGCGGCTGCGCCGATCGTCACGGCGACACCAAATGTCTTCTTCATAGCTTCCTCCCTTGTGTTTGACTGTCACTTCATTCGGATGTGGATGTTCTTTTCCTGCGTGAAGGACATCAGTTCGGACAGGCACTCCTCTCGCCCGATCCCCGATTGTTTGAACCCGCCAAACGGCGTGCCCAGAAAGTGCTTCGACACCTCATTGACCCATATGAATCCGGCCTCCGCACGGCTTGCGGTGCGGTGCGCCATGTTCAGGTCATTGGTCCAGATCGAACAGGTCAGGCCGTATTCGACCGCGTTTACATCCTCCATCATCCGCTCCCAATCCGACCACCTCAGGATGGAAAGAATGGGCCCGAAGACCTCCTCGGAGGCGATCCGCATCGACTGATCGACACCGTGAAAGACTGTCGGCTCGACGAAGAACCCGTTTTCGAGGGCCGGATCGTCCGGCCGCTTGCCGCCGCAAAGCAGCCTGGCGCCTTCGGCCTTCGCGATGTCGATGTAGGACAGCGTCTTGTCGTACTGTGCCTTGCTGACCAGAGCGCCCATGGTGGTGTCGGGATCGGTCGGCAGGCCCGGCTTGTGGCGCTTGATCTTCTCCGCCACCTTCTCGAGCACGGCATCATGGATATCGTCGTGCAGAAAGGCCCGGCTCGTTGAGCCGCAGGACTGGCCACACCAGATGAAATTCATGCCCGCCACAACCGCATCCGCGACCTCGTCGGGGTCAGCGTCGGCAAAGCCGATCAGGGCGTTCTTGCCACCCAATTCCAGCAGAACGGGCTTGAGCGTTTCGGCCGCCGATTTCATCACCGCGCGACCGGTCGGCACGCTGCCGATCAGGGTAACGACATTGACGTCGGGGTGAGTGGACAGCGCCTGCCCCACCTCCGCACCGCCGGTCAGCACGTTGAACACCCCGTCGGGCAGCAGGCCGCCGATGAGCTCGGCTAGCCGCAGCGCCGACAGGGGCGCCTGCTCCGGCGGCTTCATGATGACGGCGTTGCCCGCCGCGATCGGCGCCGCCGCCTTTGCTGCGGTGAACATGAACGGGTGGTTGAACGCCACGATCCGGGCCACAACGCCATAGGGCTGGCGGGTGGAGAAATTGACGACATCCGGCCCCATCGGGATCGAGGCGCCCTTCATCTCTGTCACGAGCCCCGCAAAGAACTGCCATTGGGCCGCAGCGTTGGCCGCGTCGCGAGACATCTCGGTCACCGGGTTGCCACCGTCGGCGGCGTCGATCATTGCCAGCTCGCGACCGTGGCTGGCGATGACGGCAGACACCTCGCGCATGATGCGCGCCCGCTCGAGCGGCGGCGTTGCTGACCAGACCTTGAATCCGACCTGAGCGGAGCGCACCGCTGCATCGACATCCGCAGCACTGCCAAAGGAAAACCTGCCGATAACGTCCCCGGTGGCGGGGCTCCGAGTTTCCGCAAGCGTGCCGCCCAACGTGTCATGCCAGCCGCCACCGTAGAACTGGCCCTCCGTCAAGGGCAGCGACACGCCACCCAAATCCAACATCGCGCTCATGCGTTCCTCCCAATCTCGTTGATCTGTTGTCTCAACAACCTCGTTCGGACGCCAATATGAAACCGGCAAGAGGTTATAAGTTAGGTGATCTTGCAAACTTCATCGAAGGCAAAACGATACTGTCGCTGAAAGAGGACAGAAGGATCGCCATAGCCAAGATTGATAAGGAAGTTCGATTTGATGTTGGTGCCTGCAAAGAAATTGGCATCAATCACATCATGTAGAAATCCCGACATGGGCCCGCAGTCCAGCCCCTTGGCGCGGGCGCAGATCATGAAATAGGCGCCCTGAAGTGTGGCGTTGCGGAACGCGGCCCGATACGCGAGGTCGGGGTCGGCGCGGTAGGCGTCAATCCGGTCGGTCGCGTAGGGCGCCAGCCGGTCGAAACGTTCGAAGAAATCAAGGTCAAAGCCGGTGATTGCGGTCACGGGGGCGGACATCGTCTTGTCGACGTTGCCGGGCTTCAACCCCTCCAGAAGCTTTGCCTTCGCCTCTTTGGACTTCACGAAGACGACGCGCATCGGCGAGCCATTGGTGCTCGTCGGGCCCATCCGGGCAATGTCCCAGACCTCGCGCAGAAGCGCATCGGGCACCTCCCTGTCTTGCCAGGCGAAGTGGGTCCGGGCGTCGAGAAAAACCTCGCGCAAAGTGTCGGCGTGAGGACCTTTGGTCGACTCCCCATGGGGAGATCTGCCATCTGTTTGCATCGGGCTACCCTTGCTTTTTGATAAGTTCTGCGCCGGGCTTTATCCGCGGATCATGCAGCGGACCCGATAACGCGCGATGCCTCGGTAAGGACGCCGCAGCGGCGACCGGCCCAGGAAGCAGTCCGCCTTGCTACCCGCGCGTGACCGGAGGCGTACCATGGGTGTGGAACGTCTCGATGGTCCTGAGACCCCAGGCTTGACCTTTCCTGCGCTCGGCCTCGGTCCATTCGACCGTCTCCCAATCCGGCGCGAGGATCAGGCGCGCCCCTGAATTGGCCAGCTCGACCCGGTTTCCCGCGGGCTCCCAGACGTAGAGAAAGAATGTTCCCTGGATGGCGTGCTTGTGCGGCCCGGTCTCGATATGCACGCCGTTTTCCAACATGACGTCGGCGGCCCGCAGGACATCCTCGCGCTGATCGGTGGCGTAGGTGACGTGATGGAACCGACCGCGCCCGCCGCCATGCTCCTCGGTGCAGGCAAGATCGTAGGTCTTGTTGTTCACCGTGAACCAGCACCCGCCCAAGCGGCCGTTGTCCAGCCGGATCTGCTCGGTCACGCGGGCGCCAAGGCAGGTCGTCATGAACGCGCGGAACGCCGTCACGTCGTCGGCCAGCAGGTTCAGGTGATCGAGCCTGCGCGGCAGCACTCCGCAATTGGGCACAGCACTCGCCACATTCTTCAGTGCGGGTCGGTCGTGTTCACCGGGTATATAGCGGCGGGTGTCCCAATAGAGCTCGAACCGGTGGCCGAAGGGATCCTCGAACTGGAACGCCTTGCCATGTCCGGGTTCGTCCTCGACCCAGCCGATGACATGGTAGTCGCTGGCCTCGATGGCCGCGACCCGCCGCTCGAGGGCTGCCGGCGACGACACGCGGTAGGAAATGTGCCCGACACCCGTGGTGTGGTGCTCGGTCAATTTCAGGGAATGAACCTCGTAGTCGTCCCAGGCGCGCAGATAGGCGCTGCGCCCGACACTGGCTGAGAGCTTGAGGCCGTAGACGCGCGTGAAGAAGTCGAGGCTTTCCTCGAACCTGTCGGTCAGCATTTCGACATGCCCGAGATGCGCCACGTCGAAACAGGTCATGGATTGTTCTGACTGCATGGCCGGCCTTCCCAGGAGTATGCCCGTGACCTGTCCTAATCGTCGCGGGTCTGCAGTGCTTATTGGAAAGGCGCCCTGATGTATGAGTTCTGTGATAAATTGCGGGACGCCCTTCGCCCGCTGCCCGCAAGAGCGGCAGGAAGCGATTGTGTGCGGTTGGCCGGAGCACCCCTAAAGCCGAGGCACAGTCATGCCACCGCGCCCAGTATTCAAATCGATCGTACTCACTTTGCGGAGCTAGGAGTTCCGGACGATTTCCATGATCTCCGCGCTCAAGGCGTGCAGGTTGTCGCGGTCCTCGATGGTCGTTGCACGTGGCGTGTCATCGGAGGTCATGACGACGGTCAGCCCGAGCCGCGGAACGATGTAGAGCATCTGGCCGCCATATCCCCAGGCGTAGCGCACTTCTTCGCCGGCCATGGTGCGCAGGAACCACCCATATCCGTAGCCATCGCCGCTCCAGCGCGAGCGGGTGCGCGCAGTCCAGGCTTCATCGACCCACGATTGGGGCAGGATGCGCGTGCCGTCCCCTGAAAGCCCCCCGCGGCGCCAGACTTCGCCGAAGGCGAGCAGTGACCGCGGCGACATCGCCATCTCGTTCCCGCCCAGATAAATACCCTGCGGGTCGCGTTCCCAACCTGCAATCGAGAACTCCTCGATCGCGTCGAACCAGGCGCGGGCATTTTCGAGACTGGACCGTCCGGTCTCTACAGTGAGGATGGCCGACAACAGGTGGGTCGATCCGGTGGAGTAGAGCATCTGCCCGCCCGGATCGTCTTCGAAGGGCTGGTCAAGGGCGCCGCGCACCAAGTTGCGCCCGGACACCCACTGCCCGTAGACTGGACCCGAGGTCGGGCGCAAACCCGCCTGCATGCTCAGCAGATTGCCTACCGTAACCTCCTCGATCCGCGGATCCGCACCTTCGGGGATGTCGTTGCGCAGGATAGGCGCGATCGGCTGATCGACGCCGTGCAGAACGCCCCGTTCGATCGCCACCCCCACCATCGCCGAGAGGACCGATTTCGACGCGGATTTGATGTTCGTGGGTTCCGTGGTCAGGTGGCCGCGATAGCCTCGCTCAACCACGATCTCACCGTCGCGCGCGACGATTGCGGTCCGGAGCGAGGCAAGTCGCGTTGCATCGTCCAGCAGGTCCGACAGCCCGCGGGTCGCCTGGGCAGCGGACGGCGCTGGAATGAAGGAAAGTGCCGTCGCGGAAGCGGCGATAGCGGCTCCGCCGCTCAACACCACGCGGCGGGAGGGCATCCTGAGGAAATCTGTCATCAGTGTTCCATCTTGTTGCATCGGCGCGTCACCCCGATCTCGGATCGCTTCAGGCCTCGAAATAGTGTCCCGCAGCACGATCGCCAAGCAGACCGACGTGGCCCGGCCGCCAGCCCAGCCGCTCTTGAGTGGACGCGCTGGAGGCAGGGCAGTCCAGGGCGACAAAGCCCGACAGCCAGTCGAAGTGATCGTCGGCGGCCTCCGGCGGCACAGACTCGACCGGAAGGTGAAGTCCTTGGCCGACGGCCGTGGCGATGTCTCGAAAGGTGATGCCCTCTTCAGCGTTGCCGTGATAGGTCGCGTGCGCAGGACCCGCCTCCAGCGCCAGCCGGAACACGACGGCGGCATCACGTCGATGGACCGCGGACCAGCGGTTGCTGCCGTCATCGATATCGGCTGAGAACCCCTTCTCCCTTGCCTTCGCGATCCGGAACGGGACAAACGCATGATCCCCCTCGCCGTGGGCCGATGGCGCCAGCCTCACGATCGAGACTTGCACGCCGCGCCCCGCGACCGCGGCTGCCGCCCGCTCTCACTGGCGGGGATAGGCATCCGAGGCAGGCGGCGCGACGTCCGCCTCCGTCGCCGGCCGGCCTGCGGCGCTTCATCTCTTCCGAGGTCAGGAAGCCGCCATCGGGATTGCCACCGCCCGTGACGACCAGACCGACGCCACGACGCTCGGTTGACATGGCGGACCGCTTGAACGACGCTGAGCTCACATAACCGGGGGTGCTCCGACAGGGGCTGAGATGCGCGCCGAGCGTGAACCCTTCACAGCTGATCTGGATAATACCAGCGGAGCGAGGTGCTAGCATGTTCATAGGCGCGCAAGTGTCACTCTATCCAATGACGTCCGATTTCGAGACTGTCATCACCACCGGGCTCGAGGCCCTGTCCCCCTACGAGGACGACCTGAGGATCAAGACCGACGACATGTCGACGCTGATGGTCGGCGCGCCCGGGCCCTTGTTCGACGCGATCCGGGATCTGTTCGCGGCTGCCGCCCGGCGACCCGAGCATGTCACGATGCACGTGACCCTGTCGCGCGGCTGCCCCGGTGAGCCGGACGATCCCAACTGCCGCTGCGAAGTTCTGGACCGCGCGCAGGATCAGTCCCTGGCCGACCGGCAGGCGCTGGCGGCGCGGGCCGTGACGGATGCGCCCGTTCTGGGGGTCGGCATCGACGTCCAGTTCTCGCTCTACGTCATGGGCGCGGGCGGCCACATGGACGAGATCTATGGCTGCATCGACTTCCTGACGTCCAGCGGCACGTTCTTGACGTCCAAGAATTTCTGCACGCGGTTGCGCGGCGATGCGGGGGCAGTCTTTGAGACGCTGCGCCAGGCATTCCTGCGCTTCGGCCCTGCGGAGGGTCACGTCACCATCGACATGACGGCCTCGGCCAACAGCCCCAGCCTCGGCTGAGGACGGGACAACGCGGGCAGGGCTTGCCCGCGTCCGACGTGTCATGATGAATTTTTGGTATATCTTTCCAGCCCTTGTGATGATGTCCGCCTTTCTGGGTGGCTGGGAAAGCTACGTGGCCCTCACGGATGCCTCGCCCTTGGTGCTTCCCGCGCCGAGCGACGTGCTGAACGGGCTCCGGGTCGAGCGGTCCGAGATCGGGCGGCACGCGCTGGCGACGCTGGGCGTCGCGGGCGTGGGGTTCAGCCTGTCGGTGATCTTCGCTTTCGCCGTGTCCATCGTGCTGCATTTCTCAGGCTGGCTCCGCCGGGGTCTGCTGCCGCTTCTCATCGCGAGCCAGACGGTGCCCATCGTGGCGCTCGCCCCGCTCATGGTGCTCTGGTTCGGGTTCGGGCTGCTGCCCAAGGTGCTGCTGGTGATCCTCGTCACCTTCTTTCCAATGGTCATCAGCCTGATGTCCGGCTATGCGAGCCTGCCGCGCGCCTTTCGCGATCAGCTCGTCTCCTTGGGGGCGACGCGCTGGGTGGTCTTTCGCCGCGCCACGCTTCCCTCGGCGCGGGCGCAATTCTTCGCCGGTCTCAGGATCTCGGCGACCTACGCGATCGTCGCGACGATCTTCGCCGAATATGCCGGCGCGCGGCGGGGCCTCGGCATCTACATCCTGTCGGCAAAGAACAATTTCCGCGCCGACCTCGTCCTTTCGGCGGTGCTCGTGTCCGCCGGTCTCACGCTTGCGCTATTGGCGGCCATTCACGGGATCGAGCGGGCGACAAGCCGCCGATATCGGAGGGTCTCGGATGCTTGAGGTGCAAGGGCTCACGATCCGGGCCGGGACTACAACGCTGGTGGAGGACCTATCGCTCGATCTCGCCCAGGGCCGCCTGACCTGCCTCATCGGCCCGTCGGGATACGGCAAGAGCTCGGTCGTCAAATGGCTCTCCGGCGTCCTGGCGCCCGAGTTGCAGGCCGAGGGCACGGCCATTGTCGACGGCAGGAGCGCCGCCCTGCCCCACCGCGACATCGCCTACCAAGCGCAGCAGGACACCCTCTTTCCATGGCTCACCATCTGCGAGAACGCCCGACTCGGATTGGAGGTCGGCGGCATGGACCGACGCGCCGCCAATGATCGCGTGCGCGGTCTGTTTCCGGCTTTCGGGCTTCAGGGCCACGAGGACAGCTTTCCCGACCAGCTCTCGGGCGGGATGCGCCAGAGGGCGGCCTTTCTGCGCACCATCGTGCAGGAGGCCCGCGTGCTGTTGCTCGACGAACCCTTCTCGGCGCTCGACGCGGTGACGCGCCTGCGAATGCAGGACTGGCTGATCGACCGGCTCGCCGAGCGACCACGCGCCGTGCTGATGGTGACCCACGATCTCTACGAGGCCACGCAGATGGCGGACCGCGTGCTCGTCATGGCGGGCGGCCCCGGTCGCATCGTCGCCGAAATTTCCATCACGACCCCCCGCGCCGACCGCACCGAGGCCACGCTGGCCGAGATCCGGTCGGCTCTTAAATCCATGCTGCTGGAGGAAACACCATGAAGATCACGACCCTGGGCCTCACCGCCTGCCTCGCGGCTGCCCCGGCCCATGCCGAAGAGGTGAGCATCGCGCTCGACTGGACACTGAACACGAACCACATCGGGCTGATCGTCGCGCGCGAGAACGGATATTTCGCGGAGGCCGGGCTGGAGGTCGACATCCTACCCTATTCCGACACGGCCTCGACGGCGCTCCTGGCGGCCGGGGTGGTGGATTTCGCCTACATGACCGCCCTGGGGTTCATCAGCGCCAAGGCCGGCGGCGCCGACATCACCGCGCTCTGGGTGACGATGCAGCGCGAAGCCGGGCGACTGGTCTACAACAGCGACAACACGGAAATCTCGCGTCCCGCCGATCTGCAAGGCAAGACCTACGCCGGATTCGGCAGCGCGTGGGAAGACGCCTTGATCTCGACGATGATCGTGGCCGACGGCGGAACGCCGGTCTACGATACCGTGACGCTGGGCACGGGCGCCTACGAAGCGCTGGCCACCGGCGCCGTCGACTTCACGCTGGAGGTCGCCACCTGGGAAGGCGTGAACAGCGAGCTCCTCGGGCGCGATCAGTCGCATTTCCTCTACGCGGATTACGGTGTCCCTGAACCGCAGGGCGGCTATATCGGCGCCCGGTCCGCGATGATCGAGACCGACCCCGATACCGTGAATGCCTTCATGGACGCGACCGCCAGGGGCTACGCCTGGGCGGCCGATAACCCGCAGGAGGCGGCCGAGATCCTGATCGAGGCCGGAGATTTCCCCAACGAAGAGCTTGTCCGTGGCTCGATGCGGGTGATCGACGAGGGCGGCCACCTGACCGACGGCACCACGTCGGTCGGCTGGATCGACGAAGACCGGCTCACGGCGATGGCACGGTTCCTCTACGACAGCGGCGTTTTGCGCGGCACCGACGGCCAGCCCCTCGTCTGGCCCGGCGACGTGTCGGACTGGTTCGACCAGAGCTGGATGACGGACTGACGAGGGGGCAAGACCCTGACACGGGCGGAGGGCGCGGAGATCGCCGCGGCGACGCTGCCCAGCTTCCTCTTCGCCACCAAACGCATCATCTTGGGCGGCGAGACCGGCCTTCTGACACCGCCGCTTGGCCTCAACGCCTATGTCGCCTCGGCGCAGACCGGCGTGCCGCTGCGCAACATCTTCCGCGGGCTCCTGCCCTTCAT